>NZ_JBSPCZ010000012.1:0-219832 GCF_056161485.1 Pseudomonas sp. 5Vm1k
CGCGAGCAGGCTCGCTCCTACAGGTAGTCTGTGGTGGATGGAAATGGTGCGCACGACATCAAACCCTTGTGGGAGCGGGCTTGCTCGCGAAGACGATTCCCCATTCAACATTGATATCGACTGACCCACCGCCTTCGCGAGCAGGCTCGCTCCTACAGGTAGTCTGTGGTGGATGGAAATGGTGCGCACGACATCAAACCCTTGTGGGAGCGGGCTTGCTCGCGAAGACGATTCCCCATTCAACATTGATATCGACTGGCCCAGCGCTTTCGCGAGCAAGCTCGCTCCCACAGGTAATCGGTGGTGGATGGAAATGGTGCGCACGACACCAAACCCTTGTGGGAGCGGGCTTGCTCGCGAAGACGATTCCCCATTCAACATTGATATCGACTGACCCACCGCCTTCGCGAGCAAGCTCGTTCCCACAGGGGATCAATCCGTGCGCGTCTGCCTCAGCTCTTCAATCGTGTCGATCAGCGCGTCATACGACACCGGTTTGCCCAGGTGCCGATCGAAACCGGATTTACGGGTTTTCTCGATGTCGCTTTCAGCGCCGTAACCGGTCAAGGCAATCGCCGGGACCTGCTTGATATGCGGCAGTTCACGCAAGGCGCGCATCAGGTCATGGCCGCTCATGCCAGGCATTCCCACATCGGACACCACCACGTCGTATCGACCGGTATGGGCGGCTTCCAGTGCCTGGCGCGGCTCCGTGAAGTCGATGACCTGGGCGTCTTCCATTTCCAGCAGCGTTTTCAGGGTGTCCAGCACGTCCCGCGAGTCATCCACCAGCAACACCGTGAGGCCGGCCAGACGTCCGGACTGTTCACCGGCCTGCCTCGATATTGCCGCTTTGTCATGGGGGTAGCTCAAGGGCAGCAGGACGGTGAAGGTGCAGCCCTGGCCCAGTCCCGCAGATTTGACCTCGACACTGCCACCGTGCGCCTCCGCCAACTGCCGCACCAGCGACAGGCCAATGCCCAAACCATCACGTTGGTGGGTAGAGTGCTGGTTGGCAGCCTGACCGAACAGGTCGAACACTTCATGCAGGCTCTCGGCACTCAGGCCAACGCCGCTGTCATGTACATCAAGCCGGGCCATGCCGCCATCACGGGTGCCGATCAACTGAATCTGGCCACCGGCAGGGGTGAACTTCAGCGCATTGTTCACCAGGTTCCAGATGATTTGTTCCACCCGGGTCGGATCGGCATCGATCACCAGTGCCGGCTGCCCGGCGTCGGGCAGTTGCAAAGTGACGTCTACGCTTGTGTAGTCGTTAGTCACCAGGCCATGGATATCGTGCAGCATCCTGTTCAAGTCCACGTCACTACGCTTGAGGCGGAGCTTGCCGGTACGCACCCGGGCGACGTCAAGCAAATCATCAATGATGCGGGCCTGACTGCTGACGGCGTCACAGATGGCTTTAACCGCTTTTGCCGCAGGTCCCGTGGAGACGATCAGCGGCAAGCGACGCAGCAGTTCGGCGTTGAGTTGAATCAGGTTCAGCGGGTGCTTGAGTTCATGGGACATCACCGCGAAGAACCCATCTTTCAAGTGACTGCTGCTCTTGATTTCGGACAATTCCTGGTTTTGTGCCTCGTGCAGGCGTATGCGCTCTTGACCCTGGCGCAGTTCTTCTTCGGCGGCGCGGCGCTTGGTGATGTCGATGAATGTCAGCACCGTGCCGTCGATGTGATTTTCGCTGGAGCGGTAGGGCAGGATGCGGGCGATGTACCAGCGGTTGTCGGTGCTGCTGACTTCACGCTCGATCATGTTCAAGGACTCGAACACCAGCGCCGCATCAGCGGCCAGGCCTTCGTAGTCCAGGCGATGGGTGATGTCGAGCAGCGAGCGTCCGGTGTCCACGGGCAACATGCTGAAGATATCGGTGGCCCGGGGTGTGAACCACTTGATGCGCAGGTTGCTGTCGATAAACACCGTGGCGATGTCGGTGGAGGCAATCAGGTTGGTCAGGTAGTCGTTGATCTTGTCAGTTTCTTCGACTTTGGTTTTCAGCTCGAAGTTGACGGTCAGCAACTCTTCGTTGATCGACTGTAGCTCTTCCTTACTGGTTTCCAGTTCTTCGGTGGCCGAACGCAGTTCTTCGTTGATCGCCTGCATTTCCTCGTTGGAAGCCTTGAGCTCTTCGCTGGAGACTTCCGAATGTTCGATGGTGTCCTGCAACTGCAACTTGGTCCGCTGCAGCTCCCGCTCAAGGTTGGATAACACCTGGTTTTCGGACTGCAGCACGGCGCCGGTCGCGGCGTCCGAAGGGTCGACTTCGAGCTCCTCGAAAATCACCAGGACAAACTCGCTGTCCGATTCTTCGTCGCGGTAAGGGTGGGTCACAAGGTCGACTTTATAGCTGCGATCCTCGCGTTTGATCACCACCGCCCGGGATTTCACCACTTGGCTGCTTTGTTGCGCCTGGAACAGCGTCGTGCGCGCTTCCAGGCGCAGCTCCGGAACAATCAGCGTCAGCAAATTGCGTGACAGCTCGCCGCCGACATGCCTCAGGTAACGGCCCGAGCTTTCGCTCATGTGCAGAATGTCGGCGTTGGCGTCGACGATCATGCTTGGCGGTGCGGAGTGTTCCAAGGCCCGCTGATGGATGTCGGCAAACGACAGTTTGCGCGGCGTACTGCTTTGCGGGGCCTGACGGGAAATGTCGGTTCGCACATAGCCTCCACGGGGCATCGTAGGGGGACGGCGGCTATTGGCGGCACCGGTCTTGGCCCGGAAGATCCGGTTGCGCTTGTCCACTGGGGCAAACAGGTCGTGGCAAGCGTCCGCACTCTCGGAGGTGCCCAGAAACAGGAAACCGCCAGGACGCAGGGCAAAGTGGAACATCTGCAGGATTTCGCGCTGGACTTCGCGATCGAGGTAGATCAGCAGGTTGCGACAGACAATCAGGTCCATGTGCGAGAACGGAGGATCGGACAATAGGCTGTGCTTGGCGAACAAGACCTTTTCACGAAGCTCTTTGCGAATCCGATAGTGCTGGTCTTCTTTGGTGAAGTAATGGCGCAGCCGCGTTGGTGGCACATCCGTGATGATGGCTTGCGGGTACAGTCCGCTGCGACCGACGCTGATGGCGCGCTCGTCGATGTCGGTGGCGAACAATTGCAACGTGGCCTGGCTGGACTCCAGTTGCATCTGATCACTGAGCAGCATGGCCAGGCTGTAGACTTCTTCGCCAGTGGAGCAGCCCGCCGACCAGACGCGGATTTCTTCTTTGTCCGGCTGTGTCGAAACTGCGGCGGTGACCAATTGCGGCACCACGTCCCGCTCAAGTGCTTCAAAAGCCTCGCGGTCGCGGAAAAAATTGGTCACGCCGATCAGCATATCGGCCAGTAACGCCTTGGTTTCTTCGGGGCTGTTTTGCAGGTAGTGGTAATAGGCGTTCAGGTCGGGCTGCGCCGTAACCTGCATGCGTCTTTCGATGCGGCGCAACACGGTGGCGCGCTTGTAATGCTTGAAGTCATGGCCGGTGCCGGCACGCAACTGGATCAGGATGCTGTGCAGCAATTGTTCGGCGGTCGCGGCGTCACGCTCGGTGACCGACGCGAAGGTTTGCAGGTCTGGATCATTGGCCGTGGGCAGGGTGATGGACTTCGCATTGCGCCACAACTCCAGCAGCTTTTGCGGCATTTCCACTACTGGCAAAACCAGGTCGACCATCTGCGTTTCGATGGCCGCCCTGGGCATGCCATCGAACTCGGCGTCTTCCGGTGCCTGGGCCAAGGTGACGCCGCCCTGTTCCTTGATCCGCGACAAACCCACCGCCCCATCCGAACCGGTGCCGGATAACACCAGGCAAAAGGCTCGCTCACGGTGCACGTCCGCCAGGTTACGGAAGAACAGATCGATGGCCGAGGTTCGACCCAGGCGCGGGTCGGATGCGCTGACCTCAAGGTAACCGTCGTTCATGGTCAGCCGATGGGCCGGAGAAATCACATACACGTGATTGCGTTCAATGGGCACCGTCTCGGTGACCTGCAGAACCGGCATGTGCGTCGATTCCTGGATGATCTTGTCGGCGATGCTTTCGTGATCCGGCGACAGGTGAAGAATGATCACGAACGCCATGCCGTTGTCCTGGGGCATGTTGTCGAAAAACAACTTGATCGCTTGCAGCCCACCGGCGGACGCGCCAATACCCACCACACCAAAATCGAGTGGGTGAAAGGGATGCTGCGGTGAATCAGCAACGGTGGACTTTGGGTCGGATGAAGTTGTCATGCATGTGCCTTAGAAAGCGACGTCCTGACGCCGCTACAAAATAAATAGGCTTGTGCCTGCTTCGTGAATCAATGGCAGGACGATCTTATGTGCTGCAGTCGCGATCAATTACTTGTATTAAATCAACGCGAACCGGATGGCGGAGAAATTTAGCATTCTATACGGGATACGGGTGGACGTTTCTTCGGGGGGACTGAGTTGACCAATCCATGCGCCCAAGTGCGCGGGCTCAGTCTGTTAAGCTTAGTCGATTATCAAGGGGGCAGCGGCGACGGGGGAAGGTTCCCGGTCGCGCTGATAAAAGACCCGGTGTACACCGAACCTGTGGGGAGGGAGCTTGCTCGCGCTGGGTCGCGAAGCAGCCCTAAAACCATGCACCGCGGTGTACCAGACAAACCGCATGTGATGGTTTAACGACTGCTTCGCAGCCGAGCGGGGGCAAGCCCCCTCGCCACAGGGGATCGGGTCAATGCCCACCCACCACCATATGCGTGAACGGCGCCACATACGCCTGCAACGTCACCAACCCACCGACCAGTATCGCCAGCACGATGGAGTGGAAAAACACATAGCGCAGAATCTCCCCTTCATGGCCGTACCAGCGAGTGGCGGTGGAGGCGACCACGATCGACTGGGCGTCGACCATTTTGCCCATGACCCCGCCGGAACTGTTGGCGGCAGCCATCAAGACCGGGCTGATGCCCAGTTGTTCGGAGGTCACTCGTTGCAAGCCACCGAACAGCACGTTGGAGGCAGTGTCCGAGCCGGTCAACGCCACGCCGAGCCAGCCGAGCAGAGTGCCGAACATCGGGTAGAAAATCCCCGTGGCGGCGAAGGCCAGGCCCATGGTCGCATCCAGTCCCGAGTAGCGGGTGAGGTAGCCCAGGGCGAGCATCGCCGCGATGGTGATCAGCGAAAAACGTACCACCCACAGGGTTCGCAGGTATTGGCGCGCCAGTTGCGGAATCGAATAACCCATCAGCAGACCACCCAGGATCGCCGCGAAAAAGATGCCGCTGCCGGTAGCGGTGAACCAGGTGAACTTGTAGATGGCCTCTTCAGTTTTCGGCGCCGGTACCACGGGCGGCACTTTCTCGACTTGCTGGTGCAGGGTGGTGAAGGTCACGGCCGGGGAGAAGATCGGATTCGCCTCACGCAACGGTTTGCCTTGCGGGTCGAGTGTGGCGGAATGAGTTTGCGGATCGACCACGGCGCGGGTATCGAACAGGTTCTTGAAACCTTGAGTGCCCCAGGCAAACACGAAAACCGTGAGGATGATCCACGGCATCCACGCGCGCATGACCGCCGGTTTGGCATCGCTGGCGAAGGTCGCACTGGCCTCGGTTTTTTGTTCATGCTCGGCATCGATTTTCGAGTTGTCGACGCGCCCCGACAGGGCGGCGGAGGTGTACACATTCGCAGGCTTCCACACCTTGAGGAAACCGGTCAGGCAGGCCATGGAAATCAGCGCGGCGATCACGTCCACCAGCATCGGCCCGTGGTAGTTGGACACGACGAACTGCGGCACCGCAAAGCTGACTCCCGCTACCAGAATCGGTGGCCAGATTTCCAGCATCTTGCGCCAGCCGGCGAACGCCCAGATCAACCAGAACGGCACCAGTACCGAGAAAAATGGCAGTTGCCGGCCGACCATCATCGACAGCTCCATTTCATCCAGCCCGGTGACCTTGGCCAGGGTGATGATCGGTGTGCCGAGGGCGCCGAATGCCACCGGTGCGGTGTTGGCGATCAACGCCAGGCCCGAGGCGGCCAGGGGCGAAAAGCCCAGGCCAATCAGAATCGCCCCGGTCACCGCTACCGGCGTGCCGAACCCGGCCGCGCCTTCAAAGAACGCACCAAAGCAGAAGGCGATCAGTAGCAATTGCAGGCGCCGGTCGTCGGTGATGCGCGCCAGGGAATCCTGCAGCACTTTGAACGAACCATTCTCGGTGGTCAGCCGGTGCAGGAAAATGATGTTGAGCACGATCCAGCCGATCGGCAGCAACCCGTTGGCCGCGCCAAACAACGCCGCCGTGCCCGCCATGTTTGCCGGCATGCCAAAGGCGAAGATAGCGATCAGCAAGGCAGAGGCCAGGGCCAGCAGCGCCGCCAAGTGTGCCTTGATATGAAAAAACGCCAGGGATGCCAGCATCACCACCACCGGCGTTGCCGCCAATGCAGTCGAGATCACCGGGTTGCCGAACGGGTCGTAGATTTGCTGCCAGACCATGTTCCACCTCTGCTTTTTATTGTTGGAAGCGCAGGTCCTTTGCGGGGTAGGTGGTTGGAGTATAGGTGGCATTTGGCCGCTGTCCTGACGCAGGGCGGTCGTCATCCCTGAACTAACATAAGCAGCGGGATTCGAACATTCACGATAAGAGGAATGCAGCTATGACCGAGCGCCATATGGTCCACACGGAAACCCTGTCGAATGGCTGCAAGATCGAGGTCAAGGCCAGGATCCTGCGGGACGGTTCGCTGGAGATGTTTATCGGCGTCTACGCGCCGGACGGCACGGCCATTGTGGAAGACCACGCGCCGAAGCCACACCTGCTGGATATGGAAGATGCGTTTGACTGGGCCATCGAGAAGGCCAGGACCATCGGGAACAGCCAGAAAACGTTGTAGTGCGCAAAGTTGATCGCGAGATTACACCGTCACGACTTGCCGCTTGAGTTTCAAATAAAGCGTCATCGCATGGTTGACGTTGGTCGTCGTCTTCGTAGGGGTGTGTTTTTTCGGCACCGCGTTGCGAGTGACGGCCGCGGTGATTAGCGTTTTTTCAGCCGAAGAATGGCTCTGTTAAATGAGCTGAAAGTGGATCTGGATGTGGAGCCATTCAGGCCATAGGATTCACCCATGCCCAGATCAACTGGCCCGTTGTCAGACCCCGATCAAAAATCCGAGAGCGTTTTCCTTAACCGAAAACGGATCACCATGAAGTTAATCCTTAGTTATTCGGCTGCCTGGAAATCGGCCGCCGTTATGCTGTCGGCTGCACTTTTATCCGCTTGCGAACCGCCCACCCGCGCGGACTTCATCAAGTACCCGTCGTTGCGGCAGAAATGGTCGATGATCTGTGATACCCGCAGTAATGCAGCCGAAGTCAACGCCGAGGGCTGCGACAACTTGCGTCAGTGGCAGAGCGCCAATCAACAACCTGGGTTGATGAATCAAAACCTGGGCAAGTGAGTATCCGGATGGACGCATTAGTGGCCCTTTAGTAGCATCGGCCACTTTCATCGCGCATGCGCTTCAAGGACGACCCATGTCAGCTTTCCCTGCGCACTTGTGGCGAGCGTTCGCCCTGTGCGTTTTGCTCAGCGGTTGCAGCATCAATGGCAGCTATCCCGAGGTCGATGATCCCGACCCCGCCAAGCTGCGATTTGTCGCCAATGTCGACAACGCCACCCTCGACTTCTTTAACGCCGGGCACTGCCAGGGCTACACCACTGGTTTGCTCAACAATCTGTTCGCCCGCGACTCCTCGCGGCGGGTGGGGATGAGCTTCGCGCCGCCAACCGATGCCCGGGGCTACCTGGAAATCAAACTCAAGCCAGAGCAGGAAGCCTACCTGCAGGTATGCGGCGCGCAGGCCTTCAATCTGATGCCCGCGCGCGGTGCCGAATATGAGCTGACGGTCGATTCGGTGAAGTCCCGGTGCGTGGTGTCCTTGCAACAGGTTGAGCGGGTGGATGGCAAAACGCGGCGTACGTCGTTACCCCTGGAGGACCGGGGCTTGAGGGCTTGCATGGGAACATCGGCGGTGTTCCCGGTGGTGCCGGTGTTATTGCCCGATACGCCCGAGCGTTTGGCGATGATTGGTCGCATCATCGATGCCAGCATCACCCCGGATATGAAAGGTGACTCGGTCGAGGTAGCTCGCAAGCGTATGACGCCAGAGCAGCTGGAGGCGGCGATCAGCGCTCGCAAGGCAAAGCTGTGGTTCACCTTTCCGGAGGATTATTGGGCCCTGTACCGCCGCAATCTCATGAACTACGACCATGAGTTGAGCCAGGTCCACGGGCAGGTGTTGGTGCTCTATCGGGAGGAATTTGGTTTGCGCTTGCGGCAACTCGACAATCAGACGCTCCAAGCGTGGTCGGGCCCGGTCGCTCAGGCACAGGTCGGTGCCATGCGCGAGTTTTACCTCAGCACCGACAAGAAACTGGCATGGGAGGCGTTCACTCGTTTGATCCCGCCGATGGCGAAAATGGACGACCAATACGGTGTCTGCCTGCGTTCGGTGACGTGCTGGAAATGGCTATTGCACTAGAACGTAAACGCCCGTGAGGAACGTGGTGCGTGCTGCGCCAACTCAACGTCGAGCAAATGCTCGACGAGCACATCATTCAAAAACCGGAACTGGTCGTTAAGCCCGACCACTTCGTTGCTGAAGTGGTTGGTGGCGGCCGGCATCAGCAAGTCTTCGAACTGTTTGTCGAACACCAGCGCGATCTCTTTGCGCGAGACCACCTGTTGCGAATAGTAGTTGCTGCCGAACACCGGGAAACTCACGGCCAGGTTAACGATGCGGATCATGACGGGTGCTCCTCGGTGTGGCCGATGTCCAGGAAGAAACGGGAAAACAGGGTCAGCGTGACGGCGGTCAGGGCCAGGCAGGTCAAGAGATGGATCAACATGATGTGCCCCTCCGATGCGGGGTTTGCGTTGGGTATGGGCAGATCGTGCACCGGTCGGTTTTTTCGCGGAAGGCATTCGTTACGATGGTGAATATCGATGTGAATGATGGTGAAGGTTTTTTCATCGTTCTGGCGCCGCCCTTGTAGGCGCCAGGCTTGCCCGCGAAGACGACCTCAAGATCACCTCACTCTCCAGACGAACGGACAAAACCCTCAACCTATACTCAACTCAATAGCTTTATGAGCACCGGGCATTTCGCTCGGGAGCGACTCCAGGACACCGCGATCTTGAACCTGCGTTCGCTGATCGTCGTCGTGATGATGGTATTGGCGGGATGCGTCACGTCTGCGCGTGCCCCGGTGGTGGCGCCAGTGGTGGTGGTTTCGCCGAGCACCTGGCAGCAGGTGGACCGGGAGATTGTCGCCGCGTCGCAATCGGCCACCGAGCAGACCAAAATCTACGCGCACGGCGCCATGGATTATTGGCGAACGCGGGTCTATCAACTGACCGAAGAGAACTTTATTCCCTGGTTCAGCAGTTACTGGACCCAGGAATGGCTGTCCATGAAGGTCAGTTGGTACACGCTCAGTGCTCAGGGCGAGCAAGATGCCTCGGCCAAGCGCCTGGCGGCTTATCTGCTGGAGCAATACCAGAAACGCGTGCTGGCACCCGTCGCAGTAGAGATCGATCCCGATGCGATTCTCGGTCTGGCCACGGCGTTCTACGTGGACATACTTCAGGAAGAACTGCAGAAAATCTCCCAGCGCCACGGCGTGCCGATGGCGCAGCTCAACGGGCGTATCCAGAAAATCCCGGCGATTGCCCTGGGGCCGCCACCAGCCCGGGACGCTTCGCTTTACCAAGTGGTGCATTCCGAGCCACTGAACGCGTTGCCGGCCTACGCGGCACTGATCGACAAAATCCACCAGGCGGGGGGTGACAAGGGCGTTAGTTCGACCGACACCGCCATGGCGCCGGTGGCCAAGCGCGCCAGTCAACGAATGGAAGCCGAGATGCCCACCCGCGGCGCCGCCAGTGCCGTGGCCGCGGCGGCGGGCAAACTGGCCGGGGGCTTGATTACGGTCGGGGTGGCGGGGATTCGCGCAATCATCCAGGCCAGCGACCGGCCGGACAGCGAAGCGCTGATCCGCAGCAGCCTGGGCAATACCTTCGACAAGGCCTGGACAAAACTGCTACAGAACCCAACTACCGGGGTGATGGCGGGCACACTGTACATGGCCGCGCAAATCGAGGGCAGCCTGGTGGGGAGCGCTGAAGTACCGTCGGTCAGTTCGGGCAGCGGCGCTGTCGATTGGAGCCCGGGCGGATCGACTACTCCACAGATCGACCCCTGACCGATGCCGTTCAGGATGAACACAGCCCCTGTGGCGAGGGAGCTTGCTGTGGCGAGGGGGCTTGCCCCCGTTGGGTTGCGAAGCGGCCCCAAAGCCTTCCGCAGAGGTGTGTCAGACACACCGAGTTTGCGGATTTTACGACTGCTTCGCAGCCGAACGGGGGCAAGCCCCCTCGCCACAGGTTTTGTGTTCGTCTGGTATTGGCCTTTAGCCCATGAAGGAGAACCACCATGTCTTACATCGATGGCTTAGTCGCCGCAGTCCCCACCGCCAACCGCGAAAAATTCATCAAGCACGCCGAGATCGCCGCCAGCATCTTCAAAGAGGCCGGCGCCCTGAGCATCACCGAATGCTGGGGCGATGACGTGCCCGACGGCAAGGTGACCTCGTTTCCGATGGCGGTGAAACTCAAGGAGGACGAAACCGTGATTTTTTCCTGGATCGTCTGGCCCGACAAGGCCACCCGCGATGCAGGGATGCAGAAAGTCATGGTCGATCCGCGCATGCAACAGGACGTCAACCCGATGCCGTTCGATGGCCAGCGCATGGTGTTTGGTGGCTTCAACATTGTCGTGCAAGCGTAAAAACTACTGCAGGATCATTCTGACGATGGGGTGATCCTGCAACTTTTCCGGTTGCGGATCTCACTGTCCGTCGGCCGCTCCCGGACGAACTCGAATCGCGGCTCACCTTCGCTATAGTGAACCAGCCAGCCCCATTCCAGCTCGGACTCGTCCTGACCGGGCTGCGGCGGCATCGCCCACCATGGCTCTTTGCTGATGATTTCTCGCATGGCGCCCTCCGGTTGATTCGGTTGGTTCAACTATAACGTGTATGTCAGGAGGTGCCAGGCGTGAGCGACGAATCCCATGAACCGTTCAAGCGTCTGTTTTTTGCCTTGAACTGCGCGGCAGAGCAGCGGCGGGCGATTGCCCAGTGGCGTGCGGCTTTAGAGCTGCGTAGCGGCCGGCCGGTGCCGGCGGAAAACTTTCATCTGACGTTGAAGTTTTTGGGGGCGGTGGGCGTGGCGCAGATTGCCGAGATCTGCACGGCGGCGGCGAAGGTTCGGGTGCCGGGAGTGCCTTTGCGGGTGGTGCTTGATCGACTGGATGTCTGGCGCAAGCATGGGGTGATGGTGCTCGCAACCGAGCAGGCACCGCCGCAGTTGCTGCGTCTGGTTTACGGGTTGGAACAGGCGATGTTGCCGTTTGGATTTGAAGATTCGCCAAAGGAGTTCCGACCGCATTTGACCTTGATGCGGGACTATCGATTGCCGGTACCGGAATCCGCTACACCACCGGAGTTTGTACTGCACGCCGATCTCTTCACGCTGTTCGAATCCCATAAGGGCCGCTATCGAGCATTGGCCGAATGGCCGCTAATTCCCTAGTACAAAAAAAGGCGCCCGAGGGCGCCTGAAATTCACCTTAACCGAGGAGCCAGGTGAGGCCGTTCGCAGGAGGCGCAGCGGTGGTAAGGCGCTGCTTGAACGGAAGACGGGAAAGCTGAAATTGATGTCGAATGTCAGGGCCTCTTCGCGAGCAGGCTCGCTCCCACAGGGGATTGTTGTCGTTCACAAGTCTGTGTTTCACCACGGACCCCTGTGGGAGCGGGCTTGCTCGCGAAAGCAGTAGGTCAGGCCCATTGATACTGGATGTGCCGCCGTCTTCGCGAGCAAGCCCGCTCCCACATTAGAGCGGTGTGAACACACATTCCTTGTGGGAGCGAGCCTGCTCGCGAAGGCGTCTTCAAGCGAATTACTTCCCGAGTTTTACGCGGGTCCAGCCGCGGGTCATGACCCGCTGAATACCAATCGGCATATCCGGAATCGCGTACAGCGTGGCCATCACGTCTTGCGGTGGATACGACCCCGGGTCTTCGCGAATCGCTTCATCCACCAATGGTGTCGCCGCGGCGTTGGCGTTGCTGTAGCCGATGTTGTTGGTGATCTCGGCGATGATGTCCGGGCGCATCAGGAAGTTCATGAACAGGTAGGCGTTGTCGACGTTCGCCGCGTCTCGCGGAATGGCGACCATGTCGTAGAAACTGCCGGCGCCTTCTTTCGGGATGCTGTAGTCGATCTTCACCGTGTCGCCGGCTTCCTTGGCGCGGGCCTTGGCCTGCAACACGTCGCCGGAGTAACCGACGGCCACGCAGATGTTGCCGTTGGCCAGATCAGAGATGTACTTCGAGGAATGGAAGTACGCCACCGACGGCCGAATCTTCATGAACAACGATTCGGCTTCAGCAATCTGTGCCTTGTCCTGAGAGTTCACCGGGTAGCCCAGATAGTGCAGGGCGGCCGGGAGCATCTCGGTCGGCGAGTCGAGAAAACTGATGCCGCAGGCTTTCAGTTTTGCAGCGTTTTGCGGCTTGAACAGCAAGTCCCAGGAGTTGGTCGGCGCGTTGGCCCCGAGCACTTCCTTGACCTTGGCCGGGTTGAAACCGATGCCGATCGAGCCCCACATGTACGGGAAGGCGTGAGCGTTGTCCGGGTCGCTGGCCGAGGCGTTTTTCAGCAGAACCGGGTTAAGGTTTTTCCAGTTCGACAGCTTCGACTTATCCAGCGTCTGGTAGACGCCAGCCTTGATCTGCTTGGCCAGGAAACTGTTGGACGGCACCACGATGTCGTAGCCGGATTTACCCGCGAGCAGGCGTGCCTCAAGGGTTTCATTGCTATCGAACACATCGTAGGTCACGCGGATCCCGGTCTCGTCCTCGAACTTCTTGACCGTGTCGGGGGCGATGTAATCCGACCAGTTATAAACGCGCAGAACCTTGTCGTTGGCCTGGGCAACCGTTGCCATGGCGCCCACTAAGGACAGTGTCAGCAGAGTCCTGCCAAACATTTTCATCGGTACAACTCCATTTCTTTTTTATTCAAGTACGCAAAGCAAAATTGCAATGAACATAAAACCTGTAGCGAGGGAGCGGGCCCATCATCTTGTAGGAGCTGTCGAGTGAAACGAGGCTGCGATCTTTTGATTTTTAGAAGCAATATCAAAAAATCGCAGCCTGCGGCAGCTCCTACATCAAGCCGCTGCCTCAACCATTTGCTTTTTGGGTTGTTGCCAGGACTCGCTGGCGGTTTGGTCCATCGCTTCCTGGATCGCTCGTTTGCGGGTGGCTTCGGCGCGGCGGCTGAAGTACCAGACCATGAACGTCACGATCGAAACAGCGAGCAGAATCAGACTGGCGACCGCGTTGATCTCAGGTTTAACCCCCAGACGCACCGCCGAGAACACTTCCATCGGCAAGGTCGTGGAACCCGGACCGGACACGAAGCTCGCCAACACCAGATCATCCAGCGACAAGGCAAACGACATCATCCCGCCTGCTGCCAACGACGGCGCAATCATCGGAATGGTGATCAGGAAGAACACCTTCAACGGCCGCGCACCCAGGTCCATGGCCGCTTCTTCGATGGACAGGTCCAGCTCACGCAAACGCGCCGACACCACCACCGCCACATACGCCGCACAGAACGTGGTGTGAGCAATCCAGATCGTCACCAGACCGCGTTCCTGCGGCCAGCCGATCAACTGCGCCATGGCCACGAACAGCAGCAACAACGATAGACCGGTGATTACTTCCGGCATCACCAACGGCGCCGTCACCAGACCACCGAACAGCGTGCGACCTTTGAAGCGGGTCACGCGAGTCAGCACGAACGCCGCCAAGGTCCCCAGCGCTACTGCCGCAATCGCGGTGTAGCAGGCGATTTCCAGCGAGCGCACCACCGAACCCATCAGTTGCGTGTTGTCGAGCAAACCGACATACCACTTCACCGACCAGCCGCCCCACACCGTCACCAGTTTCGAGGCGTTGAACGAATAGATCACCAGGATCAGCATCGGCAGGTAGATAAACGACAGGCCGAAAATCAGCATGAACTTTGAAAATCCGAAGCGTTTCATCCCCGTGCCTCCATCTCTTTGGCCTGGCTGCGGTTGAACAGCAGAATCGGCACAATCAGGATCAACAGCATCACCACCGCCAGGGCAGACGCCACCGGCCAGTCGCGGTTATTGAAGAACTCTTGCCACAGCACACGGCCGATCATCAGCGTCTCAGGGCCGCCCAACAGCTCCGGAATCACGAACTCACCGACCACCGGAATAAACACCAGCATGCAACCGGCGATGATGCCGTTCTTGGCCAGCGGTACGGTGATTTTCCAGAAGTTGTTGAAGTTGCTCGAACCCAGGTCCGACGCGGCTTCCAGCAGGCTGCCGTCGTGTTTCACCAGGTTGGCGTACAGCGGCAACACCATGAACGGCAGGTAGGCGTAAACGACCCCGATGTACACGGCGGTGTTGGTGTTGAGGATCTCGATCGGGTGATCAGTGATCCCGGTCCACATCAGAAACGCGTTGAGCAAACCGTTGTTGCTGAGGATGCCCATCCACGCGTAAACGCGGATCAGGATCGCAGTCCAGGTCGGCATCATGATCAGCAGCATCAGGACGTTTTGCGTTTCTTTGTTGGCCTTGGTGATCGCGTAGGCCATAGGGAAACCGATCACCAGGCACATCAGCGTGCTGAAAAACGCCACTTTCAACGAACCCAGGTACGCCGAGAAATACAACTCATCCTGAGTCAGCAGCGAGTAGTTGCCGAGGTTCAGCAGCAGCTGGAATTTCTGCTCGGCGAAGGTGTAGATCTCCGAGTACGGCGGAATCGCCAGCGCCGCTTCCGAGAAGCTGATCTTCATGACCAGGAAGAACGGCAGCATGAAAAACAGGAACAGCCAGATGAACGGAATGCCGATCACCATTTTGCGCCCGCTGGGGACCAACCTTAGAAATTGCTGATTGAAAGTTTTCATGAGCGCAGTACCACGCCGCTGTCGTCTTCCCACCACACGTAGACCTGGTCGTCCCAGGTCGGACGTGCGCCACGGCGTTCGGCGTTGGCCATGAACGACTGGACGATCTTGCCGCCAGGCAATTCGACGTAGAACACCGAGTGGCCGCCGAGGTAGGCGATGTCATGCACTTTGCCTTGGGACCAGTTGTAGCGCTGCTCGGGCTTGAGGGTGCTGACGAGCATTTTTTCCGGGCGGATGGCGTAGGTGATCGACTTGTCCTGCACCGAGGTGCTGACGCCGTGACCGACGTAAATCTTCTGCTCCAGGTCCGGGCTGTGGATGATCGCGTGACCTTCGAGGTCTTCCACAACCGTGCCGTCGAAGGCGTTCACGTTGCCGATGAATTCGCAGACCATGCGGCTGACCGGCGCTTCGTAAATGTCCACCGGGCTGCCGATCTGAGCGATCCAGCCGAGGTGCATGATGGCGATGCGTTCGGCCATGGTCATGGCTTCTTCCTGGTCGTGGGTCACCATCACGCAGGTCACGCCGACCCGCTCGATGATCTGCACCAGTTCCAGTTGCATTTGCGAACGCAGCTTCTTGTCCAGTGCGCCCATTGGCTCGTCGAGCAACAGCAGCTTCGGACGCTTGGCCAGGGAGCGGGCGAGGGCGACACGCTGACGCTGGCCGCCGGACAACTGATGGGGTTTGCGTTTGGCGTATTGGGTCATGTGCACCAGGCGCAGCATCTCTTCGACTCGGGCGTCGATTTCGCTGGCGGACAACCGATCCTGCTTCAGACCGAAGGCGATGTTCTGCGCCACCGTCATGTGCGGGAACAGCGCGTAGGACTGGAACATCATGTTGATCGGCCGCTCGTAGGGCGGCATGTCGGTAATGTCGACACCGTCGAGCAAGATGCGCCCTTCGGTCGGGCGCTCGAAGCCGGCGAGCATGCGCAGCAGGGTCGATTTGCCCGAGCCGGAACCACCGAGCAGGGCGAAGATTTCGCCTTGATGGATTTCCAGGGACACATCGTCCACAGCGGTGGTTTCGTCGAACTTCTTGGTGACCCGGTCGATTTTCACCAACACCTTTTTCGGTGCCTGGTGACCTTCAAGAGCCTTCCTGTAAGTGCTGGAGGCATTTGCCATGTGAAACTCCCAACAGGTTTCAGTCGTCGGGCCAACGCGGCCTGACTTAATAGTTGATTGCAAGCCCTGGGCGTACGACGCTAATCAATTCAAACGCGGTCCCTGTAGGAGCTGCCGAAGGCTGCGATCTTTTGACGTTGCTTTTTAAGATCAAAAGATCGCAGCCTTCGGCAGCTCCTACAGGGCGTTGCGCATGACTCACTGGCGCGCACTGCTCGGGCTTATTCGGCGCCGCCGTCCTGGCTGCCTGGTAGTACTTGTTGTTATCGCGGTGTGTTGTTGTCGTGAGGGACGGGCGCGCAAGGGCACGCCCGCCTGACTCACGGGGGCAGTAAACGGATTAATCGTGTTTTAAGTCAGCGCAAATTACGCCGCGCCGCACGCTTGCGACATGCATCGCCAAACGCCTGGAAAATACTCAGATAAGGAGGATTCGAAAGCACCTGCCATTCCGGGTGCCATTGCACACCGACGGCGAAGGTCGGGCTGTGGTCCACCGAAATCGCCTCGATCAAACCGTCCGGTGCAATCGCTTCGGCGCGCAGGCCCGGCGCCAGTCGATCGATGCCCTGGCTGTGAATCGAATTGACCATGAACTCGGCTGGCAGCTCCAGCGCTTCGAACACGCCGCCCGGTTGCACGGTGACCGCATGGGCCGGCGCGTACTGCACCGCCAACTCCGGACTGTCCGCTTCACGGTGATCGAGCATGCCGGGCAGCTCGTGGACCTTCTGATGCAGGCTGCCACCGAATGCCACGTTCATTTCCTGAAAGCCACGGCAGATGCCCAGCACCGGCACACCGGCGGCAATCGCTGCACGCAATAAAGGAAGAGTCGTGGCATCCCGCGCCGGATCGTGATCCGTGCCGGGTGCACTGGCCGGGCCTTGGTAGTGGAAGGGTTCCACATTCGATGGCGAGCCGGTCAGCAACAGACCGTCGAGCTGCGCGAGCAGGTCCTCGATTTCGGTCAGTTCGCCCAGGGAAGGAATGACCACGGGCAGCCCCAGAGCCGCGACGCTGACAGCACGCAAGTACTTGTCGCCGCTGACGTGGTAGGGGTGCAGGCCAATCTGTTTGACGCACGCTGTAACGCCGATCAATGGCTTGAATGCCATTTTTATCACCTCGAAGTTTCACACTTGAACGAGCTTTTCCGGAGCTTAGCCTTGTTGATTTTAATTAACAACTCTCATGTAAAAAATTCTAAACGCCGGTCGTCTGATCCTGAGGATTTACGCGGTGCGCGGGACGTATCTGGCACTCTCGTGCCCATAAAAGGCCCGAAAATAAAGGTTGAAAGGCCAAGTGTTCGCTATTGACTTCACTTTGCCTTTCGGATTGACTGGGCTCGCAACAAGGTAGTGAACATAATAATTAACAGCTAATAGGTGCATCATGTCGGTCCCTCTGCGTACCGTTCAACTCAACGAAGCAAACGCATTCCTTAAGAAATATCCTGAGGTTTTGTACGTCGACCTTCTGATTGCGGATATGAACGGTGTGGTGCGCGGCAAGCGCATCGAACGCACCAGTCTTCATAAGGTTTACGAAAAAGGCATCAACCTCCCGGCCTCGCTGTTTGCCCTGGACATCAACGGCTCTACGGTGGAAAGCACCGGCCTGGGTCTGGACATCGGCGACTCGGATCGAATCTGCTACCCCATCCCTGACACCCTGAGCATTGAGCCGTGGCAGAAACGCCCAACCGCGCAATTGCTGATGACCATGCACGAACTCGAAGGCCAGCCGTTCTTCGCCGACCCTCGGGAAGTGCTGGCTAATGTGGTGCGCAAATTCGACGAACTCGGCCTGACCATCTGCGCGGCATTCGAGCTGGAGTTCTACCTGATCGACCAGGACAACGTGAACGGTCGTCCGCAGTCGCCGCGTTCGCCGGTATCGGGCAAGCGTCCGGTGTCGACTCAGGTGTACTTGATCGATGACCTCGACGAATACGTCGATTGCCTGCAAGACATCCTCGAAGGCGCGAAAGAGCAGGGCATCCCGGCCGACGCCATCGTCAAGGAAAGCGCCCCGGCGCAGTTCGAAGTCAACCTGCATCACGTCAACGACCCGATCAAAGCCTGCGACTACGCGGTGTTGCTCAAGCGTCTGGTGAAGAACATCGCCTACGACCACGAGATGGACACCACGTTTATGGCCAAGCCGTATCCGGGTCAGGCGGGCAATGGTTTGCACGTGCACATTTCGATTCTCGACAAAGAAGGCAACAACATCTTTGCCAGCGAGGATCCCGAGCAGAACGCCGCGCTGCGACACGCGATCGGCGGTGTGCTCGAGACCCTGCCGGCGCAGATGGCCTTCCTGTGCCCGAACGTCAACTCGTACCGCCGCTTCGGCGCGCAGTTCTATGTGCCGAACTCGCCGAGCTGGGGCATCGACAACCGTACCGTTGCGGTGCGTGTGCCAACCGGTTCGGCGGACTCGGTGCGCATCGAGCACCGTGTTGCCGGCGCTGATGCCAACCCGTACTTGTTGATGGCGTCGGTTCTGGCCGGTATTCACCACGGCCTGACCAACGAAATCGAGCCGGGCCCACCGGTGGAAGGCAACAGCTACGAGCAGAACGAACAGAGCCTGCCGAACAACCTGCGCGATGCACTGCGCGAGCTGGACGACAGCGAAGTCATGGCCAAATACATCGACCCGCTCTACATCGACGTGTTCGTGGCGTGCAAGGAAAGCGAGCTGGCCGAGTTCGAGAACTCCATCTCGGACCTTGAGTACAACTGGTATTTGCACACTGTTTAACGGCCAGTGAAATCCCTGTGGGAGCGAGCCTGCTCGCGAAGAGGCCGGCACAGTCAGCATTGATGTCGCCTGATACACCGCTTTCGCGAGCAGGCTCGCTCCCACAAGGGATTGCCGGTGAACACGAGTTCTGTGAACACCGCTGATCCAATGTGGGAGCGGGCTTGCTCGCGAAGAGGCCGGCACAGTCAACATCGATGTCGCCTGACACACCGCCTTCGCGAGCAAGCCCGCTCCCACAGGGGATTGCATTGCAAGTTTTAACTGACGATCACCTATTCCTCTGCGTCGAGTCACAACAATGACAAACACTCGCAGCGACTGGGAACAACGCTTCCAGTCCTTATCCATCGAAGGCCGCGCGTTCATCGACGGTCAATATCGCGCAGCACTCAGCGGCGATACCTTCGAATGCATCAGCCCGGTTGACGGCCGTTTCCTGGCCAACGTCGCCAGCACCGACGAAGCCGACGCCAACGCGGCAGTCGCAGTCGCACGCCAGACCTTCGAGTCCGGCGTTTGGGCCAAACAGGCACCCGCCGAGCGCAAACGAATCCTGATCCGTTTCGCCGATCTGATCCTGGCCAACCAGGAAGAACTGGCCCTGCTCGAAACCCTCGACATGGGCAAGCCGATCAGCGATTCCATGAACATCGACATCCCGGCGACCGCCAACGCGATCCGCTGGAGCGCCGAAGCCATCGACAAGATCTACGACGAAGTCGCCGCCACGCCGCACGATCAACTCGGCCTCATCACCCGTGAACCAACGGGTGTGGTCGCCGCCATCGTGCCGTGGAACTTCCCGTTGATCATGGCCAGCTGGAAGTTCGCCCCGGCCCTGGCCGCCGGCAACTCGTTCATCCTCAAGCCTTCGGAAAAGTCGCCACTGACCGCGATCCGCATCGCGCAACTGGCGCTGGACGCCGGCATCCCGAAAGGCGTGTTCAACGTCCTGCCGGGCTACGGTCACACCGTCGGCAAGGCGTTGGCGTTGCACATGGACGTCGACGTGCTGGCCTTCACCGGCTCCACCGCGATTGCCAAGCAACTGCTGATCTACGCCGGGCAAAGCAACATGAAACGCGTTTGGCTCGAAGCAGGGGGGAAGAGCCCGAACGTGGTGTTCGCCGACGCGCCGGATTTGCGCGCGGCAGCACAAGCAGCGGCGGGGGCGATTGCCTTCAACCAAGGCGAAGTCTGCACCGCCGGTTCGCGGTTGCTGGTGGAGCGCCCGATTCGCGAGCAGTTCATTCCGCTGCTGGTGGAGGCGCTGCAAGCCTGGAAACCGGGGCACGCCCTCGATCCGGACACCACCGTCGGCGCGGTCGTCGATCAGCGTCAACTGGACAACGTGTTGCGCTACATCCAGGTCGGCAAGGACCAGGGCGCGCAACTGATCGCCGGCGGCAGCCGCACCCTCGAAAGCACCGGTGGCCTGTACGTGGAACCGGCGATTTTCGACGGCGTGACCAACGCCATGACCATCGCCCAGGAAGAAATCTTCGGCCCGGTGCTGTCGCTGATCACCTTCGACACCGAGGAAGAAGCGCTGGCCATCGCCAACGACAGCATCTTCGGCCTGGCCGCGGGCGTGTGGACCAGCAACCTGAGCAAGGCCCACACCTTCGCTCGCGGCTTGCGCGCCGGCAGCGTCTGGGTCAACCAGTACGACGGCGGCGACATGACCGCGCCGTTCGGCGGGTTCAAGCAGTCGGGTAACGGTCGGGACAAATCGCTGCATGCGTTCGACAAATACACCGAACTCAAAGCGACCTGGATCAAGCTCTAACACCTTTACAGCGGCGGTCGCAGGTCAGCCTGCGGCCATCGGAGAAACGTATGAAACCAACAACACATGTAAACAGCTACTACGCGGCCACCCGCAACTTCACCGGCGAATTCCCGGTACTTGAAGAACTGGTGGAATGCGACGTCTGCGTGATCGGCGCCGGCTACACCGGTTTGTCCTCGGCGTTGTTCCTCGCCGAAGCCGGTTACAGCGTCACCGTCCTCGAAGCCGCCAAAGTCGGGTTCGGTGCCAGCGGTCGCAACGGCGGCCAACTGGTCAACTCCTACAGCCGCGACGTCGATGTGATCGAAGAACGCTACGGCGACAAGACTGCTGAAGTCCTCGGCAGCATGATCTTCGAAGGCGCCGACATCATTCGCTCGCGCATCCAGCACTACGACATCCAGTGCGACTACAAGCCCGGCGGCATCTTCGCTGCGTTGAACAAAAAGCAACTCAAAGGCCTGGCTGAGCAGAAAAGCAGCTGGGAACGCTATGGCAACAAAAACCTGAAAATGCTCGACGCCGCCGACATCAAGCGCGAAGTCGGTTGCGACAACTACGTCGGCGGCCTGCTCGACATGCAGGGCGGCCACATCCACCCGCTGAACCTGGCCCTCGGCGAAGCCTCGGCGATCATCGGCCTGGGCGGCAAGATCTACGAACAATCGGCGGCGGTGGAAATCACCTACGGCGAACCGATCACCGTGCGCACCGCCAAAGGTGTGGTCCGCGCCAAGTACCTGCTGATCGCCGGCAACGCCTACCTGCCGCAAGACCTCGACAACCGTGTCACGCGTAAAAGCATGCCGTGCGGTTCGCAAATCGTCGTCACCGAACCGTTGTCCGAACAGGTTGCGCGCAGCCTGATCAAAAACAACTACTGCGTTGAAGACTGCAACTACCTGCTCGATTACTACCGCCTCACCGCCGACAACCGCTTGCTGTACGGCGGTGGTGTGGTCTACGGCGCCCGCGAGCCGGACGACATCGAACAACTCATCAAGCCGAAAATCCTCAAGACCTTCCCGCAACTCAAGGACGTGAAGATCGACTACCGCTGGACCGGCAACTTCCTGCTGACCATGTCGCGCATGCCGCAATTCGGCCGCATCGAGAAAAACGCCTACTACATGCAAGGCTACAGCGGCCACGGCGTCACCTGCTCGCACCTGGCCGGCAAACTGATCTCGGAAATGATCCGCGGCGACGCCGAACGCTTCGATGCTTTCGCATCCTTGCCACACATGCCCATGCTCGGCGGCCGCACCTTCCAGGCCCCGCTGACCGCCATGGGCGCCGCGTACTACGCGTTGCGTGATCGGTTCGGTATCTAAGCCTGCCGCAATCCCCCTGTGGGAGCGGGCTTGCTCGCGAAAGCGGTAGGTCAGCCACATCAATAGTGACTGATCCGCCGCCTTCGCGAGCAAGCCCGCTCCCACAGGAGATCCATGCCAGACACAAATCCTGCGCCCAACCCGGATCAAACCTGTGGGAGCGAGCTTGCTCGCGAAGAGGCCATATCAGCCACAGTAATGTTGTCTGAAACACCGCTTTCGCGAGCAGGCTCACTCCCACAGCCAACGCACCAAAACAGACCAATACCAGGCCCGCCAGCCTTTTTATCCCCCCACCCATCGAACCTGCTGAGCAACACGAACAAACGTGATTTAATACCCGCCTTTCACGTTTCTGGGACAGGGAAGCGGTGTTCCTCGCGGCCAAAAGTCGCCCGCCATCCACCCCCATAACCCCTTAAGTAGTTCACACATAAGGCTGTCATGGACACGGGCTCACGACTCAAATTAGTACGCGAAAGCTACAAACTGTCCCAGCGCGAGCTGGCCCGGCGTAGCGGCGTCACCAATGCCACCATCTCCCTGATCGAACAAAATCGCGTCAGCCCCTCCGTCAGCTCCCTCAAAAAACTGCTCGAAGGCATACCCATGTCTTTGGCGGACTTTTTTACCTTTGATCAGCCGCCGCGTGAGCATCAATACGTATTTCGTGCGAATGAACAGCCGGATCTTGGCCGTCATGGGTTGAGGTTGTTGCTGATTGGCGCCTCGGTGCCGAGCCGGCAGATGCGGTTATTGCGTGAGCAGTACGCGCCTGGGGCTAGTTCGGGGGAAGAGCCGATTGTGCATTCGGAAGGCGAGGAATGTGGGCTCGTAACCCGCGGCACTGTTGAGCTTACTGTTGATGGGCAGATTAGTGTGTTGAACGCTGGGGATGGGTATTACTTTCCGACGACGCTGCCGCATCGGTTTCGCAATATTGGGCAGGATGAGGCGGAAATCATCAGCGCCAACACCCCGGCTAACTTCTGATATCAAAAATGGACACTAACCTGTAGCAACGGTCGTTCGTTGCTACAGGCATTCTTCAAAGTAAATGGATTTACCGCATGACTACCCAACGCATCCGCGCACTAGCGCTCTGTGTCTTCCATCACGATGGAAAGATACTGGTCAACGAATTCACCGACCCCGTCACCCAACAAACCTTCTTCCGGCCTATCGGCGGAGGTATCGACTTTGGCGAAACCTCAGCCGATGCCGTAGTGCGAGAGGTCCAGGAAGAACTCGGTTTGCCGATCACCGATGTCCGATTGATCGGCACGCTTGAAAGCCTCTTTACTTACGCCGGTAAGCCAGGGCACGAGATTGTGCAGGTATACGATGCGAGGTTTGTGGATTCAGCGGTTTACGAATTGCCGTACTTGAACGCTCAAGAGAGTGATGGTGCTGCGTTTACTGCGAAGTGGCACTCGTCCGCGAGCTTTACTAGCAAATCGCCGTTGGTGCCTGATGGTCTTTACGATTTATTGAAGAAAGTTGCATTGCTGGACTGATGCTCATTAGGGATAGGGAACGCATTTGTTTTGCCCCCAAAATTGACAACCCGGATCATCCCAAACACTATCGCCCCATGACCTATACACGCCACATGAACATGATGTGTTCCTCCATGACCGCTTCCGGCGGGCCATGAGGTAACGCGTTCATAAGATTTGACGCGGTTACCCAAAGCCCCGCCAGAAATGGACGGGGCTTTTTAGTTGTCAGCGCTTCATGGCGTCGCACTGGTTCCGCAGATCGCTATTGGAAATCTGCCCGCAACTGCCATTGCCCTTCTTGGCGTAGCAAAAATTGCGCTGGTCACTGTCCGAGATCTGACCACAGCTGCCGTTGCTGGTTTCCGCATAGCAGGCATTGCGCATATCGGAATTATTGATCTGCCCGCAGCCACTGCCGCTCTTTTTTGCATAGCAATAGTTGCGCATATCGCTGTCGCTTATCTGCCCACAGCCAGAACCTCCTTTCTCTGCATTGCACGCATTGCGCAAATTCGAATCATTGATCTGCCCACAGCTACCGCCACTCTCCTTGGCATAACAATAGTTGCGCTGATCACTGTCTGATATCTGCCCGCAACTGGCATAGGCGTACCCGCTCAGCATCAATAACACAGCAATGATTACTCTCATTACGCACTTCCATGATTTGCCAGGAATCAGCCTGGCGCTGCTTGATCCCAAAAAAGGCGAAAGATCTATTTAAACAAAGATCTGCCACCTTATTTCCAGCGTCATTGAACAACAGTTACAAATCAAACGACGGCGCGTTCAACCAGTCCGCATGATCAAGGCGTCGGCAGTGACAACCGATCCAGAGCACAGTTATTGGCCGGTGATTGCCTGGCCTGAAAGAGTCGAGCACCAGAATCCAGATCGACGATGTTGATCTGACAACCGCTCAAGACATTAGGGCCGTCGGTGATGCCGCCCTTGATCACATAACGGGCGCCGGGCATGAACTCGGTAACAAAATCGACTGTGCACCTGCGGTTGCCGCTGGCCCCGCCCTCTAGCAACAGGTGGATCGGTTTGCCCGCTTCAATGGCTCGAAAACCTTCGGGTGTCGATGGGTCGCCACCCCAGACCGAGAACAGTTTACGAGCGGGTGTTACGGGAACCGACCGGCCGTACTTGCAGGCCATGGTCGGTGCTGCGCTAAGGGTCAGGTAGTTGTGACGATTGATCATTGCGTCCATTTCGCTGCGAATCTGCGCTTGGGGCGCATTGGCAGGGGCTTCGTATTGCGGGATCGGCGAGCAACCGGCAATCAGCAGCAGGAGCGAGCCTAAATACAGCGGTTTCATGGGCGTTGCTGTCCGTATCGGTTTGAGGAGATGGGCGGATTTATTGTTCGAGCTATGGAAATCCCAAAAAATAGATTCTTCATCTTTTGCCAAATAGGGCCGCAGAGTGCCATCAAGTTGATATCAGTGGAAGGGGGCGGGTGCCATTCGACTATTGGCCGATGCATCACTAGATTGGCACAGTGGGCTGTTGCTCCAGCTTCACGAAGGCGTTAAAAAACCGCAGAAATGCGGTTTTTTTTCGACTCGGTTCGGGTTACTGATTCGGTGCTGTATCAAACCCCCGCTGCTCGATCACCCGAAACACATCATGCACATCCCGGATCAAGATCCAGGCGATGTTGGTGACGGTGTTGATGTCGTTTTCGGCGTAGTCGGGGAGGGTGGTGCAGCCCATGAGGCTGAGGTATTTGAGGACGGCGTTGAGGCGTTCGCTGACGCAGTTGTGGAGTTCGCGGAGGGGGGCGTCGTTGTCGATTAGGAGGACGGGGTAGTCGGTGGCGAACTGGGACATGGGGGTGAAGCGGCGTGGCGGGTTTTGATTAGTCATGAATTTGAGTTCGATAAAGAAAATCACAACCGCCATAAACATGGCGGCACTTGATGCTCTTCTTTGAGGGCTGCGAAACCCTATCGCCAATTGCTGTGGCGACGGGTCGAATATAGGTGTCGACTTTGGGGCTCGCAACCGGGGTGTAGGACGGCTTTTAGGTCATCGTGGTGAAGGGGATTTGGCACGTTCGGCCACGAAACCCTTGCAGGCTGGGCACTCGGAAATGTCTGAGGAAATTGGAGATGGGGATTAGGACTGCTTCGCAGCCCAGCGGGAGCAAGGTCCCTCGCCACAAAGGGTGTTTTCCTACGTGGTTTTCAGACGTGAAGATCAAAAGATCGCAGCCTTCGGCAGCTCCTACGTGGGTTGGGGGATGGCGGGGGAACCGGGTGAGTCAGTCAGGAATGAAAAAGCCCCGAGTCTTCGGGGCTTTTGGGAAGGGCTTGGGTTTTTGGGGCTGCTTTGCAGCCCAACGGGGGCAAGCCCCCTCGCCACAGGAAGCGCCCTCGCTACAGAAATCGAGTTCGCTTTGGCCCGTTGGCTATTGCGCGCTATGGGTGCTGTGCTTCGGGCCGGCCAGTGCCCAGGCGATGAGGCCGATCAGCGGCACGAACACGATCACCACGATCCACACGCCTTTGTTGTCGATCTTGCTGCCGCTTTTGATCACTTTGTTGATCGCCCACAATTCAATCACTACCAGTATTGCCGCGAGTGCGATCCAGACGTATTCGATTTGCATTAGCCACCTCCTGAAAGTCATTTCTTTAGGTGGGCTGTGGTGGGGAGGGTTCATTAAATTTGTAGTTGGGGCAGAACACTAACCTGTGGCGAGGGGGCTTGCCCCCGTTGGGACGCGCAGCGGCCCCAAAACCTATCGCTACTGTGCAGCAGGCGCGCCGCGTGCAATGGTTTTGCGACTGCTTCGCAGCCGAACGGGGGCAAGCCCCCTCGCCACAGGGTGTTTGTGTTGACTAACGACCTGCGCTTAGCTGGCGGATAGCGCTGGAGTCCTTGGCGGAATCATCCGCTTCGTCCCGGTAGCTTCAAACGCCGAAGCCAACCGCAGCAACGTCGAATCGTCATACGCCCGACCGGCAAACGTCAACCCGACCGGCATGCCAATGTCCGCCATGACACCCATCGGCACCGTCACTGTCGGCACCCCCAAATGCCGGATCGCCAGGTTGCCGTTGGCGACCCAGATGCCGTTGCTCCACGCGATATCCGCCGATGCAGGATTCACATCAGCATCCGCCGGCCCAACGTCAGCAACTGTCGGGAACAGTACGGCATCGAGCCCAAGCCGATCCATCCAGTGTTCAAGGTCGAGTCGGCGGGTTTGTTCAAGCCCCCGAAGTCCATCAGGCACAGTGCTGATCTGGTCCCAAGGTATGATTCCGCGTTTGGCCATCCGCACGTACTCGTCCATGCCCGCCGCAAGGTCACCCTCGCGATTGGGCAACGTCCCCGGATCGTGCGGGAAGATCAGCGGCCCATCCACATCGACCAGGCGATTCAATTTCGGATCGCCATTCGCCCGCAGAAAATCATCAAATGCCCAAGCCGTCAGATCCCACAACTCATGGTGTAGAAACTCCTTGGAAACGATCCCGCGATTGAACACTGTCGGCGCGCCGGGACGATCGCCCTCGCAATTGGATACCAGCGGAAAATCAACTTCGATGACTTCGGCGCCCGCTGCTTCGAGTGCCCGACGCGCCTGTTTCCAGAGTTCGATCACCGAATCTCGAGTGTTGATGCGCTGGCCAGTCGGACCGCCGATACCCGGGGCTTCAGACGTTCCCGCTTCGGGATCAGCATTGATGTACATGCGAGGAATGCCTAGGCGTTTACCGGCGAGCGCATCGGGTTTCGCGGCAAGTTTGGCGTAGGAGGCAGGGCGCACCGAGGCAACGCTCGGAATCGGCACCCACGGTTGCATCCGCCACAGGTCACCGCGTGTGTCGGGGTCTTCCGCCACCACCACGTCGAGCACTTCAAGCAAGTCAGCCATGGTTCGGGCAAACGGCACGACCACGTCCATCGTCGGGGTCAGCGGCCAGTTGCCGCGCACCGAGATGATCCCGCGCGACGGGGTGTAGGCGCACAAGCCATTGTTCGATGCAGGACCGCGACCGCTTGACCAGGTTTCTTCCGCCAGCCCGAAAGCGGCGAAGCTGGCGGCGGTGGCCGTGCCGGCACCGTTCGATGAGCCGGATGCAAAAGGAGCAGTGAGGTAGTCAGCGTTATACGGACTCTCGGCCCGGCCGTAGACCCCGCGCTGCATCCCGCCGTTGGCCATCGGCGGCATGTTGGTTTTGCCGAGGCAGATCGCCCCGGCGGCGCGTAGACGTTCGATGGTGAACGCATCGCGATAAGCGATCAGATTGGCGAAGGCCGGACTGCCAGACGCGGCGGTCAGGCCCTTCACCAGGTAACTGTCTTTGGCGGTGTAGGGGATGCCATCGAGCGGGCCCAGCGTCTGGCCTTTGGCCCGGCGGGCGTCGGACGCTTGCGCTTCGTTCAGCGCTTCGGGGTTGCGCACCACAACCGCGTTGAGGGCAGTTGGCGTGTCGGGGCCGTCGTAAGCCTCAATTCGGGCGAGATAGGCCTGGACCAGTTCAACTGATGTGGTCTGGCCCGATTCGAGCGCAGCACGCAGCTCGGCAATGGAAACCTCGGTGACCTCGATCATGCTGTTCTCTCAAAATGGGTGTTCATAGGGGGATTCGGTGCACTGCGTTATGCGACAGCGTCTGGGTTTGCAAACTGTGCGCTATTTAACACCAAGCGAGGACTCGAGGCACGGCCGATATGGCGGGTCGCGAGGGGAGGCTCATCCGTCGAGCAGTGGCACCAGGCGCGGTTCGATTGAGTGAGGGAGCACTTCAAGCAGTGCCAGCGTGACCGGCAGTTTGAACCGCCGACGCCCGGCGCTGCCTGGATTCAGGTAAAGCCGATCACCGCGCCAGTCGATGCACGGTTTGTGCGAATGGCCAGTGATCACCAGCTTGATACTGTCATCCAGATTGGCCGCAACGTCGGCGATGTCATGCACCAGCAGCACCTTCCAGCCGTTGAGATCGAAACGCAGGTAATCGGCTAATTCGCGCGCCCAGGGAGCGTCCAGATCATTGTTGCCGCGCACTGCATGCACCGGTGCGATAGCGGCCAGTTGAGCGAGGATCTCCGGGCCACCGATGTCGCCCGCGTGAATGATGCGTTCACACCCTTGCAAGGCTGCGACGGCTTCGGGGCGGAGCAAGCCGTGCGTATCGGAGAGGACGCCGATTTTCATGGGACGCTCCTGCGCGATAGAGGAGGCTTAGCGACCATGCGCCGCGTTCGCCAGTTGCCCGGTGTCCACCCGCACGAAAGTGGAGTCGCCAATCGCGGTGAGCACATCGCCCGCGTAGACCTCGCAGGTCACCCGGGTTTTGCGTCCAACCTCGCCTTCGACTTTCGCCCGCAGGGTCAGCGTCACGCCCATCGGCGTCGGTTTGATGAACTTGATCCCGAGGTTGCCCGTGACGCAATCGATGCGCGGCAGGCTTCCCGGTTCACGCTGTTCCGAGCGGTAGTGATAGGCCATCGCCGTCCAGTTGGAATGGCAATCGACCAGCATCGCGATCAGGCCGCCGTAGACCAGATCCGGCCAGCCGCAGTATTTGGCATCCGGGATGTGCTCGGCGATGACATGCACGCCGTCCTCATGCCAGACACTCTTGACGTGCAGCCCATGGGGATTACGGCCACCGCAGCCGTAGCACACGCCTTCGGGTGCGGCGATGTCTTGCAGGGGCGTTTCGGTATGAAGCATGGCGGGGTCATCCTGAACAATGTGAGCCAGACGTTGGCGGATTTTAACGCTAATCCTGGTCGGGGAGTCCGTGGGTGCGATCAACCAGCCGAATGCTGTTGCGCCCGCCACGCTTGGAGGCATAAAGCGCCGCGTCGCCTTGCTCGATCAGTGCTGCCAGGCCGGTTGGCGGCTGATCGAACAGGTTGGCACCGATGCTTAGCGTCACCGGTTCGGGCGTGGTGAATGTCTGTGAGGCGGTTTGTTGAAATTGCTCGCGTAACGTATTGCCTAGACCGACGACTTGCTGGTTTGAGGTGTTGTTCAGCAGGATGACGAACTCGTCGCCGCCGAGTCGGGCGGCCAGCGCCTCTTTGGGCTGCACCGCGCGAATCATCTCGCTCAGCGCGACGAGCAGTCGGTCGCCGGCGGTATGGCCGTACAGGTCGTTGACCAGTTTGAAGTTGTCGATATCGATCAGTAACAAGGCGCCGGGGCGAGTCGACGAAACGTCCTCCAACAGACGCGCTGCCCGCATTTCGAGGGCGCGGCGGTTGTACAGGGCGGTCAATGGATCGCGTGCAGCGAGGTGGGCAATCTGTTTTTCCCGCCGATAGCGCTCGGTGCCGGTCATCGACAGGGCGATCAGCATGATCGCCATCACGCCTTCGACCAGCGAAATCTGAATGATCGCGCCGCGCAACGCAGCCAGATCGATGAGCGTGCCTGGAATCACCGCCGTCAGTGCCTTGGCCACATAGAAAATCCCGTGGGCCAGCAGTACATAACGCAACTGCACCGCGCCCACGCTCAACGACTTGCCATGGGGGCGCAGGAGGAAACTGGCCCTGAGCGTCGACAGCGCGACCAGCAACGAGTTGACCAGCAGCATGACTTTCGACCAGGTAGGGCCGTCCGGCACCAGCAGCATGGCCAGCCACGCGATGAAAATCAGCGCCCAGCCACGGGACAAACGCGTCTGGGTGAAGCGCGCGACACCCAGCAAGAACAGGAAATGGGCGGTCACCAACAGGCCGTTGGCGAACCAGATACCGATCAGCAAAAAACCGCTGCTGCGTAACAGGGCGAGGGTGGAGCCCACGGTGATCGTGGCAAACCCTGCGCTCCAGAACAGCAGCGAAGGCTCACGAATACTGCGCCATTCGATCGCCAGGTACAGCGCGGCGGCCGCTGCAAGGGCGACCGAGAGTGTCAACATCGTGAGCGGGTCGAGCGGCATGTCCTGACGGGCCTGTCTTTTGAGCAAAGAGACGGCGATTGTAAGCGTTTGGGGCTGGTTTTCGCAGAGGGCTGCGCGTCAGTACTCAATAGTTTTGTTTTGTGCCTTCACGACTCTGCGAGCGGTCTCAACGTAATTCGACAAGGTCTGTCGACGGCTATTGCCTGACCATTGGATTTACGGATGAAACCAACGATGCCTTTCCAGTTCCACGCCAAGAAAATTACCGCCATAACCGCCATGACGCTGTTTCTCACTGGCTGTGTCGGGGTCGAGGTTTCTACGCCCGGTCCGCAAACACAACGCGCTTCCTTGACCGACCCGCAATCAGACAGCGACCAGACCACGCGGGCATGGTGTGGTGTGACGCTGTGGGCGGTGATTGTGCCGATCCCGTTGATATTGCCCGTCTGTAAGCTGCAAAAAGGGCAGTCCATGACATCGCCCTTGTACGCTTGTGGCCCGCTTATGCTGCTCGGGCCGATTGTTCACGGTTATGAGGGAAATGCGTTGTGCGGCACATTTCCAAAATAATCCCATGAGCAAGACGATGCTGCTTCGATCAGGCGATTCGGCGCAGAGAAGCTTCTGCTAGTCTGCCGGGCCAGCCGGTCAACAAAGCAAGGCTCAATCAATGTTCACTATTCGTGTGATGACTCTGGACGATTACGATGCCGTGATCGACCTGATGAGGCGTACGCCAGGCGTTTCCCTGCGTGATGCGGACTCTCGTGAGTCGACCTCGAAGTACCTGGAACGCAATCCCGGGATGAGCTTCGTGGCTGAAGTCGGTGGCGTTCTTTGCGGTTGCGTCATGTGCGGACACGACGGCCGCAGAGGGTATTTGCAGCATTTGGTTGTCCTGCCTGAGCATCGGCGGCAAGGCATTGGCAATGCATTGGTAGAGCGCTGTCTTTCAAGTCTTGAGCAACACGGAATACTTAAATGTCATCTCGACGTTTTCAAGACCAACGAACCAGCCGCCAACTATTGGCAACACCAAGGTTGGCTGCTCAGGACAGACATCGATCGGTATTCGTTTACCCGGCCGGGTAATGAAAACGCATGAGCGAGTGCCCCGGCGTTTTCCGTTAGCACAACTACAAAGCCTGCAATACCGGTCCCGTGAGAAAGACCGGGCCTGTGCCATCCCATTGAACCGTTGCGGCGCCGCCAGATCATCCGAAAAGTCCTCGTGACGAGGCATGGGGTGAGTCGGTGTCAGTTCCGTACGGCCCAGAACATTGTCTGGACCCTGATATGCGGATGGCTTTCCAGAGGTTCCCACTCATCCATGAAAGTGAAACCCTGCCTCAGATAGAAGTTCGCAGCCCTGGCATTGTCAGGAGAAACGTCCAGAAAAACGCGATCATACCCTTGACCTATCGCGCGGGATTTCACAGCCTCTACCAACTGAGTGGCCACGCCAGAGCCCCGTGCAGTGGGTTCAACCCACATTCCGATCAAGTTGTAGCGATTCGACTGGCTGACGGCGGCACCAATCATTCCTGCCGGTTTATCGTTCTCGATGGCCAACCAGAATTGCGTTCCGCTGACTGACGAGGCGCGATCTTTCCACTGTTCGTCAGTGTAATGGGCGGCGGTTTGGTAACTCACACCAAACGCTGTCGGCGTGTCCAAAAGCGCGGCGAGACGGACTTGCTTCAACAGCCTCCAGTCTTTTTCTTCCGTGAGTCGAATATCCATGTCGTTCCTGAGAGAGAGAGCGAAACTTTATCGTCGCATAAGAATGTCGAGGGGGAAAACGTAAGGACTGCCCAGCACTAATGTGGCATGTCATGGTCAATAAACCCCGCACGACCGTCAGCGGTCATACTGCCCGGAGCCGACCGGATCCACATCGGTATTTTGATCAAGGACAGTGAAAGCATGCTCGCCGCAAAATAATCAGAACCGCCTCCGCCTGGTTCCGTAAATCGGGACTCGCCGTACGTTTACTCCTCAATCCAAATCGAAGAATTTAAAGCATGCACCTACGCAAAATTGCAGTTGGGCTGTCGGCCCTTGTTTTGCTCTCGACCGGGGCACAAGCCCGCAGTCTGCTGGATCTCCTCAAGCCACCTACACAGCATCAGACACAAACGTCGCACTCGGGCTCGATCAGCCAGAACGCGGCCCTGGACCTCTATTCAAACAAACAGAAACAGGCATCGTTCGATGGCTGCGCCGATTTGTTTCCGGCAGCGAAACCGATCAACCCGGCCACTGTGCCGGCAACCATGAAACCCCTGGCCTTGTGTTCCGACAACTTTGCGGTGCTGTACTCGCAAACCAGCAGGACGCCGCTGGTAGTGGTCGAGCGACTTAATGCCGCCCAGTTGCAGGATGCCAAAGGCGAGGAGCGCACCAACCAGTTCTACCCGGACCCACGCATTCCCAAGAGTGGGCGGGCAGAGTTGAGCGACTACCGTAGTCAACATCCGGCCGTGGACCGTGGTCATCAATCCCCGGCAGCCGATGCACCGAACTCCAATGCCATGGCCCAATCCTTCGCGCTGTCGAACATGGTGCCGCAAGACCCCACCAACAACCGCAAGATCTGGAGCAAGGTCGAGGCAGATGTCCGCAAGTTTGCCAAGCGTGCCGACGGCAATGTGTATGTCTTTACCGGACCGCTCTTTGACTCGGGGCACAGCACCATCGGCGACAACAAGGTCTGGGTGCCGACCCGCTTGTTCAAGCTGGTTTACGACGCATCGTCCAAGCGTGCCTGGGCCTACGTACTGCCCAACGCTGAAACCCGTATCGAGCGACCGATGGACTATGACGCGTTCGTGAAGAGTACCGGGCTCAAGTTGCTGGGGAATCTACCGGTGACGGGTTCGGTAGGGCGCTCATAAAGAAAAAGGGACAGGTCTGTTTTCTCGAAAATGGACCTGTCCCTTTTTTTGCTAACGCCATTGGCTCAATGCCGATGCATCCAGTGCTTGCCACGCTTCGGCATTACCTAGTTGATCTTTCGTCAGCCAGTGCCCAGCGCACGGGCGCAGGGCTTCGGCGGAGAGTGCCAACAGGTCGCTCAACGTCATTGTGCTGATTGAACCTCGGTCTCTGTCATCCTCCGCTTCCCAGTCGCGCAGAAACAGACGCACCTTCAACACGTCGGCTTTAAAACTTTCAAACTGCGGTCGATTGCGCAGCCGCTGTGGTGAATGTCTCAAGGTTCGCTCCTGGACATCCAGCAGCAGGATCTGCCAGGCCATCCGACCTTCAGGGTCATCGTCGACATCGGTATGTAGCCGAGTCAGCGCGAGATAACGTGCATCCTCGGACCAGATCATCGAAGGCGCGAGATCGTTGATCGCGCAACCCGACGCCGTCAGCAAGTGCCCGCCCAGGCGAGGACTTTGAACGCGCAGCCAACTGTCGGCGTATTCAGTTTCACAACCGAACAGCCACGCGGCATCTTTACCGATCGGTGCTGGCTGGACAAAGTTGCCATCGGCGATTGCAGACTGTGGCTGCTTGACCAGGCGCCAGTCGGGGAGGACGGTCAGGCCTTGTGGGCTGACATTCAGCTCGCACTGCTCATAGTAAAGTCGCGAGTCCGGCCGATGCTGACAAAACTCAGCGGCATCGTTCGCCTCGGGGGGCGATTGATCGAAGCGCTGCAACGGGGTGCTTTGCCGATTCTGATCCAGGCGACCGCGAATCACCGCCAGGCTCAGTCGCGGTCCACGAAAGTCCAACAAGCGTGCGGCCAACAGCGCAGGGCTGTTCAGCAATTGTCGTTCCTGTGCGTCGGCCACCACCACCTGACCTGCCGTGGCGGGCGGTAGGGTGAACGGTATCAACGCGATGTAGCGCCCGGTGTCTGAAACCCGATGATCGAGCAGCCAAACGCCCGGTAACGCCCAGTCGCCAATCCTGCAGGTATAACCCCCGAGCCCCACGCTGTTGTCTTGCTGCCAGCTGAATTGAGCCCGGGTTTTACCAATCACTGACGCCGACTCAACCATCGTCGCGCCGCGCTGCTCATCACCTGCCAGTGGCACGGCCAACTGCACGCGAGTCAACTGCCGCTCCGCGACCTGTATCCGGCCGTTCGGTGCATGACCGACCTGAGTCTCACAGTCGCTGTGGATGCTGTACAAGCCATAACCATGGCGACCGCGATCCGGCTGTGGGTAGTCGAAGTAGGACGAAAGCCGCAGGTAGTGGTCATCCAGCGCCACAGGTTCACTCCAGCCCAGGGAGGGTTCGCTGTCGGCGGGCACCCACGGGCAAGGCAGTGTTTGCCAGCCTCGGTCGGCGTGCCAGAGCCAGTAGTCGGGGGCTTGCTCTTCACCCATCCGTGCACGGCAAGCGAAAGAGCGGCTATCGGGATTCCAGATGATCGCGGTATCGGCCCTGATCAACAACGAAGTGGGCTCACCGTTGATGTCCACACGGTATTCCGGGTACCTCAGCGGGTCGCAGGGCTGCGGCAATTCGCGCAGGCTGGTCGGCAGCGCCAAACGGGCGTCCAGACGTTGCTGACCATCAGGGGACGTATGCCGCAGCGTTTCGAGCGCCAGGTTTTTTTGCCAGTCACCCGGCTCAAGCCAGAGGTCAGCAACGGGTACCAGATCGATCCTTTCAGCTGTCGCCAGCAGTTGCTCCAGATTGATCTCCCGAGCGCCGTTGTCGACCAGAGGGCTGTAACGCCCGCTCAGGGTGCCGTCATTAAAGGCATCCAGTTCCCAGAATTCATCGCACGAGCACTGGTAGAGCTGATGCAGTTGTCGATCCAGAATCACCAACCCCCACGCCTGGCGCGAAGGTAGAGGTGCGGCGAAATAACGCCCGTCATTGGAGAAGCGCGCCGACGATCCAAGGCTCTGTAGCAGCACGCCATCCGGGAACAGGTAATCGCACAGGACGGGCCCGCCCATGGCGATTTCACTGTAGTTGAACACCCTGATGGGCTCGCCCTCGGGTGTTTGTCGCGGTTCATCCCCACCCCAAGCGCTCGCGCCGCCGGAAGACTGACCACCCGACAGTGGTGACGACTTGGCCGGCGTTTTATCGACCAGGCCAAAACGTTTTTCCAGATGACTGACACATGCCAGCCCGAAGAACATCACGACCGCAGCCCCCGCGATGTCCCAGTACGGCGGCAACGCCCGACCCAGATTAAAACCCAGGCCTATGGCAGCGGAGGTCATTAACCTGGCAACCCCGCGGCCGGTTCGTAGCCAGCCGACCCGCGCCGTCAGCCACATCAAGGCAGCACACCCGAGCACCACTCCGAACGCCCACGGCAACGGTATGACCGTCACGAGGAAAATCGGGATCAACAGCACGGCGATTTGCCAAAGCAGATCGAGCAATAATCGAGGCAGGCTTTTTTCGTCAACGTGTTGATCGGAAGAGTGGGGCACCGTTACCTCGGCGATAGAGTGGGGATTTCATACGCGCAGGTTTTGCGCGGAAAATGCTGGATTATCGGCGATCAAAGTGACCGGCGGCTCGGCCGATACTTTGGCATCGATTGAATCGGGTGGCGATGTTTCTCAGAGACTACCGGCGGGGCAGTCCGCTTGGCTGAACTGACGCTCATACAGAATGACGTGCTGAGGAAACAACTCACGATAGAGAGGATGCGCTATACCGAAAATGTTGACCTCGACGCAGGGCGGAGGGAGCTCTTTGGAGTAGTCCAGAATGCTCAGGCCCGCACAGGGAATGACCACGCCCCCTTTGGTCTGGACAGAAAGTGCCAGAACGGTCTGATCGCAGTGGTTTGTACAGCACTCATTCTGGATAGTTGCGTATCCATCGGCAGGCTCGAATTGGCCTGAAACGACGCCCATGGGGGGATCTCCGTACTCGAGTGCTGAGTAGCCCACCAAAGCCACCCCGCTATAAATTGAGAATCGTGTCATGAGACTGCCTGTTTATTGCGATAAGCATTTGACCCGGTCAATCAGCAAAAACGGGCAAGGCTCTCGCTGCGGATGAGACCTGCCGTGGCCAGGTTCCGGATCTTGTTCACCAGTATTTCTCGCTCGGACTTTGCCGTAACTGGATCGAAAATTTGATATTGGCGATCGCACCAAAACTCTATCTGGCGAAGCCAGAAAGACTGCGCGACGGGTTCTGTTTTCAAGCGCTCCAGCAGATAGGCCAACTGCTGCCATCCCGGCCGCAGTTGAAGAATGGCTTGGCGGCGCACCATCGACAACTCATGCCAATCCCGATCCAATTTTGCGTCCAGTCCAGCATTTAATGACGTCCAGGGACGCTTGTTGAGTTGAGTGATCACCACCCGGAACACGTTGTCCGACGGATCATCAAGCGCCCCAAGCAACTCGGGTAATTGGTAATCGCCAAGCAGGCGCACGGCTGCCAATCGCACGGTGGAATAAGGGGAGCGCAGCGCTTCTGTTAGCCATCCCTCGGCGAGTTCGGCATTCAGCTCCGCCGCGAGGCCAAGAATACCAAGCCAAGCCCGTTTTCCTGTGGGTAGATCCTGGTTCAGTCGCTCAGTCAGGACCGCGAGTGCATCGACATTGTTACGTGGCGCTGACCAGCGCGCCAGGCTACGGATCGAGGGCGACGCATCGAGTAAAGCATTGCGCAATACCGGCCTCGGATCGTCGAGCAAGGGAAGTAGCGCATGCAGCACGCAGACGCGTACTTTGGCGCCCGGTCGTGACAGGGCTTCGAGTAATAATGGCAAAGCTTGGTCAACCGGCAACTCCTGGCAGGCTGACACCGCTGCTAACCGTACGGTCAGTTCTCGATGGGCGAGGGCGCTGCGCAGGAGCGTCTCCGGTGCGGTGTCTTTTTGCAGCAAAAGCACAAACAGATAGCGCGCAGCTTTACCTTGGCGCACAAGGAAATTTGCGAAGACTTCATCTTGAATTACGGGCGACTGCAGCGCTGCGCGCACGGCCAATAGCGTGGGAGCATGATCGACTCTCTGGCGCGCAGCCAACGCCATGAGGGGTTCCAGCGCGAACAACAACGCCTGAGCGTTGGAGGGCGATAGGTAGTGATTCAGTCCCGTCGCCGCCAGATGACGAACCTGTGGAACCCAATCATTCAGCCGCTCGATCAAAGCCACTAACGCTTCGGGAGACGGCTGGCTGCACAACTCCCTCACCGCGACTTCTCGAATGAAGCCGTTGTAGTGACGGCTGAGCTCTATCCATGTTTTGTTGTTACCGCCGTCCGCAAGTAGATCCAATGCTTCGTTGCGTCGATGTTCCTCCCAGGAGGAAGCAGGAACCTGCTTGTCCTTCAACCTGTTTAGCCAGCCTCGTATTGTGTTCACGCTTCAATCCTTTCTGTGCGCTTATGTTTCTGCTGATTTACCGGCCCATCACCGGGTAATGCTTGATACGACACGCATAATCTTTGCCATCGCCTTTGCAAATGCCATCCAGATATCGGTAATCCACGCGCACCGACTGCCCTTTGGTGGGCCATTGCCGACGTGGAAGCGTGGCTTGGTAGTCCGTCGTTTCCGGGGTGAACGTGAGCGTCGCCCCGACTTCTGGACATTCGACCGTGGTCGAGGCCGGGCTGACTTTCAGGATGCGGGCTTGTAGCTGCGCAAAGGGGTGTTTCACGACCTCAGTGATCCGTAGTTCAATTCTGCAAATTTGCCATGCTGATGCCTGTGCGGGTTCGCACAAGACGGCGAGCGACAAAACAAATAGTACGTAACGCGGCGCACGATTTTTCATCATTGCTCTTGTCTGGAATACGGATGACGAAGGTATTAACAGCCGTTCACTGTTTGCTCGGGGCAACACTTGCAGGCCAGACAACGGCCTGTGCGACGATCACATGTACCCCGTTGAAAGTGGCCGCAGGGGAACCATGAAGCATGTAGTCCAGTTTCAAGGCGTCGCTTACACGGTGGCAGAAAGTGGCGTCATCGGGTCCCGTCAGCACTCGGTAAATGGGAAGCCCTTCAGGCGGTAAACTCATATGCCAATGTCCTCAGAGGTTTAATGGCGCGGATTGTTTTGGGTGTCTGATACGTTGTCCCGCACCCGGTGATTCTGGCAGCAACTCTGCACTGGATGGTTTTATTTTGTGCCGTGATGACCTTGCACTCGATCTGGGAGGCATCTCTCAAGGTTATAAGGGATATGCACTGTGTGGAAGATTTGCAAAAGTGTCATGACAGGTCCTGCCGAGCCTCCGCCCGCACCACCATCCAGATCCCAACCCCAGACACCACCATCCCCGACACCATTTGCCACGACAGCGGTTCCCCAAACATTGCCCAAGCCCAAACCATCGTAATCGGCGGGCTCAGGTACAAAACGCTGGCAACCCGGGTAGCGGTCGCGCGTCGCAGGCACACCCAGTAAAGCCCATATCCGCCCACGGTCGATAACCCCACCGTCCACAGCACGCTCAGTGCAAATCCTGTGCTGGGTATTGGCGCCAGACTGCCCTGGACTCCCTCGACAATGGCAAATGCGACGCTCGACACACAACATTGCAGCCACAGGTTAGGCAGTAGATCCAGCGACTCTGATGCGGGCAAATGCTTCTGCCACAGCGTCGCAATCGCGAGGGACAACATGCCGAGCAACGGCAGGCCATACGCCCATAAAGGCGCGTTGCCCCACGCCAGCGCACCGTGGGTCACCAGCACCACGCCGACGAGGCCGATGACCAGTCCGGCCCAGACTTGCCAGACCAGTCGTTGCCCAAGCACCACCGCAGCGAGCAGCGCCATGCCCATCGGCAGCAAGTCGGCGAAAAGCGCGGCGAGGCCTGCCGGCACGCCCAGGGCGATGCCTTGTGTGACACCGGCCAGATAGCCTGCCATGGCCAACAGACCGATGCCGGCGTTTTTCAGCAGCGCGACGAGTGAGGTCTGGCGTAGTTGCCTGGCAACGAAGGGAAGCAGCACAAGCGTGACCACCACGCAGCGCCAGAACACCACCAACAAGGCGGGTGCGTAATCGATCGAGAATCGCGCGCCGATGAACCCGGAACTCCAGGTCAGCAGCAATGCCGCCTCGAGTAAAGGCAATGGAATCGCCTGGCGCCAGTCAGGCGTGGCTTGCGGGTGACCGGTAATCGGAGTGTGCTGGTTCATCGCCACAGGCTACGAAACCGGCGTAATCTAATAAATCAAAATATAGTACAGCAGTCATTCACGAAGGTTGAACAATGACAGCGATACTCGATATAGAACTGGTCCGTACTTTTCACGCCGTGGCGCGGATAGGGAAATTCAGCGCGGCGGCTGAGCAACTGCATAAAAGTCCGGCGGCGGTGAGCGTGCATATCCAGCGGCTTGAGGCGGTGGCCGGTGGGCGTTTGTTGAATCGCGATAATCAGTCAGTCTCCCTGACCGCACTGGGCAAGCGTCTGCTCTTGTCCACGACCGAGCTGCTGAGCACCCATGACCGGGTGTTGGCCGATCTGCACGGCACCCATCTGGCTGGGCGTATTACCCTGGGTGTCCCTGATGAATATGCGGTCCATGTCATCCGCGACATCCTGCCGACATTCGCGGCCGCTTGGCCCAATGTGGTGTTGGAACTGAGGACCGCGCCAAGCTACACGCTGCGTGACCTGGTTCAGCGTGGCAAGCTTCAGGCTGCCGTGATTGCCCAACCCAAGGGGCAACCGAGTGCGCAAGTGCTCGTCTCGACCACGCCTGTGTGGGTGGGGCCGACGAACACGACGGTGGCCTCGATGGACCCGCTGCCACTGGCCGTGCATGCGGCGCAGTGCCCGTATCGGCAAGCCATGATCGAGTCGCTCAAGCAAAGCGGCCGGCGGTCACGAGTGGTGCTGGAAAGCCCGTCCAACCAGGCGGTCAAGGCCTGTGTCGAGTCGGGATTGGCGATCAGTCTGATCGACCGCGCCATGGTGACCGAAAACATGCAGATCCTCGACGGTTTGCCCGTCATACCAGAGCATGAAGTGGTGTTTATACGATCGTTGTCGACACAAGACGATGAAGCGATAAACCTGCTTGCTCAGGCCATGCAACAGTACTTTCGGTTGTAGTCAGCGAGCACGCGGTCACCCCATGGATACGGCAGCGCCGTTGGTGGGGTCCCCTTCAGCCAGCATCTGTTTGAGGCGTTCACGCTCTCCAATTCCGGGTAGCACGCCAGTCGTAGTCGCCTCCAGCACCGTGATGCCCTCTGCGTTCAATAGCCGGACTTCGGCTGTTGCGTGACCGCGTTCATCGATGTCCGCGATCAGCCAGTGGCAGGTGATCTGTTCTCCCGCATACACCGGTCGTTTAAACGCGAAACTCATCCCTGTGGCCAGCCAACCGATTTGCCCGCCAATTTCGGTAACGAGGCTGGCTGTCAGAAGGCCGTGGGCGATGGGCGCCTTGAACCGGCGCAGCTCGGCGTAGTGCGCATCGCAGTGAACAGGGTTGTAGTCGCGAGAAATGTGCGCAAATTGACGAATATCCTCCTCTGAAAAACAGCGAACAATGGTGAACCGGTCTCCGATCTGGAGACCTTCGGCAGCACGTTGTCTTGGGCTCTTCATAAAGACTCCTTGGGCGATGTTGTCTCGCTGAAAAAATCGATTAACCCAGCATCTGCTCACCGAGCAGGACAACCGCAATGACGATCATCGCAGCCCCCGAGAATCGACTGACGAAACGAGCCGCGGCTGGACGTGCTTGCAGGACCACCTGAGAACCAAATCCCACCAGCAAATAGATCACGCCACAACTGATGGTGTGAATGAACCCCAGCGCAATCATCTGCATTGGCACAGGCCAGGCAGCGGCCGTGTCGGTAAATTGCGGCAATAGCGCCAGGAATAGCAGGAACACTTTCGGATTCAGCCCGCTCACGCAAAGGCCCTTGATCGCCCAGCGCTTCCAGGAACCGGACGCCTCACGCTCATCAGCGTGCGGTGTAGCGGGGCGCATAAGCATGTTGATGCCCAACCACAGCAGATAACCTGCTCCGGCAACGGTCAGCACCGACAAGGCCACAGGATGGTTGGCCACCAGCGTGCCGACACCACCGGCAACAATCACGGTGGCTATCAAATGGCCGGACAATAGCCCGCCCACGGCTGGAATGACGACCCGCCCCTTCAACCCGGCCGAAATAGCGTAGGCCCAATCTGCGCCCGGCGTGATGACGAACAGAATCGACACCGCCCAGAAGGCCAAGAAAACACTCACGGTCATGGCGCTGGCCACGGCTGCTGAAAACACACGACGTTTTGCATCATTCCGCTCCGAAAACTATTTATACGAAGAAGAATAATGAAATATGGTTAGAATTTATTTTCAAAGATGGTCATGAAAACACTGTGTAAGGGGAGATTCTTCCAAATGGACAGGATTGATCGAAAGATTCTTTCTGAGCTTCAAAAGGACGGCCGTCTTTCGGTCACCGAACTCGCCGAGCGCGTGGGCTTGAGCCTTTCCCCTTGCCATCGACGCGTACGGGCACTGGAAGAGTCGGGTGTGTTGCTCGGCTATAGAGCACTGCTGGATCCCGGCGCCTTGGGCCTCAACTTTTCCGCCATGGTGTTCGTCACGCTTCGTGAAGGAGACAGGCGAGCTGTCGAGGCTTTCGAAACAGCACTCGTAGACATCCCGCAAGTGGTCGATGCCCAACGGTTGTTCGGCGAACCGGACTACCTGCTGCACGTCATTACCCAGGACTTGCCGGCCTTTCAACGGCTCTACGATGAGAGCCTTTCGACGCTGCCGAATGTTCAGCGGTTGACCTCGACACTTGTGATGAAGCGGGTTGTGCAGGATCGGCCGTTGCCTCTGTAATGAGAGAGGCGGGTGATGGGGTTTGGATTGTGAGTGGGCGAATGTCTTTTTTGTGCGGATGGCTACTAGTTGTGAAGGACGTAGTCGGCCTGCAGCTAAAGTCTAGAAGCGGCCATCCAGGTTGAGCGCTATCCAGAATGACTTTTGGTGTCGATATCAAACCTGCTGTCTCGACCGCAATAAAACGGCAAAAAAAGCAGCTGCAGTTAAATCCAGAATATTGACTAAAAGAAAATGGACATGAAGAAGCTAAGTAATGATTTCAGTGGAGCACTCCGAACGTTTGCGTATTTCATGGCAAGTGGAAGCCACTACATGCTTGAAAACGTGGAGTACCTCGACATTTATGGCTCTGAGCCGAGTGCAATTGAGATGGTCTTTGCGATATTCGCGAACGTAATAGAGATGGACAGTGAAGGCAACGTGCTCAATTTCACCTACGCCCAAAGGAGAGCGACTGACTACTTAAGGTCATACTGCGACCCATCTTTCAAAGTAATGCCGCCTCTTGAAGACTGGGAAACTGAGCTCTATGGGCCGCCCTCACTCGGACGCTAAGAAATGACTTTGCTCGCAGACTGTGCGGTCACCTTCGACGGGCGCTGACGCCAACGCTTGACTCTGTCCCTTAGGGCAACCCGCACCCTGTCTTATCTGTTTCAGGTTCCGCCGTCAGCGGATAAGGCAATGTATGAATACGCTATCGATGGTCACCGGCGCCAATGGGCATCTGGGAAACACCTTGGTCCGGGCGCTGCTCGCACGAGGCCAACAAGTGCGCGCCGGGGTCCGTGACCCGGACCGAAGCACAGCCCTGAACGGGCTCGACTGCGAGATGGTACGCGCCGAACTGCAAGACCCCGACTCACTGCGCAAGGCCCTGCAAGGGGTGGACGTGCTGTACCAAGTAGCGGCAGTGTTCAAACACTGGGCAAGGAATCCACACGCCGAGATCGTCGACGTCAACGTGCAAGGCACGCGTAATGTACTACTCGCCGCCGCCGACAACTTGGCAAGTTCACCTATGTACATATAACGTCCTCTCCCTCATCCAGCTCCAGCCCGCAGCTTACTAGCTGTGCTCAGATGTTGTCTTGGTGCACCCGCTGTTCATACAGGTTCCATCAGCGTCACCGTCCTGTAAGGGAAGAGGGGGAGACAGATTTGTTTTCCATCTATGGATCGATCTTCCTTGGCCGATTTCTGCGGGCTTTCACCGGCAGTTTTCGGTCAGTCACGACGGGCGGAAATCGGCCAGAATCAGCCATTCAAAGGTGCCTGCCAATCCAGGGGCGATTCACCGTGTCGATCCGCTGTTTGCACGTTAATCATTGACTCCGCCCCCCGCACACTCTTGGTTTTTCAAACGCCAACTGGTAGCGTGCTGCACCTCGCTGTATTGCCCGATCCCTTTCGTCATCGTTGCCTGTCCAAGGCAGACGCACGCGGGTACCTGCTGCGCCACTCAAGGGCGCTGCGCAGGACGCATCGGGCGATGCACAGTCATTCGCAAATGGAGTTCACAATGACGCAAAACAGCACCGTGCTGTCCGGCATCCAGCTGGATCAATTCATGGACCGTCTTGAGGTCGAGCATCAGGAACACGGTGCCGACTACCTGCTGGGCCAGCTGCGCGCCCAGCCGCTCAAGGCGGCCTCGCTGGAGTCGATCGACCGTCTGCACGTGCTGTGGGTCAATGCCGGTGACGCTGACGCGGCCAAAGCGGTACTGGCCGACGACGGCCAGGCACTGATCGAGGCTACGCCTGACGAGGCGCGCAACGAACTCAAGGTCAACCTGCTGATCTACCAACTGCGACTGGGCAACTACTTCAAAGACGAGCAGGGCCTGCTGCAGGCGCTCGACACCCTGCAGCAATTGACCAACGAGCGGCTGCTGTTCGACATCGAGCAGTACCGGCGCTACCGCATTTTCGACGACCTGCAGCACACCACCCTCGACGTCGCCCTCAAGGCCATCGAGGTGCGTCACACCCTGGCCCTGATCAACCCCGGCCGTCGCGCCCTGCGGGCCTGGGACGATGCCGATCAACACCGGCGCCGGGCCCGGGTGCTGGCCGCCCATGAACGTGACGAAGAGGCTCGCGACGCCGCGCTGGCGGCAATTGCCGCGTTGCGTACCGCCGGCGAAGATCAGGATGTCGACGGTAACGACTGGCTGTGGCTGGGCGATGCGCTGATCGACATCGTGCCGTTGCGCCTAGCGATGTTCGAGCAACCTGTGGTGCGGTTGATCGCCGAATTGTCGCTGCCCCAGCGCCGGGAATGGGAAGTGCGCCTGGCGCGTCTGGCCGCCCGTTCACTACAGGCCCAGGGCGACCTGGCCGGCGCATTGAAAATCTGTGAAGTGGCGGCCCTGAGCCTGGAGTCCAGCGGCGGTGACAATTTCGTTGATTTCCACTTTCCCTGGCTGCTTGAGAACGGCCAGATCGACGAGGCCGGGCAACGTGCGTTCATGGAAATCTATGAAAGGCGCGGCGAAATGTGGCCGGGCACAGCCTTCTGGGTACACGATCGCCTGCTCGATGCCCAGGACCAGTCCGCGTGGTGGCCGTTGTGCGTGATGCGTGCCTGTGACGATCAAGCGGTGCTGGAGCGGTTCATTTCCGGCCTGCCGTGGCGTGACGAGTCGACGCCGTCCCAGGGCCCGCTGCTCGATGCACTGCATGCCGCGCGCCATGACCTTGAGCAAATCGACAACGTCTTCGCCCTGGCCCTTGCAGAAGCCCGGCGCCGCTCGCCGAACCACCCGTGGATCACCCGCCTGATGGCGGTGCGTGAACACCAGGCCGGGCGCATCGACGCCAATACCGAACTTACGATGCTGCGCGAGGCCGTCCCGGCCGGCGATATGCAGGACAACCGCAGTGCCTTCAGCCTGTTCAGCGCTCATGCCAGTGTGTTCGGCATTATCGATGCCTTGCGCCAACCCTTGCCGCCAATGGCCAGTGGCATGTACTACTACCAGTTCGCGAACGCCATCGACGACCTGGTCGAAGCGCAAGTCGAGAAGCTCTCGAGCGAGGAGGCAAATCAGGCCTGGTCGCTGCTGCGCGAAGTACAAAAGGTTGCCTACGAACACGGCCAGGCCCGTATGGAGCAATGCTTCGCCAGCGGTCGCGGGCACCGCTTCGATGCCTGCGCGCACCTGTACTCGATGCTTTGCAACAACCTGGCGATCAACTATCGCTGCTACAACGACCAACGCATGTATGAGCAGGCCCTTGAGCTGCATACCCGCGGCATCGCTGCCAGCTCGTTCGCAGAACATTATCAGGGCATCCTCCACAACCGCATTCTGCTGGAGGATAACCCGGGCATCGCCGAAGCCGCCGAACAGCTCTGGCACTACGCAGCCGACTTTGGCTACAGCCGCCACGACCCGGAAGAATACCTGCAGGACGTTACCCGCGCCCTGTACCGCCTGGACCGCGAACGCGAGATTCTGATCTGGCTGGAGCGTATTCTCAAATGGCAAGAAGAGCGCGGAATCAGCGACAAGGAGCTGGAGTATTCGCCGCTGTTTGTACGGACGAAAGTTGCCATGTACCTGTCGTACAGTCTGCCGGAGGCGGCCACCAGCCTGTGGCTACGTTACGCGCCGCACATCGATGAACGCGATGAACCCTCCCTGCTGGGCTGCGCCGGTGATGTGCTCAAGGGCCTCGGGCGCAAGGAAGAAGCCCTGGCCTATTACCAGCGCGCCATCCTGCGCAGTGATCCGAACAACGACGTTGACCGGGGCAACAATGAAATCTTCCGCCGGATCATCGCCGAGCTGCAGGCTCCGGAAAAACCGGCCGGCAAGGCCTGGTGGCAGATATGGAAGTGACGCCGGAGCTGCGACAGTCCGGTTACGCCCCGCGCAACGTACTCAATGCCGATCAACTCAAGCGCGGCATTGCCGAGCGCAGCAAGGCCCGCGGTGATGCGCCAGAGGTGGGCAAATGGTTGCTCAACCATTTCTACCGTCATCTGGTCGGTAACTTCCAGCCTGCGCGGCGGATCCTGACTCTGGAGCAGGCTGTCGAGGCACTGGGAACCGAGCCGCCGTCATGGGTGGCCAGGCATTTAAGCGACGCCGGTAAAGATTCGCAGCAGGCGCTTGCGCCGCTGGTCTGGGTCGATCCGCAGCAGGCGCCACTGCTGGCCCAGGAGGCCTTGTTGGTGGAGTTCCTGACCTCGCGTCAGGGCTCGGCGCTGGCCGGCAAGCTCGACCGTATCAACTGCCCGCAGGCGCTTGCGCTGTGGCAAAAGGAACACGCGCAGATGGCTGCGCGGGTCGAGCAGGGCTGGCGCCAGAGCCAGCCCGAGGCCTTGCTCACGCGGGTGACCACCGCTGAGCACGTATTGCAGGAGCTGCGCCCCGAGAGTTCTTTGCTGCGCGCGGAAATGGCCTTTGAAAGCTACGTGATGCGCCACTGCCTGGGCCAGTTCGCCGATCGCCGCGCCTTGACCGGCGGCTACGGCGAGCGCTATGCCGAAGCGGTGGAGCAGCGGCGCATGCGCGTGTTCAGTTTTCGCGACGGCCAGGGCCAGCCACACATCACCATCAGCCTGCTCGTCCAGGCCGACGGCACCTTGACCGTCGAGCAGGTCAAGGGCAAGCAGAACCGGCCGCCGGTCGAGCGCTATTACCAGGACCTGCTGCAGTGTCTGAATGCCCTGGGCACCGACCAGCAGACGCCCGCCGACTGCATCGCCATCGGCATCGTGCGCACCGAAGCCGGCTGGCTACGCATCGAAGAGGTCAGCGACCCGACCGCCCAGACTCGTCTGGTGGCCCGTTATCCGCAACTGCACGAGCGCCTCGATGCGCCTTCGGCCATGGTCGAATGGCTGGTGGCCGGGCGTCAGCCGCAGCAGTTCTTGCAAATTGCCCCGCAGGCGGTGTCGGTCAAGTACGCCACCCGGCATATTTTCAGTAAACGCATTGAGCGTCAGCCTGATGACCCGTTGTACCTGACCGAAGGTGTGCCGTGGCCTGACATGACCGCGCCCCAGGCCGAGGAAATCCAGGCCTGGCAGGCCCGGGCAAGGTAAGGAGAACAGCATGTTTTTGTTTATCGCAGTTGTTGTTTCAGCCTGGTTGTTGTGGCGAGCATTCCGACCACGCGGCGCGCCGTTGTTCAGCCAGCGCAAGCACTGGTCGCTGCTGCTGGCCAGGCCCATGGCCGATGCGATGGAAATCGAGGGCTTCTACTCGCCGGCGTGCGATCACTTCACCGAGCAGGCGCAGACGATCGTGCGTGCTGCGTTGCTGCATCAGGCCGGGATACGCAGCAATTGCAATGACGAGGCGGCGCGGTCGCACTTCAGTGCGACCCTCGAACAGCAATGGTACAGCCTCGACCTGCAGGCGCTGACGGCCGGCGATGAGCCGCGTGCGGCCATGGCCTTTGCCTGCGCGCGGGTGGCGTTTCTGGTCCGTTGTGCGTTGCTGATGCGTTGGCTCGAGCCCGATCTCGCCTGGCGTGTGCTGCTGCTCAATGCGCAGCGGGCGCAGGACTGTTTCGACAGTTGGGAAGATTTCGGCAAGGCCTATAAGCTGGGGCGTGAGCAGTGGGTGGCGGCGTTTCGCGTCGACTCGCTGGGCGAAGCGTTCAACGAGCAGTATCTGCGCCAGTTGCTGGCGCCCGGCAGCGGTGCCTGGGCCAATATACCCTGGCATACGCCAGCGGCGTTGAACCCGGCTCTGGCGTAGCGGCGCAGCTGTTGGTTCAAGCATCCGAGAGGGGGCATTGCGATGAGCGGCTCCACCTTCCGCCAGTTGGAGTATTTCATCGCCGACGAGCAGGGCAGGGCCAGTGTTGCGTCGCGCCCTCTGGAGCGGGCTTTTTTAAGAAAATTGATGGGTTATCGGTTAAATCGCTCGACCAATGAATACTGAGTTTTAGCGGTCTGGGTCAGTTCCTTGCTCAGCTCTGCCGAATGCCTGGCCTGTTCAGACGTCTGATCCGCCAGGTTGGCAATGGTTGTAATATTGCGGCTGATTTCCTCGGCCACGGCGGTTTGCTCTTCGGTCGCAGCGGCAATCTGGGTAGTCATGTCCGTGATGTTCGCCACCGCTTCACTAATGCCGACTAATGCTTTATCTGCCTCAAGCACCCACGCCACGCCTTCTTCGGCCTGGCGATGACCGCTTTCCATGGTTTTCACCGCATTGTTGGACGAGACCTGCAGCTTGGAAATCAGCCCATGAATTTGCGTCGTGGACTCCGTCGTGCGCTGCGCCAACTGGCGCACTTCATCGGCGACCACCGCAAAGCCTCGTCCCATGTCGCCCGCACGCGCGGCTTCGATGGCGGCGTTCAGCGCCAGCAGGTTGGTCTGGTCGGCAATGCCCTTAATCACATCGACCACCGTGCCGATTTCATTGCTGTCCTTGGCCAGTTGCGCGACTGTCAGCCCGGTTTCACCCACCACCACCGAGAGGCGCTGAATGGCTGCGCGGGTGTCCCGGGCCACATCGCGTCCGCGTCCGGTCAACAAATTGGCTTCCTGAGTTGCGTCGGCGGTGCGCTGGACATGACTGGCGACTTCCTGTGTGGTGGCCGCCATCTGATTGACCGCTGCCGACACCTGCTCGGTCTCGACCCGTTGGCGGTCAAGCCCACGGGAACTGTCGGCGGCGAGGCCGTCGGATCGGCCGGCCAGACTGGTCAGTTGCTCAGCCGTATCCTGCAGCCGGGTGAGGCACGTCTTGAGCCGCGAGGCCTGGCTGACAAACGCTGTTTCAAGGCGTGCCTGGGGGCCACGTTCGTCGCTGTACATTTTGGCCAGCAACGCGTCGCAAGTTGAGGCTTCAGCCATTTCCAGCAGATGCAGCGCGCCGCGGTTTTGCCGACTCGACACCCACAGCCCGAGTGGCACCGATACCCCGACAGCCAGGATGATCGCCTCCGACATGCCGAGGAACACACCGCCCAATGCACCCACCAGGCCCATGGTCAACACCGGCAGCCAGGCGAGCAGGGCGGGTTGCCATTGATCACTGGCCGGGACGGCCGACTTGCCCAGGCTGATGCGTTTATAGAGGGCTTCAGCGCGACGGATCTGCTCGGCTGTCGGCTTGACCCTGACCGATTCATAGCCCACAACCTCACGCCCCTCGAAAATCGGCGTGACGTAGGCATTGACCCAGTAGTGGTCGCCGTTTTTCGAGCGGTTCTTGACGATGCCCATCCACGGCTTGCCAAGCTTGAGCGCGCCCCACATATGGGCAAAGACGGCGGAGGGCACGTCGGGGTGACGAACGATGTTTTGAGGCGCGCCGATCAGGTCGGACTTGTTGAAACCGCTGATCTCGACGAAGGCGTCATTGCAGTACGTAATGACGCCCCGCGCATCCGTTGTGGAGATGAGTTTTTGTTGAGGCCCAAGGGCAACCTCGCGCTGCGTAACCGGTTGGTTGTTTCTCATCTGTATTGCTCCTATGCCCTAAGGTAGAGGGATCGGCTGCAATATGAGAAAGGTTAATGGGTAATTCTAAAAGGGCAGGTTATACGTCCGAAAAGAAGGTGTGGCTCCTTAAAGGCTACTTCTGGCTGTGGATTCAATCGGTCAACGCGTTATTCCAACTAAGGTTACCCATCGGCTTCACGGACAGCTCCACGTACAGAAAACGAACCCTGTGGCCACATCGCGCAGGCATTTTCATCCTTTGGCCATTTGTCATATTCGGTTTCACATCAATGCAGATAATAGGCAGCCCAACGCGTTTTCAATGAGGCTGCCCTGTGTTTCAACGTCTTCTGTGTTCGCTGTCCGTTTTGAGCCTGTCCATCGCCGCTGCCCAGGCCGCCGAAACCACGACCCTCGATACTCCACGCCTTCGCAGCATCGACAATTTCCGTGATATTGCCGGCACCACCACTGCGTACTCCACGGCCAATGACGGCACGATGCGCGCCGGTGTGTTTTACCGCTCCAATGCGCTGACGCCGTCGGCGGCGGATCTGGCCACGTTGAACAGCCTTGGCATCAAGGCTGTTTACGACCTGCGCACGCCGAGCGAGATCGCTGCCACGCCCGACACGCTGCTCACGGGGGCGACTTACGAGAACATCGACATCATCGGCAGCACTACGTCGGGCTCGAACATCACCACGGTCTCGTTCAAAAGCGCCGCCGATGCCATCGCCATGATGCAGCAGACCAACCGGGCGTTCGTCAGTGACGCGGGGATGCGCGGCCAGTTCACCCGGCTGTTCAATGAGCTGGCCAGTGTCGACGGCGCCGCGCTGTTCCATTGCACCGCCGGTAAAGACCGGACGGGCTGGACCGCCGCCGTACTGCTGAGTATTGCCGGGGTCGACAGCGCCACGATCATGAGCAATTACCTCGCTACCAACGACTACACCGCTGCACGTATGAAGGCGACGTTGGCGGCGATGCCGGCGAGTATGGCCGCGATCTATGCGCCTTTGCTCGGCGTCGAGGCCAGTTACCTGCAAGCCGGTCTGGATCAGGTCACGGCGCAGTACGGCAGCATGGACAACTACCTCAAGCAAGGCCTGGGTTTGTCCCAGGAAACCCTTTACGTACTGCGCGGCAAAATGGTCGAGTACAACAGCCTGCCGGGCCAGGCTGGCCTGATCGGCAACGCCGCCGCTGGCGCTCAACTGTTGCAGCAGTTGCAGAACAGCAATCTGTCCGGCACCTACAGCGCCTATAACTATTACCTGCAGTCAGCCATCGATGCCGGCAGCCTTGGCGGTGTCGAGTCCACCGTCGGTGGGCAGGTGCATGCGGACGCCGCCAGTTACCTGTTGCGTCAGGGCGCGATGATCGATCAGGCAGCGGCGCCATTCAGCAGTGGCACGGACCTCAAAGTCGGCCAATACCGTTTGTGGAGCACGGCGCTGGCGGGTTATCTGGGTACTGACGGCTCGTCTCATGTCGCCAGCAGCAACGAGCACAGCCAAGGCTTGATGGTCGGCCTGACCCAGCGTTTCTCCGAGCAACTCAGCGCTCATGGCGGTTTCGGCTACAGTCGCGGCAACGTCGGCGGGGCGGGTGGCGAGGCGGATACTGACCTGACCTTTTTTTCCGTGGGCGCACGCTTTGCACCGGACGGTCTGGAGCGCGGGCTGTTTGTCGATGCAGACCTCAACGCCGGTTGGCTCGACTACGACAGCAAACGCGACCTCGGCGGTGGCCTTGGTTCGGCCAAGGGCGATAGCCATGGCAATCTCTCCGGCGCAAGCCTGGCGCTGGGCTACCGTTTGCCGCTGAACGGGATGATTCTTGAGCCAAGCCTCGGTGTGCGCGTCAGTCACCTGGACTTGTCGGGCTTCAAGGAGAAGGGCAGCGAACTGGCCCTTGACGTCGATGGCATCCAGGCCACCCGCCGTAGTGCGGTGGCGAATCTCAAGGCATCGTTCGCGCCGATTGGCATGGGGGCGTGGAATCTGGTGCCGGGAGTCGAGGTGGGCTACGAGCATGTGCTGGGTGAACACACCGTCGACAGCGAAGGTCACCTGTTGGGCCTGGACATCGAACAGCGAGCCGCCTTCGACAACCGCGATCAGTTCACTGGTGGCGTCAATCTCATGGCCAACCTTGGCGCACTGAGCGTGGGCGCGGAAGTCGGTGCCAGTGGCGGCGGTGACAGCCATGGCTTCAGCGGCGGCCTTAAGGCCAGCTATCTGTTCTGATGGAATTGCAGATTGCCCTGTAAACACCAATCCCCTGTAGGAGCAAGGCTTGCCCGCGAAGAGGCCGGCACATTCAGCATTGATGTGGCTGACCCACCGCTTTCGCGAGCAAGCTTCGCTCCTACATTTGTTCGGTGTCATTCGGGGGGATTGCATCCGACACCTGATCCTGTGGGAGCGAGCCTGCTCGCGAATACGGTTTTCCATTCAGCAACAATGTTGGCTGGTCTATCGCTTTCGCGAGCAGGCTCGCTCCCACATTTGTTTCGTGGTGCGATCCAGTCAGCGCCGGCGGTTTTTCGCTTCCGCCGGGCTGACGCCGTAGGCGTTCTGGAAGTACTGGCAAAACCTGCCGACGTTGCTAAAACCGTAGCGCAAAGCCACATCGGTCACGGACGTCGCAGCACTGTTCACCAGTGCATCGTAGGCACGCTCCAAACGCACTTGCCGCTGGTAGGCCACAATCGAAGTACCCACGAACCGCCGAAACCCATCCTGCAAAGCACGCTGACTGACGTTGCTCAGCCGCGCCAGATCCGTGCCGCTGACCAGATTATCCGGATGATCCTGAATGTACTCGACCGCCAGCTTCACATGCCGTGGCGCTATCTGCGGGGCAGGGCGCCGAAGGGCTTGGGTAAAGTTGTGTGGCCAGGCCTCCAGCACCGCGTCGACCAGAATCTCCCGCAGGCGCGATGGCATCAGCGTGCCGGCGTTGATCAGCAGGTCGAACTCGGTTCCCGTGGCCAGGTCGATCAAGGCCTTGATGCCCTGAAAAGCCGCAGTATTCAGATCCACCTCCGGCGCGAAAACCAGCTTGTTCAAGATCGGCTTGCCCAGCAGCGTCGACAGTCGCTCGGTGAGTAGCCCTCGTTTGATCGACATCCCGTGCTGCGCATGATTGTCGATAAAGCGCATTGAGCGCACATCGGCCTTGTCGATGGCCAGGCCGACATGGGCAACGCCCACTGACTCGGTTGCGTGATTGAAGACGATCTTGCCGGCAGTCGGGATGACGAAAGTGATTTCATCCACGGGATCGGGAAACGCTACCGTGAAGTCGCCCCGGTAATGCATGCGCCGAAAACTTACGCCTTCGTGTCGGCCGTAGACTCCGCCGATGATGATATGCCCCGGTGGGGGCGGCGTGTCGGCGTAGCGGTTGCCGAACATCTTTGAGAACAACGCGCCAAAGTCGTCGCAGCGCATGTCGTTGGATCTGAGGATGATTTGCTGGCGTGTCGAGGTTGAGAACACCTTCAGGGGCACCTTGGGTCGGGCAACGGGGCAGGGCGGGACGCGCGAGGAAGATAGCAGGTGGGCGTGACGAGATTGTGACGCCCGCGGTTTTCACCATGCGCTCAGTAACCCGGCACCCAACGCGACCAACGCCGTATTGAGACAGACCAGCGCGAAGCCAAACCGGACCAGTTCGCTTTCTTCCTTTGCCTGGGTTTTAGCCAGTCCGAGGATCAGCATGACGATCGACAGTGAGCCCAGCGCTGCATGTCCTGCAGCACTGTTCTGCACCGCTGCCAGCAAGAGTCGAGAGGGCTCGGGCAGCATTGCGATGGCTGGCATGAAGATCGCGTTGCCGCCCACATTCGACCCGGTCATGTAGCCTGACAGCGCGCCCAGCATGGCAACCAGCGACGTCGCGGCGGTGGACGACAGGCCCGTCAGCAATTGCATCAAACCCGCCAGGAAGCCGGCCTTCACCATCATCTGCGACATCGCGAGGAAGAAGAAAATGGTCAGCAATGGCCGCTTCGCACGCGTCGCCAACGCAGCAGGCAGGCTGATGTCGGAGCCTTCCGGGCGTTGGATATTGCGCGCGTGAAACCCCAGCCCGATCAGCACCAGAATCAGCGCCACCCCAGGTGATGCCAGTGGCTTCCAGGTGACCTGGGCGCCTTGAACGATCCAGAGGTCCTGCCAAGCGGTGATCGTCCACAGCGTCTTCAACGCGACAATGCAGACAATCAGCACCAGATATGGCCACGCCTGACGCGGCCACTGCACTGCACCGTGTTCGCCATCACTGCGGCGCTGGCGCCACAGCCCGGCAGACAGCACCGCAACTGCCGTCACCAGGCCCGCAGCCACGCCGGCCACTTCCGGCCCCAGCCACCGACTGGCACTGTAGAGCACCGCCACAAACAGCAACCAGAAAGCGCCGAGCCCGCGCCATTCTCGCGACTCACGAACGCCTGCCAGATATAGCGCCATCGCACTGAGCAGCAGAAAAACCGGTGCGCTGATCAGCGCCGAGGTCGACGCCAGCGCGGTGGCGTCCAGGTGAGCCAGCGAGGCGCCAATCACCGAGGCCAGGCCCAGCGTTCCCCACGGCATGATTGCCATGCCGGCAAGCGCTATTCGCAACGCGACTCGACGTTCGAAGAGGCTGAGCAACAGGGGCACCGTTGCGATCAATGACACACCGAAACCGGTCATCGCTTCCAGCAACGGCGCCAGTCCGAGGACGATAAACACCAGCTGATCACCGCGCCTCAGGCCCAGTGATCGCACCCATTGGCTAAGCGCCAGGTTGACGCCCAGGCGTTCGATAAAAATCACGAAGGCCAGCCCCGGTACGATCACGAAAGCCGTACTCGCAAACAGTACCGCCGTATCTCGGGCGGCCGCCAGCATACTGCCCGGGTGCCACGCATCAGCAGCGCCGGCGAACCAGAGCACCATGACGAGGAGAGTGCCGACGATAGCGGCGTGAACGGGCGGCCGGCGCAGCACCACGAGCATGGCTGTCACCAACAAGACCGGGGAAAGATGAAACAAAGCGACCATGCCAAAAATATCCTTGTGAGTTCCCGAGCAGGCTGCGTGTGCAGGCTGTGGGCAAGATAATATTTCGCATGACTGGATAAAGGGTCGCGGTTTTCTGGTAGTTTTCGAGAAAATTTCTCGCGGCCTACTATGATAAAAAACGACGCTGCATCCGACTTGCTGGACAAATTCGACCGCGCCATCCTCGACCTCGTCCAGCGCGACAACACCACACCGCTGCGCGTGATGGCCGAGCAGGTCAATCTCTCCACGGCTGCCGTTCAGCGCCGCATCAAGCGAATGGAAGAACGGGGTGTCATCACTGGCAATGTCGCCATCGTCGACCCTACCGCCGTCGGCCGACCAATCACGATCATTGTGGAAGTGATGGCCGAGCGCACCAGTATCGAGGCGCTGGAGGCGATGAAGGCACACTTCGCGGTGCCCGAAGTTCAGCAGTGCTACTACGTCACCGGCGAGGTGGATTTCGTCCTGGTGTTGACCGTGGCCAGCATGCAGGAATACCAGGCATTGGCCCGGCGATTGTTTGCCGAAAACGCCAACGTGACGTGGTTCAAGACCATCGTGGCGCTGGATCGTGTGAAAGTAGGGCTGGCGGTGCCGAGCTAAACCAGCGTCGAGGTTTGACGTTCCGGACAGGGCCCGACGCTGGCTTGCGCCTTGTCCACCAGCCTTTGCACCCACTCGGCGTCCTGCTGATTGACCACGGCGTAGCGCTCGGGAGGGAAAAAGGTCCAGTGATGGGCGACCTCGGCAAGGCGCTTGAGCTCATCGGCAGACAGCCAATAGGGCGTGTTCATCAATGGCATCTGCGCGCCGCTGAAACGTCGGCCGAGAGCGAGATTGGTGCCAGGAGCGAAGGCGATCGTCAGTTCCTTGCCGGGTTGCATGTGCTTGTCCGGCGCGGGCATTGTCCCGACCCGTCCGTAATTGAAATTGCCCGGAAACTGTTCTTTGAGCACCAGCCAATGGCCCGCAGTGGTTTTCGCCACGACCCATTGCGACACACCGCTGTCCTGCACGCATTCCAGCTTGCCGTTTTTCCACTGCATAAGGGTGTTGCAGTCCGGGTCGTAATCGGAAGACCACAGGTTGATTCCGGATTCCAGGGAATGGCGCTCAAGCTCGACCAGACCTTCATCCGGCATCGACTGCCAATAGCGTTTGGTCGGGTCGCGGGTATCGCGCAGATAGTTGCGTAACACCCAGGTCGCCATGAAGAGCAACGTCGCGAGCGCAAGCCAGACAAAGGAATCTCCGACGATCTGGTCGATATCCAGGCCAGAGGCAAACAACGATCGATAGAGCAACAGGCCCAGTAAAAACGCGATACCCGGCAGAACAGGACCAAAACACAGCGGCGGTAATAACACAGCGATCCAACTGAAGCGATGCCCGGAAGCACGCTCATACGCCCAGGCTTTCTCCTGAGCAAGCATCAGCACCTGTTCCCGTGGGGCAATGCCAGGATCGGGCGTCTGAAAGCGTATGTATCGCGTGTAGGTATCGTCGCTCATGGATCAGCTTTCAGAGGAGCTGATGGTGTCCTGATCGCCTTCAGCCTCCAGCTTCAACCGGTCGGCCTTACTGATGTACTTATCCTTTTTTTGCGGTGCCAGTTTGGCACTGGCCTTTTTGGCTTTAGCCTTAAACAGCTGCTGTAATTTCTTTTGACGATTCATCTCTTTCTACCAGGCTTGAAAACGCTCGAATGATATCCGAAATAGGGGGCGGACTTATTGACTGTTCAGGCTGAAAATTTGCAAACAACGTCAATCAAATGTGGAGCGACCTTGCTCGCGAAAGCTATTTTCATATCTCCCACTTATCCAATCACAGGGGAGACACGACATGAGCCCATTCACCGGCGGCTGCCTGATAGTTGAACCAAGCGCTGTCCAATAAGTCGGGATTGTTAACGGCACTTCTTCCCTGACGAGAATCCACCATGCGCAACTACACCCTGAAATACCTGTTCGACGGCGAGCCCCGCACCCACGTGTTCGAACTCAAGCAACCTCAACTGCCCATTCACGAGGCGGCTATGCACCTGCTACAACTGCATTTCGGGGATGGAGAGAATAGCCTGATCATGCCCAGCGCGGACGCAACGCCGGTGGAGGTTTTAGAGCAGGCTGAGCGGGTAGGGCTGACGCGGATCAAGGTTGTTGATCAATAAAACTGATGACGGGTGCAGAGACCAGGCATGCACCTTAGTCATCCAAGAGGCATACGGCACACCCCTATGACCAAGATGAAAAAACCTGAAGATGTACCCGGTGCATTCCAAGCGGCTTGGAATGATCACGACATGGTTGCTCTAGGAGGTCTGTTCGATCAAGACGCGACGTTCGTAAATCGTTTCGGACACTATGTCCGGGGCGTTGAAGAGATTGTGTCGCTCCACGTTCCCATTCACGAAACGATCTATCGCGACTCTACGCTCCAGAACGAACTGATCGATATCGTTCATATCGCTGACGGGGTGGCAGTCATACATTTCTGGAGTCGCCTGGCGGCCGGCGCCGCCCATCCGGCCGGCCCACAAGTAGTGGATACGCTGATTCTCGCCGTGTTGACGATGCACAACGAGAGCTGGCGCATCAGAGCGCTTGAGAACGTGACCCTCACAGACCCACGAACTGGTGAGGCGATCTTGCGCGGATAGCGTAACGGGGTAGCGACCGGTCGGGCTCGTGTGCTAGTAGGACCTGATATGGGGGCGTTATGCATAAAACTCCTGTTCTGGTAGTTTTATTTGGAACTACGATCCCATGTAGGTGGGCTTTAGCCGCGAGCTTTTGATCTTAAGCAATGGACAAAAGAAGGCCGCTTCTGGCCGGAAGTAATCCTAAACCGCAACGCATCCGGCGCAGTCATGGCGTTGTTCCTGAAATGGACTCAGTGCGAGGCAGGTCACTCAGACCAGCCGAGCGCCGCCGTCGATGTTTAGCGTGGCGCCGTTCATAAAAGTGTTGGTCATCAGGAAAACGGTAGCGGCGCCTGCTTCAGCGGAGGTACCGATGCGATGCAACGGTAGCACCTGTTCCCATGCGCTCACGTACGCATCGCGCCCCTCGCCCAGGGCTTTGCTAAAAATGGGGGTGTCGATCGGGCCTGGGGACAGGGTGTTCACACGGATGGGCGCCAGCTCCAGGGAGAGGCCACGTGCCAGCGCTTCCATTGCCGCCGATGCAGCAGCGATCACAGCAGTGCCATGGGCGTTGGGCCGGTCGGCCAAACAGCCAGAAATAAAGACGATGGAGCCGTCCTTGGACAACCGATTTCCCAACGCGCGGATGGCGTGCAACGAAGCCCATATACGCTCTTCGAACGCCCGACGCAGGTAGTCGATTTCAGCGTCCAGCACTTTACCCGCCACAAATGTGCCAGCGAGTAGAACCAGGTGATCCACATGAGGGATATCCGCCAAGGCGGCGTAGACAGCATCTCCGTTGGTGACGTCAGCGGCGCGCCAGCCGGCGAGCCCGTGTTCCGTCGCCGCTTGCTCGGCGCGCTCGGCATTGGAGCCGATCACGATCACCGATGCCCCGGCGGATTTGGCTTGAATCGCGGCGGCTAAACCGATACCGGATGTGCCGCCGAAAATCACCACCGTGCGGCGTTCCAGATGAGCGGGTAGCTGTTGGGTAAATGCGGTTTGGAGGTTGGTGGAATGGCTCATGATCGATCTCCTTGACTGCCTGAATGGCGTCGTTGGGCAAAGACTAAAGGTTGGAGCCAACATTGATAATCAGGCCATAAGTCGCTTTACTAGTGCCATGAAGGAACAAATAGGGTTAGACCGCCTTACCGGTCTTATTGCCTTTGCCCGCGCTGCTTCTTTAGGCAGCTACACCGCTGCAGCCCGCGATTTATCTGTGTCGCCGTCCGCTATCAGCAAAAGCGTGCAACGCCTGGAGCAACATTTCGAGCTGCGTTTATTCAGCCGCACCACCCGTTCGTTGATCCTGACACCTGAAGGCCGGGATCTTTACGAACGCGCGCTACGAATTCTGCGCGAAGTAGAGGACATCGAGCAGGCCGCAGTGGCCTCGCGCGCTGAGCCCTCCGGCACCTTGAAAGTGACCGCGCCGCCGCCTATCGGGCTGAACATATTGGCGCCAGCGATTCCCAGGTTTCGTGAGCGCTACCCCAAGCTCGCCATCGACCTGCGCTTGGGCGATCAGTTTGTGGACATCGTTGCGCAAGGCATCGATGTGGCTGTGCGCGTGGGCAACCTGGCCGATTCGCGGCTTATCTCCCGCGCGCTGGGGCCGCATCGAATCTGCGCTTTCGCCTCTCCAGCCTATTTAGCCAAACGCGGAACGCCCCTGGAACTCAGCGACCTGGTCGACCATGACTGCGTGAATTTTCGCTACCAGAGCTCGGGCCAAGCGCTGCGTTGGCCATTCAACGTGGGGGACCAAATGGTGGAGATAGCGCCCGACGCATCCATCGTCATCGACGCCAGCGATGCGGTTGCCGCAGTGCTTGCAGCTGGCGGTGGCATTGGCATTTCACCCACCTATGTCGCCGCGCCCTATGTCGCACGGGGAGAACTGAAGCCGCTATTTCCACAGTTCGCAGTCGACCGTTCCTCCATCACGGCCTTGTGGCCAGAGAGCCGTCGAGGCAGCCCGAATGTGAAGGCGTTTGTGGGTTTCCTGAACGAGCTATTTCCCAGCCCTACCGCGTGGGACGAGATCGTAGCGAAGGCGTAGCGTCAGGTTTCTTTCTGAACCAAAGCTGACCGCCCGCTTTTGGCCGATTTCTGCCTGTCGCGAAGGGCTGTAATCGACAGCCAAAAGCGGACACTCCTCGAAGCGTTGTATTCGGACGATAGACAAACTGCATGAAGCGATTACAGCGAGAAGCGATCTTAGAAGCGTTGAAGCAGATGCATGCATAACGCTTCCGATCCAGCAAGTATTTACCTGACACACCACAGAACAACGCATGGTTTTCAGTCAAGCCACCGACACCTAAATCCCAAGTTAGGAATGAATAATTGCCGATGGCTCCTCCAAGGATTTTTCAGATCATGGCGTTATCGTTTCACAAACAAGATCCTGAGGTGCGCCATCATCGAACGGAACAGTACATTTTCTGATAAATTCAGGTGCAGGCTCGAGCGGCATTATCTCAAACATAAAAGTCAACTTTCCGTCTTGGAACTCTCCCTTTTTTAACTCTACCTGAGTAAACCCGTCGAGAAAACTCTTGCCGTCAATGGAGCATAGCTCTTTTTCTTTTAGTATTTTTCCCTTCCCACCCGGTAGAAGCGATTGCACCCGGATGCATGGAGAGTCGAAGGATCTCAAATATCTGACTATGTATTTGTCTATTTTACCTGTATCTGCTTGGTAGACTCGCTTGTAGTCAAATTCGGCCGCCGTCACAGATGAGATGCAAGCCAGCCCAAAAAACATGTAAGCTGTCAGATGTAAAATGCGCATTAATTATTCTCCAAGTAACGATTTCTTTCTGCGAACCTATTTGGAGGCACGCCCACCCAGTTGCTATGCTTAGACATTTCTTGTTTTATTTTCGCTAGATCATTTCCAGTAAACGGCCCTTGAATAAACTTTCTGGAAGGCACGTGGTAATCTCCTCGATATCGGAGATCAATAATTACATCTTGAATTTTTTTATTGATGGAGTCCCAAGACAGGACACCATATTTTTCTTGGTTGCTAATTACGTCCGAAATCCTAAAAACATCCTTTTTCATGGTTTCGTAGACATCTATGAATAGCATATATTGTTGTTTTCGCGTTATTACATGCTTTCTGATTTCTTGAGTTGCGCTATCTAAATATGTTTTTGCGGCTTGCCCATGCAAACCTTTAGCCCCTACCAACCATGACAACAGAGGCTCTTTTACTCCAGCATTCATCAAGACAGCTCTTGGATCAGCTTGTTGACCCAAATCGTAGCCACGACCAATCGTTACCCCCGACACGCCTTCTGGCCAGTGCACGACTCGGCTGAAATATCGATGGGAAGGATGACCTGCATCTTCAAAGTCGTTCCCCTCAGCATCGAAAGTTAGTTGACCGAAAGGCACTTTCAGCCACTTCAAATTATTATCATCAGTTGGATAGGTGAAGTTGCCAAGTAATCCCATTAAATGAAAGTGCCATGCTTTCCCATCATCCGATAATCCAGCATCTTTCCACCATGATAACTTTTCGATTCTTTTTTTCTCATTAGTCCAATTTAGGTTAGGCTGTGAGGGAGTGTGATCTAGCAGAGGATCGAGCTCATCCCATTTCGCAGCGTTCCAAAACCATTCACTCTCATAACGTGTCATCAGTTGTGATATTGATTGAGCATGCCAGAGCTTAGCTAACGCAGAGTGGATCTCCTCGATACTAAATTTGTTGTCTTTATTAGTGTCGATGATGTCGTAAAGCCTTTGCTTGATAGGCCCATTATCCGCTTGACTAATTTTGGCTCGATAGTTTTCTCGCTCTTCTTTGCTGAGCATGCCTCGTGTGTCCAGAAGATGGGCAAGATATTCAACCGGTTTTCCACTCTCTTCAATGAAATCAAAACCCTCCCACTCCCAAGGGCTATGACGAGTAGTTATCAAGTCCTGCTCAGCAAGCCAGCCATTGATCGGTTTACCTTTGTCGTCTTCGAGCAAGTTATCCAAACGCCACCAGCGAATAGCTTGAGGCGGAGTGCTCACGGAAAAGGTTTTGGTATCTGTCATTCGATGGGAAGTCGGCAGATCTTCGAGAACCCGCTGAGGAATTATCAGGTCAGCTCCAACAATTGAACCTTCCTGACATATATTAGGTGGGTTTTGGGCATTAATACTGTCCTTGTGCCCAATCAGCCGACTTGCGCCTTTGTGAATTTTTAGCAGTGTTTTTCGTGTTTCATCCAGAGTTTTTGCATGGTTCCGACTTTTAGCTATAAACGCCGGCACGTCATCACAGCTAAATATCTCTAAATGTAAGAGCGATCTGGTCTCACTGTCATTGACGTTTTGATAGGGCCCTAAGTGCCCGACTATTTCCCCTGCCTTGATTTCGTAAGGTTCAGGTAATAGATAAAAAGTATCAGTAATAGGCTTGCTTGGTTGTGCTTGCAAAGCACTTATAGCTACGTAGCCCTGGATATTTTTGGAGCTCTCAGCTGTAAGCGGGAAGGTATTTACGCCCTCAGTGAAACTGCTAATTTTCCGGAACTCTCCACTGCCTTCCTCGATAGTCAGCTTCACTCCTAGTGGCAAGACGGCAGTGATTGAGTTTTTTTGTTTGCCCTTCGAAGTTTTGTAGATATTCAACCCTTTCCCTGGTAGCAACTCAGAGCTGGAGTCATTGGACTGCACAGAAACTAAATATGTGTCGGGGCTAACAGCCTCCAGCTCTCCGGTATAGATCCATGCTTCACTAATAGTTTCGGGAATGGAATTCCCCTCGAGTACGGCGCTCAGTTTCTTCCATTTCCCGTTAGGTGCAGGCGCTGACTCGGCAGTTCTGATCTTTACACCTTTGGGCAAAATAGCATTTTTTATACTGTGGCCGGCCGTTCCGGGAGCACCAGCTCTAGTGCTCATTCCAAGAAAATTATCGACCGACTTCTCCGCTTTTGGGCTGTAGATGATCGGGCCGAAGAGAGGCGGAGGTAGAGGAGCGTCGTGTTTCTGGTAGCCAGCCCAGTCAAGCAGATGCATGTAGAGGCTGTAAAAATTCAACTCCCCAACTGGCGGCGCGTTCTCAGTTTGGTCGCTATTCGCGCTTGGTATCTCGAGTCGGTGCCGGACAAGTACAAGTCCCGTGGAATAGGGAGCTTGCACAACACGCATATGCTCTCCGAAATACTCTGTGATGGGGGCCGTCTCATCGACTCGATATGCAATTACCTGCCCATCGGCGATGCAGCACACTGAGGATTGGTCGAGGAAATCACCAGTTCCTTTATCAAAATGAATTCCGCCATGCCAGGAACCATTAATGCCCATCGGATAGAACCCGCCCAGGGCCTTAGCCAGCGCTTCGTAGTATTGCTTTGGATCCTGCGCCTCGAAATTTTGATTACCTGCTCGCTTTAGCTTGAACGGATACGCCCAGTGCTCGACCTTTCTCTGATTTTCCATAATTTAATCCTACTTTCCATTTCCTTTGGCCCGCCTGGTATTCGTATCAAGCTGTTTTGACCATGACATCTGTGAGGGGGCCGATATTAAAGGCATAGGGAAGCCCTGAACACCCATCGTGGAACCATGGTCAACTGACTCGAGTACTTAATCGCTCTTGGCTTCTCAAGCGTCTTTTAAGGCTGCATTCGGTTGAATAGAGCCGTTGGTCAACGTTCGTCTGCGGCCGAGAACCGCCCTAGCTGGACGGGGGCTTCTGGCCGGTAACTGCCTCTCAGATGAGCGTCTGCTTTTAGCTATAACTGTCTATCGCAAAGCCCCTCAATCGACTGCCGCAAGCATCACGGTGCGCTTTCCACGCCTCCGCAATTTTCCCTCAGGCCGCGGTGACGATTCAGGGCGAAACACGCGACTACGCCGGGCGGTTTTTCTGTCCGCGTTGCGGCTCATCCGATTTTGCCCGCACCGACGACGAGATCGAGGTGAACCTGGGCTCTCTCGACACCCCGGATCAACTCAAACCCACCTACGAAAGCTGGATCGTCCGGCGCGAATCCTGGCTGCCGGCGTTTGCGCTTACGAGGCGATATGAGCGTGATCGGGAAGGCTCCGGGCGGTTCGAGGAGTAGGTGACAGGCGAAGTCATTCTCAGCCGATGTAGCCACTGACACCATCCCACAGCAGCTTCACCGCCGTGACCACAAGCAAGCCATAGCAGGCGCGGTACATCTGGCGCTGGTCCAACCGGGCGTGCAGCCGCCAGCCCAGCCACACGCCACAGGGAATGGCGAGCAGGCAGAGGGCGGTCAGGCTCAGGACGTTGCCGGTGGGTCGGGCCAGCAGCAGCCAGGGCATGGCCTTGAGCAGATTGCCCACGGTGAAGAACAGGCTGGTGGTGCCGGCATATACCTGTTTGCTCAAGCCCAACGGCAGCAGGTAGATCGCCAGTGGTGGCCCACCCGAATGCGCAACCATGGTGGTGATGCCCGAGGTGATGCCGGCGGCCACTGCCTTGGGCGATGAACGCGGCTGTACCCTGACTTCGCCCCCGGCCTTGAACCAGAGGCCGACAAAAATCAGCGTGATCGCCGCCATCACGATGGAAATCGCCCGGTGGTCCATCACCCGAAACAACAGATAGCCGACGCCAATCCCGGCGATCAGGCCAGGCACCAGCAACTTCAAATCCGGTCTGGACCAGGTGGACGGCTTCCAATAGCGCAGGCTGAACAGGTCCATGGCAATAAACAACGGCGCGAGCAGGCCGCCAGCGGTGATCGGGTCCATTACCAGCGACAGCAGTGGGATGCCGATAATCGCAAAGCCGCCGCCGAAAGCGCCCTTCATGAAACAGGTCAGGAATACCCCGGCGAAGGTGACGAGAAGGGTGGTGACGGTCAGTTCCAAGGGCTTGCCTCCTGTTCCGGTTGACTGGGGGGATTTCATTTTCGATTGCCGGGCACCCATAATTTCAATCACGACCTGCACAATGAAAAGTGCCAGTTTTGAGGTTTCCCCATGGGCCAGTTGTCCACGCCGTCAAATGAATCCTTTCGCGGAGCGGAACGCCGGATCTACGCCAAACTGCGCGCGCAAATAGAAGACGGCACGCTGGCCGCCGGCGCGAAGATGGTGTCGACGCGAGCGTTGGCGGCCGAACTCGGTATATCGCGAACCACGGTGACGGCGGCTTATGAGCAACTGGCCGCCGAGGGTTTTTTAGTGACATCGGCGGGGAAAGCGGCGCGGGTCGGGAGCGTGATGAGCACTCCAGCCGTGCAAGCGGATTCGGCAAAGTCCAAGAATTTGCCGCCCGCGCTTTCCGCCTATGGGCAGCGGGTGGCCGCCATCCAGCCGTACAGCATGGCGTCACCACAGGCGCGCATCGATTTCAGGTATGGCTCGGTGGCGTCGAGGGATTTTCCGGCCCTGGGTTGGCAGCGTGCTTATCGCACCGAACTGGTCAAGCGTCAGCCCGAAGGGGAAGGGCGCTTATGCCGCGCGTTGCAAGCCTACCTGCGCCGGGCACGGGGCTTGACCTGTGAGGTAGAACAAATTCTGGTCGTGCATGGCTCGCAGCAAGGGATCGACCTCTGCGCGCGGCTTTTGCTTAACCCAGGCGATGCCTTCGTTTTCGAAGAACCGGGCTACCGCATGGCTCGATATTGCTTTGAGGCCACCGGTGCGAAGGCGTTGCCAACCCTGGTCGACGCCTCTGGTCTGGATACGAACGATCTGCCAAAAGATGAGCGCGTGCGCCTGGCCTACGTAACGCCGTCGCACCAGTTCCCCATGGGCGGAGTGCTGCCGATTGCACGTCGTCTTGAGCTTCTGGATTGGGCGAGCCGCCATCGCGCCTGGATCATCGAGGACGATTACGGCGGCGAGTTTCGTTATGGCCAGCGCCCCATCGACGCGTTGCAATCCATGGACAGCGATGCGCGGGTTATCTATGTCGGCACGTTCTCGAAGGCGCTGTCACCGCAACTGCGACTGGGGTATCTGGTACTTCCCCGGGAGTTGGTTCAAGTATTCCGCGAAGCCAAACGCCTGACCGATCGTCACGCGCCGGGCTGGGAGCAAAACGTGCTCGCCGCGTTGATCGAAAGCGGCAGCTACGAACGCCACCTTCGCCGCTTGCGCCGGGAAAACGAGCGGCGGCGAAAAGCGTTGCTGGAGGCTGTTGAGCAGTATCTGTCGGGGCACGGACATTTGGTGGGCATGGCGGCGGGGCTGCATGGCGTGTTGCTGCTGCCTGCACTTCGACCTCAGGACGAGCCTGCATTGCAGGCCACCGCGCTGGCACGCGGGGTTGGCGTTTATCCGCTCTCGCCGCTGTTTGCTGATCCCGCATCGCAAGAGGATAAGCGATCTGCGGGCCTGATTTTGGGCTATGCAGGTTTGACGACGCAGGAGATTGATGAGGGGATTCGGATTCTCGCGGCAGTGATCCGCGACTCGATAGACACGTAAAAAACCCGCAACTCAGTGCGGGTGTTCTCACGCTTGAGCGTTACACACTAGATTTATTTTCCTGAACGGAAAATACCTGATCATGCCCAGCGCGGACGCAACGCCGGTGGAGGTTTTATAGTTCGTGCGACGTGACAGGGCGCGCTTGTCGTCTTGCTCATTCCTTGTTCTCAGGAAACATACATCCGCCATTGCGCACCAGCGTCTTCAACTCTTCGCTCACCTGCATGGGGTTTCGACTTAATTGAGTAACGAACTCCTCGAGGTCCCGTACGTAAGACTTCGAATCGTGCTTCGCGCTCCATAGGACGATGTTGAGCACGATGGGGATAAGGTCCAGACCCTTCTCTGTCAGCGTGTAGAAATCCTTGCGCCTGTCGTCGGGGTTGGGTGCCTTCGAGAGAATTCCTTGCCCCTCAAGAAAGGCAAGGCGGGAAGCAAGGACATTAGACGCGATTCCCTCTTCCGATTTCAGGAACTGGCCATACGTTTTCTTACCCACAAAAACGATGTCGCGAATGATCAAGAGCGACCACCGGTCGCCGAAGATCTCCACGCCATAGTTCACTGCGCAATGGGACCGAACGTCTTCTTTAGATGCTGTTTTCATGGCCGGATCTTAACATCACTTGCATGGTGCAAGTAAATTCCTGTTGTTCACTTGCTTTTTGCAAGTGAAGCGACCAGCATGGTTCGTACGTTGATCGCGGTCGCCGGATCGCACCGGCAGTCCATGAATGATCAACCCCATATCTGTAAGGGAACTGCGCATGAGCACTATCAGCATCATCGGCTCAGGCAGCATGGCCGCAGCGATCGGCGGCCTTGCCGCCAAGGCCGGACACACCGTCGAGGTGATGAGTCGTGACACCGACAGGGCGCGGGCGCTGGCCGAGCAGATCGGAGCCGGCGTTACGACAGGAACGTTCGGCGCAGCCCCTGCCGGGGATATTGTCATCCTGGCGGTTCCTTACTCCGCCGTTCTCGACGTGGTGAAGCAATACGGCGAAGAGCTGGCAGGCAAGCTTCTTGTCGACATCACCAACCCCGTCGCCCCCGACTTCACAAGCTTTGTGACCCCTGAGGACAGTTTCGGCGCACAGGAAATCGCCAAAGCTGCCCCGGCCGATGCTGAAGTCGTCAAGGCGTTCAACACTCAGTTCTCCCACGTCCTGGCTGCCGGTTCTATCGAGGGTCATTCGTTGGACGTGTTCATCGCCGGGGACGATGCGCAGGCGAAGGCTCGCGTCTCGGCGTTCATCAAGACACTCGGACTGCGCCCGATGGACACCGGGCCGTTGCTCATGGCGCGAACGCTGGAGCATGCCTGTCTGCTTTCGCTGGGCCTCACCGCCCACTCCGTCAAGCACACCAACTTTTCAATCGGCGTCAGCCTTCTCGGCTGAGTGCACCCGTAGTACCTCTTCTCGCATCTCATCACTTATAAGGAGCATCAACATGCACGTTTTCGTTACTGGCGGGACCGGCCATTCCGGTCCGTATATCATTTCCGACCTCATTGCAGCCGGTCACGAGGTCACTGCGCTTGCCCGGTCGGACAAGTCCGCAGAGGCAGTGTCTGCGCTTGGCGCCAAGGTGCGTCGCGGCGACCTTGATGATCTCGACGGGCTAAAAGCGGCGGCAGCGGATTCCGACGGTGTCATTCACGTCGCGCACAGGCAAGACCTGCTTCCCACCGGAGGCCTCGACGCGGTGGCTGCCGCGGAGCAGGCGATCATGCTCGCATACGGCGAGGCACTGAAGGGGACCGGAAAGCCGCTGGTCACGTCTGGGAGCATCGGCTCGCCGGGCTGGGAACATCTCGGCCGTCCAGCAACCGAGGATGATCCCACCCTCTCTGGCGGCGAGAAGTTCAAGGGCACCTTGCGAGTTCGTAACATCGTCGAAACAACCGTACTCGGTCTCGCCAAGCAAGGCGTGCGGTCCTCGGTCGTGCGGATTCCTACCATCATGCACAGCACGACCGACAACGCCGGCTTCCTCCCGATACTGATCGGACTCGCGAAGGAGAAGGGCGTCATCGGATATCCCGGTGACGGCAAGAACAACTGGTCGGCCGTGCACGCTCGCGACCTCGCCGTCGTGTTTCGTCTGGCACTGGAGAAGGGCCCTGCCGGCAAAAATTGGCATGCGGTTGCCGACGAGGCTATTTCGTTCCGCGAGATCGCCGAGGCCATTGGCAGCCGTCTGGGCTTGCCGGCCGTGAGCATTCCAGCGGACGTACTGATGCTGCCGGGATACTTTGGCTTCCTCGCGAATCTGGTCACGCTGGACCTCCCGGCGTCCAGCCTCATCACCCGCCAGACCCTCGGCTGGAAGCCTGCTCAGCCCGGCCTGCTCGAGGACCTGGACAACGGCCATTACTTCCCCGTCGACTGAGTTGAGTTGAGGAGGGCGCCGGGTCGCAATTGGCCCGGCGGACAGCAATTTCACCAGGAGACTGCACATGAGCACTATCAGCATCATCGGTTCAGGAGGCATGGCCGCGGCGATCGCCGGCCGTAGCGCCAAAGCCGGACACACCGTTGAGGTGGTCAGCCGCGACCCCGCCAAGGCGCAGGCGCTGGTCGACAAACTCGCAGCCGGAGCGATCACAGGAACCTACGGGGCCGCGCCGGCCGGCGACATCGTCATCCTCGCCGTGCCGTACACCGGGGCGGCGTCGGTGGTGGCCGATTACGGGGACGCGCTCGACGGCAAGGTGATCATCGACATCACCAACACGGCCTCCCCGGACCTCACGGGCCTCGTCTCTCCGGCCGGAAGTTCTGGTGCGCAGGAGATCGCTAAAATCGCCCCCGCCAGCGCGCATGTCGTGAAGGCATTCAACACCCTCTTTGGCCACGTCCTTGCTAAGGGAGGCCTCCTCGACGCGTTCATCGCCGCCGACGATCCGGAGGCCAAGGCGCGCGTTTCGACGTTCATCGAAAGTCTTGGGCTGCGTCCGTTGGATGTCGGTGGCCTGCACATGGCCCAGACGCTTGAGGCGCTCGGCCTGATGATGATCGGCCTGGCGAAAAACGGTGCCGCCAGTTGGGACATCGCCTTGAGCGTCGATATCGGCTGAGTCGCCGACACCCCTCAGGTCCATGGCGTCGCGATCAGACGTCAGAGAAACGGAGAGATTTCGATGAACGTGCAAGAGAATGTCCAGATTGTGAAGGATGCGTTTGCAGCCATCGGCCGCGGCGATAGGCAAGGTCTGCTGGCGTTGTTTGCCGAAGATATCGAGTGGATCATTCCCGGCGAGAAATGGCCGCTGGCCGGCACGCACCGCGGGCACGCCGGATTGGCGAATTTGTTTAAGACGCAATCCGAAACGATGGAAACCTCACTCATGGAACCCCGTGAATTCGTAGCGCAGGGCGACCGGGTTCTGGTCGTCGGCTTCGCCAGGGGGAGAATTAAAGCGACGAACAGGACGTGGGAGGACGATTGGGTCTTCGCCATTACCGTGCGAAATGGAAAGCTGACAAGTATTCGGGAGTATATCGATACGCAAGCGCTGGCGCGGGCCTGCGAGGTGGACGCGGGCTCCAGGCCCTGACCCATCGAGATCGATCCCACACGACACTATTCACAAAGTCAGCGAATACGTTTGAACAGCGGCAAAGCCTTGCCGAAGCGCCAAATAGTCGGAAACCAACTACGCGGAGGATTGATGATGCTTACTCATTTGCACATAGGTAATGAGCGCCTCTCGGCGTGAGTTCAGATGGCGAACCCCGCTGTCCATCTATTCAAGGCAGGATTCAGGCGTCGCGGGCAAGCTGTCTAGAAATGCGCCAATCTGCCGTCTGCATCGCAAGTGCACCGTAGGAATCTGCGGGCCAATGGCTTGACGCACCGCATCGATCCCTGGGCGGTAGCCACGATCGAAATTCCATACGAAGTTCAGGAATGTCAGGAACGCTCGGTCGAGCTTCTCCGTACAGCCTGCTGGAAGGTCTGTGCGAGGGCGGTTCATTACGCTGCGCATGATCACCCGGGTGAAACAGGTGAGCCGCGGTGTATCGAGCCAAATGATCAGGTCGGCACGGGGCAGGCGGAGGTCGAATGTGCGCCGGGCATAGTTGCCCTCACAAATCCAGGCATCCGCAGCGATCGCTTCGCTGACCCGTACGCGAAACTGTTCGGCATCGGGTTCGACCCAGTCGGGCTCCCAAAACAGGGTGTCCAGGTGCACCACGGGCAGGCTAAGGCGCTTGCCCAAGGCGCGAGCGAGGGTAGATTTGCCGCTACCGGCATTGCCCAGAATTACAATCCGTTGCATGGAGACTTCCTGTCGCAAAAAAGCCGGCAATTGTGCAGGTTTGGGATGTTCAGTTAAAGGTTGATGGGAGACCGCACCACAGAAATTAATTTTGTTGCGTCGACCGGTTGAATCCACAACCCAAAGCGGTCAAATCACTAAACGCATGTTCCACCGACAAAGAATGGGATTCGCTGGATTTCCGCCTCGCTCATTACTCGCCAATCATTTGGCAAAATACCGTACTCGAACTCGGCGCTTTCCAGTGCCTCATCCAATCCAAGCATCAAGTGGTCGCCTTCAATTTGGAGTTTTCCGTAGTCCTTAAAGCGTATCTCCAGATACACCAGGTCATCGTCTTCGGCCTTCAGGCCGAAAAGCACGATAGCGGTAACGTCAGGCCGAAAATCGCTGATTTTCCTTACATAAGCAAATAGGTGATTTGTGGGCTGGGGCATGGCGTCGGCCGTATCTATTGATGGTGGGTTAGGGCATTTTTATGACCTTAGCGTCGGCTCAGCACAACTTCTCGCGCACAGCCCTCAACACCGCTTCGATGTGCCAGGTTTCGACGCCGATGGCGACTGCTTCGCAGGCATCAAGCACTAACTCGATTTGGGTGGCTATACCTTGTTCGAGAGGCAGTCGCTGCGCGTCTTCAAGAAACCTGCGTTTACCTGTGAGCCAAGGTCGTTGTTTGCCCGTCAGCAACGTAAGTGTTTGCGGGTAGGTGCAATGCAGTTTTCGACGCAAATTGACCAGCGCCGGTTTGTCGCCTCGGTCAATTGCCGGAGTCAGTACATACTGGTTGTCCGACACTGCCTCCAGATCGTGTTTGTCTTGCAGATACTCATTGACACTCATGCAACTGACGACTGTCTCACGCTCGCCCGTCATGACGTTGATCAGGTGCGTGTTAACACCGACGTAGCAGAACTCCGTCATGCCGTGGACGACGTAATCCTCACTGTTACTGCGAATAACCCAGTAATCACCATTGGCGGAAAGCTCACATGACTGAATGACAAAACGCTCAGGTTTGCCATCTCTCATGACGCCGTCAAACAGGCCAAGCACGATTTCGCAGGCATGCTCGGCGGTTAGCACTGCCTTGATCTCTGTCACGCTTTGCCAAAACCAAACAATGAACGCAGCCAGCCTGCCGACTTCCGTTCATAGAAGGGTGCGGTTTGCTTGAGGAAGTAATCGCTAAGGCCTGATTCCCCTTCGTGAACGCGATAGAGGTCAACGGGTTCGCCATCCGGAGTGGTATCCCCGGCAACGTTACCGGCTTCGTGCATGACCAGTTCAATATCTCCGTCCGCTTCAATACCAATGATCAGATGAGGCTTTTGATCAGACGATGCGTCATGCATCAACGCCAGAAATGCACGCTTTACGTTGCGATGTTTGGCGAGTAATTGTGTGAGCGAGTTGACCATCTTCGACGGATATTGCGACGGCTGTCCGAGCAGCACTTTGGTGTCTTTTTCGACCGTGCGCTTCACCGGCTTTTGGCCGATCTCGTCGGAGAGCAGATGGCGCACTTCCTCCGGGAAAAACTCTTTCCCGTAAGGAGACTTTGGATTGAGGAAAAGAGGGGTGCCCAGTGTGATTTCAAACAGCGATCTGGCCGGGATCTCTACGTAGGACTCTTCGCTATCTATGGATCTTTGTAGTGTTTGCAGCGAAGAAAAAAACGGGATGACAGCGGAACCGTCAGGCTTTTGCCAATGCGCGATGCTGATGTTGCTACCAGCCTCGAGGTTGACTTGACCTTCGCCAGTGCCGGCAGTGCCAAGGACGTAGATAGTGGAATTCAACAGCGTCTTGAAAAAGTCAGGTCGATGGGCCGGTTCATCCGCCGCCAGCCTGAGTGATTTTTCGAGGGTGTTTTCTTGCTTGGTATCCATGATGTCCATCGGCAGTTCCATCAAAACAGACAAAAAGTGAGCGGCAAAGAGCGCGCAGTTTTTCACGCGACTGTGAAAACAGGAAGAACAGCAGGCTAATAAATCTGAAGCATACGGAAAGTCACCCTGAACGGTTTTCCAAGGAGAGCTCCTCCATATCAGTGGTGGATGAAGAGCCCAATGCGGTTCGCCTCGAAGGGCTGCTTCTGGCCGATTGTTGCCTGTCGCGAAGGGTTGTTTTCGATCTAGAGCGGTACTCAATAGCTAGGGAAAGTCAGCTTGCTTGCCACTGCGTCGAATGAAAACTGGCGCCTGCGAATGGGAAAGAAGCTTACTTTTGACTTGGAGAGCTATTGCAGCGAAGCTTTTTCCAGTGCCTCGCTTGGAAATCGAGTAGTCCTGGTAAGCAGAAACATTCTCCCATTGACCCACTGATTCAACATGCCGATGAGCACCATCAGTGTCAATTTCAAAAGCTATGAATTGCTCCTCCTGAGTGAGCAGCAGACCATAAAGACGTGGCATTCCGGGAAAGTCGATTTGAAGTTCAAGTACGATGGTTTCTGACCAATTAATATCTTTGGATTTACCATAGCTTTCTAAGGCAGTAGGAACACCGGTGGCCAGCCAGGTCCTGGCGTTTCCCATGAGTCTGTGAGCGGTGAGAGCGTTTTGCTCTTGCACGTTCAGTTGCCGCTTTTTCAGGAGGCGGTCAAAATCCACTCTGATCCCCTCTGGAGTGATTGGGTACAGGATGACGTTGTCGTATCAAGCGTGCAACGGTGGGGTCGATTCTGATCTCGCGCAGCTATCTGGGGTAGCGAGATTCTGGATGCAAATGGTGAGAGATCTCTTTCGACCCAAAGCTGCCATGCCGTCAAACGCAATAGCCCTATGGGATGAGTTATTGGCCAGATTGCACGCGCTCTATAGCTTCGAGAAGCTGGCCGTCGAAATACTCGGTTCCATCTCGCTCCTGCTCTTTCATGCGACGCTTTGCCTCAACAAGCAGGTGCATGACAGCAATGTTCTGATTCAAAAAAGTTGCGACCATGAGGTCATTCAAATTTGCTAGAGGTGTCTCCCATGCCTCCTTGCAACGCTGCATCAGTCCTGTGTGGTCATTCCCACACCACGGACCAAAAAGATTCGAGACTGTCAGGTTGGAAGTCATGAACCTGCCTATGAGAGAAATTGAATGACTAGTAATTTCGCACGTTCGGGAGATATATGAATAGCGAAATTGAATGACCGCTTCTGGCCGGAAGCAGCCGGCGAGTACCAACGAGAGTCGGAGATCAGTGGGGCGTTCGGTTGCGTCTACTAAGCCAGGGTGTATTCAATGCTACGCTTCCTGTGATTCGTACTCGAACCCTCATCTGGGGCCAAAAAATGACAGCACTGAAGTTCTTTTTCGTGAAGTACAGATATCGCCTCAAGTCGTCGCTCGATAGCGAGTCATGGTCCGAAGGTACAAGGGCGATTCGGGCGGATAGCCAAGAAGATGCCAATTACAGTGCTGGGCAAATGTTCCCGCAGGAGATGCCAGATCATGTGATTGAAATTTTAGACCTCAGAAACGAACTATAGGCCGTATACATGTCAACCGAATACCATCACACAACATCCGTGTCGCTTCCTCCGGAGTCGGCTATTGCTAAAGCCTACGCATCGATGAATCTCGCCGACGCTTACTCGATCGAGCTTCCCACCGGAGCGTCAACCAATCCCGAATTGTTGGCGAGGTTCATCTTCGCTCACCAAGCGCCTTGGGTCAGCAACCTCCTGACGGTTCGAGACGCGCTCGTAGCCGGTTTCGGCCTCAAGACAGCTAAGCATCTCGCATCACTGGATGCGGAGAGCGGGGCGGGCCGACTCGGCATCTTTAAGATCTACAGTACAAGTCCAACTGAAGTTGTTCTTGGAGAAGACGACAAGCACCTGGACTTCAGGCTCTCTGTTCTGTGTTCCGGTCAGTCGTCGCCGGGAGCTAAACGTCACTTGATTCTGTCGACCGTTGTTCATTGCCACAATCGATTAGGTCGTCTCTATATTTTTCTCATTGCCCCGTTTCATCGCTTAGTCGTTCAGTCCAATCTTCGTAGTGCGGCACGGATCGGCTGGCCATCGGGAACGGAGGCGTAAGCCCAAGTCCAAATCATCATGCGCGGCCAACTGAGGTCTAACCCTTCCCTCAACCCGGACCGCAACCGAAGACTGCCGCTGCGCAGCATAGGTTGCGGCCTGTTTGCTCGGCGTTGATCGACAGCTTCCGGGAAGCATGACCGACGGAAAAGGGTCGTTGGCTGCCTTTCGCGAGCGGCTGTTATCGACCCAAAGCAGCCGGTGGCGACAGACAGAAATCGGCCAAAAGCAGCCACTGGTGGACTGGATCGATAATAGACAGTGCATTCCATTTTCGAGGACATGGACTATCGGTCGCCTATTTTTCCGTCTCATACTCTTTAGCAGCTAGTTCTGTGTTCGATGCGTAGGCTTGTGAAACAAGGAGTAGTGTTTTGGACGCAACCGCATAGATAACAGCCAACCCCGTAATCATGAATGTTAAAAACCACAACATGTTGTTAATGGAGTCAGGCGCCATAAGGTTCGTAACCCCAATCATTACCATCCCATAAAGCAGCGGGATTAGAGAGAGACAGAGCGCAAGCTTGGTTAATCTTTCAAACAGCAAAATAGATCCAGTTCTTGCATTGCAGCGAAACGACCCTTTAGTGGACTTCAATGCCAGTCTTGCGCGAATCAGATCGTAAACTGAAGCTGCGCCGCCTATAAAACAAACCCAAGCCATGGGATCATTCAGCATAAATTTAGACTGAGATCCCAAAAAATAAAGGCCGAGGTAACCAATAGGGGCGATCAGAAGGAAAAGCACAACGCCATAAATATCGAAAGCCGCCTCGACAAACTGTTTCTTCCTATCTCCTTTTAATACTCGACTGATACGCCAATACATTAGAGGAGTGAATAATATCGCAATTACAAAGGCAAACGACGTGGATACTTGGACCCACTCCATTGAGTAAAAGCTTTCGAACATTAGGGCGATTCCTTATAACCAAATACAACACATTTAAGCATCAGACGACAATGCTCGCTTGAACCAATTATCAAGAGCGCAAAGCGGATGCTGTCAAGGCCGGCCATATTTCTCTTGTGTTTTTGTCAACGAGAGAGCTATCCCGATTTAAATGGCTTGAAGAACTTGTCCGGTGCAAGGTATAGCTTTCCTCGTGTTCTCGAGAAAGCTACATACAATTTGTTTCTCGTCTGAGCTGGGAGCGTATTCAGACCAGACTTTTGATAGCAGCTCCAATGCTTAGTCCCCAAGACCACGCACACGTCGGTGTAGTGATCCAAGCCTTTGCTTGCGCCCCAGTTATTAGAGAAGCACCCGAATTTTAAGTGCTCTTGGTAGAACAGTTTTACGACGCTCAGATCGCTGTGGAGGGCAGTCGCTTGCGCTTGTGTATTGACAGATATGATGTCTGTGACGATTTCATGCTGCGAGCGCATATCTATTTGCAAATGGGTGGATATGAAGTCGCATACCGTAGTTCCGCACCGCCAACTCCGGCTTAGCGTTTCCTTGTCCACGCTGATGCCCGCGCTGAGAAATCTCTTTTCGTATTTCACTATGTCATCATGTAGTGACTTGTTTACAGCCCCGTCTCTGCTCGTATCAAAGGTGTGTTGAAAAAAATCACCTACAAACAGCATTTGTACTTTGGCCTTGGCCAACCCCATCAGCAGATTAAAGTCATGCCCCGCTAGATCTTGAACCTCGTCAACGTAAAACTCATCGTAAAAACGTTCGATTCTGGCTATGACATCAGGTATCGCTTCAGCTATCTCAATCAGCTTGGCCAAGCGGTTGTGATAAAGGCTTCCTCTCTCGTTGAAATAGTATCGGGGGTTATCCCGCTTCAACCGCAAGGTGTAGTCAGGCGGGGCACGAAAACTCACCCCTCGTGTGGCCAATTGGAGTTGCATGAGGGGGCGATAGCAGAAACTATGGAGAAACGTAAAGTAGCTGAGAAGCGTGATGTTCCTGGGCACAAAACCAAACCGATTGATGATGCTCTCCCGAAGGTGAGCATAGTTATTCTCGGTGTAGGTCACTATCAGAGCCCGTTTTTCAAGGCTCAGGCTCTTTACAAGCAAGGTGGTTTTACCCGAGCCGGCCACAGCGAACATTACTCGTTTATCCACTTGATAGCCTCCGCGATGTAGGCTGGAACGGTGAGGTCTCCAGGCTTGCCTTTGAGCAACTCAAACGCCGCTTCTGCTTTATTCGCGAGCATGTATTCCAAGGGCGAGAGCGTCTTGCGTCCCGGACCAAATGCCGCCTTGCAGACCTCTGTGTTGTCCTCATGAAGCCCAATTTCAAACGTGGAGCGCTTATTGTCCAAATCCGCAAAGATCTTCGCGTTTTCCGAGGCATAATCGACGTAGTTATCAATGCAATTTTTCTGATAATTCTTGTCGTTATCCCGAATAGCGGCAACCTTGATACTCAAAAGGTTCGCTAGCTCCATATACCGCTTGAAGCTAGTGCCTCCTATAGATATCACGTGGACGTCGTCAGCCTGTGGCAAACGCCCACCGGTGCATTGTTTGTAGAATTCCTCAACCAAAATGAACTCTGCGTCACCCTCGACCAAAATTACTTTGTTCGATAAAACGAACTCCAATACGTTGTTGTCTGGAGCCTTCATGAAGAACTCTGCAGTCTCCTCTGAGAGTCCCTTGAGGGAGGCAGCTTTACCCGCTGGGCCAATCAAAAGCGCATGTCGAAGATCCAGTCGAGAACAGATATGGCTACTGTGGGTGGCGATGAGGAGCTGTGTAGTTTTGTTTTCAGCTAGCTTACCCACCAATGCCTTCATCGACGTATGACTGAGGTGATTTTCGGGCTCCTCCAGAAGCATCACATCTAGGCCACCTTGCTTATGCCGGCCTAGCGCGAACTCGGTTTTTATGAAGCATTGTCTGCCCTTGCCATGGTTCTCAAGCGGGATATTGCCCTCGGTGATGATCAGATCCGTCTCTAAGTTCGACCGCACACTGCTACGCACGTCGAACTGGTAGCCCGGCAGCCCCTCATTCAACTCTGCCAAATGTTGCGCAGTGAATGCCTGCTTTCCTTGACGATACAGATTCTCAAGTTTGTAGCGGTTTTCCAACGGTGCATTGAAGGTGTAAACAGCTCGGGTGTACTCGCGGGCGGCGTAATCGCCATCAATCCGCGAGCTGTCCAACATGAGATGCTTTAACGGGCGGTTGAACGCGGCATAGGGTCTCGCTGCAAAGGTTAAAAATTGGACTGCATAATATTCGAATGGAAAATTCGGTTGCGCATCGTTAAGAACAGTTTGAATTGCCTCGCCATATTCATCCATGGGAGCGATGATCATGCGCAGTCCATCAGTGTTACGCTGCTCCGCATTGTTCGTGCCGTACAGATTTTCGTCGTCGCCCTCCTCAAGGAAGACATCGATGACCAGCTTTGGCAGCTTATCCAGGCGCTTGTCACCAGCCAGGAAGACGTCAACGGCCTGTTTATTGAGCAACGTATCGACACCAAGTGTTTCAATGCGATTGCGGCTGCCACCGAGGGCCAAATCCAAAGCCAGAAGCACACTACTTTTCCCTGCTTCGTTGTTGCCGATCAGCACATTTTTTGCATATTCAAAATCAAGCGTGAGGCTTTGGAATTTCTTAAAATTTTGAATTACCACCTTCCTTATGGTGCGCATGTAGCCCCCTTAATGTAGTTATTTTAACGGTTTAATAAGCGTCCACGTCATTAAAGCCCGAGGGTTCGCACCATGGTGATTTGGTGTCTAAAGCTAACTCGACCTGATGATCTCGCTTATCATTTTTCAATGCCGAAAAAAGAGATCGAGACCAGCAGCCATTCATGTTCTGTCGCTCATCGTGGTGTGACCAAAAAACCTGGGGCAAGGAAGAGGCCTCAGTCGTCTCGGACCCCTTTAGCAGAATAGCTCTGGATCAGGAGTAGCACATCACTATTGGAACGGGATTGCTGGGTAGGTATTTCTTTTTAGCCCAATCAAATGCGGACGTCACCGGAGGCCAAAGACCCTGAATCACCATCAGCAATGCAAAAGTCAAAAATGCTCGCAATAGAAACACATGAGTCATTTTTATACAGGTGACTTTTTCGTTCACCAACGGATAATTCAAGTGGATGGCAAGTGTGATTTCCTTGATAAGCGCCGTCGGAGATTCGGCGCTACCTGCGAGACGTACCAAATCACTCGAATGTATTTGATTAAAGCGGGAGACCTTCAGTGTATGAAATGCCCACAGGCCGGCGTTGACCAAGTAACAAACGGCCAATGCAAATATCAGCAGGGACAGTCCCGAAAATATTGCGCTCGCCTTATCGTTCCAGATACTAGGAATAAGAGAAGTCAAAACTGGCACAAGCGCAGTGATCGCGGCAAAGTAAATTCCAGCTTTTGTGTCCGCGCTTCTGCGCCGTTCTGCTTCTGCATCATAAAGACGACGTGCCTCATCAAGCGCGACAGCGGCGCCGGGGCTCCAATTATCCTGCTGAATGGAGGCCCGAAGCTTGCTCTCAGAATCGCTTTCGGCTTGGGCCTCCGCGACAGTTTGCTTTTCGAGAATAGGCCAAACAAACTCGCGAATCCTGTTCATCCGAAGGAGATCTCTTCCAGCTCGTCAACAATGGCTCTGGAAATCGGATAAGCCGTCAAGTTCTCTATCCATGCCCATTGCCCGTTCGGATTGACCTCCAAAAACCAAAGCTTGCCCTCTTGGTCGCACACAAAATCGATCGCACCAAATCTCAGCCCTAGGGCTTTAACGAGATCAATACAGCGGCGGTTAATCGATTCCTCGAGCTCAATCCTTTCATGTTTCAAATCGGTTCGAGTGCCCTGACGCCAATCTACTTCAGTCTCAGCATTGGCCTGCGACCAAATCGCGGTCGCGAAAACGTTGGTACCAACCACTGTTACTCGCACATCGTAACGTTTAAGAATTTCCTTCTGAACAATGAAGGGAGCTAGTGCGACAGCTTTTGCATCGCTCTCACTTAGCGCACCGATGCGATGGGTAAACATTACGCGCTCGTTATCGCCAGAAAGAACGGCTTCTCGCAAAGGTTTTCCAATCGATCGGTGCTGATCTGTCAGCTTCTTCACCAACGTCCAATCATTAGTAACGCAGACCTCTGGTATATCGAAACCCAGTTTGTGAGCGAGCATTAATTGGCGGGGTTTGTCTTCTGCTAAAAATATCCGTGTAGGGCTACTAAACCAAACATCTTCAAGACACATATACAAACTTTTGAGAAAACTACCCCACTCGGACTCTACATATCTTTTCTCGGCTAGATCCTTTACGGAATCCAAAGCGTTAGGTGCGCCTGGACGACGGAAGTAGGCTGCAGTGACCTCGTCTCCACGAACCTCTCGGTCGCCGATGCGAATCGACCATGTTTTACGGTCTCGACCCGACATGGTACTGATTGACTGCGGCAAGAGTTCGGTATTGAGCCTGTAAAACGGTATCTCGCGGCGCCTTAGTTCGGCGACCACATAGTCCATCGTTATATCCCGTCGATTGGTTACCAACAAAATCATCGTCATTCCTTTGGCTAATCGTTGAAATACTGAGACTCCAATCCAGACGCCGAATCGCCGTTATCATCTTTCTCCACCTGCACATTGGTCTTGGTAACGAGCTCCAAAAACTGGTTGAACTCGCTCGCAGCATCGTCTTTTTCGACTACGGTGTCTGTCTTGGTCACGAGTTCCAAAAGGTGGCTCATTGCAGAGTCAACATCATCACTTTCTGCCCGTACCTCAGTCACGGTTTTCAGCTCGTATAGCGAATAAATACCTTCGTCATCCTGCTCCGCGTTCACTTTAGTCTTCGTCATGAGCTCGGCTAACGCAAAATGGTCAATAACGGGGACGGGGCCAGCCTCGGTATCTACAACCCACATCGCCATTTCGGTGGAGTAGTAACCGGGCAACCTGTCCTCCCCCGTTCTTGCGATCGCGAAGCGCGCCAAAAATGGCATAGCCTCGCCAGATAGTCCTTTTTCCATCACGCCCATGTTTTGCTCTCCATGCTCAATGCTGCAGTGAAATAGCCGCAACTGACGATACTGCTTTGACATCACGAAGTCGACTCACTAACTATGCGAATCTGGGCTTCCTATCGACCACTTTGCATCGTTCGTGATTTCTAGACACATCGAATGTCCACTGATGCCAGGCAGGTAGTGCAAGATGCGCGGTGCCGAGCCGATAAGCGAATGTTTTCGGCGAGAAGCGCGGTTAGGCCTCTGCTTTAATCAGCACGCCGCTCTTAACCCGAGCCTCCAGTATCGCGGAAAATTCCTCAAAATCGTGCGCGGATTCCGGGGCTATATACATCAAGTTGCCAAAGTGGTCGGCGTAGTCTTGAAGGTAAAGGCCATGGCTCCCGTAATACTGCTGCGCGATCTCATTCCCAGCGTCGTTCAAATCCTCCTCCGTAAATTTGCCATCGCAATACCTGAGGAGAAACTCCGTGGCGGAGAGTTCGCCGCTGATCACTTGGACGACGGCTTCAGGCTCTTCCTCGACGTGAAAGTCGCCAGCCCAGCCTTTGACAAAACACCATCTCAAGAACAGCGCTATGTGTGTGCCGCCGTGCTCCTGTGGTTGGCCTGCTGGAAAGTCTCCGCCATGGTGCCAGCTTGCATCATCGTATTTCATGGGCGTCCTTGAGATGTTTTGCGTTGAGATGGGGGCTTGATTTATCACATTCTCGCAGGGATAGGGGAGGTCTGTTTTCGCTTTCATTCAGCACGCAATGAACAAAAGATTCGCCACGTCTCCATTGCTGCCTCGTGACTGCGAATGTCCACTTATGGCCGATAGCTGGCTGTTGTCAGTAGCTCCGGCCATCAGCCTTCCCTAGTAACCGCGAGGGTGCGAAAGAAAGTAACGTTCGCAGGCCCTCACGGCTGACCTTGGTCATTTTCAGAACGGCGCTGAACAAACTTCACGAGTACGGTGGTGCCAAGGGCCTAGTGCCATGGACAGCTCACTCGCAAGCAAGCGCAACGTTCCCTTTTAGCTGTTGGGCATTAACTTCCGTCTGGCGACGCACTTTGAACCATGCAGCGTACAACGCCGGGACGAAGAAAATCGTCAGTAGCGTCGCCACAGTAAGGCCGCCCATGATCGCGATCGCCATCGGCCCCCAAAACACACTACGTGTGAGCGGGACCATTGCGAGTACGGTGGCGAGTGCCGTCAGCATTACCGGTCGCGCTCGGTGAATGGCGGCATCCAGCACAGCATTCCACGGGTCGCGCCCCTCGGCGATCTCGATTTGTATTTGATCGATCAGGATCACCGCGTTGCGCATGATCATGCCACCCAAAGCGATGATGCCCAGGATCGCGACGAAGCCCAGCGGCGACTGAAACACCAGCAGCGCGGGCACCACACCGATCAGGCCCAGCGGTGCGGTCAGCATCACCATCCACATGCGGGAGAAGTTCTGCAGTTGCAGCATGAGCAACAGCAGGATGGTGATTAACATCAGCGGGGCCACCGCGAGCAGCGCCTTGTTGGCCTTGTCACTTTCCTCAACCGCTCCTCCCACATCGATGCGGTAACCGGTTGGCAGCTTCGCTTCGATGTCTTTGAGCAACGGCTGGATTTCCTGCGTCACCGATACGCCTTGCTCTCCATCCTTCACGTCGGCACGCACCGTGATCGCCATGTCGCGGTTGCGGCGCCACAGTACCGGTTCTTCCAGTTCAGAGCGCACCTGTGCGACTTGCGACAGCGGCACCACCGTTCCCTGGCGTGTGTAAAGGTTGATGTTCTTCAGTGTGTCGAGGTTCAAGCGTTCCTCTGGCACGGCACGGGCGACGATGTCGATCAGGTCCTCGTGCTCACGCAACTGCGACAGGGTTGCGCCGTTCATCACGGTCTGGGTCGCCAGCGACACGTCGGCCGGCGTGAGTCCCAGCGCGCTCGCCTTGGCCTGATCAAGCTCGACCTTCAACGTGCGCACCGGGTCGTTCCAGTCGAGCTGGAGGTCGCGCACCTTCGGGTTGGACGCAACCACCTTCTCCACGTCGCGAGCAATCTGGCGCACCTTCTGGGTATCAGGCCCTACGACGCGAAACTGCACCGGGTAGCCGACAGGTGGCCCCAACTCAAGCCGGGTCACGCGCACCCACGCCTGCGGGAATTGTTGGTCAGCCGAGGCCACCAACCGAGCACGTACCCGCTCGCGTGCATCCAGATCTTTGGTCATCACAACGAACTGGGCAAAACCTGGATTCGGCAGCTCGGGGTTGAGCGATAGATAGAAGCGCGGCGCGCCGGCGCCGGTGTAGGCGGTATAGAAACGCACGTCTTCGTCCTTCGCCAGGATCTCCTCCATGTGCTTGACCTGCTCGGTCGTCGCGGCGAACGAGGAGCCTTCCTTGACGCGCAGATCAATGACCAGTTCAGGACGCGAACTGTTGGGGAAGAATTGCTGCGGCACTAGCTTGATGCAGGCCAGAGCAAGCACCAGAGCGCCAACCGTCGCACCGATGACCACCCAGCGGCGCTCAATGGCGGCGTCGATAAGGCGGCGCAGGTTGCGATAGAACTTGGTGTCGTGCTGATTGCCGTGCTGGTGCTTGCCCAGGTCGTTGGGCAGCATCTTGACCGCCAGGTATGGCGTGAAGATGCCGGAACAGATCCACGAGAACAGCACCGCAGCGCCAACGATCCAGAAAATGCCACCCGCATATTCCCCGGTGGTGGACTTCGAGAGGCCGATCGGCAGAAAGCCAACGACTGTGATGAGTGCGCCGGTCAGGCGCGGCATGGCGGTGGACTGATAGGAGAAAGCGGCCGCCTTCACGCGGTCCATGCCGGTTTCCATCTTCGCCACCATCATCTCGATGGCGATGATGGCGTCATCCACCAGCAGTCCCAACGCGATAATCAGTGAGCCGAGCGAGATGCGTTCGAGGTTCCAGCCCATTGCCAACATCACCAGCGCCACGCCGCCCAGCACCAGCGGCACTGTGGCCGCGACCACGAGGCCTGCGCGCCAGCCCAGGCTGGCCAGGCTCACTGCAATCACGATGATCAACGCCTCGGCCAGCGCACGCCCGAAGTCCAGGATTGCATCCTTTACCGTGGTTGGCTGGTCAGCCACCAGCTCAAGTTCCACGCCGTGCGGAAGTTCTGACTGGATCTTGGCGACTGCCGTGTCCATTGCTTTGCCAAGGTCCACGATGTTGCCGTCGCTGGTCATTGTGATGCCGAGCATCAGCACTGGCTGGCCGTTGTGGCGGACCGTGTAGGTCGGCGGATCCTCGAAGCCACGTGTAACGGTCGCGATGTCGCCGAGCTTGATCAGCCGGCCGCCCGCAGAGATGGGCACGTTGCGGATTGCCTCTTCGCTGGTGAATTGGCCACTCACGCGCACCATGACGCGGTCGCCGCGGGTGTCAATCTGGCCTGCGGGCAACATTGCGTTCTGGCTCTTGAGACTTTCGGCAATGGCCAGCGGAGTAATGCCCAGCGCTGCCAGGCGTTCGTGAGAGAACTCGACGTAAATACGCTTGGCCTGCTTACCGATGAGATCGATCTTCTTGACCATCGGCACCTTCAGCATCTGGCGCTTGATGTCTTCGGCCGCGTCCGACAGGTCGGCGTGGCCGACACCGTCGCCCTTGATGGCGTACATCAGGCCATACACATCTCCGTACTCGTCGTTGAGGATCGGGCCGATCACGCCATCAGGCATCTCGAGGCTCAGGTCGTTGAGTTTCTTGCGCGCCTGATACCAGGCTTCTCGCTGGTCAGCCTTGGAAGTGCCACCACGCACGGTGAGCGTCATGCCGGCGTAGCCTTGCCGCGCGTAGGTGACAACCTTTTCGAAGTTGTCGATCTGCTCGAATTTCTTCTCCATGCGGTTGAGGACCTGGTCCTGCAACTGCTGGGCAGTGGCGCCCGGCCAGATCACCATGGCAGTCATGGACGGCACGGAAAAATTCGGATCTTCGAGCTGACCGAGCCGGGTGAAGCTGAAGGCACCGGCCACCGCGACAATGAGGAGCATGAACAGAACGATGGCGCGATGGCGCAGCGCCCAGTCGGTGAGGTTGAGATTGTTCATTGGGCTGCCTGCTGCGTGGTGTTCGTGTCAGCGATCGTCGCACCGGGGAGTGCGACCTTCAGTCCGGACGTCATCTTCTGGACACCGGCGGTGACGATCAATGCGCCAGCCTGCGGCCCGGAGACAAGCACCTCGTCGTTGCGGTAACCCCAAACTGCCACACGCTCCAGATCGACGACGCCTACCGAATCCTTACCCGTGGGCGTGACCAGCCATAGAGCCGGCTGACCGCCGCTCTGCGTCAATGCCGTGGCTGGCACTGCCGCCACCGAGACACTTGCCATCACGCGCTTGGCTATTACTGTGGCGGTGGCGCCCAGCGGCAGTGCCTGCAGTGGCTTAAGCCGCGCGCGATAGGTGCGCGTCTGCGCTGCAGCCTGCGGCGACAGCTCGCGCAGCGTGACATCGAAGGTCTCGTTTGGCGCACTGGCCAGCGAGGCCTTGAACTGCGCGTCCTTGAAGACGGACAACTGATCTTCGGGCACGTCGATGACGATCTCCGATTCATCCGGATTCGCGATCGAGATAACCGATTGGCCCTGCGCCACGACCTGACCTGCCTCAAAGCGCATTGCCGTGACGACACCGCTACGCGAGGCGCGCAGCACGGTGTACTTGAGCCGGTTGCGTGCGAGTTCGAGCTTTCGCGCCTCGGCTTCGGCGGTCGCATGCGCGGTTTGGGCATTGGTCTGCGCGCGCTCGGCGTCGGCCGCACTGACCGAGCCGTCAGCCTTCAACGCGGTCAGGCGCTGGCGGTCCGAGTCGGCCTGGCGCGTCTGCTCGACGGCAACCGTCCACTGTTGTCGCGATGCTTCCTCTGCGAGGCGATAGTCACTGTCCTCCAGCACAGCCAGGATGTCGCCTTCACGCACAAATTGGCCTACATCGACCTTGCGCTGGGCGACTTTGCCACCTACGCGGAAGGCTTGGTCGACTTCATGCCGCGATTGAACGGTGCCCACATAACGACTGATGTCGCGGGCATTGTCGTAGCTGATTGCAGCGGTGCGCACCGGTCGTGGTGGCTGCACGGTGGGCTGGTCGGGGCTACACGCGGACAGCATGACGGCGACGGCCAAGACGCCGGCCGCAGTAAGGGAGTTCTTCAAGACGGTTCCTCTTTGGAAAACGACAGATACTTAGGAAAGTGGTGGCCGGTCGGCTTTGGCGGATGCGGATGCGGTTGGATTGGAGGGTTGTTCGAACACCTGCCAGCCCCCGCCCAGTGCCTTGTAGAGCTGCACGCTGTCGAGCAGCAGTCGGGTGTTGCTTTCGTTGGCGCTCAGGCGTGCACTCAGGCGCGCACGCTGCGAATCCAGCAGAGGCAACAGGTCGACCTGCCCACGGTTATAGAGCGACTGGGCGCGATTCTGTGCCGTCTCCGCAGACGCGGCGGCCAATTGCAGCGTCCCTGAACGGCGGCGTTCCTGAGCAAGCGTAACGAGGGCGTTTTCCACATCCTCGAGCGCCCGTACGATGCCGTCTTCGGCGCGCAGCAGCGCCTCTTGTTGAGCACTTTCGGCGGCGTCATTGATCGCTTGCGTGCGCCCGGCGTTGAAGAGCGGCATCGCCAGCAGGCCCGCGACGTTGGTGAAGCGTGCAGCGCCGAGATCGGCACCATTCAGGTTGAGACCCTGGCGGCCGAAGGACGCGCCGAGAAAGAGTTGCGGAAACCACTCAGCTTTCGCTTGCTGGCGACGTGCATTGGCAGCGTCGAGCTGTGCCATCAGCGCCAGTACGTCAGGTCGGCGTTGCAGCAACTCGGCGGGCTGCCCGGGTTTGGCCTCGGGTACGTCGGTCAAATCTACGTTCGAAGGCTGGATGTTCTTGGTGTTGAAAGACTGGTCGGCGATCAGCACCGCGATACGGTGGCGTGCCACCGCCACTTGGGTTTCCAACGGCGGAATCTGCGACCGCGCCGTCAAGGCGTCGGTCTGCGCGCGTTCGACGTCGAAGGCAGATGCCAACCCCACCTGTTGACGCGCATTGACCAGACGCAGCGTCTCATCCTGCATCGCTGAGATTGCGCGCAGTGTCGCGACTTGGCGCTGTGCACCAACCAGTGTGAAATAGTTGCTGACGACATCGCTCATCACCAGCAGGCGTACTCCCCGCATGTTGTGTTCCGCCGCTAGCGCATCGGCGTCAGCCGCCGCTGCGCCGGCGCGCAGTCGGCCACTCAGGTCGAGTTCCCACGAGACGTCCAGGCCCATACTGGTGGTCTTGGTATCCGGATAGCCCTGTTTTATAGCCGAGTTGTAGCCGCTGCTGCGGTCACTGCCGGACACCGATGCTCCGACGCTCGGGAGAAGCCAGGACTGGCTGACCGTCTCTCCGGCACGCGCGGCGCGCAAGCGCTCGGCGGCAATCTTGACGTCGCGGTTCTCCCGCGCGGCTCGGCGCACCAGGTCCGTCAGCAATGGGTCGTGGTAGACCTCCCACCAGGCCGCCTCGGGCTCCATCTCGGAGGCGGTACTCGCGGCGAAGTGGCTCGGGACGTCGACCGATGGCTTGGCGACAGGTGTGGAGCAACCAGAAAGGGCAAAGGAGATCGAAGTGACAAGGGCTGCCGCCATGGCGAACCCAGTCGGGAGCTTGGTCCGTTGCAAGGTTATCCCGTTGATATGGTGGGGCAGCGGATGAGGGGTGGAAAGTCGCGGCATGAGAAAAGAGCTCGTGAAGATTCGAGGTGGCATCAGCGTAGGGCTCGGTGTGCGCGAAGTCGTCAGCGAAGGGTCGCCGTTCGGTCGCCATATCGAGCGCTCGTTCGTGGTGGAGGCGTCACTCGCCGCTGGCATCTGCCGTATGCTCGGCGGCTGCCAACGCGAGGTCCGAGGTAATCGACTCCAGCAGCTCTTCGGCGGAGGAAAACTCGCGCTGTCGTCCGGTGACCAGGTTTTCGAGGCGGCCCGCCAGGGCTCCCTGCGCGGCGTCGCTACGTAGTTTCACTACGTACGAGCGGCGGCTCGGGTATTTGGATTCAGGGTTCAGGATCATCGCAAACCAGAGGGGCAAGAAAGTTCGACGACAGCGTAAGCGGCCCCCTGGGCCGAGTCGTAAGCGAAAGGTCAGAATTCGGTCGGGACAGTCACCCTTACCGCAAAGAAATCGCGCCGCTTCACACCGGCTTGGCAGCGTGAATCAGTGAGCGCGCGCGTTTCGCCAGATCGGTTCCGTCAGTTTCCGGCGACTGGTCAACCAGCGTCGCCAATGCCAGATAGTCCTCGGCCGTAGCGTCAGGGTGCTCGCACAGGTCGACCAGCGCTTGCAGCTCCAGCCACGGTGCTTCCTGGGCGCAAGCCTCCTCAACCGCACGCCGCATCGCCACGCGGCTGGCATCCGACCGACCCTGAGCTCGCGCGATCGCCGCCGCCAGTAGCAACAGCTGCGGCAGGTAGACGCGTTCGCCCAGTTCCTCTCCCACCCGCAAGGCTTCCTGCAATTCAACGTGTGCAGCGTCGTAATCGCCTGCCAGTAGCAGCGCCTCGGCGGCATAGCCGAGTACCTCGCTGGCACCGGAGCGCATACCCAGTCCGGTGTGTTCGTCGTAGGCCTCACGGATGTTTCGGTAGCCATCGCGCGGTGCACCATTGCGTGCGTCGGCCCAGCCGCGCCACCAGCGACAAGCCGTGCGCCCGAGAGCGAGCGAATATTCATCGACGAGCTTCTGCATATCGTCAGCCAGCGCTGCCACCCGCACAGGATTTCCCAGACGTACCTCGATCAACACCTCCTGCCAGGTAGTGACCAGCCACGTCATAGGTTGGCGCAGAGTTTGCGCACGCGTTCGGGCTTGCTGCATATGAGTTCGCCCTTGCTCAATCAAGCCAGACCGCACCAACTCGATGGCCAGCATACCGTGCAGCATGACCTGGGGATCTGCCGCAAAGACCTCGTTTGTCCCTATGCCCAGGGGCTCGGCGATCGCGAGGGCGCGCTCTAACCAGCTGCGTGTCATTCTCGTGCGGCCCTGGAGATGATGCACCTCGGCCTGAACGATGCACGCCGCCAGCATGAGCTCTTGATCGTTTGCGTTGAGGGAGAGAGCTTCAGCACGCTCTGCCACTTCCAGAGCCTGCGAATAGTCGCCGCGCAGACCAAGCAGATAGCCGAATCCATGCAGTAGGCGACCACGCATGGGGTGTTCGGGTACATCCGCCAGCAGCCTGTATGCACGTTCGAAGGCGCTCTTGGCTTCGCTGCCGACACCGAACATGTGGAAAGCCGAAACCCCTTGCAGCGTGGCCAGGGTAATTTCGAGCGAATTGCGCTCCATCCCTTCGGGAGCCTGCATCATCAGGACCAAGGCGCGCTCAGTGAGGCCAATGCACAAGTCCGGACTGAAGTGCAGTAGCGCGGCTTCTGCGGCCTCGACGTAGTAACGCAACGCAAGCATCGGCTGCCGAGCGCGGTCGAAGTGCATCGCCAGCTCCGAGGCAGCAACCGGCACGCCGGTTGCGCGTTCGCGTTCGAGGGCAGCGCCGACCTGGCGATGGAGTTGGGTGCGCAATGAGCGCGGCGTGCGGTCAAACAGCACCTGGCGGAAGAGGGCATGGCGGAAAGAGTGGGGGGGCTCTACCGTCTCTTCAACTTCTGTGGCCCGCGATCGTATGAGCCATATCTGTTCGCGTATCAGCTCTTCACAGGCGTGGGCCACCGAAGCGAGGTCGCGTTCGAGGGCCAGTGAAACCGTCTCGATGCGGAACTCAACCCCGCACACCGCTGCGGCCGAGAGGAGGGTACGTTGCTCGGGACCCAGCTTGGCGATGTAGTGATCAATGATGGCTGCGAGGTTTTCGGGAACCGCCAGATCCGCAAGTCGATCTTCGATGGTGGCGTTGTCGTCCTTTGGGTCCATCACTTCACTGGTGATTGACGAAACAAACAACGGCACACCGTCAGTGCGCTCGTGCAGGGCGCGCACGAAGGCTTCATCGCGTGCCAGTGAGGGCGAACGCAGTGCAACATAGTCAGCGACCTCGGTTTCCGAGAACGGGTCGAGCACCACTTCCTCGCACAGACGTTGCAGGCGCAGTTCGTGGCGCAACGAGCTAAGGGGATGATCGAGCGCAACCACCTCGGCGAGGCGGAAGCTCGACAGCCACATCAGCCGCGTGCGGCCACGTCGCCGTGCCACATAGTTGATGAGCTGGACCGTCGCCCGATCGCTCCAGTGCAGGTCTTCGGTCACCAGCATCAGCGGGCGCTGCTCTGTGTAGCGGTCCAGCAATTCGCCCATTTCCCTGAGCATGCGATCCGGGCCGACGCCGGCAAGCTCGCGTCGCAACGCGTCTTTCTCCTGCGTGGTACTCAACCACGGAAGTTGCAGCAGCCAGGTCGGTGCCACCGCGCGCATCAGCGCCGGCAGGGTGGGGTCGCTGCGGCACAGATCGGCTAACGCCTCCAGCACCGGCAGATACGGTTCGCCGGCGCCATAGTGCTCCACGCAATGGCCGCGTGCGCAGGCGATGTCGCCAAGGCCAGTAAGGAAATGTTCGATCAGCGTGGTCTTGCCGATCCCCGGCTCTCCGGCGAGCCAGACCACGGCGCGCTGGCCGCTATTCGCCCGCTCCCAGGCCTTTTGCAGCCTCGCGACCTCGTCAGTGCGGCCGATGAATGACGGTGACGAAGGTGTGCCGGTCGCTGTAACCGTCGCGGATGCAGACAGCATCGAAAGTGCGGAGGAGGGGGGGGCGATGAAACGATAGCCGCGCCGCGACACCGTCTCGATGAAGCGAGGCTGCCTGGGGTCGTCGCCCAGCATCTTGCGCAGATCGCTGATGGCCGTTTTCAGGACCGAATCGCTGACAAACCGATGCCCCCATACGGCATCAAGCAAGGCATCCTTGGTCACCAGCGACCCTGGCTGGCGTGCGAGCACGCATAGCAACGTGAAAGGCGTCGGCGCCACGGCAACGGCTTCCCCATTACGCAACAAGCAGGCGTTGGACTCGTCGAGCTCGAATTCGAAGAAGTAGAGCAAGACTGGGTTCGGATGGGGCTGCGGACGTGCCACGGTTGATTCCTAAAGACTGAAACAGGGTTGTGCGCCGCGAAGCTTCTCATGGGGTTCGATGCTGAAAACCGGTGTGCCCGACTTCCCTGTCGACCAGCCTCGCCAGTCTTGAACCATTGCTCCAATGACAACGCTGATCGGCTCTGAAGCCAAGCGTCGCCGGTCGGAAACTGGCATACACGCAAACTCGATTCACGCTGCGCAATTCGGCCCGCCCCTTGGCCTCATCGCGGCTTGAGCATGATCCCAAAAAACAATGACAAAAACATCAATATTGAAATATCTATCAATATTGAATACCTTCACCTTGCCTGACGATGAGACCTCGCGTTTCACGACTTCAATCACAACAAGGGCTCGAGATGAACAACAACAAGAATATTTGCGAATTGCCTCCCACCGCCGTCGACGTCTTGGTTATCGGTTATGGTCCGGTAGGTGCGACCATCGCGGCGCTTCTGGGGCGCTATGGGGTCACGACCCTGGTACTGGACAAGGTCCATGACGTCGTATTGATGCCGCGTGCCATTGCTCTGGACAACGAGGCGCTGCGCATCCTGCAACAGGCCGGTTTGTCGGAAGACGCTTTCGAGAAGATCGTTATCCCTGAAGTGAGGATGCACTCCCCGGTACTCGGGCAGTTCGGTCGAGCCAATACCGAGGGATGCGTCGACGGCCATCCGAAACTCGTGACGTTCTATCAACCCGACCTCGAACACGCGATGCGCGGCCAGGTTTCCCGGCTTAAAACCGTGACCAGCCTGGGTGGCTTCGAGCTTGAGAGCCTGGTCGAGGAGGCGGATTGCGTGGTTGCCGTCGTACGAGATCAAGATGAGCGGTCGCATTCTGTTCGCGCCCAGTACTTGATCGGAGCGGACGGCGCCAGTTCCAGGGTCAGGGGGCTGATTGGCCAGGAATTCGAAGGGCAGACCTATGCGGAGGATTGGCTGATTGTCGATGTCAAGAACCGGCATAAGTCAGCGATTGATCACATTGAGTTTCTCTGTGATCCGCGGCGCCCAACGCCACACATGCCTGCACCCGGTGGCAGGGAGCGCTGGGAGTTCATGCTGCAACCCGGCGAGTCCCGGGAAGAGCTGGAAAGCCCGCAAAGCATAGCCCGGCTGATTGCGCCATGGATCAACCCGCAGGAGCTGGAAATCGAGCGCAAGGCGGTGTATCGATTCCACGCGCGGTGCTGTAACAGATTCAGTAAGGGGCGCGTCTTTCTCGCCGGCGACGCAGCGCACATCACCCCTCCTTTTGTCGGGCAGGGTCTGGTAGCGGGACTTCGAGATGGCGCCAACCTTGCCTGGAAACTGGCTTGGGTTCTTCGCGGCCATGCCACGCCTGCAATACTCGATACCTATGACGTAGAGCGTCGCCCCCATGCCCGGGCAATGATCAATCTAGCGAAACTCATGGGCCGCCTGGTGATGCCCAAGAACAAGATCGCCGCTTTCTTTGTCCACGGCCTGATGCGCACGCTGGCGTTGACTCCCACCACCAGGAGGCACTTCGAACAGTTGGATATCAAGCCAAAGAACACCTTCAAACACGGCCTGTTCGTGCAGCATCGCCGGGGCGACAAGCTGGTACGTGGCAGCCTGTTTCCCCAGGCCTGGACTCGCAACATGCAAAAGCAGATCAAACTGAGCGACGATGCTCTGGGAGATAGCCTGACCCTGGTTGGATTCGGTGTTGACCCGTTGTCACTGCTAACCCCTGACCAGATCATTTCCTGGGAAAAAATGGGTGGTCACTTTTTAGAGGTCAGAGCACGTGGCCAACGCTCAGGTGGTAGCTGCGACTTCATCGAAGACATGAACCATGAGATCCTGCCGCTGGCTGCCAAGGGAACGCTCGTCGCGGTTCGCCCCGACCGTATCATCATGCACCACGCCCCTGGCGCAGAGGCAGGCAGCCTCCTTCGAGACTGCAGGAACCTGCTGGCTAGCGAAGACGCCACGCCGGACAGCGTTTCCATTACTATCAACGAGCCCATTAGATTACGAGCTTGATCATGCATTCCCCCACTCTTCCTTTAGAAGCTGATGCGCCAGAACCTCTCACGAGAGGTCACAAGAAGCGTGAGCGCACCCGTCGCGGCCTGGTGGACGCGGCATTGCGTCTTATCGCACGTAAGGAAGTGGGGGAGATCGTATTGCTCGAGGTAGCCGCGGAAGCCGCGGTATCCAACGGCACCATCTACAACTATTTTCGAACTCGCGACGAAGTGCTGGAGGCGGTGGGCATCGCCATGGCCGCCGAGTTCTCGGATGCCATTTTCGCGATGAGCAAGGACGTGCACTGCGGCGCACAGCGACTGTCGATCGGCGTGCGCATGTTTGTGTGTCGGGCCGCGGCCGACCAGCAATGGGCGAATGCGCTGCTGCGCATCATCCATTTCGACCAGGCAATGCGCTCGCGTCTGGCTGACCACGTACTGGGCGACCTGCGTGAAGGGTTGCGTGCGGGGATTTTTGCTTATGAGGACGAAGGGGTCGCCCTGGATATAGTCTTGTCGTGCACAACCGGAGCAATGCGCTCCGTTGTCGAGGGGCGTGCAGTGACGGAGCACGACCTGCGGGTCGCCGAAATGATTCTCCAGGCTCTGGGCGTCACACCTGCCAAAGCCCGGAAAATCGCCGGCAAGCCGCTACCGGCCTGATCCGATGTCGTCGTTGATCTACCTGGCTTGATCAATCCATTGCCGATAACTCTTCGCCTGGCGACGAGCCTTTAGTTGATTGGCGATCAACGCCATGAGTGGCGACGTCCCGGGTTTTGTCCGTTTCCCCCGACTCAGCAAGCCGAGCTGCTGCTTGATCACCGATGCCACTGCCAGCGATGCCAGCGTCTTGTTCTTCCAGCGGACGACGATGGGCTCCACTTTGCTGTCCCGACCTGCCATCCACTGTCTCGGCAGGGCTGGCTCGATCGCTAATGCAGTGGCAAGTCCGACCATCGACACCGAGCCGCTCACCACTCGCTCTGCGACCTCCTTTCTACGCACGCCGCCGGTGACCATCAGCGGCATGCGCGCTATTTCTCCTATTTTTTCTGCGAACTCCAGAAAGTAGGCTTCTCGAGCCAGGCTACTGCCATCGCGGGTCTGTCCCTGCATGGCCGGGCTTTCGTAGCTGCCCCCCGACAACTCGACCAGGTCGACCGCCTTGGCGTTAAGCATTTCCACCACACGAGCCGCATCCGCGGTATCGAACCCGCCACGCTGAAAGTCCGCGGAGTTGAGCTTCACCGCGACGCAGAAGATCGGTGCCACTCGCTGGCGTATTGCGTCGATGGTTTGCAGGAGAATTTGCGCACGATTTTCCAGGCTGCCGCCCCAGCGGTCGTCACGCCGATTGGTCAAGGGCGAAAGGAACTGGCTGAACAGGTAGCCATGCGCTGCATGAATCTCCACGCCTGTGAATCCGGCACGCTCGGCCAGCACCGCCGCTTGGGTATAGCGCCCGATCAGCTCTTCAATCTCCTGTTCGTCTAAAGCCCTGGGCGGCACAAACGCTTTTGACAGGCCGGGGATATCGACCGCCACGGCGGAGGGACCCCTTGCCGCTTGTCCCATTGAAGCCAACAGCTGCCGTCCGGGATGATTGATTTGCATCCAGGCCTGGGCCCCACTGCTGCGGCAAGCATCGGCCCATAGCTTGAATTTGCCCAGGTTCCGATCATCCTCAAGCACTACACCCGCGGGTCCGGTCAAGGCGTGACGGTCAACCATGACGTTGCCGGTGATGATCAGACCGGCACCACCCTGCGCCCAACTCCGATAGAGCTTGACCAGCGCTTCCCCTGGAGCGTGATCCTCATTGGCGAGGTTCTCCTCCATGGCTGCCTTGGCTATCCGGTTTGGAATCACCGTGCCGTTGGGCAATCGAAGCGGTTTGAAGAGGTTCGAGCCGGTCATGTTGTGTCCTTCAGCTAATAAAAATTCGGCCAGCATAATTGAACGCTCGTGTTCAATTATGTCAATGCGTAGGACTTTTATTGACCTAATGTCATCGTTCATGGCGTCCAGATTATTAGGTTAAGGTCTATTTTTGGACAAATAACCCAACGCTCCAAAAAATAGTGTTGACGTGAAATGAACACGAGTGTTCAATCAGGCCATAGGTAATCCTGGAGAGAGAAGCGTGGAATCCCTGAATCCAACACAGCGCCGCATCCATCAAGCTGCCTTTCGCCTGTTTGCCGAGAGAGGCACTTCACAAGTGAACATCCTCGACCTTGCTCAAGAGGCAGGTGTGGCGCGCGGAACGGTCTATAGCAACATCGACAACATGGAAAGCCTGTTCGAGGCGGTCGCCAGTCATCTCGCGAGGGAGATGCATGAGCGCGTCAACAAGAGCTTCGACTCCCTCTCGGATCCTGCTCATCGCCTGGCCAATGGCATTCGATTCTTCATTCGCCGAGCGCACGAAGACTCCCAGTGGGGCGCGTTCATCCATAAATTCGCCATGAGCAATTCTGCGTTGCGCGAAATGTTCAGCAGCCAGGCGACCAAGGATCTTCTGAGCGGGCTTACCACTGGGCGCTACACGTTTGCGCAGGAGCAATTGCTCTCGGTACTGACGCTGATATCGAGCAGCGTGCTGGGCTCGATTTTCCTGGTACTGGAGGGCCACCGAACGTGGCGCGAGTCGGGCTCTGATACCGCCGAGCTGGTATTGCGGGCATTGGGTGTGCCGCCAGAAGAGGCTCGTGCGTTGGCGACCCAAGAGTTGCCGGCACTGCCATCTCTCGACTGAGCTCGTAATTGATTTGACTGGATAAACCCCCCCGAATTTTCGGGGGGGCGGGACAGCTTTGCCCTAAAAACCCGGAAAACAAGAACAATGAACAACAAAAACGAATTGCACCGGTTGGCGACACTACACCCCGCGCGGCATCCGCAGCCGACGGTAAAGGCCCAGGATCTGACTCACCTGATTTTCCAGCGGCCGGACTTGAATGAGGCGGCGCGATACCTGACCGACTTCGGCCTGACGGTAAGTCGGCAGGATGCCGATACGCTCTATATGCGGGCCACCGACGCCACTGCCTATTGTTACCGTGTCCAACGGGCCGAACATGCAGGTTTTATCGGGTTCGGACTTGCCGTGCAGTCCCTGGAAGATCTGGAAAAACTCACTCGAATCCCGGGTGCGTCATCGGTCGAGAAATCGGAGCATCCGGGTAAAGGGCATTACGTCAGACTGACGGATCCTTCCGGTTTCATTGTGGAAGCCGTCTGCGACCAGACGCCAGGCAAGCCTCTGGCACATAGAGCTCCTTTGAACTGGAATCTGGCGCACGAGCAATCTCGAATCAACGCCACGCAGCGCCCGCCGATTGCTCCCCCTGAAGTCCTCAAGCTTGGCCACATCGTCATTGAAGTGGCTGACTATCAGGCGACCTGTGCCTGGTACACGCAGCATTTCGGGTTTATTCCCAGCGATGTTCAGGTACTGCCTGACGGCACGCCTATTGTCACTTTCATGCGCCTTGATCTTGGTGACATTCCAGCGGATCACCATACGCTCGCGATTGCGCAAGGGTTCATGGCCACCTACAGCCATAGCGCCTATGAAGTCGTCGATGCGGACGCAGTGGGTATGGGGCAGCGCGTCTTGCGCGAGCGCGGTTGGGCGCACTCATGGGGCATCGGCCGGCACATTCTGGGCAGTCAAATCTTTGATTACTGGCAAGACCCTTGGGGTGACAAGCACGAGCATTACTGCGACGGGGATCTTTTCACGGCCGCTCGGCCTACGGGCATTCATCCGGTGAGCCCCGAGGCAATGGCGCAGTGGGGGCAGCGCATGCCCAAGAGTTTTACCAAACCCAAGTTGAACCTGACCAATGTGCTTGTGCTGATCCGCAACCTGCGACGCAGCCCGGATTTAACGATTCGCAAGTTGATCACGCTGATGCGGATGTTTGGCTAGAGCTGCCGTCACGTCGGACAACTCAACCTGTTTCAGAACAACACCACAGTTCTCGCGCCACCGAACGCGGGACAAACGCCGCTCCAGGAGTACCTTCAATGTCTGCTGTACACGTAGTCCGCTTTGAATATCAGAACGGTATCCACTGGGGCGTGCTTCGCCAGGGCCGTATCACGGTTGTCCCCGGTGTTTTTGAAACGACCGGTGACTTCATTAGCCAGAACAGTCTCGATGACCTCGCTCAACTGAAAGGTTCGGAGTTGGAAGAGGGCGACGTAAAACTGCTGTCGCCGGTGACCCGTAACCAACAGTTTGTCTGCCAAGGGGCCAATTACCGTCAGCACATGATCGAGTCTGGCATGGACCCTGATGCGAAGAAATTCAACATGATCTTCACCAAGGCGACCAGTTGCCTGGTGGCGGCTGACAGCGACCTGATCAAGCCGCGCCACGTGCGCTTCCTTGACTACGAGATCGAACTGGGCCTTGTGATGAAGCGCTCGATCACCGGCGCTATAGGTGTCACCGACGCCAATCTGCATGAATTCATTGCAGGCGTCGTCATTGTCAACGACTACTCGGCTCGTGATATTCAGATTCCCCAGATGCAGTTCTACAAGGGCAAGAGCTACCGTACTTTCGGTCCGGTCGGCCCGTACTTGTGCCTTTTGGATGCCAAGGACATGCATTACCTGAAAGAACTGCAGCTGCGCCTGACCGTCAACGACCAGGTACGACAGAACGACAGCACGGCCAATCTGGTTTACGGCCCCGCTGAAACCCTGACCGAACTGTCCGCCTTGCAAGATCTCGCCGTTGGAGACTTGATCGCCACGGGTACGCCTGCCGGCTGCGCTTTAACAATCCCTTCGCCCGGCAAAATGCGCATTGCAGCCCTTTTGCCGGAAGCCACCAAGTGGAAGCTTTTCCTCAAGGCACAAGAGGGCCGGACGCAGTACCTCAAGGCCGGAGACGTGGTCGAGGCGCGCATCCGCAGCGCGGATGGCGCGATTGACCTGGGCGTGCAACGCAACCGCGTCGTAGAGGAAGCCTGACGATGATGGTGCGATCTCTGAACGACATTGAAAATATCGAGCAGGTCCCGTTGGCGGAGCGTGGCTTGGCCTCCAGCACCTATGAAGCGCTGACGCGGACAGCCGAGCTTAGCCCCAACGCGCCTGCACTGAGTTTCTTCGCCGACGCTACCCATTTCAGAAACACCCACCATTGGAGCTATGCCGAACTCGTCGAAGATATCACTCGCGCGGCGAATGCCTTTCACGACCTGGGCATTACCCCAGGTGACGTGCTGGCCTTCATCTTGCCCAACCTGCCAGAAACCCACTTCACCATTTGGGGGGGAGAAGCGGCCGGTGTCGTCATGGCGATCAATCCGCTGCAAGAGGCCAAACAGATGGCTGCCTTGTTACGGGCCGCCAAGGCCAGCGTGGTGGTAACGCTCGCACCGACGCCGGGCAGTGACCTGTGGCCTAAGCTGGCTTCGCAGTTGAATCAACTTCCCGAGATCAAGCACGTCGTTTGGGTCGGCATGGGCCCCTATGTTGATGTCGCTCAGCGCGAATCGCTTGAGTCCCTGGCAGAGAAAGAACGTGAGTTACACAGAGGAGCCACGATCCACGAATTACGGACGCTGATGGATGCTCAGCCAGGCACGCACCTGAAAAGCAATCGGCAATTGCGCCCTGAGGATCGGTCCTCTTACTTCTGCACCGGCGGTACCACCGGGCTGCCCAAGATTGCGATGCGTACCCATGGGGCGGAGGTCTACAACGCATGGGCCATGGCCACGCACATGCAACCACGTGGCAGTGGCCAGGTGATTTTTTGTGGGTTGCCGCTGTTCCATGTAAATGCACAGCTGGTGACAGGCCTGATGCCTTGGAGTCAAGGTGATCATGTCATCCTCGGCACGCCACAGGGCTATCGCGGCGAGGGTGTGATTCCACGCTTCTGGGAGATGGTTGAGCACTTCGGCATCAACTTCTTCTCCGGCGTTCCTACTGTCTATTCCGCACTGTTGCAAAACGAGTTGGAAGGCCGCGACCTGTCCAGCCTTCGTTATGCCATGTGTGGTGCCGCACCGATGCCGGTCGAACTTTTCCGGGAGTTCGAAGGCCGGACCGGGGTGAAGATCCTCGAAGGCTATGGACTCACTGAAGGCGCGTGCGTCTCCTCGGTTAACCCGCCTCATGGCAAGCGCTACGTCGGCTCCATCGGTATACGGATTGCTTACCAGGACATGCGCGCAGTCATGCTCGATGACGCCGGAGAGTATTTGCGCGACGCTGACGTCGACGAGATTGGCCTGATCACCATCACGGGACCGAACCTGTTCGAGGGCTACGTTGAGGAAAGCCATAACCGGGGCTTGTGGATCGACATCAATGGTCAGCGCTGGCTGAATACAGGCGATCTGGGGCGCCAGGATGAAAATGGTTACTTCTGGCTGACCGGGCGCAAAAAGGAGCTGATCATCCGCGGCGGCCACAATATCGATCCCAAACAAATCGAGGAGGCTTTGCAAGCCCACCCAGCGGTGGCGTTGGCGGCGGCCATCGGCAGCCCGGATGCCTATTCGGGTGAAGTGCCGGTCGCCTACGTGCAGCTGCGGCCAGGCCACGTCTGCAATGTTGAAGAACTTGAGCAGTTTGCTCAACGCCACATCAGTGAGCGGGCGGCCATTCCCAAACGGATCGAAATCCTCGAAGCACTGCCGTTAACGGCGGTGGGCAAGATCTTCAAGCCCGCGTTGCAGCAGCGCGAACTTGCCAGGGTAGTCAGGCAGGATGTGGATCGCATGTGTATGAAGGACATTGCGGTCGAGGTGATTCAGCATGAACAACGTGGATTGGTCGCCTGCATCCGGGCCGGGGGGCATCAGGAGTCCCTGGCCCTTCTTCTAGGTCGCTATAGCTTTCAGGTGGAGTGGCTCAAATGAACCTGACTTCGTAAGTTCGGCACCCCGGCCCTGGTGATAGTCAGCCAGGGCCTGTTTCACAACTTCGATCAACTCCAACCGGCACTGCCAAGTGCACCGGAAGGCGAAGCTTTGCCTGCGCACCAATCAATAAAAACAATACGAGGTGGGAAATGAAACCGAGCAACCGTGTAACCCCGTGTCTTTCAACTGTGCGAGAAATGTCTTCCTGGATTAAATTCACCGGCGCCGCGGCAATACTCAGCGTTTCAACAAGCGCGGGCGCCAATGGCATTGCCTTGAACGAGCAAAGTGCGAGTAGTGCGGGTACTGCTTATGCGGGGAGGTCGTCTTCTGCGCTGGACGCCAGCACTATCTTTGGCAACCCGGCGGGCTTAACCAAATTGAAGCGTAGTGAGATTTCCGGCGGAGCCGCGGTCGTGTCGGTGAGCGATGACATCAGTGATGCGCAGAGCAGTGCCTCAGGAACGAATAAAGGGAACTCGGTACCGTTGGGGGTTGTGCCCTTCGCTTATATGTCGACGCCACTTGATGATCGTTTTTCGATTGGCCTGGGTCTCTATGCTCCGAGTGGTTTGATCAATGATTACGAGAGCTCTTTTCAGGGCCGCTACCACGGCTCCTATAGCACGACCAAGGAAATAACCCTTCAGCCCACCATTGCCTATCGGATCAATGATTACGTGTCCATTGGTGGCGGGCCGACCATAAACCGTTTCAATGCAAAGCTTCAGAACTACCTGGCCACCGGCGCCCTGAACAACGGCGAGGACACACTGGTCACCATCAAAGGCGATGACACCGCACTTGGCTATAACGTCGGCATCTTGGTTGACTTTACTGAGGCGACCGGTTGGGGGATTAACTATCACTCGAAGGTGGACTATGAACTCGAAGGGCATACTGAGGTTTCCGGCTCCCCGAGTGTTATCCCGCTGGACGGAAAATATGACAACAAGATAGACCTCACGATGCCCGAATCCGTGGACACGTCCATCACCCACCATTTCAATAGTCGCTGGACGGGATACCTTGGGACCACCTGGAAACGGTGGAGCCGGATCCAGAAGGTCGAGGCAGTTAACAGTGGTCTTTCTCCCGCAGGCCAGGCGGCCGGCCTGGGAGATGTGATCGAAGAAATGAACTGGCGCGACACTTGGAGTACCGCAGTTGGCGCCTCCTATCAATTGAACCAACAATGGCTGCTGCGCGCAGGCTACGCCTACGATCCTTCTCCCATTAGAAATGCCGATCGCAGCGTGCGCATTCCTGTTGGGAATCGCCAAGCCGTGACCCTGGGCGGTGCTTACTCACCAAATTCCGATCTGACGATAGACTTTGCTTATGGTTATCTCTGGGATTCCAAAGTCGCGGTAACGCAGTCGAATAACTCCGGTGTTCAACCGCAATACAGTGCTAATTACAACAACAGTGCGAATGGAGTTTCAGTGCAGGCAACCTATCGGTACTGATCGGCTTAACCCTGAGCATTTCCATTACAAATTGATTGAGTGGTTTTTCCAGCGCCCATTACTGAACCTGTTATGGGGGCTCTTTACAGCGGGCGGACGCTACGCGTTCCACGGCGTTAGTAGCCATGCCTAATCGAGGCGCTTTACCGAGCTCCTTGCTGTCGGTGCACTCTTCACAAGAGAGTCTCTGCTTTATCTCTGCGCCTGTCTGAAGGTCGTCGCTATCCGTGGCGATTTAGAAGACTCCGAACTCACGCTCCGCGAGTTCGGAACGGCGCCACCGAATTACGCAAATCAAAGGCTGGAGGTGTTGTGTTGCATCGACCGGTTGAATCCACAGCCGATAACAGCCTGTCGCAAAGCACTTCCATCGATCATCCAGCTGCTATTTTCAAACATCCCGACTGTCCCATCTCAAAGGAGACGCAGCATGGACCGATACACCGGCGGTTGCCTGTGCGGCAATGTCCGAATCGAGGCGACAGGACAACCCTACCGCGTTGGCCTATGCCACTGCCTCGACTGTCGCAAACACCATGGCGCACTGTTTCACGCTTCGGCGATTTTCCCTGAAGAGGCGGTGACGATCGAGGGCGAAACACGGGACTACGCCGGGCGGTTTTTCTGTCCGCGCTGTGGCTCTTCGGTTTTCGCTCGTACTGACGACGAAATCGAGGTGAACCTGGGTTCCCTGGATGCGCCTGATCAACTGATCCCGACTTACGAGAGCTGGATTGTCCGTCGCGAATCCTGGTTGCCAGTGTTTCCACTGACGAAACGATATGAGCGTGATCGTGAAGGTGAGGGGCGCTTTGAAAAGTAGGTCGCGCGAACAATGCCGAAAATGAACAGAAAAAACCCGCAACTCAGTGCGGGTTTTTTTACGCTTGAACGGTGCGAGCTACGCCCTAGACGGCACTCGCCATTTTCCCGTTCGACAACCGACGCTTATAAGCACTGTCCCGACTCGCCAGCCAGAAATATAACGGCGAAGTCACCAACAAGCCCACCAGCCATGACAAATCCGCTCCATCGATGTGCGCCGAAATCGGCCCGACGTACAGCGGCGTGTTCATGAACGGAATCTGTACTGCAATCCCGATCGCATAGGCCAGCAACGCCTGCGGGTTGTAGCGCCCGTAAATCCCGCCATCGACGTGGAAGATCGAGTCGATGTCGTACTGACCTTTGTGAATCGCATAGAAGTCGATCAGGTTGATAGCGGTCCATGGCACGAGCACTACGAGCAGCACCAGCACCATATCGACGAAGTGGCCGATGAAGTCCGCCGAGGCGCCGACGGCGGCGAAGCAGCACGCGCCGAGGACGATGACCGAGAGCACGGCGCGGCTTTTCGCGGTGGGGATCCAGCGGTAGGCGAAGGTTTGCACCAGGGTGATCAGCGACAGCACGGCGCCGTAGAGGTTGAGGGCGTTGTGGCTGATCACGCTGAGCAAGAACAGCACCAGCATCAACGGGCCGATGGAGCCAGTGGCGAGTTTGACCGCGTCCATGGTGTCCATGCCGACCGGCGTGGCGAGCACCGCGACGGCGCCGAAGATGAACGAGAGGCTGGAGCCGAGCACAGTGCCCAGGTAGGTGGTCCAGAACGTCGACGCGACAGGCACGTCAGCCGGCAAGTAGCGCGAGTAGTCGGACACGTACGGCGCAAACGCAATTTGCCACAGCGCCGCCAGCGATACCGTGGCCAGCCAACCGGAGATGTTGAAGCTGCCACGGGTGAGAAAGTCGGCGGTCTGCACGTGGGTGAAGATGTAGCCGAAGCCCAACACAATGCCGGCGCCGAGTACCCAGGTGCCGATGCGGTTGAGCACGTGGATGAAGCGGTAGCCGATGATGCCGATGATCCCCGAACCGAGAGCACCGATGACGATGCCCACCGGTACCGGAACGCTGTCGACCACGCCGTGCAGCGACTTGCCGGCGAGGACGATGTTGGAGGCGAAGAAGCCGATGTACATGATGCCGGCGATCAGCACCACCAGCAGCGCGCCGAGGGAGCCGAACTGCGCGCGGCTCTGGATCATCTGCGGGATGCCCATTTGCGGGCCTTGCGCCGAGTGCAGCGCCATCAGCACGCCGCCGACCAGATGCCCGACGAGAATGGCGACGACGCCCCACACCAGGTTCAGGTGAAACAGTTGCACGCCGAGGGCGCCGGTAACGATGGGCAGCGGCGCGATGTTGCCGCCGAACCAGAGGGTGAACAAATCCCGGACCTTTCCATGGCGATCTTGCGGCGGGACGTAGCCAATCGTGTGCTTCTCGATCAGCGGAGCGGAGGTTGTTGCAGAGGTGACCATGACGAACTCCAAGGCAATGTGAGTACGTGGACGTACTTCGGTGAGCGCCGCGTGGGCGACGCTTTTCTTGTTGGAGTGATCATGTGCAAAGCCTCGGCATAGATAAATTAGTAAGTTTGTTGCTTCAAACCTTAAAAAAAATATGCCCGGCGGTTGGGTGGGTCCGGTATGTTCTGGGTTGATTACGGTGCGGTGGTGTATCTGATTGATGACCGGCTGACGCCGACCCTGTAGGAGCGAGGCTTGCCCGCGAATGCGGTCTGACATTCAACATCGTTGTCGGCTGATACACCGCTTTCGCGGGCAAGCCTCGCTCCTACAGGTTGTGTGTTTGATGTGTGTTTTCTGGAGGTCCGCATGGCCGCTTACAACTTGCGACAGCTGCGTTATTTCGTCACCACCGCCGAGTGCGGCAGCGTGGCGGAGGCTTCGCGCAAGCTCTATATCGCTCAACCGTCGGTGTCGACGGCGATCAAACACCTGGAAGAAAGCTTCGGCGTGCAGCTGTTCATCCGCCATCACGCCCAGGGTGTTTCGCTGACGCCGAGCGGCTCGCGTTTTTATCGCAAGGCGCTGGAGCTGCTGCGGGTCGCGCATGAGTTTGAGCAGAACGCGCTGGCGGACAATGACGTGGTGGCGGGGCAGATCGATATCGGCTGCTTTGAAACCGTCGCGCCACTGTACCTGCCGCGTTTGATCGCCGGTTTCAAGGAGCGCTGGCCAGGCGTGGAGATCCGCATTCGCGATGGCGAACAACAGGAATTGGTGCAGGCCCTGACCGCCGGCAGTATCGACCTGGCGATGCTATTCGAACACGATCTGGACAGCACGATTGAGACGGTTCCACTGATGCCGCCGCAGCAACCTTACGCCTTGCTGCCGGCGGACCATCGCTTCGCGCAACAGGCGAAAGTGTCGCTGGATGATCTGGTGCTGGAACCGATGATTCTGCTCGACGTGGTGCCAAGCCGAACCTACTTCGTCAGCATCTTTGAAGAGCGCGGATTGACCCCGCACATTGTCTTCAGTTCGCCGTCGATCGAAATGGTGCGTGGCATGGTCGGGCGCGGTTTTGGCTTTTCGATTCTGGTGACCAAACCCTTTTCGCCTTACACCTATGACGGGCAACAACTGGTGTGCATTCCGCTCGCGGAAACGGTAACGGGCTCGGGGCTATCGGCGGCATGGCTGAGAAGGTCGCAACTGACCAAACCGGTGCAGTTGTTCGTGGATTATTGCCAGGAAGAACTGGCCCGACTCTATACCTGAGCGTCGAGCCTATCACTCAACTGATCGATGCCAGCATTCGTTGTAGCAGGGCGTCGCAGCCGTTCAATTGCTCGATGCTGACAAACTCGTCCGGCTTGTGGCCCTGGTCCATGCTGCCTGGACCGCAGACCACTGTTGGAATCCCCGCCGCGTCAAACAGACCGCCCTCGGTGCCGAACGCCACCGTACCGAACTCCCGGGAACCGGAAAATGCTGCGATCAATTCGGCGGCTTCGCTGCGCTCATCGGTGGCCAATCCGGGATAGGCCGACAACTGACTGAAGCGGATGTCGCTCTGCTCACTCACGGCGCGCATGCGTGGCAACACTTGCTGTTCGGCGTAGGCCTTCAGCTCCTGCGCAACGTCGCTTGGATCAAACGAGGGCAGGGCGCGGATTTCAAAGTCGAAACGGCAATCGGCGGGGACGATGTTCAGCGCCTTGCCGCCGGCAATCACCCCGGTTTGCACGGTGCTGAACGGCGGATCGAAACGGTTATCGTGATGCTCCGGCGCTTTCAGTCGCTGGCCAATCCGTCCCAATTCACCGATCAGTTCGGCGGCGTATTCAATCGCGTTGACTCCAAGCGGCGCGTACGCCGAATGACAGGCTTCACCGTGAATATCGCAGCGCATCGCCAGTTTGCCTTTGTGGCCGAGCACCGGTTTGAGTTCGGTTGGCTCGCCAATGATGCAGAGCATCGGTTTGACCGGACGCTGTTCCAGGGCTTTAAGCAGTGAGCGAACGCCGAGACAGCCGACTTCCTCATCGTAGGACAGCGCAATGTGCACCGGCCGCCGCAACGACGCCTTGACCAGCGACGGCACCAGGGCCAGCACGCAGGCGATGTAGCCTTTCATATCCGCCGTGCCGCGACCGTACAGCTTGCCGTCGCGCTCGGTGAGTTCGAAGGGCGAAACGGTCCACGGCTGACCGTCAACCGGCACCACATCGGTGTGCCCCGACAGCACGATGCCCGGCAGGTGCGCCGGGCCGATGGTCGCGAACAGATTGGCCTTGCTGCGTTGCTCGTTGTAGACCAGTTCGCACGGCACATCGAAACCGGCGAGGTAGTCGCGGACAAACTCGATGAGCTGCAGGTTGGATTCGCGGCTCGTGGTGTCGAACGCCACCAACGCTTGAAGCAAATCGCGGCTGTTGCTCATCGGTCGTCTCCGGCGACGCCGTAGCCAGGGGATCGGTCAGGCGCCAGGGCACGGTCGATGTAATCCTGAACTTGAGGGCGATAGGCGTCCCATAGTTTTCCGAGTTCGCCGATCGGATCTTCATCGGCCCAATCCACTCGCAGGTTGATGATCGGCCAAGTCAGTTCGCCGACCACCACCATCGCCGCCGAATGCACCGGCCCGGCTTCACCGCCCGCCACCATTGCGGCTTGCATCGCGGCCAGCAAGCGGTCGGCCAGTTGACCCTCGCCGTGTTCGAACGCGCGGACCATCGCCTCGATCACCGAACGATCCACCAGCATGTTGCCGGCGGCCACGCATTGCTCGCCGGACACGGCGTTGTGGTTGCCCAGGGTTTGCGAGCCGCTGAAATGTGCGGTGCGACCGAGGTGGTCAATCGCGGTGATCTGGCGATATTGGCTGTAGCCGTTGCGGGTCAACACCTTGTCCAGCGCGTCGGCGGGCGAGAGGCCTTGCTCCATGAGAGCGAGGGTTTCCGGGCCGAGGGAGGGCAGTGTGATGTTTTGCGTCGAGACGGCGCCGACACCTGGCAGCAGCCATGGGCAACGGGCGCCGACGGCGATGCTGGAGGAACTGATGGCGATGCCGAACTGACCGGTTTCGGGGCATCTTGCGGCGATGGAAAAGGTCATGGTTTTGCTCCTTGTTCAGACTTGGAGAAAGGGGTGTCTGGGCGGGCGCCTTCGCGGGCAAGCCTCGCTCCTACATTTGGAATGCGTTCCCCTGTAGGAGCGAGGCTTGCCCGCGAAGGCAGCGCCTCGGTCTACCTGTGCTTACTCAGGAATCACTGCAATCACATCAATCTCCATCAACCACTGCGGCTGCCCCAACGCCGACACCACCAACCCGGTCGAAATCGGAAACACGCCTTTGAGCCATTTGCCGACTTCCTGGTACACCGGCTCGCGGTAGCGCGGGTCGATCAGGTAGGTGGTGGTTTTGACGATGTGGCTCAAGTCGCTGCCGGCTTCTTCCAGCAACTGTTTGACGTTGCGCATCGCTTGCTCGGCTTGCGCACGCGGGTCGCCGAGGCCTACCAGGTTGCCTTCGAAATCAGTACCCACCTGACCACGAACGTACACAGTGTTGCCGGCGCGTACGGCTTGGCACAGGTCGTTGTCCAGGCTCTGGTTCGGGTAGGTTTCCTTGGTGTTGAACATGCGAATTCGGGTATGGGTTGGCGTGGACATGTGAAGCTCCTGAAAAAGAATTAAGCGCTGACGCTGGTTTTATGGGCGACGGGGGCGGTTTCGGCTGCACGCTGGTCCGCATCGCGGTACTCGAGGTACGAACGCTGGATGGCGATGTGGTCCGCGACGTACTTGGCGTCATGCCAGACGCCCCAGATAAACGACGAGCCGCGACGGGACTGCCAGGGCAGGCCGAGGAAATACACGCCCGGCTCGCTGGACACACCGCGCTGATGCTGCGGCTTACCGTTGTCGTCGAAAGCGTTGACCTTCAGCCAGCTGTAATCCGTGGCAAAACCGGTGGCCCAGATGATCGAGGTCACGCCGGCCTTGACCAGGTCGAGTTCAAGAATCGGGTTGCTCACACAGTCCGGCTCCGGGAAGGTGTGCCGGGCTTCAGGCTCTTCCGGCAGGTCCAGGCCATTGCGCTCGATATAGGCGTCAGCGGCATCGAGCAGCGCGCGGTAGTTCTCGTCTCCACGGGCCAGGTTTTCCGCCAGGTTCGGCTGGAACGACACGGTGCTGCCGTTGAACGATTGGGTCAGGCCGACCAGCGTCATGCCGGCATGGGCAAGGCCACGGAAGTCCACGGTGCGACCGCCGTGGGCACCGCTCACAGCGATGGTCACGTGTTCGCGGCCAGGCTTCATCGCCGCTTGATCCCACTCACCCAGTACACCCAACCACCAGCAGAAATCACGGTTGCGGTAAGCGCGAGGAGGGCGGTCATGGGCGCCCACCGAGAGATAAACCTTCTTGCCCGCGCCCTGCAATTCATCGGCAATCTGCACCCCCGACGACCCGGCGCCCACCACCAGCACCGCGCCTTCGGGCAACTGCTGCGGATTGCGGTATTCGGCGGAGTGGATCTGGGTGAAAGGCGCGTCTTTCGGCGCAATCGGCGGGATCACCGGACGCTGGAACGGCCCGGTGGCGGCCACGACGCGGTTGGCTTCGATCACGCCTTCAGAGGTTTCAATGGTGAAGCCCGGGCGACCGACATTGCGCTCGACCTTCAGCACGTCCACACCAGTACGAATCGGCGCGTTGAATTTCTTGGCGTAAGCTTCGAAATAATCGGCCACCCGCTCTTTAGGGGCAAAGCCGTCGGGGCTCAGATCGTCGAATTCCATACCGGGGAAGCGATCGTGCCAGGCCGGACCATTGGCCACCAACGAATCCCAACGCCCGGTGCGCCAGCGTTCGGCAATGCGGCTGCGCTCCAGCACCAGGTGTGGCACACCGAGTTTGCTCAAGTGTTCACTCATGGCCACGCCAGCCTGACCGGCGCCGACAATCAGCGTGTCTGTTTTTATTTTTTCAGTGGTCATTTCTCTACCCTTCGAAGTGGGAGTCAGGTCGGTTATGGCCTGCCATCTCTTGGGGTCAAGACTAGGGTTCACCCTGGTATCGGTAAAATATTATTAAGCTGGGAACTGAGCATAAATAACGGATGCAGAGCGTTTGGCGCTGGTTTGCGAGCGTTAAAAGGGGGAGATTGAGTAATGAATAAACAAATACTCAGCGACATCTACCGCGCCTATATCGACTGCCTCAACCGCCAGGACTGGCCGGCCCTGGGCCAACTGCTCGATGAAAACGTGCACTACAACGGCGAGCGCGTTGGGCTGTCCGGTTACCGGGCGATGCTGGAGCAGGACTTTCGCTCGATCCCCGATCTGCGCTTTGTGATCGAACGGCTAATTGTCGACCTACCGCATATCGCCGCCAGGCTGTGCTTCGATTGCACGCCGGTGGGGGAATTGTTTGGCTTGCCGGTGAATGGACGGCGGGTGGTGTTCAGCGAGAATGTGTTTTACGAGTTCAAGGAAGGGAAAATTTGCGCTGTGTGGTCGGTGATCGATAAGGCAGCGGTCGCGGCGCAGATTATTTGAACGGTGCCAGATACCTCCTGTGGGAGCGGGCTTGCTCGCGAAGGCGGAGGGTCATTCAGCATTGATGCCAACTGACCCACCGCCTTCGCGAGCAAGCCCGCTCCCACAGGGACAGCATTAAGGTTCGATCAGGCTTTGCTGGCCGCCAGATAGGCGCCTAGCCGGCTGCCCATTTCCGCACCCAGCGCCTGCAAGCCGCTCAACGGGCGAACCATCACTTCAAATTCAACGATTTTCCCCTGTTCGTCGAAGCGGATCATATCGATCCCTTTTAACGCTTTTCCGCCGACGTTGGCGCTGAATTCCAGCACGACATTCAACCCGTCCGCCGTCGCCAGTTCGCGGTGGTATTCGAAGTTCTCGAAGACGTCGAACACGGTGTTGAGAATCATCGACACCACGGCTGCGCCCGGATAAGGCGTATGCGCCATGGGCGAGCGGAACACTGCTTGTGGGGCGAGCAATTCAGGCAGGGCTTGCAAATTCCCGGTGCGGATCATCGCGTGCCACAGGGTCAGGGATTCTGCGGCTTTGGGATGCAGGTTCAGTTCAGACATTATCAACTCCTGTTTTTTGTTGTTCTGTGAGCGCCGGGCGAGCCCGTAAATACTCGGCCATCGCGGCGAAGCGCTGGCGGGTTTCATGTTCGAAAATGCGATTGACCAGTGGATCCAGCAACCAGCCCAGCCAGCGCGGGCGTAAACGGACGTTGAAGGTGTAGATCAACTCCGAGGTGTTGTCACCCAGATCACGGTGGCGCATCGACGCGGTCCACCACTGAAACACGCCTTCAGGCTCGACCAACAGGGCCGCGGCGACTTGCCCAGGCTGGAAGTTGACGAAACGCGTGCGCATGGAAAAGTAGCGTTTCCAGCCCCGACCTTCATTGAACGTGATTGCACCGATGTAAGGACGAATACCGCCACCTTCGACGCCTGCGCGGGACAACAGCGTGTCCCACTGCCTGCGCACGGTGTGATTGTGGAAAGCCTCGAAAGTATCCGCCGCAGAGGCCGGCATGATCAGGGTGATGCGACGTTGGGTCATCCGTGGTCCTCGGCAATTTTCGCCATGATGCCTCGGCGCGGCACCAGAATGATACGAACAGTCATGACTACGCCGACGAGCACGGCAGCAAGGCCTGCCGCTTCCAAAGGTGTCGGCAACCGACCATGAAACACCATGCCGAGCAGTGTAGCGAATAGTGACTCAAGGGCTATCAATTGACCGGAAAGCACCATCGGCAGGCGACGGGACGCGGCGTTCCACGCCCAGGCTCCGACGAGCGAAGACATCACCGCGATGATGAGGGCCCAGGCGTACAAAGGGCCGGCCAGCGAAAAACTGAAACCAAGGGTCGGCAACTTGAGCAGGCCGAGCGCCTGCACAACCGGTAACAGGCACACAGTGCCCAGGCCGGCGCCGAGCATCATCAGGCCGGTCCAGACACCGGTCGCATTGGCCGGGAGATTTTCCAGGGCCCTCTGGTTCAACAGGCTGAAGGCTAGCCACAAGGCCACGGCGCTGATCGAAAAAACCAGGCCCAACGGCCAGGACTTGTTGCCTGCTGCGGGTTGATGGAGGCTGCTGATGTTCGACAGCAAGAGCCCGCAGGCCAGACAGGTCAGCGGTATTGTCAGGCGGCGCCATTCAATGGTTTTTTTCGTGGCGTTGCCGAGCAGCGCCAGCAACACCGGCACCAGTCCTATAAACGCTGGCGTCAGCACCGGGCCGCCAAAAATGACACCAGCGGCAATGCAGGTACTGTAACCGAGGTATCCCACTACCCCGAGAGCAGCGGCCATAAGCGCTTGGTTGCGGGTCAGCAATCCAAGCCGGGCGCGACAGAGCACCGCGATGCCCACACCGAATATTCCGGCGATCAGAAACCGGATGATCATCAGGTCGTAGATGCTGTAAGCGCCGGTGACGTAGGGTGCCACGAAGTTCAGCGCCCAGCTCAGTGTTGCGACGACGGCAAGGGTCACGCCGGTAATGATATTTGCTTGTGCGCTGGCCATTGAGTGTTATCCGCGAGGTGTTCAGCTCATGTTGCACAGCGTCAGGGGTATGCTACAAACGAGTTCTCGGTCCAGGATGCATAACCTCTGATTATGAATACGCTAGGGAAGTCATTGCCTCCGCTTGCCAGTTTGCTGCCCTTTGAAGCGGCAGCTCGACTGGAAAGCTTTTCAAAGGCTGCCGATGAATTGCACATCACACAAGCGGCCGTTAGCCGGCAGATCCGCGGGCTTGAAGACAATCTGGGGCTTAAGCTTTTTTGCCGCCGCAACCGTGCAGTCTTCCTGACGGAGGCGGGGCGTGAGTTAGGGCGTGTAGTGAGCGCTGCATTGCAAAATATCTGTGACAGTGCGGCGATCCTGCGTGAGTCACCGCGCAAAAACCGTGTGGTTTTGCTCTGTCAGTTGTGCGAAGCCTTCTATTGGTTGATGCCACGTCTGTCGACGTTCCACCAGCAACATCCGGAAATCGAGATCCAGGTCGCGACATCCACCCGACCGCTCACTGAGTTCAACGATTACTTCGACGTGGCCTTGCAAAGCACCGGACGCGCCAGCGGCTCGCATGTACTGGCGTTCACTGCCGCTGATGAAGTGTTTCCCGTGTGCAGTTCCCATTACCTGGCGCCCCGGCAATCATTGGACATCAGCGATCTGCGCCACCACAGGCTGCTACACCATCGCGCCACGCCACCTCACTTGATGGAATGGGACAGTTGGCTGCAGGTATTTGGGCAGGCATTGGATGACGATACGCCAGGTGCCGTATTTGATAGTTATCCGTTGATGCTTCAGGCCGCGGTCGAAGGGCATGGCATTGCCATGGGCTGGCGTCGAACAGCCGGCAAACTGATTGAAAGTGGAGCGCTGGTGAGGCCCTGCGCAGAAAGTGTGCCTTTACCCCAGGCGATATCGGTTTTCAGGCAACAGGGCGGGGAAGATCGGGTTGAGGTGCGCGCGCTGATCGGGTGGCTTGAAGAGGAGCTACACAGCGAACGCTGACCTGAACGAGTGATGTGCCGCGACCAGACTCTCGGATACACTCCCGTGATGCCAAAACATCATCACACGCCCCTGGATTTCACCCGAATCGCTAACAGCATCGTCACTCGATTGCTGTTATTGGCACTGTGCATTGTCATTTTTGGCGCCGTGGTGCGGTATTTCGTCTTGACCAACTTCCTGCGCGAGGACTTAAGCGCGGTGGTGGAAGGTCAGCAATTAACTCTGGCTACCTATGTTGCCCGCGATATCGATTACAAAATCGTCCAGCGCCAACTTTTGCTGGATCACCTTGCCGACGCTGTCCCGGTGGATTTGCTGGCCCGGCCGGAGCAACTGAAAGCGTGGTTGAAAGAGCATTTCGATTACCAGACGCTGTTCACCGCAGATCTATTCATCGTGAACACCAAGGGACGTTTACTGGCGAACTACCCGGAGCCGGTGAATACCGATTATGCCGAGCGTGATTACATTCAGGCAGGACTGGCGGGGCGTTCATTGATCGGTCAACCGGTGCTGGACAAGGCGACCCAGACGCCGGTTCTGCCCATGTCCGCGCCTATCAAAAATGCCGCCGGTGACGTCGCGGCTGTTCTGGTTGGCGTCAGCGTACTCGGTACGACAGGGCTTCTGGATGCGCTGCTGCAAAGTCGCGTGGGGGATGCCTCGGGGGATTTCCTGCTGGTGTTCCCCGACAGTCATTTGTTTGTCGAGTCGTCCAGCCGTGACGTGCAACTCAAACCCACGTCGGCTCCCGGCGTCAATGCGCTGCACGATCGGGCGATGGCGGGGTTTCGCGGCACCGGGCTGACGCTCAATTCCAAAGGCGTCGAGGAAGTCGCCGCGATTGCCGCGGTGCCAAGTGCCGGCTGGTACATCGTGGCCCGCTTGCCGGCCAGCGAGGCGTTTGCCACGGTGACGCGAACCCAGCACTTTCTGATCAAGGGGGCGTTTCTATCGATTATTTTCTTTGCCACCTTTGCTTCCATCGGGCTGTATTTTGTCTTTCGTCATCTGTTCCGGGCGGCCGAGCAGGCTGACCGCATGACACGCGATGAACTGCCACACGCGCCCCTGGCAGTCATTCGCAACGATGAAGTCGGCCATTTGATTTCGGCGTTCAATCGCTTGTTGCTCAAGCTCAATGACAAACAGGATGAGCTGAAAAAGATTGCGCATCACGACACCCTCACAGGGCTGACCAACCGGCATCATCTCTCTGGCCAGCTTCGGCAAGTGTTGGCGCAGGCACGACGCACAGACACCCAGGTCGGCTTGTTGTTTATGGACCTCGATGGGTTCAAACACATCAACGACACCCTGGGGCATGAGGCCGGCGATGAGGTCTTGCGTCAGGTGGCGCGGCGTTTTTCTTCGGTAGTGCGCGAGAGCGACACCCTGGCGCGCATCGGCGGTGACGAGTTTGTCGTGCTGCTGAGTGACCTTGGGGCCCATGCCGAGGAAACGCTGAGCAGCGTCGCGACACATTGCATCGAGGCCTTGAGCGCGCCATTTTTCATTTCCGGTACGGTGTGCATCGTCGGTGTTTCGATTGGTATAGCGTTGGGTAACGGGCAGAGTTCCGCCGATACGCTGCTGCTGGCCGCCGACCGCGTCATGTACCAAGCCAAGAAAACCGGGCGTGGGCGGTATGTGACGTACAAGCTTTAGGCTGTAGTGTTCAGATTCTCATGTGTTCTTGCGATTATTGTGGCGAGGGGGCTTGCCCCCGTTGGACTGCGCAGCAGTCCCCTGTTTTTGGGGCCGCTTCGCAGCCCAACGGGGGCAAGCCCCCTCGCCACAAAAGTGGTCCCCAAGACCAGGACTGGACCGGCCGCTACGGCGTTTAACCCAGGAGAACCTAAATGAGCCAGACACTGGAACGTGCCATCGCAATCGCCGCTGCCGCCCACGAAGGGCAGGTCGACAAGGGCGGCGCGCCTTACATCCTGCATCCTTTGAAAGTCATGCTGCGGGTGACGACCCTGGAAGAACGGATCGTCGCCGTGCTGCATGACGTGGTCGAAGACACCGGCATCAGCCTCGAAGCCCTGCGTCAGGAAGGCTTCAGCGAAGCGGTATTGGAAGCCATTGAATCAGTGACCAAAGTGCCGGGGGAATCCTATGAAGCGTTCGTCGAGCGTGCGGCGCTGAACCCGATTGGGCGGGTGGTCAAGCTGGCGGATCTGGAAGAGAACAGCGACTTGTCGAGGATTGCGCAGCCGTCGTGGGATGACCTGGAGCGGGTTGAGAAGTATCGGCGGGCGATGGGTGTGTTGCGCTCGTAATATCCCGCACAAGTAGGGTGAGCCGCGACACAGATGGCTACCGCCGCCCCTTGGCTGCACTCAGTGCATCCCACACCGCCATCAGCTGAGTCACCGACGCATCCATCACCGCGTGGGGAATCGCGTCTCTGGCCAACGCCGTCAGACCTAACAGAAAGCCGTCAAACATGGCGGCCAGCGCAGGCGTGTCGGTCTCGGTCGGCAATTCGCCTTGCACAATTGCGCGCTCGATGCAGGCGATGATGCCTGCCCTGTTGCGGGCCCTGGCTTCGGCCAGCGGCGCAGAAACGGCTGTAGGTTGCACCGAGCAGGTGTGCATGACGCCCAGCGTCACCAGGCAGCCCGGTGGATGGCCGGCTTCACTCTGCATTTTGGCGGAGCGGCGCAAGGTCAACTCGATGGCTTCGCGCGGGGGCAGGAGGGAGTCGAACAGACTCTCGGTCACGCGGCCGTGGGAATTTTGATAGCGCTCGACGACCTCTTGGAACAACGCCTCTTTTGAGCCGAACGCGGCATAGAAGCTGGGCGCGGAGATACCGCCGCCGATTGCTGCCTTGAGCTGACTCAATGAAGTGGATTCATAGCCGTGCTCCCAGAACAGGTGCATTGCCTGTGTGATTGCCACGTCACGGTCGAATGTGCGCGGGCGGCCCATTGTTGCCATTTTCACCTCCGGTAATCGTGACTTAGATACTAGTCGATACAAAAGTCATTGACCATGACCTGTTTGCTCTTTAGATTTATACCACTCGATACATAAGTGTGTGATCAGGAGCAAAGCCATGCAGGACAATCAGCTTGAAAATGAACGGTTACCCTTCGGCGCGCTCCTTGCGCTGGCCATGACAGGTTTTATTTGCATTGTCACCGAGACCTTGCCAGCCGGGTTATTGCCCGAGATAGGCAGTGGTCTGAATGTTTCGCCATCACTGGCCGGGCAAATGGTCACCGTCTACGCGTTGGGTTCGTTGCTGGCGGCTATCCCGTTGACCATCGCCACCCAAGGCTGGCGGCGACGCAATGTGTTGCTGCTGACGATTGTTGGTTTCCTCTTGTTCAATTCCGGCACCGCCTGGTCGTCGAGCTACGGGTTGACGCTCATCGCCCGATTCTTCGCCGGGGTATCTGCCGGGTTGGCGTGGAGCCTATTGGCCGGTTATGCGCGGCGCATGGTGGCGGTGCACCTTCAAGGGCGCGCCATGGCCGTAGCGATGGTGGGCGCGCCGATTGCGCTGTCGCTGGGCGTGCCGTTGGGCACCTGGTTGGGAAGCCTGGTGGGTTGGCGCACGGCGTTTGGGTTGATGTCAGTTCTGACGGTGGGGCTGATTGTCTGGGTACTGGCGAAAGTCCCGGATTATCCCGGCCAGGCCGGTTCCGAACGCATGCCGTTGGGCCAGGTGTTCTTCACCCCGGGCGTTCGGCCGGTCCTCGGGGTCGTGATGACCTGGATGCTGGCGCACAACATTCTCTACACCTACGTCGCGCCTTTCGTGACGCCTGCCGGACTGGCCAGCGATATTGATCTGGTGCTGCTGGTGTTCGGTATCGCGGCACTGCTGAGTATCTGGATCGCCGGTCGCTTGGTGGACCGGTATCTGCGCAACGCCGTGTTGATCAGCCTCGCCACGTTCGCTGCGACGGCCTTCGTTTTCGGGTTCTTTTCCCAGTCTGTGATCGTCATCTACCTGGGCACCTTTGTTTGGGGCCTGACCTTCGGCGGCGCCGCCACACTGCTGCAAACCGCGCTGGCAGATACGGCCGGCGAGGGTGCGGATGTCGCCTTGTCCATGAACGTTGTGGCCTGGAACGGTGCGATCGCCATTGCCGGCCTGTTTGGTGGTGTCTTGCTGGATCAGGTCGGTGTCGTCTCGTTTCCATGGGTGTTGCTGGTGCTGTTACTGGTGGGATTATGGATTGCGGTGGGCGCGCGGGTGCATGGTTTTCCGCAGGGGCAACGGCAAGGAGGCGCTGTAGTGACCGGTCATTGATAGGCGAGAGACGCAGCGCAAAACCCTCTGGCTTTGCTGGTGGTAAAGGGTAAACTCGCGAAGTTGTATCATTTTGTTTCACAAAATCATGCAACCCCTTCTGAAACAGGCAGCCGGTGTAAATCCGGCGCGGTCGCGCCACTGTATTCGGCTATTTGCCGTCAGCCAGACCCTGTTTCCCCCTACCGCAATCCATACCGGGACGCGTCATCCCTGGAGGTTCACATGGCTTATAGCGCTGCTACGCAGACTGATGTTTCGCTGCCCACGATTCCGTTGGGCGAAATACTTCCCTGGGCCATTTTTGGCGGCCTGCTGCTGATGTTGGCGATCTATTTCGTCGGCGCAGAGCAGGGTGCCACGGCGTTGGTCAAGGGCATGTATGTTCACGAATTCGTGCACGACGGCCGCCACTTGCTTGGCTTCCCTTGCCACTAATTCAAGGAACACACCATGACCGGTCGTTTATTGGTACGCGGCATGCTGGTGGGGTTGCTCGCCGGCATCCTGGCCTTTGGTTTTGCAAAAGTATTCGGTGAGCCGCAGATCGACAAGGCGATTGCCTTCGAAGAGCAAATGGCCGAGATGCACGGCGATGCACCGGAAGAAGAACTGGTGAGCCGCGACGTGCAAAGCACCTTCGGTTTGTTCACCGGCGTCGTGACCTACAGCGTTTCGCTGGGCGGGATCTTCGCCCTGGTATTTGCCTACTCGCTGGGACGCGTTGGCAAGATCGGCCCACGTGGTTTGGCCGCGCTACTAGCTCTGGCGGCTTTCGTGACCATCATTCTGGTGCCTGGACTGAAATACCCGGCCAACCCTCCGTCGATTGGCGACCCAGAAACCATCAAGCAGCGCACCAAGCTGTTCTTCCTGATGTTGCTGGTGTCGGTGATCGCCGCAGTCATCGCGATCAACGCCGCGCGCAAACTGATTCCTGCCTTGGGTGTTTGGAGCGGTGCGACGTTGGCGGTGCTGCTGTATGTGGTGATCATGTCGGTGGCGGGCGGTTTGTTCCCGACCATCAATGAAGTGCCGGAAACCTTCTCCGCCGTGCTGCTGTGGAAGTTTCGCGTGGCCTCTCTCGGCATTCAACTGGTGCTGTGGACCACGGTTGGACTGGCCTTTGGCTGGACCGCCGAGCGCGTGTTGAACCTGCCAAAGTTCTCCACCCGCGCTTGAGTTGAAGGCAGTGCCGTTTCGGCGGCACTGCTATCAATACACATCCCGCAAATACCGCTTCTGCTCACCCATCTGCCGCCAATAATCCGCAGCGTTTTCCTGACTCAACCCGCCATGCCGCTGCGCAACCTGGCGCAACGCCTGGTCGACGTCCTTGGCCATGCGTCCGGCATCCCCGCAGATGTACACCTGCGCACCTTCCTGTAGCCAGCGCCACAGCTCGGCACCTTGTTCGCGGATGCGGTCCTGCACATAGATCTTCTCTGGCTGGTCCCGGGAAAACGCCAGGCTGAGTTGCGTCAGCAGGCCATCGTGCTGCATGCCTTGCAGCTCCTCGCGATAGTAGAAATCGGTGGCGGCGTGTTGCTCACCGAAGAACAACCAATTGCGGCCCTGGTCGCCTCGCGCGCGACGTTCTTGCAGGAACGCGCGGAACGGCGCCACGCCGGTGCCGGGGCCGATCATGATCATCGGTAGATTGCCATCGGCTGGCGCGCGGAAGTGTTTCGATGGCTGGACGAACACCGGGACTTCGCCGCTTTCCAAACGGTCGGCAAGGAAGGTCGAGGACACACCTTTGCGTTTACCGTAACGAACGGCGGCCACGGTGAGATGGACTTCTTGCGGATGTGCCTTGGAACTTGAAGAAATGGAATACAGACGCGGTTGCAGGCGTTTGAGCGTGCCCAGCAGCTCATGCGCCGAACAGTCGATCGGGAATTCCTGCAGCACATCCGCCAATTGCCGACCCCACAGCCAGTCTTTCAAGTCAGCTTTGCGTTCACTGGCCAGCAGGTGTTTCAACGCCGGGTTGGCACTGCGTTCGGCGATGAAAGCCAGGGTGTCGATGTTGGGCCGGGCGATTTCCAGGTGCTCGGCCAGCGCCTGGTGCAGCGGGACTTCGCCGAGCTTGTCGAGGTTCACGGGAGTGTCGGCACCGAGCCGGGTCAGGTCGAGCAATTCACCCACCAGTTCCGGGCAGTTGCGTGGCATGACGCTCAACGCATCGCCCGCTTCGTAGCTCAACCCGGAGTTCGCCAGGTCCAGGGAAAACATTCGGGTTTCCTTGTGGCGGCTCTGTTGGTTCAGGTGACGGTTGATCAGCAGGCGTGAGGCGTGTGGCTTGGCTTTGCCGGGCGTTTCGGTGGGGCTGACGGCAATGCTCGGCGCCGCCGGTTTCAGCGTTTGCTGGAATTGGCTCAGCCACGCCTCCGCACGCTCTTCGAATTCCGTATCGCAATCGACCCGTTCCAGCAGCCGGGTCGCACCCAATTCCTGAAGGCGTTGATCGAGTTGCTTGCCGTGCTTGCAGAACTGGTCGTAATTGGGATCACCCAGCGCCAGCACCGCAAACCGCAACGACTCCAGCCGCGTTTCGGCGGTCTTCAAGGTGTGCCAGAAACCTTCGCCATTGTCCGGCGGGTCGCCGTCGCCAAAGGTGCTACTGATCAGGGCCAGTGTGTGGGTGCTCGCCAGTTTGCTTGCCGGGAAATCCGCCATCGCGCTCAGTTCCACGGCGATCCCGTCGCCACGCAACCGCGCGGCAAAACGCTCGGCCAGGGCTTCGGCGTTGCCGGTTTGCGAGGCCCATAACAAGGTCACGCAGGGAGCGCTGTCACTGTTCAGTTGTGGAGCGCCAGACTCGACGCGGCTGAACAACCCACCGAGCAATCCATCCAGCCATAACCGCGAATCAGCGGCCAGCGGCGCATTGACGGGCAGGGTAGGGACACCAACCGCCTGGCGCCCGGCCGGGGACTGCAAGCCGCTGAGAAAACCGGCGAGGTAGGTGCGTTCACTGTCGCTCAGTGGCGGAGAAGGCAGGCGACTGATGCCGGCGAGATCGGCGAAGGCCTCGATACGCGACATGGGCAATTCCTCGGACAAGGGGGGAATGTCGATAGCAGCCGGCACGTTGAGAAACTGATGCTCGATCAATTCCACCCGTTGCAGGGTGACCGCACAAAACTTGAATTCAGGCTGCAGCGAAATCGGGTCGACGGCATCGTTAGTCACCGCGTTGATCGCCAGGTTTTCACCGAACACATCGTTCCAGTGAAAAGGCGCAAAACAGTTGCCCTGACGTACCCGGTCGGTGACCACCGCCGGCAGCACGGCGCGGCCACGCACTGAGCGCACTTCGACGTGATCCTTGTCCTTGATGCCAAGGCTGTCGGCGTCTTCCGGGTGAATCTCCACGAACGGCCCCGGATTCAGCTTGTTCAAGGTCGCGACCTTGCCGGTCTTGGTCAGGGTGTGCCATTGGTGCTGCAGGCGACCGGTGTTGAGCACAAAAGGGAAGTCCTCGCCCGGCATCTCCGCCGGAGGCATGTGCGGACGCGGAAGGAAGACGCCTTTGCCATGCTCGGTCGCGAACACGATGGCGGGTTGGCGGCCATCGTTGTCGACCTTGAGCGTCTGGCTCACGCCGTTGTTCAGGTAGCGAATCGGATTGCGATTCGCCCCGTCATCTGCCGCGCAGGGCCATTGCAGCGGTTTGTCCCGCAGCCGCGCGTAACTGGCGCCGCGAATGTCATAGCCGGTCTTCGGGTTCCAGGCCTGTTTGATCTCTTCGAACACTTCCGAAGCGCTGGTATAGGTGAATGCCTCGGCGAAGCCCATTTCGCAGGCGACCCGGGCGATGATTTGCCAGTCGGGCAGCGTCTCGCCGGGTGGCTCCACGGCTTTTTGCATCAGCGTCAGGTTACGTTCGGAGTTGATCATCACGCCCTCGGCCTCGGCCCACAGCGCGCCGGGCAAGAGGATGTCGGCGTAGCGGTTGGTTTCGGTGTCGAGGAAGGCATCCTGGGTGATGACCAGTTCGGCGGCTTGCAAGCCTTCGATGACTTTCTGCCGGTTGGGGCCCGAGGCGACCGGGTTGGTGCAGATGATCCAGCAGGCTTTGATCTGGCCGGCGCTCATCTGCTCGAACATGTCCACGGTGCCACCGCCGACCTTGCGCGGCAGGCTGTCGTGGGGGATGCGCCACAGGTCTTCAATGAACTGCCGATCTGCCTCGACCAGCACCGAGCGCTGCCCCGGCAGGCCTGGGCCCATGTAACCCATTTCGCGACCGCCCATGGCGTTCGGTTGCCCAGTCAGGGAAAACGGCCCGCTGCCCGGCCGGCAGATCGCGCCAGTGGCCAGGTGCAGGTTGCACAGGGCATTGGTGTTCCAGGTGCCGTGGGTGCTTTGGTTGAGGCCCATGGTCCAGCAACTCATCCACTCGGCGGCCTGACCGATCCATTCGGCGGCTTGGCGAATGTCAGCCTCGGGAATCCCAGTGATCTCGGCGACGGTGGCCGGCGGGTAGTCTTCGAGGAACGCCGGCATGGCATCCCAGCCTTCGGTAAACGAAGCGATGAAGTCCGGGTCGGTGTGGCCGTTTTTCACCAACAGATGCAGCAAACCATTGAGCAGCGCCAGGTCGGTGCCGGGTTTGATTTGCAGGAACAGACCGGCCTTGTCCGCCGTCGCACTGCGCCGTGGATCGACGACAATCAGCTTCGCCCCGGCCTTGACCCGATCCATCATGCGCAGGAACAGAATCGGGTGACAGTCGGCCATGTTGGCGCCGATCACGAAGAACAGCTCGGCGTGATCGAAGTCTTCATAGGAACCCGGAGGCCCGTCAGAACCGAGGGAAAGTTTGTAGCCGCTGCCCGCACTGGCCATGCACAGGCGCGAGTTGGATTCGATGTTATTGGTGTGGACAAAGCCTTTGGCCAACTTGTTGATCAGATACTGGGCTTCCAGCGACATCTGCCCGGACACATAGAACGCCAACGCATCCGGGCCGTCGCGATCAAGAATGGCGCGCAGTCGGCTGGCGGTTTCGCTGATCGCCTGGTCCATGGCGATCCGCACTGGATCACGATCGCGCTCGTGACGCAGATAAGCGTTTTCCATCCGCCCCGACTCGGCAATCGCCTGGCCGCAGGTGGTGCCCTTGGTGCACAGCCGGCCGAAATTAGTCGGGTGCGTCTTGTCGCCGGTGACCTTGATAACCCGGTTGTCTGCGACCTGCATGACGATGCCGCAACCCACGCCACAATAAGGACAGACGCTGCGTACGCTGGTGTTTGTCATCCTCGCCCCTTGACCTCTTGCCTGCATTTGCCTGACCCGGAAACAAAAAAAAGCGCCATGTGACCCTCCGTTAAAAAAACGGGAGTTACACGGCGCCTTTGTCGTAGGTGGGCAATCTGCGTTGACTGCTTTGCTGGTGTTATTGCAAGTCACGCGCCAGAAGTATTTTTCGGGCTTGAGCGGCCGATAATCAGCGGGATCCGCGCCCATGTCCGGCAAGTCGCCATGCGCATTCGGTGCACTTTTATATGGCGCCGTGCACCAGTCGGAGGCGCGATATTCGCGTTTCCCATCGTTGTGAGAGCCTCCGAGCGCCGTAGCCGCTGGCTTGCATCGGTTGGCACAAACGCTGCAAGTCCTTGTTCAAACCCACCGTCGATACACACGGTGGGTCGCCCCCTCGGTCAACGACGATCGAATGGCCAACAGGTCGTGGGCTACATCGGTGGATCAGGCATAGACGTCTGGTTTCAACACCGCAAAAGAACAGGCAAAGACGCCTGGAACCGCAAGGTTTCAGGCGTTTTTTTTTGCTTTTTGAACCGTGATTGGCCGTGCGAAGGGTGCTTCTTATGAATTCCAATGTTGCCGCGTTGAACAAACTGCAAACGCTGATCGTGATCGGCAATGGCATGGTCGGACATCATTGTGTCGAACAGCTGATTGAGCGCGGGGCGCTGGATCAATACCGTCTGCATGTCTTCAGCGAAGAGCCGATGCGTGCCTATGACCGCGTGCATCTGTCCGAGTACTTCACCGGCCGCGATGCCGAGTCGCTGGCGCTGTCGGACGCGTCGCTGTATCAGACGCCCGGCGTCACTTTGCATCTGGGTGTGCCGGTGCTGGAAATCGACCGTGCTCGTTGCGAGGTGATTACCGCCCAGGGCTGCGTCCCTTACGACAAGCTGATCCTGGCCACTGGCTCCTATCCGTTTGTGCCGCCGATTGACGGCGCCGAGGGCGATTCGCGGCTGGTGTATCGCACCCTGGAAGACCTCGACGCGATCCGCGCAGCAGCGGCCAACGCCCGGCGCGGTGTGGTGGTCGGCGGTGGCTTGCTCGGTCTTGAAGCCGCCAATGCGCTGAAAAGTCTGGGCCTGGAAGCGCATGTCGTCGAGTTCGCCCCACGCCTGATGCCGGTGCAATTGGATGATTTCGGTGGCCTGGCGCTCAAGGCGCAGATCGAACGGTTGGGTGTCGGTGTGCATTTATCCCGCGCCACCCAGTCGATCAGCGCGGGCGTGGATTACCGCTACCGGATGAATTTTGCCAACGACGAATTCCTCGAAACCGACCTGATCGTGTTCTCCGCCGGTATTCGTGCGCAAGACGCGTTGGCTCGCCAATGCGCGCTGGAAATCGGCCCGCGCGGTGGCGTGGTGATCAACGACGAATGCCTGAGCAGCGACCCGAACATCTACGCCATCGGCGAATGCGCGGCGTGGAATGGCAGCCTGTTCGGCTTGGTCGCACCGGGTTACCAAATGGCCCGTGGGGTGGCTGCACAGGTGTGCAACCAGACTGCCGAGCCGTTCCTGGGCGCGGACATGTCGACCAAGCTCAAACTGCTTGGCGTTGACGTCGGTTCCATCGGCGATGCCCATGCCCATACACCCGGCGCACGCAGCTATCAGTTCATCGACGAAGCCACCGCCAGCTACCGGCGTCTGGTGGTGGACCCAACCGGCAAGTACGTGTTGGGTGCGGTGCTGGTCGGCGACAACAGCTACTACGACACGCTGCTGCAATACATGCAGAACGCCATCGCGTTGCCAGCGGAACCGGCCAGCCTGATCCTGCCGTCGTCCGAAGGCGCGCCGACCCTCGGCCCCGGCGCATTGCCCGAGTCGGCCACGGTGTGCTCGTGCCACAACGTCACCAAAGGCGCGATCTGCTCGGCCATCGACGGCGGCTGTACCGACCTCGGCCTGCTCAAGTCACAGACCAAGGCCTGCACCGGTTGCGGTGGGTGCGCCGGGTTGCTCAAGCAAGTCTTCGAGCATGAATTGATCGCCCGTGGCGTCAGTGTCGACAAGAGCCTGTGCGAACACTTCGCCTACACCCGTCAGGAACTCTACGCGCTGGTGCGGGTGGAAGGGGTGATCACCTTCGAAGAACTGCTGGCCAAACATGGCCGTGGCCACACCGGTTGCGACGTGTGCAAACCGGCGGTGGGTTCGATCCTCGCCTCGTGCTGGAACCAGCCGATCATGGACCCGTCGCTGGTGCCGTTGCAGGACACCAACGACACCTTCATGGCCAACATGCAGAAAAACGGTACCTACTCCGTGGTGCCGCGCATCCCCGGTGGCGAAATCACTGCCGACAAGCTGATCGCGATTGGCGTGGTAGCGAAAAAATACGACCTCTACACCAAAATCACCGGCGGCCAGCGCATCGACCTGTTCGGCGCGCAGTTGCATGAGTTGCCGGACATCTGGGGCGAGCTGATTGAAGCCGGTTTCGAAACCGGCCACGCCTATGGCAAGTCGACGCGCACGGTGAAGTCCTGCGTCGGCAGCACCTGGTGCCGCTACGGCGTGCAGGACAGCGTGAAAATGGCCTTGCTCATCGAGGATCGCTACAAAGGCCTGCGCTCGCCGCACAAACTCAAGTTCGCGGTTTCCGGTTGCACCCGCGAATGCGCCGAAGCGCAGAGCAAGGACGTGGGCGTGATCGCCACCGAGAAGGGCTGGAACCTCTACATCGCCGGCAACGGCGGCATGCGCCCGCGTCACGCCGAGCTGTTCGCCACCGATCTCGACGATGAAACCCTGATCCGCTACATCGACCGCTTCCTGATGTTCTACATCCGCACCGCCGACAAATTGCAGCGCACCTCGGTCTGGCGCGAGAGCTTGGAGGGAGGCCTCGACTTCCTGAAAGACGTGATCATCAGCGACAGCCTCGGGCTCGGTGCAGAACTCGAAGCGCAGATGCAACTGGTGGTCGATCGCTACGAATGCGAATGGGCCAACGCCCTCAAGGACCCGGAAAAACTCAAGCGCTTCCGCACCTTCGTCAACGATAAACGCCCGGACCCGGACATCCACTTTGTCCAGGAACGCGGCCAACGGCGCCCGATCATGGCCGCCGAACTCAACCTGATTCCGGTCACCGAGGAGATTGCCTGATGAGCCCGTCCAATACCCAACGCATAGCCGCCCTGGAAAACACCGGGGCCTGGCAAACCGTGTGCGCGCAACAGGATCTGGTCGATAACTCCGGCGTGGTCGTGTGGCTCGACGGCGCGCAAGTGGCGCTGTTCTACCTGCCGGATGCCGAGGGCCAGACCCTGTTTGCCATCGACAACCACGACCCGCAATCCGGGGCGAATGTGATCGGTCGCGGGTTGGTGGGGAACATCAAGGGCGATCTGGTGGTGGCGTCACCGATCTACAAACAGCATTTCCGGTTGGAGGACGGTAGTTGCCTGGAATATCCGCAACAGCGGTTGCGGGTGTGGCCGGTGCGGTTGAATGGCGGGGCGGTGGAAGTGGGAACGCTGACAACTCGCTAGCACGCCAAACCTGTGGGAGCGGGCTTGCTCGCGAAGGCGGTGGGTCAGTCAATATTGATGCTGGATGTGCCGGCCTCTTCGCGAGCAAGCCCGCTCCCACAGGGATCACCGCCGAACATAAATCCCGAGCCCACCGAAGATCCTCTGTAGGAGCAAAGCTTGCTCGCGAAGGCTGCGCGTCAGGCGAAATAGATGCCGGATGTGCCGGCCTCTTCGGGAGCAGGCTCGCTCCCACAGGGACTTTTGTCGGCCACATAGCTTGCGACCAACACCGAACACATGTGGGAGCGAGCTTGCTCGCGATAGTGGTCTGACATTCAACATATTTGCTGCCTGCCAGTCCGCTATCGCGAGCAAGCTCGCTCCCACAAGGTGTGTGATTGCCAAGGCCAAGTGTGCTATCAAATCGCTCGCTGATTGACGCGCAGTGTCAGCGCTTCAGCAGACTCCTTGCGCTCCGAATAGCGATCAACCAGATCCGGGCGGTCGCGAAGCAGCAGGGTGAATTTCACCAACTCCTCCATCACGTCCACCACCCGGTCATACAGCGCCGAGGGTTTCATGCGGTTGCCCTCGTCAAACTCCAGGAAGGCCTTCGGTACGGAGGATTGATTGGGGATGGTGAACATCCGCATCCAGCGTCCCAGCACGCGCAGTTGATTCACCACGTTGAAGGATTGCGAGCCGCCGCACACCTGCATCACCGCCAAGGTCTTGCCCTGGGTCGGGCGCACGGCGCCGATGGCCAGCGGCACCCAGTCGATCTGCGCCTTGAACACCGCCGACATCGAACCGTGGCGTTCCGGCGAGCACCAGACCTGGCCTTCCGACCATTGCATCAGTTCCAGCAGTTCCTGCACTTTCGGATGATCGCTCGGCGCGTCGTCCGGCAGCGGCAAACCTGAGGGATTGAAAATCCGCGTCTCGGCGCCGAAGTGTTCGAGCAAACGGGCCGCTTCTTCCACCAGCAATCGACTGAAGGAGCGGGCGCGGGTCGAGCCATACAACAGCAGGATTCGTGGTTTGTGCTGATCGTCATTTTCACGGTGTGCAATCAATGAAGGGTCGAGGTTGGGCAGTGGATGAGTCATGGGCGGCTCCAGTTACAGCGTGCTGATGCGGTCGAGTTCACGCTTCAAGGCATCGCGATCAAGTTCGGCGAAGGGCAGGGCTAGGAAGGCCCGGCAGCGGGTTTCGATACGCGCCAGGGTCGCGTGGAAAGCGGCGGATATCGCGGCTTCGTCACCCGTCACGTCCGACGGATCTTCCAGTCCCCAATGGGCCTTCAACGCCGGACCGAAGTACACGGGGCAGGTTTCCCCGGCGGCCTTGTCGCAAACGGTGATGACGATGTCTGGCGGGTTGGCTTCGAAGGCGTCGTTGCCTTTGCTGCTCAAGCCATGTGTGGCGATGCTGGCTGCTTGCAACGTGGTCAGGCTGCGCGGCAACACCTGGCCCTTGGGAAAACTGCCGGCACTGACTGCTTCGAAACCCGTCGGCGCCAGGTGATTGAACATCGCTTCGGAAAGGATGCTGCGGCAACTGTTGGCCGTGCACATGAATAGAACTCGCATGGAAACTCCGTTGGGTCAGGTCAGCAGCACGCTGCGGTATTAAGTGGGCGGTCGTGCATCTGTCTGAGCCGGGCGCTGTTTTCCTCCAGCCAGTCGGTGTTGGCGTGCAGGGTGGTTTGCAGCACGGCGCGCACCCAGGCAGGCAGTTCGGGGTTTAGCCGGTAATACACCCATTGGCCCTGGCGACGATCAAGCAACAAACCACAAGACCGGAGTTGGGCCAGATGGCGGGAGATCTTCGGCTGACTGTCATCCAGCGCGCAGACCAATTCGCAGACGCATAACTCGCCCTCACGGGTGATCAGCAGCGTGGCTCGGGCGCGGGTTTCGTCGGAGAGGCATTTGTAGATGGCGGGAGGACTGAGCATGGGGTGGCTGCCGATATGTGAAGGTCCGAATATACGGATATCCATATGTATTGAGCAAGCCCCAATCCCTTGTAGAAGCGAGCGGTGCGGCGATCGGACTTGCCCGCGAAGAACGATGACGCGGTGTGCCAGGCCCGACGCCTTACCCGTAGGAGCGAGGCTTGCCCGCGAAGAACGATGACGCGGTATGTCAGGCCCGACGCTTTCGCGAGCAAGCCCGCTCCTACAGGGGATTGGGCTTGGTTTTTGTGTAGGAGCGAAGAACGATAACGCGGTGTGTCAGGCCTGACGCCTTCGCGAGCAAGCCCGCTCCCACAGGGATCTGTGTCGGCCACGCATCTTGCGACCAACACCGAGCAAATGTGGGAGCGAGCCTGCTCGCGAAAGCGGTATTTCAGGCCCGAAGATGCATCGGCCGTACCGTCGCTTTTGCGAGCAAGCTTCGCTCCTACATGGGCCTGAGTTGGCCACGAATTTTGCGACCAGCGCCGAGCAAATGTGGGAGCGGGCTTGCTCGCGAAGGCAGTTTCACATTCAGCATTAATGCTGGCTGTCACACCGCTTTCGCGAGCAAGCCCGCTCCCACAAGGATTGCGGCGTTCAAATCCTTAACCGATCAGCATCAATGCATATTGAGCACCCTGATGTAGGCACAAAACATATCCGCCATCCCGTCCGAGTAAACCGCGATTTCATCATGGCTACGCGGGCTTCCCGAGAAAGATTTCCCCACCGAACTCAGCGTCGTGGAGACCAAATCGCAAACCAGCGCGCGAGTTTCTTCGCCGGCCTCAGGCAACGCTTCAAGCATGAAATCCTGAAAAATCTGCTGCCCCGCCGCGCGAACTTCATGGGCTTCGGGCGCGTCACGATAGAGCGGCGCGGCGTCGCTGAGCGCCACCCGCATCTGCGCTTCTTCGCACTCTGAACAAATGAAGGCATGCACCAGCGTGCGCAGCCGTTCAAGTGGTGGCTTGCCCGCATCCTCCAGAATCCCGCGCAGCATTTGCGTGGTCTGTTGCCATTCATCGCTCTGCAACCGGAACAGGATGGCGGCCTTGTTGGGGAAGTATTGGTACACCGAGCCGATGCTGACGCCGGCTTTTTCCGCCACGCGGGCGGTGGTGAAACGCGCAGCGCCTTCCTTGGCCAAAACCTGAGTAGCCGCTTGCAGAATGGCCGCCACCAACTCGGTCGAGCGGGCCTGCTGGGGCTGTTTGCGTGAGGAAATCTGCGAGGTCTGGCGGGTTGTCATAGGGGCTGCGGGCCTCGGGGCTAATGCGAATAGCGAATGTGACGAATGGCTCGCATAATTTTAATGCGACGAATTAGTCGCATCTTAGCCCCGGCGCCGACAGGCGCTCAACCTGCAAACGGGAAGCACCCATGACCACCATCACCTCGGCCCCTATGGCGCCACTGATTGAACGCCTGTACGCACAAGCCAATGCCGCCACCAGCCCGGTTTTCAGCAACTTTTCCAGTGAGGAGCGCGAACGCCTCATGCACAGCAAGACCGACTACCTTGAACTCTACGGGCTGCTCAAAGACGCGTGGCTTCCGGTCTCGCGGGACACTGGCAAACTGCTGTACACACTGGCGCGCAGTACAAAGGCGCGGGCCATCGTCGAATTCGGCACGTCGTTCGGCCTTTCAACGTTGCACCTGGCCGCCGCACTGCGGGACAACGGCGGCGGAATCCTGATAGGCAGTGAATTCGAATCATCCAAGATCGCCCTGGCGCGCCAACACCTGATCGAAGGCGGGGTCAGTGACCTGGTAGAAATCCGCGAGGGCGATGCACTCGTCACACTCGCAACCGATCTGCCCGAGGCCATCGACCTGCTGCTGCTCGATGGCGCCAAAGCGCTTTATGGCGACGTCTTGAGTCTGGTGGAAAGTCGTCTCAAGCCCGGTGCCTTGGTGGTAGCTGACAACTCCGATTACTGCCCGGAATACCTGGCTTACGTGCGTTCGCCAGCAAATGGCTACCTGTCTGTGCCGTTCGGTGAAGATGTCGAGCTGTCGGTGCGTCTAGGCTGACGTCCATCAATCTAGGATCGCCGAAGTCATTGGTCGCCGTCTCTGAGCGGCCCTTTACCCTTTATCGCCTCCCCACCGGCCACGCCTATTAGGGTCTCTACTTGTAACTAGACTCAGTAGCTATGAGTGGAGCGCGCGATGAGCATCGAGCAGGCGGCACCTGAAACGAAAGGCGTTACGGTCAAGTTGCTGGCAACGATTGACCTCGGTCCCGAGATCGAAGGCATGGCAGGTCGCCAACTCAGAATGCGCAAGGTGACCATCGAGCCCGGAGGCGTCTTCGGGCCGGTGCACAACCACATCGACAGGCCGGGTACCGTCTACATCCTGCAAGGGACAATCACGGACCATCGCAATGGCATTGCCACGGATTACGGACCGGGAGTCGGCTGGCCCGAGGATCGGAACACCACCCACTGGCTCGAAAACAGAGGCTCGGAAGTGGCGGTGGAGATCTCGGTGGATATCGTCAGGCAAGCCTGAACGCCGGGCTTTCCTGACCATTCGTTCAATCGATAGTCATCATCAAAAAATGCGAGTTCTGTTTTTTCCTCATCGGAGGAGGATAGCGACATACCGATCTCGCTTCTGAAGGAACCTGCGCGATGAGAATCTCAACTGTTTTGGCCCTTGTCGCTGTACTCACCGGCGGTTTCGCTGCCACCGCACCGGCCTACGCCGCCGACCCTCAGGCTTGCCATTTCCTGCCGATGGGGGACAGCAGCGCCGAGCTGAAGCATTCCCAATCGGTGGGCGTGCTCTACAGCGAAAACACCGTCAACACTCTCCAATACCTTGAGAATTACCACGCTGTCGCCGTGAACGGCGGCAAGAACGCCGCCCTCGATTCGCGCATCAGCAACGCCTTTATCAAAAGCTCCGACCCGACACTGGCGATCAACTGGCTGATGGGTTCGCTGCAGAAAGAATTTGCTTCGGTCACTGTCTACGACAACCTCGATGCCTTGGTGCAAGCGAAGCCAGACGTGGTGGTGATGCTGGACACTTACAGCCGCCTGGTGAGCAAGCGCAACAACCAGGTTGAAGCGCGGTTTCTCGCCAAGTTCTACGACTCAAACCTGCAATACATCGGCCAGGCCGAAGGCGCCCGTGAGCAGCAAATGACTTCGGTGTGGGTGCACGGTAAAGCGGCGCCGGAGATTGCCGCGCAAATCGACCAGCAGACCGAGTTGCAAGTGAACGCGTTGAAGCAGTTTGATGCGTCGCTCAAAGCGTTGGTGAAATCGGGGAATGCAGCACGGATGGCGACCAACTGAGGCAATTCCCGCCTCAGTCTCTTTGCCTGTTTCCCAAGGCCGCTGATAGATGTTCCACGGCCCGCGCTTCGACAGCGCCTTCGTCGCTACCTTCACTGAAAACAGCGCACGTTACTGAGTGACCGTTCTCAGTACTGCGGTAGACCGCCACGACACTTCCTGGTCCGCTTCCGGTATGTCCACTCAGTATCCGGCCGCTTTGCACTGCACCTTGCATCAGGCCGAGGCCATAACCCGGGGAAGTCCAGGGACGTCCGGGAATAGATTCGCCGAGAGGATGCACCGTTTGCATGTCCTGTCTTAGGGGGCGGGGCAGGAGGTGGTCACTCAGCAGGCGATCCAGGCAAAGTGCCGCTTCCCCAAGTGATCCGACGAGCAAGCCGTGATACACCCAGCCTGGGTCGTACGCCCTGATCCGCACGTCGTTCAGATCGGCGGCGGTCGTTGCAAGGCGAACCTGCGATAAACCGAGGGGAGAAAACACCTGTCGAGTCAGCGCCTCTGCAAGTTTGAGATCGGTTACCCGTTCAATGAGCCGCGCTACAAACAAATAGCCGACGTTCGAATAGCGCCAACCAGTGCCAGGTGCATAGCGCAACCTGCCGGCATCGAGACGTTGCAGCATTTCATCCGCCGACCAAGGTGAATCATTGCGTGCAACGGCGGCGTGGTAATCAGCCAGCTCACCATAATCCGCCAGCCCCGCCTCATGCCGTAGCAGTTGACGCAGGGTGAAGGGGCCTTCGGGGATCACATCGTCAAGTTTGATCCGTCCATCGCGAACCAGTGACAGGGCCGCCGCCGAGAGCACGGTTTTGGTGAAGCTCCACCAAGGGACCCTTGCGTCGGGCTGTTCGGGCGAGGCGGGGGATCCGTTCGACACAAGGGAAAAAAGCATGGGGTGATAGCTCTGGAGAAAAAGGCGACGACCTTATGAGGGGCAGGAGTTTGCCAGAAAAGAAATCGAACACCGCCTCGATTGTGTTTAAGCGGCGCATTGGCTAATCTCGCACAAACCCGCAAGAACAGGCATTACCATGCAAGACCAGCATTCCATCGCCGAGCTGCCTTCCCTGCGTCGACAAAAAATCCTGCTGATACTCGAACGTGACGGCAAGGTCATGGCGTCCGAGTTGAGCCAGCATTTCGCGGTGTCCGAAGACACCATTCGCCGCGATCTCGCAGAACTGGACAGTGCCGGCCTGGTGCAGCGGGTGCATGGCGGGGCGTTGCCGCGGCCCAAGGACACAGGCAAGGATTTTTTCACCCGGGTCAGCGAAACCGACGAGGTGAAAACACTCTTGGCGCAACTCGCGGCACGGTACGTGAAGGATGGCCAGATTGTGATTTTCGATTCTGGTTCTACGACGCTTCAGATCGCCCGTTCCCTGCCAGCGGACATCGTCATCACTGCGGTCACGGCCTCGCCGATCATCGCAATCGCTTTGGCCGAGTTCAAAGGCATCAAGGTGATCTTGGCGGGTGGTCAACTCAATCCGGCGACGATGTCGGCGAGCGGGCATGAGACGTTGCGCCTGTTCCAGGGGATCAAGGCTGATCTGTTGTTCACCGGGGTTTGTGCGATTCACCCCGAGGTTGGCATCAGCTCGCTGCATTTCGATGAGGTGCCGGTGAAACAGGCGATGCTCGACAGCGCCGCGCATGTGGTGGCCGTGAGCATGGCGGACAAGCTGGGCGCGGTGGAACCCTTTGTGGTCGCGCCTTGCCGGCGCATCCAGACGCTGATCACCGAGCGTCATCTGGCCTCGGGCAATGTCGAGGATTACCAGCGGCTGGGCATCGAAGTGGTGCAAGCCGACACGGCGCTTTGATCATCCACTAGCGCAACAGATGCACCGCCAGGCCAATCAGCGCACAGCCGATCAACACCTCGATCACGCCGCGCTTGAAGCGAAACAAAGCTATCGCCGCTGCAATGGCAATCAGCGCCGAAGGCCAGTCGAGGTGAGCGCTGAAGCCGTTGGGCCAGAGCACGTGGTAGCCGAAGAAACACGCCAGATTGAGAATCACCCCGACTACCGCAGCGGTGATGGCGGTCAGCGGTGCGGTGAATTTCAGTTCGTTGTGCGTCGATTCCACCAGCGGCCCGCCAGCGAGGATGAACAGGAACGAAGGCAGGAAGGTGAACCAGGTCACCAGCGTGGCGGCGAGGGCTCCGGCGAGGAACACGTGGTCGGCGCCAAACACCTGCTGCACATAGCCGCCGACAAACGCGACGAAGGCCACCACCATGATCAGCGGTCCGGGAGTGGTTTCACCCAGCGCCAAGCCGTCGATCATTTGCGTCGGCGTCAGCCAGCCATAGTGACCGACCGCGCCCTGATACACATAGGGCAGCACGGCGTAGGCGCCGCCGAAGGTCAGCAGCGCGGCTTTGGTGAAGAACCAGCCCATCTGCGTCAGCGTGCCGTTCCAGCCGAACAGCAGCGTGAGCAGTCCCATCGGCACCACCCACAACACGGCGCCGATCAGCGCCAGGCGCAGCAGTTTTACGGCGCTGAAACGCGCATGTTCAGGCGTCGGGGTGTCGTCATCGATCAGCGCCGGGCCGTAGGATTTGTTCGTCCCGCTGTGGCCGCCGTTGTTAAATTTCTCCGGAGCCAGACGTCCGCAGAAATAACCGATCACGGCAGCGCCCAGCACAATCAGCGGAAACGGCACATTGAACGCGAAGATCGCAATGAACGACGCCGCCGCGATCCCCCACAGCCAACTGTTCTTCAGCGCCCGGCCGCCGATGCGATGGGCGGCCTGCAGCACAATCGCGGTGACCGCAGGCTTGATCCCGTAAAACAATCCGGCCACCACTGGCACGTCGCCGAACGCGATGTACATCCACGACAACCCGATCAGGATGAACAGCGACGGCAACACAAACAGCCCGCCGGCAATCACGCCGCCCCAGGTCCGGTGCATCAGCCAGCCGATGTAGGTCGCCAATTGCTGCGCCTCCGGCCCGGGCAGCAACATGCAGTAGTTGAGTGCGTGCAGAAAACGCCGCTCCGAGATCCAGCGCCGACGCTCGACCAACTCTTGATGCATGATCGAAATCTGCCCGGCCGGACCGCCGAAACTGATGAAGCCAAGCTTGAGCCAGAACAGGAAAGCTTCGCGCAGGGGGATGGCCTGGGGTTTGGCGAGTGGGTTACTCAAGAGCTGAGCCTTTTTCAGAGACCGGCGGGTTGCTTACAGTAGCGGGGAAGGGCGGGGTTCGGATAGTCGGCAACGGGCAAACCCTGTGGCGAGGGAGCTTGCTCCCGCTGGGTCGCGAAGCGGCCCCCGGCTTACTTCAGTCAAACCGTGCACGAAGGTTTTGCGACTGCTTCGCGGCCGAGCGGGAGCAAGCTCCCTCGCCACAGGTTTTGTGCTTAGGCACAGATCGGGGGCCTTCAGCCCTTGTAGCGCAACGCATCCAATAGAAGCGCAAACGCCGGCGAAGCCTGGCGACGGCTCGGGTAATAGAGGTGAAAACCGGCAAACGGCGCGCACCAATCTTCAAGCACTTGCACCAACCGCCCGGCCGCCAGGTGCGGTGCGACCAGGTCTTCGGGAATGTAGCTCAAGCCAAACCCATCCAGTGCCGCGTTCAAGAGTTGATAAACACCGTTGAACGTCACCTGCCCGGACACCCGGACATTCAGGCTGTCCCCGGCCTTTTTGAACTCCCAGACATACAAACCACCATTGGTGGGCAGCCGCAGGTTATTGCATTGATGCTCGGTCAAGTCGCGAGGTGTCCGGGGGATCGAGCGCTCGGCAAAGTAGGCCGGCGAACCCACCACCGCCATGCGCATGTCCGGCCCGATGCGGATGGCGATCATGCCTTGGGCCACGTCCTCGCCCAGGCGTACACCGGCATCGAACCCTTGGGCGGCGATGTCGACAAAGCCGTAGTCGCAACAGACCTCGACCGAGATGTCCGGGTATTTCGCCAGGAAGGGTTTCAACACCGGCCACAGGATGTATTCCAGTGCGTGGTCCATTGCGTTGATGCGGATATTGCCGGCCGGTGTGTCGCGCAGGTCACTCAGCGCTGCCAACTCGATCTCGATTTCTTCGAAATGCGGGCCGATGGTGTCCATCAGGCGCTGGCCGGCTTCGGTCGGCGAAACGCTGCGGGTGGTGCGGGTCAGCAGACGCAAGCCCAGTCGCGCTTCCAGGCCACGGATCGTATGGCTCAGCGCCGATTGGGAAACCCCCAGTTTGGCCGCAGCCTTGGTGAAACTACGCTCCCTGGCAACCGCCAGAAAGGCGAGCAGATCATTGGCGTTTTCCCGCAGCATCCATGAGTCCCCCTCATAAGTCTTTTCGAATTGTAGCGACTAATCTCAGGAATACGCAGCTGATAGATTGGGCGCACTTTTTAAGGCTCAGGAGAATCCGATGCTGACTGTTACCCCCAACGGCTCCCAACCCTCCGTCAAAGGCCCGGCTGATTATTTCACTGGCACCGTACGGGTCGATGCACCGTTCAAAGGTACCGAGGCTGCGCGAGTCAGTGGCGCCACGGTTACCTTCGAACCCGGTGCCCGCACGGCCTGGCACACTCATCCATTGGGGCAGACTTTGATCGTCACGGCCGGCATGGGCTGGGTCCAGCAATTGGGTGAACCCGTTCAAAAAATCAAACCCGGCGACACCGTGTGGATACCACCGCATGTCAAACATTGGCATGGCGCGACGGCGACGACTGCCATGACCCACATCGCGATTGCCGAGGTGCAGGATGGCAACGTGGTGGACTGGATGGAGCAGGTCAGCGAGCAGGAATACGCGCAGGTGCTGTGACGTTGCCCCTTCCAGAGAGGTGAGTTGAAGCTGTTATTGCGTGCCGAACATCGCCGTCCAGTAAATCCCCGCATCACTCTTCGGGTCCACCGCATACGCTGCGCCCAGTTCGTGGAATTGCGGGTTCATCAGGTTGGCGCAGTGCCCCGGGCTGCCGAGCCAGCCGTCGACCACTTTGCGCGTGGTGTCCTGGCCGGCGGCGATGTTCTCGCCGATCTGCTGGGCGATGTAGCCGCCCAATTCCGCGCGGTCTCCCGGCGTGCCGCCCGAGCGGTCCTTGTGATCGAAGTAATTGTTGTTGGCCATGTCCCGACTGTGGGCTTCAGCGGCGGCGCCCAACGTGGCGTTCCAGGCCAGCGGAGTGGTGGCGGCGAACGGTTGGCCGCCGCACTGACGCGGTTGGGCGCGGGCAGCGTTGAGCAGTTCCATGAGCTTTTGGCCTTCGGCCTGCGCGTCGCCCAGACGCCCGCTCAACAGCGGACGGGCGAGTACGATGCGCCATTCGCTACCTTCGCGGCTGACCCCGACATCAATGAATTGCGGGTTAAGCACCACCTGGCAGAAGCTCTCCTGCACCGCTTTCATGGCTGACTGCACATCACGCGGGCCGGACAGGGTGATCGCCTGTACGTTGACCATCGGATAACCCGCACGGGCCATCGATTGTTGAAGGTCGACGGCGCCACTGGCAGGAAGAATCAGGCGTGGATCGGCGGCCAGTGGCGGCAACTCTGGCGATGCCTGACCGCCGCAGCGCTGCACCTGGCTGCGATAGGTATTGATCGACTGAACCAGTTGCGTCTCGTCGGTGGCCAAGGCCGTGGTAGCGAACACCAGACCCGACGACAACGCCGCAACTCGCAAAACGGATGATAAGACGCGCATGAAAATCCCCCTTGAACGGACTGCGCCCATGATGCGCGATTTCGTCCCGTTCAGGGCAATGGCTTTTTGCTGTTTGTTGGCGGTTTTATGGAGCGATTTGCGGACTACAATGAAGCGAAGTCGCCCGTCGACGCCCTACAGAGCCTGCCCATCATGCGCTTCCCGTGGATTGCAACTTGCCTCGCTTTAACGCTGCTCGCCGGCCAGGTCATGGCGGACGACCAGGAACAAAAAAAGGAAGTGGCAGTGGACAAGGCTCAAGTCCTGGAAGAGAAAGCCGCCGACAAGGGCGGTGAGGCGCCAGCGCCCAAAAAGGCTGAGACCATCACCCAATCCGAAGTCCAGGCCGTCGACCCGGCCGGCACGGCACCGATGGACGAAGCCATCACTTGCCTTGCTCGTTCTATCTACTGGGAAGCCAAAGGCAAGGACTCTGACGACATGGAGGCGGTGGCCAACGTGGTGATGAATCGCCTCGGTCACGAGGGCTTTCCGGACACGGTATGTGGGATCGTCAAGCAAGGCTCGGAAAAGCATGCCTGCCAATTTTCCTGGTGGTGTGACGGCAAGCCGGACACGGCCCAGGAAGAAGCCCCTTACGCGATCGCCAAGGAAATTGCGCGCAAGGCGCTGAACAAACAACTACCCGATCATACCCACGGCGCGATGTATTTCCATGACCGGACGGTGAAACCGGACTGGGCGCATGAGTACATCAAGACCGCCCAGATAGGGATGTTCACGTTCTACAAACCCCATGGCGGTGACGCGAAATAGCGCGCTCAGGCGTGGCCCAGCGCAATGGCAAAAGACACCACGATGACGCAGGCAATCGCCAGATTGAAATTCATGAGGAGTTCGTCCGAGCTGTTTTAGGTGGTGCCATGGTGAACAGTTCGGGGGGAAATGAAAAATTCGCTTTCGTGATTTGTATGATCGAAAGAAATGATGGGTTGGCGGGCAGGTTCCGGTTTCTGCGTTGAATGTCAGTCCGCCTTCGCGAGCAGGCTCGCTCCCACAGGGGTTTTGTGAACGACACAGAACCAATGTGGGAGTGAGCCTGCTCGCGAAGGGGCATCAGCTACTAATCAATAACCCTTCCAATGTCCCGGCACCCACAACCACTGGTTTCCTCCCCAGCGATAATGCCCGGCCACCCAGTGATAACCCGGCGCGGGCGCCACCGGGACCATTTCAACCCGAGGTGGCGGTCGGTGCGGACGTGCCGGCTCGATGATGCAGCCGGACAGGGTGATCGCCATGAGGCTGGCGATCACAGTGGTCTTGATGAGTCTGGACATTACTGGATTCCTTGATTTTTCTGGGCCGGCACCTGGATGGCGGGCTCGTGGGTTCAGTTTTTGTTCATGCCCTTGCCTTTGGCGTTACCCCGCGCGTACAGCGATTCGGCGAGGGTTTGCCGCTCCTGTGTGGACAAGGTGGCGGCGAAGTCCGCGAGGTTGGCGTCGACTTTGGCCCGCAGCGTGATGTCCGCCTCACGGGCCTTGTTCAGGTCGCTGTCCAGCGCGGCACGATCCAGGGTCGGGGCCTGGAGCTGGCGCACCACGTCGAGCCGAGCCTGGCGGCTGTCCATGATCAACGCCTGGTTGTCGTCGCGAGTCTGGCGCAGCAATTGGCGCAGTTGATGGCGCTTGGCGGGAGGCAACTGCAACATCACCTGACGCACGCCATGTTGCGGCAGCACCAGGGCGGGTTTGACCTGGCTGTGCCATTGATAGAAGCCGCCAACCGCGCCGCCGATCAGGAACACATTGAGCACCAGCGACACCGCCAGCAGCGCCTTGAAACGATTGGGGGGCTGGGTCACTGGTCACTCTCCTCGGCATTGATACTCAGGACGATGTCGGCATCGCTTTGCTCAAAGATGCTGGGCAGTGCCTCGGATGAACTCGGCAATGGCAGGCTCAGCGAAACCACCAGCATTCCCGCTGCGATGCCCGCCAGCCCCGCACCGACGAAACCAAGGCGAGACAGCCATCCCGGATGTCGGCCCCAGAACGACGGCGTGGCCACCGGCGCCGACGCGACGATGGACCGGATCAGCTCGGGCGTCGGTGTTGCAACGTGATGGCTGTCGAGCAAGCCGTCGAGCCAGCGCGCCTGGTGCAAGGCTTCCTGTTGCTCGGCATTCCCTTCGGCGAGCAATGCCCGGGCTTCGGCGCGCTCGCTGGCTGGCCAGCGTTGCAAATCGGCGCCGTAGGCATCGGCCAAGTGATTGAACCGTTCAGGCGTCATTGTTTTCCCCTCCTTAGGATGGCTTGATCGTGTGCCTCGGCCAGGTGATTGCGCAGGTTGCGCCGTGCCCGCGACAGCAGACTTTCCAGTGCATCGACAGTAATGTTCATCAGCGCCGCGGCCTCGATGTTCGACAGTTCCTGGTAGTACTGCAGCACGATGGCTTCGCGCTGGCGGTCGGGCAACGCGGCTAATGCCGCGGCCATGTGCTCACTGCGGGCGCTGGCGTCCAGCTGTTCCTCGGGCGGCGGCGCAGGGTCCACCGGTTCGGGCAATTCATCGTTGTCCGGCAACGGCTGCTCTTTGCGACTGCGCAACCGGTCGTAGCACAGGTTGAGCGCGACCCGATGCAACCAGGTGTCAAACCGTGCCTGGCCGCTGCGCCAGTGCGCAGCCTGTTTCCAGACCCGCAGAAAACTTTCCTGGGCCACGTCTTTCGCCTCTTCGGCGTCACCGAGCAAACGACTGGCGAGCGCCAGCAGGCGGGGCAGCTTGCGCGACACCATCTCATTGACGGCCTGTGCCTCGTTATTGCCGATACGGGCCAACAACTCGACGTCCGGATCAGTTTCGTTCAAATGACAGGTCTCGGTTCGATGGCGGGATCAGCGTGTGCCGGGCAGGGCAGGGACGAACCCGGTTCGTCCCGTGCCGCTGCACCTGCGGGCTCAACGTACCCAGCGCCCTTCGATCCAGTACCAGTTCGGCCCGCGTGCCTCCCAGTGTCCCGGCATCCAGCGCCCGCCGTGGTGCATCCGCTGCCAATGACCGGGCGCCCAGACATAACCGCGACCGTCCCAGCGCCAATGGCCGTTATCCCAGGCATAACCGGGACGCGCCATTGGCATCGGTTCCATGCGCATGGGCGGCGGCGCCTGACGAATGATGATTTCGGGCTGAGCAAACACCGGTGTGCTCGCCAGCGCGGCCAGCGCCAGGGGAACGAGCAACAAATGCCGCAACTTGATCAGGGGGCGCACAACGTTCATGACAACTCCTCAGGCCTGCATCCGAAAGTGGATGTTGCTGATGAGTTGAACGTCGGATCGGGAAAAGATCCGTCGCCGGGAAAATGAAATTTTCTTCAGGTTGGGAAGCGACGGATGTTGGCGTGCGTCACGTTCAATGGATAACCGTCACCACAGCCTGCGTGCTGCCTGGCGCCATTGACCCATGAGGAATCGACCATGTCCCGTTGCCTGAAATTGTTCGCCTGTGTTGCCGTGTTGCTGACCTTGAACGGCTGCGTTTTCTTCGGTCACCCGCATCGGTGTTGCTGGCGGTATGACGCGGTTGAGGTGCGGTGAGTTGAGCTGAGTTTTTGTGGCAGGCGAGCTGGCTTGCGCAGGTCAGCCTGAACACAAACGCATGATGGATTCGCTGACGCTTTGAACTGTAGGAGCGAGGCTTGCCCACGAAGGCGTCATTCCAGTCGATAAAAATGTTGACTGGGATGACGCCTTCGCGGGCAAGCCTCGCTCCTACAGGGGGGTGCGCTGGGCTTAGAGTTCCATACCCAGGAAAATCAGGGTATTGCCATGGGCCTCAACGGCCGCGCGCTGGTTGTAGCTGTCGCGGTGGGAGCAGTTGAAGCCATGCTCGGCTTCCGGATACACCACAATTTCCACGTTGTCGTTGTTGTCGAAACGCTCGGCGATTTTCTCCACGGCTTCCAGAGGAATGTGGCTGTCCGCTTCACCGAAGTGCATCAGCAACGGCACTTCGATTTCATCGGCACGGTCCAGCTGGTTCTGGATACCGCCGCCGTAATAGGCGATGGCCACGTCCACGAAACCGTTGGCGGCCGTGTTGTACGAGAGCATGCCGCCGAAGCAGTAGCCGATGGACGCAATCCCGCCATCCAGGCCCGGGTGGGCTTTCAGCGCATCAATCGCCAGTTTGACGTCGGCCTGGGCCTTGGTTACATCGGTGGCGTTCATCAACTCGACGGCTTTTTTCCAGCCGGCTTCGTCGTAGCCCAGTTCGATGCGCGGGCCGCTGCGCCAGAACAGGTCCGGTGCGATCACCAGGTAGCCGTCGGCGGCGTATTGCTCGACGACCGAGCGGATGTGCTCGTTGACGCCGAAGATCTCCTGGATCAGCACGATCCCCGGACCCTTTTGAGTGTGGGGAATGGCCAGGTAAGCGCCGAATTTACCTTCGGGGCTGTCGATTTCGATCCATTGGGTGGTCACGCTCATGGTGGCTCCTGTCTTCGCAAGTGAGGGGGAGGTTGTAGCTTATTAAGCGAGTGTGTCAGTCATTGTGACGACGCCAGAACCATCGAGCCAGTAAAGCATCGAGGCTGAGTTTTCCGGCACCCGCCAGTAACAGCGGCATCAGGGCGGCCAAGTAGATCAACGGCAGTTTGAAGTTGCCGTGTCCTTTGTTACTGATGGCGTAGCCTTGGGCAAGTTCACTCAATGTAGACCAATCGGCTGGCCAATGAACAGCCGCCGTCGCGACGACAGTGACCACGATCAGGATGATCGTCGAGATCCGCGTGCCCAGCCCCACCAGCAGCGCAAGGGCGCAGATCAGTTCGGCCCACATCGACAGTTCCCAATTCAGCGTGGCTGGCAGGTGGTTGAACGGAAACGGAAAGGCATCCTGGATGTCGGCGAACCAGTTCTGGCCGTTCCATTTCTCCAGGCCCGACTCGAAAAACTCCCAGGCGAGGAAGATGCGCAGGGTCAACGGCGCGATCCAGCTGCCGGCACGGTCGAGGTTCAGGTGCAGGCCTTTGACGGCCGAAGAGATTGAGGTGTTCATGGGCTTGATCTCCGTTGAGGGCTTTGATCGGCTGGGCCAATCGACGGGGTTATTTGATCAAGCAGGTGTATCTGCGATGTGTCGTGGGGGTGGGGTTTTGAAGCGCTGGTGTGTCTGGGCTGGGGCTGTACACACTCCGATACATAGCCGAACGCTGAACCCCCAAACACCAAAAATCCCCTTGTGGGAGCGGGCTTGCTCGCGAAGGCGCCGTGTCAGTCAACATCAATGCTGGATGACAGACCGCTTTCGCGAGCAAGCCCGCTCCCACAGGAGGCAGTGGTGGATTTCAGGAATACGCAACCCGCTGACTACGCTTGTTCTTCACCGCCCACTTACCCACCAACCGCACCGCAATCGCCGCGCACATCATCCCGAACGGCAGCACATACCACGCACTCATCGGGATCCGTTTGAAGTTGGAATAGGTAAAAACCGCCGCAATCACCCACATGCCGGTCACGTGCACGGCTTTCCAGGCTTTGGCGCCGATCAGCCGCGTGGTGGTTTTGAACGAAGTCAGCGCCATCAGCAGGATAAACAGATAACCCACCGAGCCGGGAATGTTGCCCACCGTCGTGCGACCCGGCCAGAACTCGGGATTCAACTGCCCATAGCTGTAGATCAGCACCGCATGCACCAGATGCGAAAAGGCAAACGCCAAGCCGATAAACCGCCGCTCACGGACCAAAGACTTAGTGAAAGGCGAGGGCACCAACACGGCGAAGGCAGAGGCGAGAAACGCCGCGAGAAACAGCGCAAACGAAGTCCGGGCCGTGGCACGGATGGCGCTGCGGGTGGCTTCCACCAGATCGGGGTTGATCACCAGGATCAGGCCGGTCATCAGCAGCACCAACAAGGACAACAGGCCGAACAGCGACCAGCCGTGATAACGCGCAATTGAGGTATTCATGGCAACGCTCCGGAACAAGGGCCGACCAGGGTCAGCAGACAACCGGAGTGTTTCAGCGCAGTGTGTTGGCGATATGTCCCGTAAACCTCTTCATGTATCAGGACCGGCACCAGATACATTCCTCTACAAAACTGTGATCCGTCCCGCGCCAATGGCGTCTAGCGTCTGTGTCCCCGCAAATCCATGGGGCGAGACTTCGGAACCCGGCATGCAAGCGCTGTTGAACGAGATCCTTGACGCAGTTCGTCCCCTGATCGGCCAGGGCAAGGTGGCTGACTACATTCCTGCCCTCGGCACCGTGCCGGCCAACCAATTGGGCATCGCCGTATATGGCAATGACGGCGAGTTGTATTGTGCCGGCGACGCGCAAACGCTGTTTTCGGTGCAGAGTATTTCCAAGGTGTTCAGCCTGGTGCAGGCCATTGAACACTCCGGCGAAGCGATCTGGGAACGCCTGGGTCACGAGCCGTCCGGCCAGCCATTCAACTCGTTGGTGCAGCTGGAATTCGAACGCGGTCGCCCGCGCAATCCGTTCATCAACGCCGGGGCGCTGGTGATCTGTGACATCAACCAGTCACGCTTCGCCGCGCCAGCCCTGTCGATGCGCGATTTTGTCCGGCGCCTGTCCGGCAACCCGCAAGTGATGGTGGACGGCAAGGTCGCCGAGTCCGAATACCAGCACCGCGCGCGTAACGCCGCGATGGCTTACCTGATGCAATCCTTCGGCAATTTCCACAACGACGTCGAAGCCGTGTTGCGCAGCTATTTCAGCCACTGCGCCCTGCGCATGAGTTGCGTCGATCTGGCGCGAGCCTTCTGCTTCCTGGCCAACGACGGCTTCTGCAAACACAGCGGCGAACAAATCCTCACCGCGCGCCAGACCCAGCAAGTCAACTCGATCATGGCCACCAGTGGCCTTTATGACGAAGCGGGTAACTTCGCCTACCGAGTCGGCCTGCCGGGCAAGAGTGGCGTCGGCGGCGGGATTGTCGCCGTGGTGCCAGGGCAGTTCACGGTGTGCGTCTGGTCGCCTGAATTGAATGCGGCCGGCAACTCGCTGGCGGGCATGGCGGCGCTGGAATTGTTGAGTCAGCGGATCGGTTGGTCGGTGTTCTGATCCGGCGCGGTCTACCGATCTTTCGCCGGATTGGATCTTTTACCGTGCACTGTTCATTCGTATCGTCCGCGCTTTGACGCACTGCGTCGGGTGGGCAGGGGAAACGGATGAATTTCGGATGGCGCAAGAAACCGCTGGCACAGAGCGCTGAACCGCAGGCGATGGTCGTGGAGCCCGTGGTCGATGAAGCGGCGCTGGCGGCGCATGCGGCAGACCGCCGGGATCGCGATTTCTTTCGTGGCCTGGCGCAACACTTGCTGACCTGCGGCAACTCGCTGTCGCCGGTCAGCGAATCCTTCTCGATGCTCAATCATCGTCTCAAACTCAATCATGAACGGGCCGAAACCGTGGCCCGCGCAGCCGTGGACAACCGCGAGCGCGTCGGCCATCTGCAAGAGCAGTCACGGGTCATGGAGGCGGGGCTTGAAGCGCTGGAAGGGGTGATCACTCACCTGGTCGGGCGCGCCAGCGAGATTGACCGGATCGTTGACCTGATCAGCGACATCGCGCGCAAGACCAACCTGCTGGCCCTGAACGCCGCCATCGAAGCCGCGCGCGCCGGGGAAACTGGTCGCGGGTTCGCCGTGGTCGCCAGCGAAGTGCGCTTGCTCGCAGAGAAAACCGCCGAGGCGACCCGGGAAATCATCAAGGAAACGTCGGCCATTCAGCAGGAAATCAGCCAGGCCAAACTGGCGATTTCACAGCAGAGCCAGGTGTCGAGTGCTTTCGGCGCGGTGATCGATCAAACCGCCGACACCATGGCCGGCATGTACGGCGAAGCGCAGCAGATGCAGCGGGAAATCGACCAGTCGCACCTGCTGTCCAACGTCGAGCTGGCCAACCTGCAAGAACTGACGCTCAAGGTCACCGTCTATGACCGCTTGCTCAATCCCAAGCCGCACTCGCCGTTGAAGTTGCCGGATGAAACCGAGTGCCTGTTCGGCCAGTGGTACTACGGCGAACAGAACCAGGGCCAGCAGCGCGACGCTGATTTCCGTCGTATGGAAGTGCCGCATCGGCTGGTTCATAGCAGCGGCCAAGCGGCGCTGGAGGCGCATGCCCGGGGTGAACTGGACGTGACGCTCAAGCACGTAGGGCAGATGGAGGAGGCCAACGCTGCGGTGATGCGCACAGTCAAAGGGCTGCTGCATTCACGGCTGCAATCACCCGCCTGAGGCGTGACGCTTAGCCGGTTTTGCTATACATTTTCCGGCCGCCCCCTGCATGGTGAAACCGCTTCATGTCCCTGATGCTCGAACGTCTCGTCGCTGGCACACCGATCCCTTTCGCTGGTAACCGCGTCACTGTGGTCAGCCCCGAACTGGCGGCGCGTTTTCAGCCCGGGGACCATCTGCTGGTGGAGCAGGTCAGCGGCGAATTGTTGTTGATCCCGGTGGTGGACCAGCAAGCGGCAGCCGTGGCGATCGAGCGCGCGCAAGCGGCGTTCAGTGCGATGTCGGCGGTGTCCGATGAGGCCATCAGCGAATTTTTCGACGTGTTTGCCCAGCGTCTGGAAACCCCTGAAACCTGGGCCTTGATCGAGGCCGTCAACCTGGCCGACATCGAACGGGCCAAGGCCCGTGGGCGTTCCACCACGCGGTTGCTCGCCGATGAACGCATGCGCCGCGACATGATCGCCGGCCTGCGCGCCTGGCGTGATGCGCCGGCCACTCGCGGCAAAGTGATCAGTTGCGTCGAGCATGACGGCTGGAAAGTCGAGCAAGTGGTGTCGCCGCTGGGCATCGTCGCTTTCGTCTTCGAGGGCCGGCCAAATGTGTTTGCCGACGCTGCGGGCGTATTGCGCACCGGCAACACCGCCGTTTTGCGCATTGGCAGCGATGCGTTGGGCACCGCACAAGCCATCGTCACCCACGCCTTGAATCCCGCATTGGCCGATGTCGGCTTGCCGACTGGCGCGGTGTCGCTGGTTGAAAGCGTCAATCACGCCGCGGGTTGGGCGATGTTTGCCGACCGGCGCCTGTCGCTGGCTGTGGCCCGGGGTTCGGGTCGCGCCGTCAGCCAACTGGGCAGCATCGCCCAACAGGCCGGCACCGCTGTCAGCCTGCACGGCACCGGCGGTGCCTGGTTGATCGCCGACAAAGACGCCGACGCCACGCGTTTTGCTGCGGTGGTGCGCAACTCCCTCGACCGCAAAGTCTGCAACACCCTGAACGTTTGCCTGATCCAGCGCGACCGTGCCGCTGAACTGGTGCCGCTGTTTCTCGATGCCTTGCAACAGGCCGGCACCGCTCGGGGCCAGGGCTGCAAATTGCACATTGTCGAAGGCAGCGAATCGTATTTGCCGAGCGATTGGCAGGGCGCCACTGTCGAGGTCTACCGCGCCGAAGGCTACGTCACCGAAGCCTTGGCCGAACCGCTGGCGGAAGATCAATTGGGCCGGGAGTGGGAATGGGAAGAAACCCCGGAAGTCAGCCTGAAAATCGTCGACGACCTGGACCAGGCCATCGCCTTGTTCAACCGCTACAGCCCGCAATTCACCGTGTCGCTGATCAGCGAAGAGGCGGCGGCTCATGAGCGTTTCTACAACGCCGTGAATGCGCCGTTTGTCGGCAACGGCATCACCCGTTGGGTCGACGGCCAGTACGCGCTGAACAAGCCGGAATTGGGCCTTTCGAACTGGGAAAGCGGTCGCCTGTTCGCTCGCAGCGCGATTCTTTCGGGCGATGGCGTGTTTACCGTTCGCAGCCGCATGACCCAGGTGGATTTGTCGGTCAAACGCTGAGCCTCTGGGACCGCACTATACTTATCGGGTGTCTGTGTTTGTGTAAGGGAGGTTTTCACCATGAAACTTCATACCTTTGAGCATTACTCCCATGACCTGGCCATGGCCGCCCGCGACTCGTGGACGACCGCCAGGGTGAAGTCGGTCCTGACGCGGGCCGACCCCAACTTTGGCCTGCACATCCATGTCAAAACCCATGGCGGCGCGGTGGTGCTGAGCGGCATGGTCGATACTCACCGCCAGTGTGATCAGGCGATGGAACTGGCCCGTTCGGTCCAGGGTGTCGTCGACGTCGAGGCCAGTGGCTTGCGGACTCACGTGTTCAAGCCTGGCAACTTTGACGATCAATGACCTTGGCGCTCAACGAGAAAACTTTCTCGCCCCGGCCACACACAGGATCACCGCAACGGTGACCCCCAGCATCCCCAGGCTGACTTGCTCGTGCAGCAGTGTGGCCGCCAGTGCCAGGCCAAAGAACGGTTGTAGCAATTGAAGCTGGCCCACGGCGGCAATTCCGCCTTGGGCCAGTCCGCGATACCAGAAGACAAAACCGATCAGCATGCTGAACAGCGACACATAGGCCAGGCTCAGCCAAGCTGAGGTGCTAACGGTCGAAAATGAAGCGGGCAATCGATACAAGGTCAGCGCCGCCATCACCGGCAACGACACCAGCAACGCCCAGCAAATCACCTGCCAGCCGCCCAGTGTCCGGGACAGTTTCGCCCCTTCGGCATAACCGAGCCCGCAAACCACCACCGCCAGCAGCATCAGCAGGTCGCCTTTGGGCGAGGCGGTGAGTCCTTGGGACACGGCAAATCCAATCACCAGCAAACTGCCGAGGATCGAGAACAGCCAGAACGCGGGTTTTGGACGCTCACCACCGCGCAGCACACCGAACATGGCAGTCGCTAGCGGCAGCAGGCCGATAAATACGATGGAGTGCGCGGAGGTCACATATTGCAGGGCCAGCGCAGTTAACAGTGGAAACCCGACCACTACGCCCAGCGCGACAACGATCAGCGGAACGAATTGATGGCGGGCCGGGCGTTTTTCCTTGAACAGCCACAGCAGGCACAGCGCAAGCACGCCGGCGATGGTTGCCCGCGCCACGGTCAGGAACACCGGGTCGAATTCCAGCACCGCCACCCGTGTGGCCGGCAACGAGCCACTGAAGATCACCACGCCGATCAGTCCATTGATCCAGCCGCGGGTGCTGTTTTCCAGCGGCGGATTATTCAGCTTCGAGGTACGTTCCATTGCGGGTCTCGTCAGGTCGGGTTGCTTTAATCGCATCCTATGACCGAAGATCAAGACAATCAAAAAATTGTCATGGATACATTCCCGATGCCGCGCTCCCGGTACAAGTCGTTGGTCGACACCTTTGCCGCCGATATCCGCTCAGGTCGATTGCCACCCGGCACGCGTTTGCCGACCCATCGACAGTTGGCGACCACGCAAGGGCTGGCGCTGGTCACGGCGAGTCGGGTCTACGCCGAGCTGGAAGCCATGGGCCTGGTCAGTGGCGAAACCGGGCGCGGCACCTTTGTCCGCGAGACTTCGCTGCCACCGAGTCTGGGTGTGCATCAGCCCAGTGTGGTTGCGGGGATGCGCGATCTGAATTTCAACTATCCCGCGTTGCCGGGCCAGGCCGATCTGTTGCGCATGGCCTTGCGCCAATTGGCGTTGTCCGGTGACCTGGAAGCTCATCTGCGCTACCAACCCCATGCCGGACGCCTGCATGAACGGGCCTCGGTGGCGCGGCATCTGCTGACACGCGGACTGACGGTGGCGGCGGAACAAGTAGTGATCGTCAGCGGCGCCCAGCACGGTTTGGCGGTGACGATGATGGCGCTGCTGCAACCTGGTGACGTGATCGCCGCCGACGCGTTGACCTATCCGGGGTTCAAGGTGCTGGCCGAGACGCTGCACCTTGAAGTGGTGCCGATCCCCGTGACGGAGACCGGGCCTGATCTCGCAGCGCTGGAAAAACTCTGCAGAAGCCGTTCGGTGCGCGCCGTCTACAGCATGCCGACCTTGCATAATCCGTTGGGCTGGGTGATGGCCGCCGATCAGCGCGAGCAATTGGTGGCGATTGCGCGCCTGCATGATTTGCTGATCATCGAGGACGCGGCCTACGCGTTTCTGGCTGAAGCGCCGCCACCACCGTTGGTGGAATGGGCGCCCGAAAGGACGGTCTATGTGTCCGGATTATCCAAGAGCATCGCCACCGGGTTGCGCGTCGGTTTTGTCGCCGCGCCTTTGTCGATGGTGCCGGCGCTGGAGCGCACGATCAGGGCCACCACCTGGAACACACCCGGCGTGATGACGGCCATCGCCACCGCTTGGCTGGACGATGGCACTGTCACTCTGCTGGAAGCGCAGAAACGCGCGGATGCCCAAGCCCGGCAAGCGGTGGTCGACGAGGTGCTGGCGGGCTTGCACTACGTGCGCCATCCGTCTTCCTACTTTGTCTGGCTGCCTTTGTCGGAAGAGGCCCGGGCGGACCAGATTGCCGTGGCGTTGCTGCATGAACAGGTGTCGGTGTCGACCGCCGAACCGTTTGCCACCTCGGTCCATGTCCCCCATGCGATCCGTCTAGCACTGGGGTCGGTGGACATGGACTCGCTGCGCCAGGCGTTGGGGACAGTGAAGCAGGTGGTCGGGGCTTACTTTTAGCTGTCAGGCGACTTGCGCAGCCTTGGCATACACCGCGCAGGTAGTCGGGTGTTCGACCAGTGACACAAAGCTACGGCTGTCCGCATCCAGCGCATCGATCGAACCGGTTTCGATGTCGTACACCCAGCCGTGCAGGTTCAACAGACCTTTTTCCTGGGCCAGGCGCACGCTCGGGTGAGTCTGGATATTGGCCAGTTGCGCGATGACGTTCTCGCGCACCATCGAACTGACCTTGGCTGCTTCACTGGCGTGAGGCCGCGATTCGTTGATGACCTTGGCCGACTCGGCGTGTTGTAACCAGCCACTGACCGCAGGCAGGTGATCCATGCATTTGCACTTGGCCACGGCGGTCATCGCGCCGCAGTCCGAGTGGCCGCAGATCACAATGTCGGTGACGCCCAGTACGGCGACCGCATATTCAACCGTGGCCGAGACACCGCCCGGATGCGGGCTGTAGGACGGCACGATGTTGCCGGCGTTACGGATCACAAACAGCTCACCGGGCTCTTGTTGGGTCAGCAATTCCGGCACTACACGGCTGTCGGAACAGGTGATGAACAACGTGCCCGGGTGCTGGGTGGTGGCCAGGTGTTTGAACAGGTCGGTGCGTTGCGGGAAGGCTTCGTTCTGGAACTTCAAAAAACCGTCGATGAGCGCTTTCATGTTTGCTTCCTCATAAGTGATGAACTGCGGTGGCTCAGTTTGAGCACCCGGTGCCGAATTCGCTGTACTGCAAAATGTGCGTTGCGCCTTTGGAGTCGAGGTACGTCATCTCCACTGGTGCCGGGCCGCAGACATCGGCGACCGGGGTGATATTGACGACCTGAGCGATGTCCAGATCCATGCCGTATTGGTAGGCGACGGCGCTGTCCTGAGCCTGAGCCTGGGTTGCCAGGCCGGCGATCAGCGACAGTGCGAACAGAATTTTTTTCATGGGGTGTCCTCCAGTCGAATGTGGTGACCTGTGCGTTTTTTGGGAGAGGCCCGCGAGATAAGCGCGGGCCGGTACTGAGTTAGAAAGGACGCAGTGGCAGGAACTTGCCGTCCAGGGTGATCACGGCGCGGGAGCCGCCTTCCGGGTCTTCGACTTTCTTCATGTCCAGCTTGAAGTTGATCGCGCTGATGATGCCGTCGCCGAATTGCTCATGAACCAGGGCTTTGAGCGTGGTGCCGTAGATCTGGATCATTTCGTGGAAGCGGTAGATGGTCGGGTCGGTTGGCACACCGGCCAGGCTGCCGCGCAGCGGGATGATTTGCAGACGGGCGATGCTGTCAGCGTCCAGTTCCAGCTTGTCGCCGACTACTTTGGCGGCGGCTTCAGGCAGCGGGTGCTGACCGAGCAGGGCGGCGGTGACATAAGCCAGGCTCAGGCCGGTGCCGTCGCTCAGGTCCTGCCAGGACAGGTTTTTGCGCGCCTTGGCATCAAGGATCGAAGTGGTCAGGGCCAGACTCTGATCGTTGTAAGCGTGGGACTGTTGCATGGTGTGACTCCTTTATCGGATTGGGTTGTTGCTGTGTGTGGAGCAATCTTCTGCCGATTGATCCATAGCGTCCAAGACCGATATACAATGCCGCGCATAAGCACAGCCTATAGATGGTGTTCCGATGCTGCTCCGACATTTGCGTTACTTGATTGCGGTCGCCGACCACGGCGGCTTCACCCGCGCCGCCGAAGCGCTGCACGTCTCCCAACCGACCCTGTCCCAACAGATCCGGCAACTGGAAGAAACCCTGGGCGTGAGTCTGTTCGACCGCACCTCGCGCACGGTCAAGCCTACCGATGCCGGCGAGGCCTACATCGAATGTGCCCGACGGGTGCTGGTGGAACTGGAGGCGGGAAAACGTGCGCTGCACGACGTGAAGGACTTGTCCCGCGGCACCTTGCGCCTGGCCATGACGCCGACCTTCATGGCGTACCTGGTGGGGCCGCTGGTGCGCGATTACGTGGCGCGCTTCCCGAACATCCACCTGGAGATTTTCGAGTTGTCCATGGACGACATCGAAGCCGGGTTGGCAGACGACTCACTGGACATCGCCATCGCTTTTACGCCGGTGCGAAACCCCGAGATCGAGTGCATCCCTGCGTTCGTAGAAACCCTTGGGGTGATGGTCGGGCGTGATCATCCATTGTATGAAAGCCAGGGCACGTTGGCGCCGAGCGAGGTGGCGCAACTGGAGTTCGCGTTGCTGGCGCCGGAGTTCATTACCCGCTCGTCCATCGACGAATATTTCCGCCAGCAAGCCATCACGCCCAAAGTGGTGATCGAGGTGAACTCGGTGAGCACCCTGCTGGAGGTGATTCGGCATACGGCGGTGGCGACGATTTTGCCCGAGGCAATTGCGACTGAAGATCGTGCGTTGCGCAAGATTGCGCTGCAGGGTGAGGCGCCGCAGCGAGGGGCGGCGTTGCTGCGGCGCCGGAACAACTATCACAGCGCGGCGGCGTTGGCGTTTGTGGAGTTGGTGTTGGGTCTCCATTCTGTCGAAGCGCACGTCTGACGTTTCGGGGAGTGTCCGCTAATCTTCAGTGAGCCTCGCAGAGGAGCGCGAAGATGCCGGCAATCTTGATGATCATGTTGCTGATGTTGATCGGTGGCTGTGCTCAGGACCCCAAAGAGCAAGGGTTGGAGATCTCGAAGCAGAAGAGGCTGGCCGAGCCGAAGATAGAGTTCCTGGGTGTCGGTGGCTGGCTGTTGCACTGGCGCGGGGAAGGTTTATTGCTGGCGCCTTCGTTCAGTAACCCTTCGCTCTTTGGCCTGCCGGGTATACCGCCGCTTCGGGTGGCGGCCGACGAACAGAAAATCGACCGGTTGATGCCAGAGGCGAGCGACGTCACCATGCTGCTGGTGGGCCACGGTCACTATGATCATCTGCTGGATGTGCCATGGATTATGCAAATACGCACGCCCGAAGCGTTTGTCTACGGCTCCACGTCGGTCGCGCACATGCTGCGGGCAATGATGGACCCGATGAAAATCGTCGATGCGCAACCCGCCATGGCAACGTTCAAAGACCCCGCTCACCCCGTTGCACCGCTCCAGATCGGTCAGTGGATCTATTCTCGCGGTACACATCTGCGGGCCATGCCCATCCAGAGCGAGCACGCCGGGCATGTGTTGGGTATCAACCTGATTCCGGGCAGTTACTACGAAGATCTGACAGAAACGCCGTTGTCGTTATGGCGCTGGAAACCCGGGCAGACGATGGCCTGGCTGATTGATCTGCTCGACGATGATGGCCACACGGTGTATCGCATCCACTATCAGGATTCTGCAGCCACACCTCCGTATGGTTTTCCGCCGGTCATCAAAGATGGCAAAGGCATCGATGTCGAGATTTTGTGCGTGGGGTCGTGGATTCAGGTGGATCACTATCCGCAGCAGTTGCTCGAATGGACAAAACCGCGAATGGTCCTGCTGGGGCATTGGGAGGATTTCTTCGGCAACGATCCCCATCATCCGCAAATATTGGGAGGGCAGGATGAGCGTTCGATGGTGGCCGTCGTTCGCTCAACGGTAGGCCCCGGGGTGCCCGTGTACATGCCGGCGCCTTTGACCGATGTTGCGCTGCCGCCTGCACAGTCGTCGCATCGCAATTGAGCGTTATTGCCAGATTTCCAGATCGACCGAAAAAAGGTTGTTCCAATAGAGCCCGGGCATGTCATTGGCAAAGCAAGTCAGTGGGCCTGAGGCTGGCGCAATCCAGCCTTCGGGCCAACGTGAACCATCACCCAGGGCGAATACACTTTCATCCAGCCGGGCGATGCCACCGACCAACGTAAACCAGGTGGCATCGCTGGCCTTGCAGCGCAGGCGATCCTTGAAATGCTCCAGATAGCCACGGTCATAACCATTGGCGTCGCAGCGGTTCCAGGCGTCCCACCAAGTGCCGCTGGCCCGGAAGAAGTAGCGCGCGCCCTGTTGCACCAACAACGTGTCGACCCAGTCGGCGCGCGAGGAAATGCTGATGGTCGCCAGGTGAGTGGTTGCGCCGGGTGGTGCAGGGTGGGCGATGTCGTTCATGGCGAGACTCCTGTCATTGAGAGGGAAACGGTGGGTTATCCCTTGAGCCATTCAAGTAGCTTTTCGGCGGTTTCGGATTGATTGAAATACCGGGTGTGAGCGACATGTTTCTCATTGGCGAAGTAGAGATAGTTTTCGTCAAGGACTTGATCCTTCCCGCCCCAGGTACGCATGCCGTCGTCCGGTACTACCAGGTCATTTGGCAAATTGCCGAAAATCCGGTCGGCCATTGAGTCTGCGATTGTGCAAAACGCGGCTTGAAGATTGAAATCCTTCGGTTCGAAGTCGGAGCCGATGCCATAGGTGGTGCAGTCGGGAATTGGCGATTTGTCGAGGCTGGTCAGAAAGGAGTTATCGCCAGGCGCCATTGCTTTCAGGCCATCGAGCACTTCCAGCGCGGTATGTCCGAGGATTTTGACCAGCGTAAGAATGACTTCAAGCACTTCGCTGACACCGTTGTCCGGGAATATATCGAGGCAGGTGGTCATGCGATCAAGGTATTCAACCATGTGGTCTTTATCGACTAACTGCGTGCCCTTGTTTGGCACGCCGGCCATGACCAGGCGCTGCACCCGAAAGGGCGAGTAAGGCGTTCTCAACGTTTTTGCCTGCCCCCCAAGGCAGCGGCTGACCAACCCGCCGCGGCTATGGCAGATGATATCTACATCCAGATTTAGTCCTTTGGGCACCTTCGAGAAGAAATACCTGGCGTTATCCAGAGGGCTTTCCGAGAGCGTTGGATGATCGAAAGCAAAAACCCGTCCGCCATACTTCGCTTCGAGATCACTCCTGGTTGCCAATTCGCCGAAACCCGCTTTTGCGGTGCTGAAGGTGCCGTGCACATAGAGCAATGCGCGTCCGCTGGCCAACCGCTGCCAGTCAGCTGTTTGCAGTTCCCCGTCATTGTTTAGCAGGAAATTACGCAGTCGATAGGGGCGGTTCTGCTGTTCCCAGCTTTTCACGGCCGATTTGATCGGCATCCCGAGCACTGCATCTGCAATGGGGTAGATCAGCACCGTCAGCGTTTTTTTTATGATCGTGCTGACGAAACCATAAGGTTCCATCTCACCGTTTTCCGCAGGGGATTTGGGGGTGACGTACGGGATGCGGAAAACTGTGTATGTCACCCCTGCGATGTTGGCGGGTTGTCCATTCAACGTATCATTTTCAGGAAAACTCCATTGTTTCGCCCCTCCTTCATCAACTGACAGCAGCACATGGGCGAAACCGGGAATTGGAGCGGGGGGCTCGAGCTTAACGTGGTCAGTAAAGAGCGCTAACGAAGAAGGGGAAGCGCCCGCCTTGAGATCCAGTGTGAAACTTTTAACTTCCCGCATATTCGCTCTGTCCATGGCCTGATCCAGGGCTGAACCGAGCGTCAGGGAAAATTCCGCTCCTCTACTAGCGATCTTGACGGGAGTGGAAATGCTCACGGTGCCTGACAATCCTGGGGCATGCAGGGCGTAACCGTCGCCGAGTTGAGTAGGGTTATTGCTACCGTCAACGATGATGTCAGCCATGCTTATAGCCTCCTGGACAGCGTGTATTTCTCAGCAACTCTAGACCACATTTTTTGAACCGCTCGCCATGGATCCAAGTTTATTTGATGGTGTGTCTGCAGCTGTAAAGCCCAAGTAACAGTAGGGGTCTTATCATTAGGTGACATCAGTTTCCGGGCAAAAAAAAAGCCCGCTCCTTAAGTGGAGGCGGGCCTTTTTATTTATTAAAAAATGCTGTGGTTAATAAGGATTTTTGCGTGACTCAGTAAAACCGATCAATCACCCGAACTTCGTTCTGGTTCTGCATCGATGCCCACGCCTGTTTCAGAGTCTGCAGAACATTACCGATGAAGTCCTTATCGGCCGCGGCTTTCTTGCCGACGTAACCCTGGCCGCGACGGTACATCTTCAGGCGGGCCAGCAAGTTCTGGTTGTTCTTGTCGAACTCTTCTTCGTGAGCATGGGGCGACAGGCAGTCCATATGCACCTGGCCCGACTTGCTGATCCACAGGATATGGCTGTCGTGGCTGTCTTTTTGCGCAGCGAACATACGAGCCAGTTCATCGATAGTGGGTTGATTGTTCAGATTCATAATTAAGCCCCTTGACCATTTGGTGATCTTTCAAAGTTGATTCGCTAATACAAGTAGCCCATCGGTTAGTTGATCCCTGGCACCGAAACCAGGACGTCAGCGTTCAGCCGCCAAATTGACGGGGTCCCGCGTCTGTTGCATGTAGTCGTGTTGAATAACTGCTACGCAATAGCGTCACAACGAAGAGAAGCGGCGAAACCTGGAGGCCACTGCCGACGTTTTCAGGGTCGGCCACAAGCGTCATGAGATCGTTTCGCCAGCGCTTCTCGTCCTTGTACTGGACGTTCGGGCCAGGTCAGCTTCTTCAATCTGCCTTGTGGGCAGCGTGTATCCGGGAAAAACAGCTCGGCGGTCAGACGAGCTTGCTCAAACGTGTTGCCTGTACTCCCGATCGGGGAGACGTCTGCATCATGCAAGGGCAAATCGACGGCGTCAACGGTTATGTAGTGATTATTTTTAGTCACTACATATTGTCGGACAAAGTGCTTTTGGAATTAGGAAGGGTGGCCCGGAGGGCTTAGGCGGGGGCTTGTGAAGCAGTAGGACGTGCACGGATAGCCGTCCACCTCCAGTTGATGCGTTGTGAATTCTCCGTGGGTGAGAACCGGGATCACACGCGCCCAGAACCGCTGCGCAGGCTGGTTTGCATCGATGTGAAAAATTTGCCACCGACCGGGCAATCGGCTCAAGAGGGCAGAGACGACAAACGTCGCGACACCTTGGCCACGAAAGCGTCGGCTAACAAAAAAGTAGCCGATGTTTAACTCGGCGCCAGCGACGTGAATGTCACCATCGACGGTCACAAACCCGGCCAGTTCACCATCGACCTTGATCAAAAACGGTCGAGTCGCGGGTTTGCGCCAGTAGTCGAGCTTCGGCTGGATATTGAACAGGCCATGCTCGCCAAGCTTCAGCGGCAGCCACTCGCTGAAGTCGTAAGTGTAGAACTGCATGAGGTTTTCAATCGTCTCCAATTCGTCGCGCTGGGCGGCGTGCAGTTCTATGGCAGGCATGGCGAGCTCCCGATTCTACGGGCCGTCCCTGGCCCCGGACGTGATTACTTAGTGGGGCGCGAAGTCGTACTTGCCGCCTGTTTTCAACGCGGCGACATAAGCCGGACGCGCCTGGAAACGTTCAACCCAAGCGGCGATATGAGGATAGTCACCCAACTTGGCTTGAGCCCTGGCGATCTCGCCGATAAAACTCATCTGGATATCAGCGGCGCTGAATTCATCGCCCAGCAGATAGTCGGACTGGCTCAGTGCGGTGTCGAGGTAGCTCAGGTAGTTGGCCACTTCCGAGTTGATCCGCGGATGCAGTGGCGCACCGGCCTCACCCAGCTTGCCGACGTACAGGTTGAGCATCAGCGGCAACATCGCCGAGCCTTCAGCGAAGTGCAGCCACTGCACGTACTGATCGTAGTCGGCGGTGGATGGATCAGGTTGCAGGCGACCCTGGCCGTGACGACGAATCAGGTAGTCGATGATCGCGGCGGATTCGATCAGCTTCTGCGCGCCGTCTTCGATCACCGGCGATTTGCCCAAGGCATCAATGGCTTTCAATTCCGGTGGCGCGAGGTTGGTCTTCGGGTCGCGCTGATAGAGCTTCAGTTCGTAGGGGATAGCCAGTTCTTCCAGCAGCCAGAGAATGCGCTGGGAGCGGGAATTATTCAGGTGATGGACGATGATCATGGTCGGGGCCTTTTCAGAAAGTGGGGCGATCGCCGGGCTTGAGCAACACTAGACCATCCGGGACTTCACGAAGTGCCCTCAAGCTTTGCTCACCGGTTTGGCGACGCGTTTAGTGCCGGTCGCGGGCTTGCGCGGGGCGCTCTTGCGTTTTTTCTTCCACGGCGTGGCGCCGCGACCGGCCGGGCTCGCCGGTCCGCTGATGGTCATGCTCAGGCCCGCACAACGGGCGACTTGCTTGCTCATCCACGCCGCTTGTTTGGTGACGAATTCTTCCAGGCTCATTTCGCCGCTTTGCACCATGTCCAACGCTTGTTCCCAGATCGCAGTGGTGCCGGGATCGGCGATGGCTCGGGGCACCGCGTCGATCAGGCTGAACGCGGCCGGAGTCGCGGCCAGGGCCTTGCCGTTCTTCACCAGGTAACCACGGTCGAGCAGGCCCTGGATGATCGAGGCGCGGGTCGCCTCGGTGCCGATCCCGGTGGTGTCCTTGAGCTTCTGCTTGAGCAGTGGGTCTTCCACCAGTTTGGCAACGTTCTTCATTGCCTTGATCAGATCGCCTTCGGTGAAGGGCTTGGGCGGTTGGGTCCAGAGGTCTTTGAGATTGACGTCTGCCACCGCGCAATCGCGTCCTTCGGCCAGCGCCGGCAAGGTTTGTGGCGCTGGCGCCTCACGGCCCTTGGCCGGCGCCAACGCCTCGGGCAGGGCACGCTTCCAACCGGGTTCGACAATTTGTTTGCCCACGGCGCGCAAGGCTTCCCCGGCACAGTCGAAGTCAGCTTGGGTGCGGTCGTATTCATGGTTGGGCAGGAACTGCGCCAGATAACGCGCACGAATCAGGGTGTAGACCGCCCGTTGCTTGCCCGCGAGCCGCTCGAGGTTTTTCGCCGCTGCCGTGGGAATGATGCCGTGGTGAGCGCTGACCTTGGCATCGTTCCAGGCCCGCGAGCGCCGCTGCGGCTCAAGGTGCTCGTTCAAGGCGTTCAGGCTCGGGTCGGCCTGACGTAGCGCCGCGAGGATGCCGGGGGCTTCGCTGTGCTGGCTCAGGGGCAGGTAGCCGCAATCGCTGCGCGGGTAGGTGATGAGTTTGTGGGTTTCGTAGAGGGCCTGGGCGATGTCGAGGGTTTCCTGGGCGCCGAGGCCGAGTTTCTTCGAGCAGACTTCCTGCAAGGTGCCCAGGTCGAACGGCAACGGCGCGATTTCACGCATGCGTTCGGTGCGCAGCTTGATCACCCGGGCGCTCGTCGCGCTGCTCATTGCTGCCGCCGCTTGCTGCGCCAGGGTCTGATTCAGACAGCGATCCTGATCGTCGCAAACATCGGAGGCTGCGCGCCACTGTGCGGTGAATGCCGTGCCATCGTGCAGCAGTTGCACATCGATGGCCCAATAGGCGACGGGAACGAAATCGGCAATGCTGCGATCCCGATCCACTACCAGCCGCAAGGTCGGCGTTTGTACTCGGCCGACTGGCAAAACCCCTTGGTAACCGGACTGTCGCCCAAGCAAAGTGAACAGCCGACTCATGTTCATCCCGATCAGCCAGTCGGCCCGGGAGCGACCCAGCGCCGAGTGGTAGAGGCTGAACGTCTCGGCCCCCGGCTTCAGCGCCGCCAGGGCCTTGCGGATAGAGGCATCGTCCAGCGCTGACAGCCACAACCGCTGGATTGGCCCGCGATAACGGCAATGTTCCACCAGTTCCCGGGCGATCATTTCGCCCTCACGGTCGGCATCGGTGGCGATCACCAGTTCAGTGGCCTCGCCGAGCAAGCGTTTGACCGCTTTGTATTGGCTGGCGGTACGCGGTTTGACGGTCATCTTCCATTTGTCAGGGATGATCGGCAGGTCCGCCAGCACCCAGCGCTTGTAGCGCGCGTCATAGGCATCCGGTGGCGCGGTTTCCAGCAAATGGCCGATGCACCAGGTCACCGTGACGTTCGTTCCCAGCCAGCAACCGTCGCCGCGGCGTTTGGCGCCGAGTACTGCCGCGATGTCTTTGGCCTGGGAAGGTTTTTCACAGAGGTACAGCTGCATAACCACCATCGTTCAAGTCGGTTTGAAGAAGGTGAACAGAATGCGCAGGGATTTTGATTGGAGCAACCTTTATCTGTATGGATATACAGATAAAAGGTTGCCGATGATGACTGAGGATCAGGGCCGGGCCACTGCTTTTCCTTCTGCCAGCCGTGTTAGGAGGTGTGGTTCGACACCTGGTTCGGTGAACGCCCGGCAACTGTTCATAGCGGCATCTCGTTTTTGATCCAGTCCAGAATCGATGAATGACGCGGCGCCCAACCGAGTTCCGCCCGTGCGCGTTTGGCGATCACCCGGCTGTTGGTACCGAAAGTGAAGTGAACGTGCATCGGGTCCCAATGTTGCGCCGCTTCCGTCACCGACCAGGACTGCACCGGTCCCAGCTCCATGCGTTCGGCGAGGGCCGGCCCCATGTCGGCGAAGGACGCTTCACCGTTTTCGACAAAATAGAACGCGCCGGCCGGGGCTTTTTTCAGGGCCAGCACGTACAACTCGGTCAGATCGTCGATGTGCACGTTGGACCAACTGCTGACGCCTTTGCCGATGATCCGCAGCACCCCGGTCTCCCGGGCGCGGGCCATCAGGAATGGCAACTGGAAGCTGTGGTCGGTCAGGCCGTGGCCCACGCCGTAGATATTGCTTGGGCAGATCACCACCGTGCGAATGCCTTCGCTGGCGGCTTTCATCAGGCGCAGGTCGATGTTGTAACGCGGCTGTTTCAGCGGGTCGACGATGAACGGCGTGTCTTCGTCGAAGATGTTCGCGGACAGGTAATCGCCTTTGGCGTCATCGCCAATGATGCTGGAGCCGCTGGTGTGAATCAGCAGCTTGCCCGTGCCTTGCAACGCTTCGATGAACGACTCGACGGCGCTGGCATGGTCACTGTTGGCCGCATCGATCACCGCCTCGGCGCGGCGCGCTTCAGCCATCAGTAACTCGTGGTCATCGAGGCTGCCGATCACGGGCGTGATGCCCAGCGCTTTAAGTTGTTCGGCTTTCTGTGGATCGCGAACCAGTCCACGAATCGAGTGCCCGTCAGCCATCAGCCGATGAGCAACGCTGCCACCAACGAAGCCGTTGGCGCCGGTCAGGAAGATATTCATTAAGCAAGAACCCTTTAAAGATGAGCGAACACCCACCTTAGTCCGGGTCAATAGGCGGAAAAATAGGCTGCAGTTCTGTTTAGAATGGACTCTGGAGTCATCATTGGAGGCCTCATGGAAAGTCTGAATGCCATCGGCGTATTCGTCGCCGCCGCCGAAGCCCGCAGCTTTGTTGGTGCCGCCAGGGCGTTGGGTATTTCTGCCTCGGCGGTGAGCAAAAGCATCGCGCGGCTGGAGGCCAAATTCGGCGTTCGGCTGTTCCACCGTAGTACTCGCAGCATCACCCTGACGGCTGAAGGCACGCAGTTTGTCGAGCGTTGTCGACGGGTGCTGGCGGAGCTGGAAGTGGCGGGCGAGGAGCTTTCGCAGAATGTGTCGCTACCCCAAGGGCCGTTGCGTATCAGCTTGCCGATGATCGCTAAACCCTTCGTGTGTATTTTCGGAGAGTTTCAGTCGCGCTATCCGGATATTCAGCTGGACCTTGAATTCACCGACCGCCTGACCGATGTCATTACCGAGGGCTTCGATGCGGTTATCCGTAGCGGAGTGCCCCGGGACTCCGGGTTATCGGCGCGGCCATTGGGCACTTACCGCATGCTCATGGTTGCATCGCCGGCGTATCTGGCCCGCCGAGGAGTGCCGCAACAACCGGAAGACTTGCACCAGCATGCCTGCATTCATTTTCGCTTTCCCAAGTCCGGCAAGTTGCAGACGTGGTTGTTCAATCGTGGCGATCAGGCTGTTGAGCTGGAACTGCCTCGTTCAATGATCTGCAATTCGGTAGAAGGGCGCATGGACCTTGCAGTGCAGGGCCTCGGCATTACCTATGCCGCCGACTTTGTGGTTCGCGAGGCGTTGGCCGATGGTCGTCTGGTGGAGGTGTTGGAGGATTTCACCTGGGAGAAGGGGCAGTTCAATCTGCTCTGGCCTTCGGGTCGCCAAGTGCCGCCGAAGCTGCGAGTGTTTATCGAGTTTTTTGTGACCCATACGCCGTTTACACACTGAAACCCTGTGGGAGCGAGCCTGCTCGCGAAAGCGGAGTGTCTGGCGAATCTGATGTTGAATGTACCGGCCTCTTCGCGAGCAAGCCCGCTCCTACATTGAGTGTCAGTCGACGATGAACAATCGGGCGCCAGTGGACGTTGAGGACCGATGCGCTTCAGCATTGTCCGCGACCTGGTAACTCATGCCGGGTTTGAGCTCGAATTGGCGACCATCGTCCAATTCAGTATGCAATTCCCCCTCAAGACAAAGCAGCACATGGCCCTTGGAGCACCAGTGATCGGCCAGGTACCCCGGCGTGTATTCAACGATACGCACCCGAATATTCCCGAACTGCTGCGTGCGCCAAAGAGCGCTGCCGGTTTCTCCCGGGTGTTCGGTGGGTTCGATGTGGGTCCAGTCAGTGGTGCCAAAGGGGATGTTTGCAATGTCCATTTTGCTCTCCAGGGTGTGATCATGCCGAAGCGATGGGTCGGCACTGTAACGGAAGGCGGCAGGTCATGAAATGGCTTAATGCGACGACACAAACACCGAGTCCTCCACCGGCGGCGGCAGTGCAAATGAGTCTTTCATTCGTGCCACTTCATCGGTTGGCGTGCGGCCAAATAACCGCTTGAACTCGCGACTGAACTGCGAGCCGCTTTCATAGCCGACTTCGGAGGCCGCCATCGCCACGCTGTAGCCACTGCGTACCATCAACAGACGTGCCTGGTGCAGACGCGTGGATTTCAGGTACTGCATCGGTGAGGTATGGGTGATGGCTTTGAAGTGCGCGTGAAAGGTCGGCACGCTCATGTTCGCTTCCGAGGCCAGGTGCTCGACGTCCAGACGCTCATTGAGGCTGCCGTGGATCTTGCGCAGGGCCCGAGAGATGCGGCCGAATTGTCCGCGAGCGGCGAGGGCGGCGCGCATCGAGCCGCCCTGGGCGCCGGTGAGGATTCGGTAGTAAATTTCCCGCACCAGTGATGGTCCGAGCAGGCGGGCGTCCAGCGGAGAGTCGAGGGCTTCCAGCAGGCGGCAACACGGATTGGCTCAAGCGCGGCTCCATCGGCGAGGCGTACATGCCTTTGGGCTCGGCGGTGGGGGCCTCATCCAGTTGCAACATCAACTCGGCGGCGAGGTTGAAGTCCAGATGAAAATAGATCGCCAGCAGCGGTTCCTCGGCGCTGGCATCGGTTTCCATGGTGAACGGCACCGGCACGGCAACGGCCAGATAGTGCTGGGCATCGTAGAGGTAAGTCGCGTCGCCCCAGTACCCGCGCTTGCGTCCCTGACAGACGATGACGATGCCAGGGTCGTAGAGCACCGGCGTGCGTTCCAGCGCCCGGTTGGAGCGCAGTAAGCGCACATCGGCCAGTGCCGTGAGGTTGTAGCCTTCCTCCGGTGCGAGCTTCGCCAGCAGCGTGATCATCCGTTGCTGGTCATTGTTTTGATCAACCCTTGAATCGCTCACATGCCTGTTCCGTTCGATATCACTGGGCCTGAATGTGAACCGCTGCGCGCCGCAAAGCAATCGACTCATAGGATCAGGCAAAAGACCCACAGTTATCGGCGTTCAGCCGTCACCGCTGCATCCCTATCATGGTCAACAACCTCACAACCCATGGCAGATCGAGAACATGAACGCATCAAAAATCCTCTTCATCACCGGCGTCAGCAGCGGTTTCGGCCGGGCCCTGGCCAACGAGGCCCTCGCCGCAGGGCACCGGGTAATCGGCACCGTGCGCAATGAAACGGCCCGCATCGAATTTGAACAGCACCCTTCGAAAAACGCCTTTGGCCGTCGCCTGGATGTCACCGACTTCAGCGCCATCGATGCCGTCGTCGCCGAGGTCGAAAGCACCCTCGGGCCGGTGGATGTATTGGTGAACAATGCCGGTTACGGCCATGAAGGGATTTTCGAGGAGTCGGCACTGGAAGAGATGCGCCAGCAGTTCGACGTCAACGTGTTCGGCGCGGTGGCCGTGACCAAGGCATTTGTGCCGTTCTTCCGCGAGCGCCGGGCCGGACACATCATCAACATCACCTCCATGGGTGGCTTCATCACCATGCCCGGCATCGCTTATTACTGTGGCAGCAAGTTCGCCCTGGAAGGTATTTCCGACACCTTGAGCAAGGAGCTCAAACCGTTCGGCATCGCCGTCACGGCAGTGGCGCCGGGCTCGTTTCGCACTGACTGGGCCGGGCGCTCGATGCGCCGCTCAGAGCGCAGCATCGCTGACTATGACGCGACCTTCGATCCGATCCGCACCGCGCGCCAGAACAAGAGCGGCAAGCAGTTGGGCGACCCGGTGAAAGCTGCGCGCGCCATGCTGGCCTTGATCGCCAGCGACGCACCGCCCGCACATTTGTTGCTGGGTAGCGATGCCCTGCAGCTGGTGCGTGAGCGGTTGGCGAGCATGGCGCAGGAGATTGAGGCGTGGGAGGCGGTGACTCGATCCACCGATGGTTGAACAGCTGCGCTATCGAGAAATTGATTAGCGCCACGTTTCAAGCTGTGTCAGTTTCACCGTGCCATCAATGGGGCGAGTGACAGGACGATCTCGCCAAGGGATCGCCGTGGTCTGTCGGAAACTGACTACTTTGAACAAGGACGTAAGCGATGTCTCAAGCACTATCCCGGGCCAGTGACGCCTATTCGACAGTCGACACCTTTAGCCACTTGTACGACCGGGGCGGCAGCGCTTTGGTGAACGGCAAGCCATCGTTCACTGCGGATCAGGCGGCGGACCAGATCCTGCGCAAGGGCGCGTCCTGGCACGACCAGAATACCGACGGCAAGATCGACCTCAGCTACACCTTCCTGACTTCGAAACCGGCGAACTACAACCCGGCCCTCGGCACGTTCAGCGAATTCAGCGCCCAGCAAAAAGCCCAGGCCGTGCTGGCGATGCAATCCTGGTCGGACGTGGCCAATGTGACGTTCAGCGAAGGCGCTGGCGGCGACGGTCACATGACCTTCGGCAACTACAGCAACAACACTGGCGGCGCGGCGTTCGCCTATTTGCCCCAGGGCAGCCAGTACGACGGCCAGTCCTGGTACATGATCAACGATCAATATCAGGTCAATAAAACCCCGGACACCAACAATTACGGGCGCCAGACCCTGACTCACGAAATCGGCCACACCCTGGGGCTGTCGCACCCTGGCGTCTACAACGCTGGCAACGGCAACCCGACCTACAACGACGTGACTTACGCTCAGGACACTCGTGGCTACAGCCTCATGAGCTACTGGAGCGAAAGCAACACGCATCAGAACTTCAGCAAGGACGGCAGCGGCGCCTACGCCTCGGCTCCGTTGCTGGACGATATCGTCGCGGTGCAGAAACTCTACGGCGCCAACCTGGAAACCCGTTCCAGCGACACGGTCTACGGCTTCAATTCCAACGCCGAACGGGACTTCTACAGCGCTACTTCGGCAGCGTCGAAAGTGGTGTTTTCGGTGTGGGACGGCGGCGGTAATGACACCCTGGACTTCTCCGGTTTCAGCCAGAACCAGAAGATCAACCTCAACGAAGGCTCGTTCTCCGACATCGGCGGCCTAGTCGGCAATGTCTCTATCGCACACGGCGTAACCCTGGAAAACGCCATCGGCGGTTCGGGTAATGACTTGCTGATCGGCAACGCGGTGGCGAACATTCTGGAAGGCGGGGCCGGCAACGACATCCTCTACGGTGCCGGTGGTGGTGATTCGTTGTGGGGCGGGGCGGGGGCGGACACTTTTGTGTTTGGTGCGGCGAGCGATTCGACCATGACTGCACCGGACTGGATCATGGATTTCACCAGCGGCCAGGACAAGATCGACCTGTCGGGGATTGCCGAGTTTGCTTCGGGCTCGGCGACGTTGAACTTTGTTGGCGGTTTCACCGGGCATGCCGGCGACGCGATCCTCACATACTTTGCGCAGACCAATCAGACCAGTTTGATGGTGGATTTGACCGGGCATGGCGCGGTGGATTTTGCGGTGGGGACGGTGGGGCAGGCGGCGGTGACGGATATCGTTGCTTGATTTGAACAAAGGCTAGATCAAAAGATCGCAGCCTTCGGCAGCTCCTACAGGGTCACGCGTACACCTGTAGGAGCTGGCGAAGCCTGCGATCTTTTGATCTTGTGGCGAGGGAGCTTGCTCCCGTTCGGCTGCGAAGCAGTCGTGAATGCGAAATTTGGGTTATACCTGACAGTTCGAGGTCTCAGATTTCGGGGCTGCTTCGCAGCCCAGCGGGAGCAAGCTCCCTCGCCACAGGGATACGTTCATCCCATGACTCAGGAGAAATCCATGAAAAGCTCCGGTCCCAGTCCTGTCATCACCATCGCCGAGCAACCCGGCTGCCTGCTGGTGAAGTTCCACGGTATACAGGTGGCCGCCTCCGCCCGGTCGCTGGTTCTGCTTGAGGCCAACTATCCTCCGGTGTATTACGTCCCGCGCGAAGACATCGACGAAAAGTATTTTGCCCGTACCGATCACACCAGTTATTGCCCCTACAAGGGCGATGCCAGTTATTTCAGTCTGCAGGTTCCGGGGCACGAGGGTGCCAATGCGGTGTGGAGTTATGAGAATCCGAAGGTGTCTGTGGAGCAGATTCGTGGCTATGTGGCTTTTTATCCGGATCAAGTGAAGTTCGAGATCATCGAAAACTTTGAGTGATGGAGGCGCTGATCTGTTGCGAGGGAGCTTGCTTGTAGTGAAGGGGCTTGCTTGTGGCGAGGGGGCTTGCCCCCGTTGGACTGCGCAGCAGTCCCGTTCTTTTGGGGCTGCTTCGCAACCCAACGGGGGCAAGCCCCCTCGCCACAAAGGTTGGCTTCAGTTTCTATACATATTTACCAACGTCGATTCATCAATCTGCCCAATCGACGTCACCCCGGTCAACGTCATGGCCACCCGCATTTCCTTGGCAAAAATATCCAGCATGTTTTCCACCCCGCGCTGACCATCGGCCGCCAAGGCATAAGCCATGGAGCGCCCCAGCAATACACCTTTCGCCCCCAGCGCCAGCATCCGCACCACGTCCAGCCCCGAGCGAATCCCCGAGTCCACCAGCACCGTCAGATCATTGCCCACTGCCTGCATGATTGGCGGCAACGCCTTGGTCGTCGACAGCACGCCATCCAGCTGCCGCCCACCGTGGTTCGACACCACGATCCCATCCGCGCCAAAGCTCACGGCATCTTTTGCATCCTGAGCATCGAGAATGCCTTTGATGATCATCGGGCCTTTCCAGAACTCACGAATCCACTCCAGATCGCTCCAGCTGATCGATGGGTCGAAGTTGTTGGCCAGCCAGCCCATGTAGTCTTCGAGAGTGACGGCTTTGCCCAGGTACTTTGAGATATTGCCCAGATCGTGCGGCCGCCCCATGACGCCAACGTTGAACGCCCAGTCGGGTTTGGTCATCGCCTGGAGCATGCGCCGCGACGAAGCGAACGGGCCGGACATGCCCGAATGCGCATCCCGATAGCGAGCGCCGGGCGTGGGCATGTCCACGGTAAACACCAGATTCTTCACCCCGGCGGCCTTCGCCCGCTCCAGGGCGTTTCTCATGAAGCCTCGGTCTTTCAACACATACAACTGAAACCAGATTGATTGCTGGCTTTGCGCCGAAACTTCCTCAATCGAACACACCGACACGGTGGACAGGCACAGCGGAATGCCTTTGTTCTCCGCTGCTCTCACCGCCTGCACTTCACCACGGCGGGCGAACATGCCCGTCAGGCCGACCGGCGCCAGAATGATCGGCATCGAAAGCGGTTGATCGAAGAGGGTAGTTTCGAGGCTCAGGGTTTCAACGTTTTTCAGAATGCGCTGACGCAGGCTGATGCCGGTCAGGTCGGCACTGTTGGCCCGCAACGTATGCTCGGCATAAGCGCCGCCATCAATGTAATCAAACAGGAATCGGGGAAGTTTGCGGCGTGCTGCCTCGCGGTAGTCGGATGCGGATGAAATGATCATGGGGCCTCGGTCTGGGGAGTGGCGGGGCTGTGGGGTGCGTCGAATCGGTCATATCAAGAATGCCACTGGCTTGTGCATGTCCATGCACAAACCAGTAGGCAGGCCCATTAAACAATAGAATCGATGTCCAACGTATGAGGCATACCGCTGCGAGAGGCAAACATCAAGTCGCCATCGTCCTGCTGAGGAATCATTGCAAACTTCGCGTTCCGGGTGTTTTCCCGCTGGCCCTTCCAGCGACGCAGAGCGGCTTCCAGGTTGGGAGATTGCGCAGTGCTGCCGTATACATTAACCAGTGTCAGACGACGTGCTTTTTCCCTTTTAAGCCGTTGCACCGAATCGAAAAGCTTTTGCGACTCTGTGTTCAACTCAGTAACCGTCTGTAAATACTCGGGATCATTGTTTTTGTAGCGCAGGGTATTCCGTGTTTGCTGACTTTGAACTTGCACCTTGCCACGCATCGTCTCCAACGCGGTCGCCACCAGTTCGAATTCACCTTCAGTGACCACCGTCCCGCCCGTTTCCTGAGTTTGCTGCCAACGTCGCAAGGTCGCCCAGGAAAACGGGATATAGGACCCCGGTATGCTGTGGTCGCCTAAACTCATGGCTTGATCGATGAAACCACCACGGAACGGCAGGTCGCCATCTTTGGCGAGAGCGCGAGTGCAGGCGGCCTCTTCCACAGAGGCACAACCCGGATCCCAGAGAATCGCCGATTCTTCCTTCCCGGTAAAATCCACGGGCATGAAGTGATGCAACGTACCGTGGTGCTCGTAAGGATCGCCACCAACACGAACGAGACCGACGGCAAAGATCAAGATACCTAAAACAGGATTGGTAATAAAAAGCGCCGCAAGCCCGGGAATCCAGATGGAGCGCCGTGCGTTCATCCAGGGCGCCGGGACACCGGGAATCATGTCGTTGTTGTTCACCATTCGGTGATGCACCAGCGGCGTGGCAGCGGCGACGAATGTGGCATCACCCACGCGTGGCGATCCGTAGGTGTAGAGGAGGACGTTGTAATCGCCATCAGGGGAATTGCGAAGCGCTTCAGCTAGCAGCAACGCAATAGCGCCACCCAGACTATGACCACTGATAATAATTTTTTGCCCGATGTGAAACCGGTCCAAATAGTCTTGAATAAACTTCTTCAACGCTAGGTAGGCGTCGTAAAAGCCGTGATGGACCTTCCCTTTACCCTCTTCGAAGGGTACTTGTGCCGCATCCGCGTCACGCCACCAATCTGACAACTCCAGTGTTCCACGGATAGCGATCAGGATGATCTCATCATGATGGGTGATGAAAGCCTGTGTGCTCTTTCCGCTAAGCGAATTCTTAATTTGGTCATCAAAATAATGCAGGTTGGCAGGGTGTTCCTGGTTTTTACCGGGCTTGTTTTGCTCATACACCGTTGGGTCGAACGGCAAAATCTCAAAGCGTTTTGAGTAAGGAACTTCTTCATACAGTGGAAAGTAACGATGAACCGATGACTGTGAACTGTCGACCTTCCAGCTCTCTCGAAAGTTTGAAAGCGCATCAGCAAAAAAATTCCCGACGCTGGGATCATCCGGGAAATACACAGAACTCACCGGATTTTTAGCAGGACATTGGCCAAAATTGGAATAGCTCAAATCCGCCATGATCGCGAGTTGGTAAAGGTTCAGTGCACTGAAGTCATCATCGGTTGAGAGCAGGGGCCTGAAAGCACACAGTGGGCGCACCTGTAGCAGCGTGTGCCGGTTCGACAGCAGCCCGACACCAAACTGAGATAAAGGCTCTGGACCTGACCCCAGTTCATCAAGCGCTCTTGTCGCGAGGTCATCCGGTGGGTATTTACGGTCAACCGGGGGAGGTAAGTGTGCGCTTTGCTTGACCAGGTCCCGCACCTCTACCTGGATGAATTTATCTCCCGCTTTTTTTGCGGGGTTATGGTCGACAGGAAAGCCGTCTTGGTGAAAGAAACGGGTTTGTTCGGCGCGGACTTGGAGTTCGGTGATCGGGAGTGGATAAGACTCACGAATCATTAAATCGTTATAAATAACATCTTCGCCTGTATATTCGGTATCTAAAAGTAATACAACAGGTCCTTTATAGCAGTCTTCAATTTTGGCAAACCCTTCTGCGTCCAACACCCCCGTATACTGTTGCTTTGCACTGTCCCGCAGGGTATAGGCAAGACCAGCGTAGGGTTTGCCGTCACCGAACTCGTCCACTAACTGAAAACTAACCCAGTGCCCTTTGTTTGGGCATTTAAACATCTTGCCGCTAAATGCCTGCTTATCCCCATCTTCCATGGGTTTATACGAACTCATCCTTGATGTCCTTATTCGGTGCAGTTGGGGTAGACGGTACAGTCACGCCCATCAGGCATTTTGAAAGTTTTGAATTGCGGGGGGCTCACGCAGAGTTCCTCAATGTCCCGGCCCCAATTTCCTTTGCACGGTTTCCATCCGCTAGTTGATTTAATCCAATAACGACCAAAATAAGGCCGTTCTTCTTTTGCCTCCGTCAGCACCAACTTCACGGTTTTGCCTGCTAACTGATCGCGCTGTAACGCTGCGCCCGCCAGACTTTTTTGCACAACGCCATTCGCGTCGAGTGCCCGGCACTCGAGGATTTTCCTGATAAACCGTTTCGATCCCACCGTGCGAAACATCCACTGGCACTGTCCCTGAAATACCAGAGGTCCCGTGGCGGGAAAAGGGCGAACCGTTTCTGATGGTTCATCATGAATCGATAAACCGGCAGTCTGCAGACTCATGTCCAGCTCACGCTCGCCCCACTGTCCTTCGATATGCAGCACCACATTTGTCAAAACCATTGAACAACCCTTAGCTGTGTCCGTCAGCGGGAGCTTGAACTCCACCGGACGCACTCCCTTGGGTTGCTTGCTTTCGATAAGGTTATGCCCGGAACACGACTCGCCGGAGGCCGACTCGTAATACGCCATCGGACTAATGGTGAAGTTCTCCGGCATGTCGGCCTGGAAGGTAAAGCTCTCTGTCTGCGCCATTGAACAGCCCGACGCCGCCAACGCCATTACGCTGACAAACAAGGCCTGCAGAATGCGGGGAGTAAAGCGTCTTGCGTGCATCATGCAGAAAGTCCTCTCTGACATGGATTTATACGAATTCATCCGTTGATGTCCTTATTCGGTGCAGTTGGGGTAGACGGTGCAGTCTCGCCCATCAGGCATTTTGAAAGGTTTGAAGTCGGTGGTATTTCCGAAGCAGAAAGCATATCTATCATCCAGCCCTTTCCCCATGCAGCGCTTCCAACCAGCTGGAAACTTAACCCAATTGTCACCAACTGCTGGCCGTTCCTCTTTCGCCTCCGTCAGCACCAACTTCACGGTTTTGCCCGCTAACTGATCGCGCTGCAACGCTGCGCCCGCCAGGCTTTTTTGCACGACGCCATTCGCGTCGAGCGCCCGGCACTCCAGGATTTTGACGATGTAGCGATAGGGTCCCATCGTGCGAAACAACCACTGGCACTGGCCCTGAAAGACCATAGGGTCCGACATGGGTAAAGAAGGAGCCGCTTCTGAAGGCTCATCACGGATTGATAAACCGGCAGAGTCCGTATCCATGTCCAGCTCACGCTTGCCCCACTGTCCTTTGATATGCAGCACCACCTTTTCCAAAACCATTGAACAACCCTTCGTGGTGTCCGTCAGTGGCAGCTTGAACTCCACCGGACGCACTCCCTTGGGTGGCTCGCTTTGGATAAGGTAATGCCTGGAACATGACTCGCCGGAGGCCGATGCGTAATACGCCATCGGACTGATGGTGAAGTTTTCCGGTATGTCGGCCTGGAAGGTAAAGCGCTCAGTCTGCAACATTGAGCAGCCCGACGCTGTCACCGCCATTGCGCTGACAAACAAGGTTCGCAAGCGGGGAGTAAAGCACCTTGCGTGCCTCATGCCGGGTGGTCTCCTGACCAGAATTTCACCTCATTAAAAAGCCGTTCGTAGTGAATCTGCGGTGTTTCACCGGCATGAGGCAACCAGTTTTTTATGATGGGCGGCTCGGTTTCATTGAGTTTGTTCATGACCAGAAAATGCACTTGCTCAGGATCAGACCATCCCCATTGCTCAACTTGCGAGAGTTGTTCTGTGAGCCAGGTGCTTGGGTCTTGGCGCTGGCTGAGTCGCATCAGATCGTCGCTGTGTTCTTCCCACAGATAGCGGTAGACATTGGAATGAAGTATCTCCATCGATTGGCTCGCCGGTGCGGGGACGTTCAGCCAGGTCGGATCAGCAGGAAGCGGATGTTCACCGGGAGCAGGGTTATGAGTGACTTCCCAGTGCGAGCCCTGCCAATAACACACACTGATCGCGGGCCCGAGGTATTCAGGGCGGGCCTCTTCTGGGATATGCCCCAAGGCACGGGTCAGGACTCGATTGTCGTGGAAACGGTACAGCGCCTGGTTGGGCCGTTCGCCGATAATCAGGCGCTCACGCCAGTGTCGGATCAGCGCCGACAGCTCATCTTTGCGAATACTGGCAAGCCAGCCCCAATTACGCTCGGGTGCCTTGAGCAGTTTTTTGAGGTGCTCATCGTCAGGCTTGTCGATGAGGAATATGAAAGGCCCCGCATCCGCTAAATCGCTGACCTGAGTCTCGCTGTACACACTGCGATGCTGATCAGGATCACGGGTGTTTAACAAGGCCTGGCGGACGTCGAGTTCGCCTTCCGAGTCCAGAATCAGACACAGGACATGGTTGAGTTTCAGTTGATCGGTCATCCATTGCCGAGGGAGGGCAGCCGTCATGATGTCATTCCTTTGGGCAGGCAAAGACCGTTTTTACAGGCCTCGCAAAGCGGGCAGAAGTCAGCGCCTTTCACTTTGCTCGCTGCCATCAATGCGTGTTGTGTCGGGGCGATTACCGGTAGTGCAGCTGGAGTCGCCATGGCTGCCAATACACCCGGCAACAACGGATTGGCGGCAGTTCCGCCAGCAGGCGCGCCGCCGATTTGAATCTCGGTGCTACTGAAAATGCCACCGGGACCAATCACGATGTGTTGGCCACCGGCTTTCAAGGTAATGCTGGCGCCGGCATCAAGGATCAGATTGGCCCCAGCCTTGAGGTGCACTTGCTGGCCTGCCTCGACCACCAGTGTTTGACCGACGCGGGTATGGCTGCTGTTGGCGACCTGCAGGTAGTCGTTAGCCTTGAGCTGGACCTTGCGATCAGCGGTGACGGTGCGCTGGTCTTCCGCTTCCAGCACCGCAATGCTGTTGCCCTTAATGGTTTCCCGGCGCTCATTTCCGACTTCCAATCGGCTGTCATGCTCGACCTTCTGCTCCATATCACGCTGAGCACGCAGGTAGATCAGCTCTTGACCACTGCGGTCTTCAATCGACAGCTCGTTGTAACCGCCACTGGCGGGCGAGCTGTGGCTACGCAGGACCGTTTTGGTTTTGTTCGCGGGCAAAGGGTAGGGCACCGGCGTGACTTTGTTAGGCACGCAACCCGTAATCAATGGATTGTCGGGATTACCTTCCAGGTAGGTCACTACCACTTCCATGCCGATCCGCGGGATGGTCACCGAACCGAAACTATCTCCCGCCCAGCTGGAGGACACCCGTAGCCAGCAACTGCTCTTGTCACTGCCAAGTTCGGCACGATCCCAATGGAGCTCGACCTTGACGCGGCCGTACTCATCGCAAAAGATTTCTTCCCCTGCTGGACCGGTGACACGGGCCGTCTGGCTGACCAACACCGATTTACGCGTGACCAATGGTGGGCGGTAAAACACGTCCCAGGGAATCGCGCTGAAGCTGTTGCGATAACCTTGGGTAAACCCGTCTTCGGGTTTAACGTCGCTGGTGATTGATTCCTCCAGTGACTGAGGTTGCTTGCCCGAATGCGTCACGCTGAGCAGCAGCCACAACTCATTGCACTGTGCACGCGGGTGTTCGATCAGGTTAAAGAAGTGGCCGCTGCGCAGGATCGGCTGGTCGCTTTTACCCTCGGCTAACTGATAGTCGCTACGGTGTCGCTCCAGGGCTTGCAGGGCCAGCTGTTTGCCGAGCTTTTCATTTTCGATCAGCAACGGATAACGATAATCCTCCAACGCAGGAGTGGCCTCGACCGCCAGTTGGCTTTCCAGCAACAGGCTTGGGCGTTGTAAATCATAGTCTCGGCGCGTGGCGGTGCTGGTACGGGTACTGAAGCGCATGGAAAACTGGCTGACGACCGGGTGATCCGCCGCCAGGCCAGCACCTTGCTGATACGGCACGTCCCCCAGCTTTTGGAAATAGGTCTGGTCGTCGGTGAACACCAGTTGGTGGCCGTCCTGGCTGTGTTGGTGGTGCCACGAAATCCCATCCTCACTGCACAATCGATGGATGAACTCGAAGTCGCTTTCCCCATATTCGGTACAGTATTCGCGCTCTGGGCTGGTGCTCACATGAAAGGTATACGCATCGGCCTGAATGCCGTGTCCGTCGAGGACCTGGGCGATGATTTGGGGCACCGTCAGGTGCTGGAAAATCCGCTGGTTGTGGCTGAACTGCAAATAATGCAGCGCGGGCACCAAAGTCAGTTGATATCGAGTCAGGCGCTTACCGGCCTCACCCACAAAAACATCTTCGATACGCCCATGAATACCTTCGCCGTCCAGGCCGAATTGAAGGAAGGCGGGCTGACTGAGCAGACTTTCCAGATCGAAATCAGGGGACTCGCTGACGAGTTCAACCTGGATCGCGTACAGGGTGCTAATCGCTTCAGTGCCGTGAAAGGCCAGGACCTTGAAGTCGTTGCGAATAGAGGGGATCAGTAACGTGAAGTGCGCAGCATTAGCCGGCGCGAACATACGCTTATCCTTAAGCAGAGAGAGGAGACAAAACGCAAAGACCAAGCCATACCTGGCTTGAACAAGCTTGAATTTCACCGCAGGCTAACAAAGCGGCAAAGGAATTAATGTGGGATCCGTCCTGAAATCCATCCGAATTTTCAGTTGTTCAGAACGTTACTTCGGCGAACGAAAGGGACAGCGAAAATGAGGCTGAGTTCATTTCAGCAGGGCGCGCATCATACCTACTCCTCTGCGCAGACATACAGGATGTGTTTTGAGGGCATCGTTTCAATAATTTCCGGATAAAAAAACACCCCATCGAGAGGGGTGTTTAATGAGCTGCCCGGTTTTTCTTGAGCCCGTTATTCAGGCAGGTGTATTTCGCATGACCGTCAGTTCTTGTCCAGATCCACGTTCTTCGTCTCCCGCAAACAGATCAGCCCCACAATCAAACTCACACCGGTAATCACCACCGGGTACCACAGCCCATAAAAGATGTCCCCGGTGTACACCACCAACGCAAATGACACCGTCGGCAGGAACCCGCCGAACCAGCCGTTGCCGATGTGGTAGGGCAGGGACATCGAGGTGTAGCGGATGCGCGTCGGGAACAGTTCGACCATCAGTGCGGCCAGCGGGCCGTAGCACATGGCGGAAATGATGATCAGCGCCACAATCAGAGCGACGATCATCGGTTTGTTGATCAACTGGGTATCAGCTTGGGACGGATAACCCGCCAAAGTGATCGCGCCGCGAAGGGCCGCTTCGTCGTAACCATCGATTTTCACGTCACCGACGCTGACCTGCACACCGCTGCCGGCCGGGGCTGCGGCGCTGGTGTAAGGCAGGCCTTGCTTGACGAGGAAGGTCTTGACCTTGTCGCACGGGCTATCAAATTTCGCCTTGCCCACCGGGTCGAACTGGAAGGTGCACGTGGCCGGGTCGGCCAGTACGGTGATCGGCGCCTGTTGGCTGGCCTGATCCACGGCCGGGTTGGCGTAGTGAGCCAGGCTCTTGAAGATCGGGAAGTACAGCGCAGTGGCCAGTAGCAGGCCGATCATCAGCACCGGTTTGCGCCCGACCTTGTCCGACAGCCAGCCGAAAAAGATGAAGAACGGTGCACCAATAATCACGCTGACGATCAGCAAACTATTCGCCAGCGCCGGGTCCATTTTCAGGAATTGGGTGAGGAAGAACAGCACGTAAAACTGCGCGGCGTAGAAGGTCACCGCTTGCCCGGCATTGATGCTGAACAGGGCAATCAGTACGACTTTGAGGTTTTCCCATTTGCCGAAGGAGTCGCGCAGTGGCTGCTTGCAGAGCTTGCCTTCTTCTTTCATTTTCACGAAGGCTGGCGACTCGTGCAGGCTCAAGCGAATCCAGGTCGAGATGCCCAGCAGCACGATGGAAAACAGAAACGGAATGCGCCAGCCCCAGACTTCAAACTGATCACCGGTGAAGTAACGGCAACCGAGCACCACCAGCAACGAAAGCAGCAAGCCGAGGGTGGCGGTGGATTGAATCCAGCTGGTGTGGAAACCGCGTTTGCCCATTGGTGCGTGTTCTGCAACGTAAGTCGCAGCGCCGCCGTACTCGCCTCCGAGAGCCAGGCCCTGGAGCATGCGCAGCAGCACCAGGATGATCGGCGCGGCGATGCCGATGCTGGCGTAGGTCGGCAGCAACCCGACACAGAATGTCGCCAGGCCCATCAGGATGATGGTCGCGAGAAACGTGTACTTGCGCCCGATCATGTCCCCCAACCGACCGAACACCAGCGCACCGAACGGCCGCACGATGAAGCCCGCAGCGAACGCCATCAGCGCGAAGATAAACGCCGTGGTGTCGTTGACCCCGGCAAAAAACTGCTTGCTGATCACCGCCGCGAGGGCGCCATAAAGGAAAAAGTCATACCACTCGAACACCGTACCGAGTGACGAGGCGAAGATGACTTTTTTGGTGCCGCTGCTGACGCCCGCGCTGCGCGTGGCTTCCAGGGGCTGAACGTGTTCTGACATATCGGTATCCCTCACAGTGATTGTTTTTGTTGTTCCACTGTCGGCACCGGCCTTGTGGACGGGTGCCGCTACTGTCAATTCGACGCTACCTGCATCGATCTTTTGGTTATTCCCCTAACGCCTGCGGGGTTGCGTACAACCGCGATATTTCTACCGCACTCGTTATCTGTAGGAGCTGCCGAAGGCTGCGATCTTTTGATCCTGGCGTCGGTTCAGCCGCCGAAGAATCAAGATCAAAAGATCGCAGGCTTCGCCAGCTCCTACATTGACCGTGTACAGCTGTGATTTCAGGTGTGGGTGGCCAGTTCCTTTTGCTCGGTGAAGCTCCTTGTGCCGGGATTAAGAATCAACTGCGCTGCCTTCTCGGCAATCATCAGCGTAGGCGAACACGTGTTGCCCGAGGTAATACGCGGCATGATCGAGGCGTCGGCGATGCGCAGGCCAGGAATGCCATGCACGTTAAGCTGCGCATCCACCACCGCATCCGCATCATTGCCCATCCGGCAAGTGCCCACCGGATGGAAAATCGTCGTGCCAATCCGCGCAGCCGCTTCGTGCAATTCTTCTTCACTCTGCAAACTGTCACCCGGCAAATACTCCACCGGTTTGAACGCAGCCAGGGCCGGTGCGGCAACGATGCGCCGGGTCAGGCGAATGGCATCTGCCGCCACCCGCAAATCCTCGGGATGGCTCAAATAATTAGGCTGAATCAGCGGCGCTTCCTGCGGATCGGCACTGCGAATTTCAATCCGCCCACGGCTTTGCGGCCGCAGATCACACACCGACGCCGTGAACGCAGGGAAGGGGTGCAACGGCTCGCCAAACCGCTCCAGCGACAGGGGCTGAACGTGGTATTCAAGATTTGCCGAAGCCTGCTCCGGCCCCGAACGGGCAAACGCCCCCAACTGACTCGGCGCCATGGACAACGGCCCACTGCGGTCATACAGGTAACGCAGGCCCATGCCCATCTTGCCCCACACCGTGCCGGCGATTTGATTGAGGGTGCGGGCGTTTTCCAGCTTGTAGATCAGCCGCAATTGCAGGTGATCCTGCAGATTGCCGCCCACCCCCGGCAGCTCATGCACCACGCCTATCCCCAAGCGTTGCAGCAGTGGACGCGGGCCGATCCCGGAGCGTTGCAGGATGCTCGGTGAACCCACGGAACCGGCGCACAGCACGATTTCCTTGCGTGCCTTGAAGGTTTTCGCCTGGCCTTGCCAGCGAGTAAGGACCGCCGAAGCGCGACCGTTTTCCAGCAACACCCGGTCCACTTCAACATCAGTCAAAACCGTGAGATTGGCGCGATGACGGATTGGCTTGAGAAACGCCTTGGCCGCGTTCCAGCGAATCCCGGCCTTCTGATTGACCTGAAAGTAACCGCAACCTTCGTTGTCGCCTTGGTTGAAGTCATCAATGCTGGCGATGCCGCTTTGCTCGGCGGCGCTGCGAAACGCATCCAGAATCGGCCATGACAGCCGCTGGCGCTCGACGCGCCATTCCCCGGCGGCACCGTGAAATTCCGAGTCGCCGGCAAAATGGTTTTCGCTTTGTTTGAATAACGGAAACACGTCTTTCCAGGACCAGCCCGGATTGCCATCCGCCGCCCAGCCGTCGTAATCACCAGCCTGGCCGCGCATGTAGATCATGCCGTTGATCGAGGAACAGCCGCCGAGCACTTTGCCCCGTGGATAGCTTAGGGCGCGACCTTGCAGACCGGGTTGCGCTTCGGTCTTGAAGCACCAGTCGGTACGCGGGTTGCCGATGCAGAACAGGTAACCCACGGGAATATGTATCCACGGATAGTTATCGCGCCCGCCAGCTTCGAGCAGCAGCACCCGGTGTTGCGGGTTGGCCGACAATCGATTGGCCAGCAAACACCCGGCTGGCCCGGCGCCGACCACGATGTAATCGAATTCATCCTGGGAGGTCTGCATCCCTTACCTCGTATTGTTTTTGTTGTTGGGCTTCATCCTAGTTGTTAGCTTTCGTATAAAGAATGTTAGTTTTTGCGCAGCCGCTGTGCGTTTTCAGACAGCGTAGCCCTAAGGAAGCCAGATGTTCGATTGGAACGACCTGCGGTTTTTTCTCGAATTACAGCGCAGCGGCCGCCTGCTCACCGCCGCCCGCCGCTTGAACACCACCCACGCCACCGTGGCCCGGCACATCGAGGCCATCGAAAAGAGCCTCGGCACCGCGTTGTTTGTCCAGCACGCCCAGGGCTATCAACTGACCCCGGCCGGCGAGGCGCTGCTCAAGCACGCCGAAGCCATGGAAAACGTCGCGCTGCTGGCGCAGGAAGAAATCACCCAATCCACCGCGCCTCTGGGAAAAATCCGCGTCGGCGTCACCGAAGGCCTGGGCATCATGTTCCTCGCCAGCCGCATGAACGGCCTGTTCGAACGCTACCCCGGCCTCGAAGTGGAACTGGTCGCCGTGCCGCGCTTCGTCAGCATCCTCAACCGCGAAGCCGAAATCAGCATCCACCTCGAACGCCCGGCCGCCGACATGCTGGTCACCCGCAAACTCACCGACTATCGCCTGGCGCTTTACGCCAGTCAGGCCTACCTCGACAAAGCACCACCACTCAACAGCCGCGAAGACCTCGGCCGTCATGCGTGGATCGGCTACGTCGACGACTTGCTGTTCAGCCAGGAACTGATGTTCCTCAACAGCTTCTGCCGCAACCCCCAAGTCGTGTTCCACAGCACCAGCGTCATCGCCCAGCAACAAGCGGCGCGCTCGGGGCTGGGGATCGCGGTGTTGCCTTGTTATATGGCGAGCGCCGATCCGGAATTGGTGCCGTTGTTGCCGGATGAGAGTATTCAGCGCAGTTATTGGATCAGTACGCGGCGCGAGTTGCACAAGTCGGTGAGGTTGCGGGTGTTGTGGGATTACGTGGTGGAGTTGTGTGAGCGCGAGCAAGATTTGCTGCTAGGCCCCGATCCCCTGTAAACGCAAATCCCCCTGTGGGAGCGGGCTTGCTCGCGAAGGCGACGGCACAGCCGAAAACAATGTTGCCTGACACACCGCTTTCGCGAGCAGGCTTGCTCCCACATTTGTTCGGCACCGTTCGTGAATGTTGTGATCGGCACCGGGCGCTGGAGGAGCGAAGGCGTCAGGCCTGGTACACCGCGTTATCGTTCTTCGCGGGCAAGCCTCGCTCCTACAGGGCATAGCAGGGGATTTGCGGGAATAACACTTGGCGTCCACTCTATTTCATGCCGACAAGGAGCGTTATCCGACACTCCGTCGCGATAAAGGGAGCTTGCAGCATGACCGAAGAAACAAAAGTGAAAGGCCCTGCGTCGTACTTCCCGTCAATCGAGAAAAAGTACGGCCAGCCCATCTCCCACTGGCTGGGATTGCTCGAAACAGTGAGCGGCAAGAAGCATATGGAAATGGTGGCGTGGCTGAAAGATGAGCATGGGTTGGGGCATGGCCATGCGAATGCGCTGGTTGCGCATTATTTGGCAGGCACTAAAAAGTGAGTGATCAAGCACCGAAGCGCGATCCCCTGTAGGAGCGAAGCTTGCTCGCGAAGGCGTCAGGCCCGGCACACCGCGTTATCGTTCTTCGCGGGCAAGTCGGATCGCCGCCCACCTCGCTTCCATAAAGGTGGGCGTTTAATCGTACGTTTAAATGCTCTGGATGTTACTTCATAAGAATTCACTCCAATGCCCGGTGCCTTATATCGGGCGTTTTGTATTTCGATGGCTTGCCCATGAGTTGTCGGTCGATGGTAGAGGACGCTTCAACCATTACAGCGAGCGAAGCGGACAGAAAATAAACCCACTCTCTAGTGCTTCATTGATTAAACTCTGTTTCATAAATGAATCATCTTTGGGTGTTTCACGCTATTAAGTTTATCGTGAATTAATATATTCGCGTGTTTTCGTATGGCTACTATTAAAACGTTGGATCCATTGCGCTCATAGCAAAGGTGAAGGTTATGAATAAGGTAATTATCTACTCGTTAATCATGCTATTCATGGCGGGCTGCTCATCTTCCGGTCATCAAGCTGCAGCTGACGCTCACGCCGATGCTCCCGCGAACGCGAAACAACTAAGTGCAAGCGAGATTCACTCGACGGTGATAGGTCGCAAGCATTCTAGTGTGACGTCTACCGGTTATCCCTTTACTGAAACATTAAACCCTGACGGGTCTGCGGTGATCCAGATTTCCAGCGAGTCGATGCAAGCCGGGCAATGGATTATCACGGAGGACGTCATCTGTGTGACCTATCAGAAATATGGCAAGGAGTGCAATAAAGTACTCACTGATGGGGTGACAATCTGGTTTGTTGATAGTGTGAATAATAAAACCAATAACAAATTTACCGTTAAATAAAGGCTTGGGCTGTTGTCTTTGAGAAATAAATCATATTGGAGTGGCGATCAATAGAGGTGCGATATGAATATTGAACGTTGGAGTTGCATATTCCTGGCACTTGTCTTGTGTGGGTGCGCTTCGTCTGGTGGACATTCGGTGAAGCCAGTTTCAGCTTCAGCGGTCGCGCTTGATGATGAACAAGTCCGCAGTACCTTGGTTGGGAATAAACTCAATAATACCGGTACTTCAGGTTTGCCATATTCCTTAAGTTTCAACGCCGATGGGACCGAAATATTCAAAATGTCTGGCAATCAACCCGAGACTGAACATTGGACCGTCAAGGACGGGGTGATTTGTTTCACATCGGCCAAGATTCCCCATGAATGTTATCGACTGAAGAAAGACAAGGATGACTACTGGCTGGTAGATCCACAGACGGGAGCAGTCCATTACCATTACACACTGAGTCCGCAGTGATAGTGGCGTACTGCGGCGTCATTATGGGAACGGATTTATTAACCCAGGAAGCTATCCCCTGTAGGAGCGAAGCTTGCTCGCGAAGGCGTCAGGTCTGACACACCGCGTTATCGTTGTTCGCGGGCAAGTCGGAACGCCGCATCGCTCGCTCCAACAAAGGCGGGCGTTTAATGACGCGTTTAATGACACTCGGTGTTACGTCATAAGAGACTACAACGCCTTGCGCCGTTACCTACGCGTACGCCAGAATCCGCCGGCTTGTGCGACTTTGGGGCGGGCTATATCGTTTCCAGGTCACTGCAAAACAGTGATCGGGTTTGGTAGCCCGCCTCGTTATCAGCCGCATGGCGACACCTTATGGTGGTCATGCGTGGGGCTCCTTTGTGAGCGCCGGGTTTTCCTGATGCGACCGGTCTACCAACCCACGTATGGCCGCCACTCTTCGTTTGGTAGCGAGGGTGATGGCTCCTTGAAATTCGTATCAGGAGTTCCATCCATGTTCAAACCAACACCCAATCCCCCGAATACTGATCCAGTACCCTACGACGCCTCTTTTGATTTTGACCCCGAGAAAATGAAAGCGGCGGCCGATCGCGCACTCAACTTCTACCTCAACCCCGGGGCGACGAAAACGCAGATACCACCCCGCAAAACCAGCACCATCTTCACCATCGACGCAGCGGTGGATGACGAAACGTTGCTGGTCGACGCCAGCGAATCGTTGGCCTCAGCCCGCGAGATGGTCAACGACCTCGTTGACTTAACGGACGGCCCGCGACGCTATTCGATGCTGGTGCTGCAACGGGTGATCATGTTGGGTGAGTTAGCGGTCAATCGCGTACTGGATAACCACAAGCCCGGTTAGTCGCCAGGCACATCCCTTGTAGGAGCGAAGCTTGCTTGCGAAGGCGTCAGGCCTGACACACCGCGTCATCGTTCTTCGCGAGCAAGTCAGATCGCCGCATCGCTCGCTCCTACATTCGCGACTTACGCTGTCAACGTAGGAGCTGCCGAAGGCTGCGATCTTTTGACTTTGCCTTTTAAAAACAAGATCAAAAGATCGCAGCCTTCGGCAGCTCCTACGGGGGATTGTGTTTCAGGGGAGGATATTGAATGAGGTACTGGCGAGCCGTTCGCCATTCACCATGATGTGTACGGCGTGCGCGCCCGCGTAATGCCTACGCGTGGTCAGCTCTTTGATTTGCTGCCCACGGCTGACCATTTCAACAGCATGGCCGGGCAGGGTGAGGGCCTTCAGCTTGAACACCTTCGCGGAGGTGCTGCCATTGGCTTTGACGTAATCAATCGCGTAATCAATCACCAACCGCTGACTCGCCGGCACCGTGGATTTCACGGTAAACGAAAGCGTGATTTTCTCCCCCAACCGAATCACCGCCGGCTCAACCTTCACCCCGACAATCTCAACCTCGGGCTTCCCTCCAGCGCCAATCACCGCCAACGCCCGCTGATTGCCCTGCTTGATCAAACTGCGCAGCGCATGTTTGGCAATCCACGCGGTGTGTTTGTTCTCCAGCGACCAACCCTCAATCAAATCCAGCACCCACTCCGGATGATCCTTGGTGATGTCATTGAGGTGATTGGCGACAGACTTGCGCACATACAGGCTGTCATCAGCCTTGAGGTTATCGAGAATCGCCGCCGCCAACGTCGGGTCAGCCTGAATCGGTTCCAGCCGAAACGACCACGGCAAACGCGGGCGACTGCCTTCGCTGGCCAGCCTGCGCACATGTTCGTTTTCATCCAGCGTCCACACCTGCATCAGCGCCAATGAACGCTCAAGATCGCTACGCAGAAAATGTCGAATCGCGAATTCAGAGGAACCGAACGAGGTGAAAAACTTGAGCGCTTCCATCGACTGCTCAAAGTCATCCGCGCCATACATCGCCACATAATTCGGCAACGAGATGCTGACAAAGCCGCTATTCAGCCGAGGGGCGAGGGCGCGCAGCACTTCAAGGGACCCTTCGAAATCCAGCGGCAACACCGCATGCAGACACTCACTAACCCGCGCCATGCGCTGCATGATCGACAGGTCAGCCAGGCCGTCATTGGCCATTTTCAAAAAGGCCTTGGCATTGAACGCCGGGTAAACCGCCGTCATTTCGGTCGCGATGTGCTTGAGGCGCTCGGCGTTGAAGATTTCCTTCAGCGCCGGGGCAGGGGTTTCAGCGGCGGTCATGAGCGAATCCGTGAAGAAGGGCGGCTCAGGTTATCGGGGTAGCGATGAACGCCTCAAGCTTTTCCGCCTGCGCGGTGAACTCGGCGATCTGCGGGAAGCGTGTGGCATCAACCTGATCCGGCACCACGAGGTTGGTGAAGCTCCAGGCGACTGCAACGGTAATCCCGTCCTGGGCTATCCCGGAACCACCCAGCAAGGGTTGCTTCGAAATCTCCCGCTCCAGCGCCGAATAGGCGGCAGCGAGTTGCCCTTCAACCCGCTCAACCCACGGCTGATACTGAATATCCGCCGGCCGCAGATTACGTTCGTAGTAAAGCTGCACCGACTTCTCGCACGCCGCCAACGCCAACCCGATCACCCGCAACGCGCGCAGACGCTGCTTCAAGTCGCTTGGCATTAAGCTTTTAGAAGGCCCGGCAAGCGCTTCCAGGTAGTCGATGATCAGCGTCGAATCGACCAACACCTCACCATCATCCAGCACCAGCGTCGGCGCCTTGACCACCGGATTGATCTGCTGGAACTGCTCGAAATGCCGGAACACCGACACCGATTCGTGCTCAAGATCGATGCCTAAGTGCCTGGCAGAAATCGCTACGCGCCGCACGTAGGGTGAATCCAGCATGCCGATCAATTTCATCAACGTTCCCCTGTAGGAGCAAAGCTTGCTCGCGATGCAGCCAACCTTAGTCAGAGGTTCAGCGACCTGCAAACGCTGCCGCGCTAATCCTCAAACCCCACCTGCTCATGAATCTCATCCACCTTCAATTCCAACCGATACGCCACCGCAATAAACAACGCCTGACACAAACACAACGTCGCACTCAACGAGCGAAACGCAAACGAACTCCCTTCATTCACCAGCAACACCGTGCTCGCCCGCTTGGCCAGCGGCGAAAGGTTGCTGTCGGTGATGATCAGGGTTTTCGCCTGATGGTGCTGGGCGATGCGCAGGCAGTGCTGGGTTTCCTTGCCATAGGGCGTGAAGCTGATGGCGATCACCAGGTCATTGGCGCGCACGCTGCGCATCTGCTCGCGGTAGCTGCCGCCGAGGCCGGACACCAGGTGAATGCGCTTGTTGGTGTGTTGCAGGTTGTAGACCAGGTAATCGGCCACTGCGAACGAACGGCGCACGCCGACTACGTAGATGTTGTCGGCATTCACGACGAGGTCAACGGCCTTGTCGAAGGCCACATCGTCGAGCTCCATGCCCAGACGTTCGATGCCCGACAGCGTGGCGTCGATGCATTCGCGCGCAAGGTCGCCGCCGCTGGCCTTCTGCGACTTGTTGGCGATCATGCTGCGGATGCGCTGCTGGTAGTTCTGCACCGGGGTGGTTTTGTGCGTATACGCCTCGCGGAATAACGCCTGCATCTCGCTGAAACCGCTGAAACCAAAGCGCTGGGAGAAACGCACGATGGCTGAGGGGTGCACTTCGCATTCCCGGGCGATGTCGCTGATGCGGTCGACCATGATCCGGTCGCTCTGCTGGCTCATGTAGCTGGCGATGCGTTTGAGTTGGCGCGGCAGGCTTTCGTATTCGTTGGTGATCAGCTGCAGCAATCGCTCGGCATTGATCGGTGGGCTCTCAAGATCGCTCTCGGGCGTGCTCTCGGTCGTAGCCGGCTGATCGGTGCGGGACATAAAGAATCCTTCTGGCTTGTTCTTATAGGAATGACGAATCGGTCATCCCCTGACAATAGGTTGGCTGTGCGCAGTCTACAGGGTAGGCCGGAATAAAATCTTGAGCTTGCCGTCGGCAAGCGGCCTGCTGAAACGATGCACTGCCTCTGGAACGCTCGTACTGGAGTTTATTGGAAAAAATATTCCACGTAAAAAATATATAGAATAAATATTGATTGTTCGGTCCCGGTCGTTTTAGTCTGCATCCACCAAGAGTGTTCGGCACGTCCATCGTCCCGAACGCAGGCTGATAAAAATAACAGGAGCCAGCATGGGCCAGACTCGTTTTGCCAGTGGGCGTCAATTGGATCTGATTTGCCTGGGGCGCCTTGGCGTCGACCTCTATGCGCAGCAAGTCGGCGCGCGGTTGGAAGATGTTTCAAGCTTCGCCAAATACCTCGGTGGATCCTCCGCCAACATCGCCTTCGGCACCGCACGCCTGGGCCTCAAGTCGGCCATGCTGAGCCGGGTAGGCGACGACCACATGGGCCGCTTCCTCCTTGAATCCCTGGCCCGCGAAGGCTGTGATGTCAGCGGTATCAAGGTCGATCCGGAACGCCTGACCGCCATGGTCCTGCTGGGCCTCAAGGACCGCGAAACCTTTCCGTTGGTGTTCTACCGTGAAAACTGCGCCGACATGGCGCTGCGGGCCGAAGACATCAGCGAAGCCTTTATTGCCTCCAGCAAAGCCTTGCTGATCACCGGCACTCATTTCTCCACCGACGGCGTGTACAAGGCGAGCATCCAGGCCCTGGATTACGCCGAGAAGCACAACGTCAAACGTATTCTGGACATCGACTACCGTCCGGTGCTCTGGGGCCTGGCCGGTAAGGCCGACGGCGAAACCCGTTTTGTCGCCGATCAGAACGTCAGCCAGCACGTGCAGAAAATCCTCCCGCGTTTTGACCTGATCGTCGGCACCGAAGAAGAGTTTTTGATTGCCGGCGGTTCCGAGGATTTGCTCACGGCGCTGCGCAATGTTCGGCGCTTGAGTGACGCGACCTTGGTGGTCAAGCTCGGCCCGCAGGGTTGCACGGTGATTCACGGGGTGATCCCGGTGCGTCTCGAAGACGGCGCGATTTACCCCGGCGTGCGCGTCGAAGTACTCAACGTGCTGGGCGCCGGCGATGCCTTTATGTCGGGCTTCCTCGCCGGTTGGCTGGAAGACGCCAGCGACGAGCGTTGCTGCCAGTTGGCCAATGCCTGCGGCGGGCTGGTGGTGTCGCGCCACGCCTGCGCTCCGGCGATGCCGACCCGCGCCGAACTCGACTATCTGTTCAACAGCCCGGTGCCGATCACCCGGCCGGATCAGGACGTCACGCTGCAACGCCTGCATCAAGTCAGCGTGCCGCGCAAACAGTGGAAGCAACTGTTCATCTTCGCCTTCGACCATCGCGGACAACTGGTGGAACTGGCGCAGAAGGGCGGTCGTGAGCTGAGTGCGATTTGCGAACTCAAGCAACTCTTTATTAAAGCCGTGGAACGAGTCGAAGCTGATTTAAAAAAGCAGGGCATCGAAGCCGATGTCGGGCTGCTGGCGGATCAACGTTTCGGCCAGGACTCGCTCAACGCCGCCACCGGTCGTGGCTGGTGGGTGGCGCGGCCGGTGGAAGTGCAAGGTTCGCGGCCGCTGGCTTTCGAGCACGGGCGCTCCATTGGCAGCAACCTGATTGCCTGGCCGCAAGAACAAATCATCAAGTGCCTGGTGCAATTCCACCCGGACGATGAGCCGCTGTTGCGCCTGGAACAGGAAGCGCAGATCAAGGGTTTGTATCAGGCGTCGCAGGTCAGCGGGCATGAACTGCTGCTGGAAATCATCCCGCCGAAGGATCATCCGTCGACCCATCCGGACGTGCTGTACCGCGCGCTGAAACGCCTCTACAACCTGGGTATTTACCCGGCGTGGTGGAAGATCGAAGCGCAGAGTGCCGAGGAATGGAAACAGCTTGATGAGTTGATTCAGGAGCGTGACCCGTATTGCCGTGGGGTCGTGCTGTTGGGCCTGAATGCCCCGGCGGCGGCGTTGGCCGAAGGCTTTCAACAGGCGAGTCAGAGCCAGACCTGCCGAGGGTTTGCCGTGGGACGCACGATTTTCCAGGAACCGAGCCGAGCGTGGATGGCGGGGGAAATCGACGATGAAACGTTGATCCGCCAGGTGCAGGGGACGTTTGTCGAACTGATCGACGCTTGGCGCACGGCCCGCGCCTGACCAAACACCGCAAAACCCAATGTGGGAGCGGGCTTGCTCGCGAAGAGGCCGGCACATTCAACCCATGTGTCGCCTGATACACCGCCTTCGCGAGCAAGCCCGCTCCCACAAGGGGTTCAGCGTCGGTCTTACAGATTTGTAAAAACAATAAAAGGTGCAGCCATGCCCGCTATCCGAATTGGCATCAACCCGATCTCCTGGAGCAACGACGATCTGCCGTCCCTCGGTGGCGAGACGCCGCTAAGCACTGCGTTGAGCGAAGGCAAGGAAATCGGCTACGAAGGTTTCGAACTCAACGGTAAATTTCCCAAGGATGCCAAAGGCGTCGGTGACGTGCTGCGGCCTTACGATCTGGCGCTGGTGTCCGGCTGGTATTCCAGCCGTTTGGCCCGTCGTTCGGTGGCCGAGGAAATCGACGCCATCGGCAGCCATGTCGAGCTGCTGGCCAAAAACGGCGCCACGGTGCTGGTCTACGGCGAAGTCGCTGACTCGATCCAGGGCCAGCGCATTCCACTGGTGGAACGTCCGCGTTTCCACACTGAGCAAGCCTGGCAGGAGTACGCCGACAAGCTCACCGAACTGGCGCGTTTCACCCTGTCCCAAGGCGTGCGCCTGGCGTATCACCACCACATGGGCGCCTACGTCGAATCCCCGGCGGACATCGACAAGTTGATGGCCCTGACCGGCAGCGAAGTCGGCCTGCTGTTCGATTCGGGCCACTGCTACATGGGCGGCGGCGAACCGCTGCAGGTGCTGCGCAAACACATCGAACGCATCTGCCACGTGCATTTCAAGGACGTGCGCAAACCGGTGGTGCAACTGGCGCGCAACCACTTGTGGAGTTTCCCGGACTGCATCATCAACGGCACCTTCACCGTGCCGGGGGACGGCGACATTGATTTCGGCGCGTTGCTCGATGTGTTGCTGGCCGCCGATTACCACGGCTGGCTGGTGGTCGAAGCCGAACAAGATCCGGCGGTAGCGCCGAGTTACGTCTACGCCAAGAAAGGCTTCGACACCTTGCGTGCACTGCTCGACGAGAGGATTAAGTGATGAGCCTGTTGGTTAAAAGCAATGCCCGTGGCCGGACCATGGTCGAGTTGGGCAAAGATGAACTGGAATACGTCGGCTTCGCTGCGTATCGCTTGAGCCTCGGCGAAACCTTGCCGGTGTCGGCGGGCGATAAAGAACTGTGCCTGGTGCTGCTCAGTGGTCGCGTCAGCATCAAGGGCGAAGCACCGGGGCAGGGCGCGTTCGACTGGGACAACCTCGGCGATCGCCAATCGGTGTTCGAGGACAAATCCCCGTTCGCCGCGTATTTGCCACCGGGCAGTCAGGCGCAAGTGGTGGCCCTCAGCGATGTGCAAATTGCTGTGTGCGCCGCGCCCGGCTCAACCGCCAACAACCTTGGCCCACGCTTGATCAAACCCGAAACCATGAAGCGCAGCGTGCGCGGCAAGGGCGCCAACACCCGTTACGTCTGCGACATCCTGCCAGACACCGAGCCCGCGCATTCGCTGCTGGTGGTGGAAGTGCGCACGCCGTCCGGGCACTCGTCGAGCTACCCGCCGCACAAGCACGACACCGACGACCTGCCGCACCAGAGCTTTCTCGAAGAAACCTATTACCACCAGATCAATCCGCCCCAGGGCTTCGTGTTCCAGCGGGTCTACACCGACGACCGCAGCATCGATCAAGCCATGGCCGTGGAAAACAGCGATCTGGTCGTGGTGCCCAAGGGTTACCACCCGGTCAGCGTGCCGTACGGCTACGAGTCGTACTACCTGAACGTGATGGCCGGGCCGAAACGCGTCTGGCAGTTCCATAACGATCCGCAGCACAGTTGGCTGCTTGATCTTTGAACTAAAAAGCCTGAATTCGACACTTTGCACGGAGAACAAGAACAATGAGCAACGCCCCGGTTTTAGGCCATTACATCAACGGCCAGGTGCAAGACAGCGGCAGCGAACGCTTCAGCAATGTATTCAACCCGGCCACCGGTGCGGTGCAGGCGCGGGTCGGTTTGGCGAGCGAGAAGACCGTGGACGAAGCCGTGGCCTCGGCCCTGCAAGCTTTTCCGGCATGGTCCGAGCAATCGTCGCTACGTCGCTCCCGGGTGATGTTCAAGTTCAAGGAACTGCTCGACCGCCACCACAACGAACTGGCCGAAATCATCAGCCGCGAACACGGCAAAGTCCTGTCGGACGCCAAGGGTGAAGTCACTCGCGGCATCGAAATCGTCGAATACGCCTGCGGTGCGCCGAACCTGCTGAAAACCGATTTCAGCGACAACATCGGCGGCGGCATCGACAACTGGAACCTGCGCCAGCCCCTGGGCGTTTGCGCCGGGGTCACGCCGTTCAACTTCCCGGTGATGGTGCCGCTGTGGATGATCCCGCTGGCGCTGGTCACCGGTAACTGCTTCATCCTCAAGCCGTCCGAACGTGACCCATCGGCCAGTTTGCTGATGGCGCGTTTGCTGACTGAAGCCGGGTTACCGGACGGTGTGTTCAACGTGGTCCAGGGCGATAAAGTCGCGGTGGATGCGTTGCTGCAACACCCGGACATCGAGGCGATTTCCTTTGTCGGTTCGACGCCGATTGCCGAATACATCCACCAGCAAGCCACGTCTCGCGGCAAACGCGTGCAGGCGCTGGGCGGCGCGAAGAACCACATGATCGTCATGCCCGACGCGGATCTGGATCAAGCCGCTGATGCCTTGATCGGCGCGGCATACGGCTCGGCTGGCGAGCGCTGCATGGCGATCTCGATTGCCGTGGCAGTGGGCGATGTCGGCGACCAGTTGATTGCCAAGTTGCTGCCACGCATTGATCAGCTCAAGGTCGGCAACGGCATGCAGGGCGACAGCGACATGGGGCCGCTGGTCACCGCCGAGCACAAGGCCAAGGTCGAGGGCTTTATCGGCGAAGGCGTGGCCCAGGGCGCGCAATTGATCGTCGATGGTCGCCACTTCAAGGTGCCGGGCGCCGAGAACGGTTTCTTCGTTGGCGCGACGCTGTTCGATAACGTCACGACCGAGATGAGCATCTACCAGCAAGAAATTTTCGGCCCGGTGCTGGGCATCGTTCGCGTACCGGATTTCGCCAGTGCCGTGGCGTTGATCAACGCCCACGAATTCGGCAACGGCGTGTCTTGTTTCACTAGTGATGGCGGCATTGCCCGCGCGTTTGCCCGCACCATCAAGGTCGGCATGGTCGGCATCAACGTGCCGATCCCGGTGCCGATGGCCTGGCACTCGTTCGGCGGCTGGAAGCGCTCGCTGTTCGGCGACCACCACGCGTATGGCGAAGAAGGCATCCGTTTCTACAGTCGCTACAAAAGCGTGATGCAACGTTGGCCTGACAGCATCGCCAAAGGCCCAGAATTCAGCATGCCAACCGCCAAATAATTCACCTGCGGAGAACAACAATAATGAGCAAGCCCCTGCGTTTCGCCCTGAACCGTATGGTCGCCCCCCGTTTGTCCCTGCCAGCGTTCATCGACCTGGCGGTGACCCTCAAGGCCGACGCCATCGAGATCCGCAACGACCTCAAAGGCATCGAGATCGAAGACGGCACAGCGCCCGAAACGGTGCGTGAACTGTGCGCGGCCAAAGGCATCACGGTGCTGTCGATAAACGCGCTGTACCCGTTTGATGTGTGGAATGACGAGCGTCGTGCCCAGGCGTTGAAGCTGGCTGCGTATGCCCGGGATTGCGGGGCGCAGGGGCTGGTGATGTGCCCGTTGAATGATCGCGCCGATAAGCGCAATGAAGCCGAACGCGCTTCGGGTTTGCGTACGGCGTTGACGGAACTGGCGCCGATCCTGCGCGACCACGGGATACTCGGGTTCATCGAGCCCTTGGGGTTTGAAGAGTGTTCGTTGCGGCGCAAACGGCCGGCGGTGGATGCGATCAAGGCGATTGGCGGGCTGGATGTGTTCCGGCTGGTTCATGACACCTTTCACCATCACCTCGCCAGTGAGCAGGAGTTTTTCCCTGCGCTGACCGGGTTGGTGCATATCTCTGGCGTCGAGGATGCCGAAGCGCCGCTGAGCAGTATTCGCGATGGCCATCGGGTGCTGGTGGGCGAGGGCGACATTCTTGGTAATGCCACGCAGATCGAAACTTTGCTGGGCAGCGGTTACAGCGGCTACCTGTCGTTTGAACCGTTCGCCGACAGCGTGCATGGCCTGGCGGATATCGAACAGGCAATCGGCGCAAGCATGAACCACCTGCAAAACTCTCAAGGCTAATGAAGATTCCCTGTGGGAGCGGGCTTGCTCGCGAATGCGGAGTGTCAGGCGACATCAATGTTGGATGTGCCGCCGCTTTCGCGAGCAAGCCCGCTCCCACATGGGTTTCTTCGTGTATTGAAGGATCGGACATGACCACTACAAGACTGACCATGGCCCAGGCCCTGGTGAAATTCCTCGATAACCAGTACATCGAAGTCGATGGTGTCCAGAGCAAATTCGTCGCCGGGGTTTTTACCATTTTCGGCCACGGCAACGTGCTCGGCCTGGGCCAGGCCCTGGAGCAGGACAGCGGCGATTTGATCGTGCATCAGGGCCGCAACGAGCAAGGCATGGCCCACGCCGCCATCGGTTTCGCCAAGCAACACCTGCGGCGCAAGATCTACGCTTGCTCTTCATCGGTCGGCCCCGGCGCGGCCAATATGTTGACCGCTGCCGCCACGGCCACGGCTAACCGCATTCCATTATTGCTGCTGCCTGGCGATGTCTACGCTTGTCGCCAACCGGACCCGGTGCTGCAACAGATCGAACAGTTCCACGACCTGAGCATCAGCACCAACGATGCCTTCAAAGCCGTGAGCAAATACTGGGACCGCATCAACCGTCCCGAGCAACTGATGACCGCGGCGATCCACGCCATGCGTGTGCTCACCGACCCCGCCGAAACCGGTGCCGTGACCCTGGCTTTGCCGCAAGACGTGCAAGCCGAAGCCTACGACTACCCGGATTACTTCCTGCAAAAGCGCGTGCACCGCATCGAGCGGCGCCCGGCCACTGAAGCCATGCTCGGCGATGCACTGGCGCTGTTCAAAGGCAAACGCAAACCGCTGATTATTTGTGGTGGCGGGGTGCGTTATTCCGGGGCCAATGCGGCGTTGCAGGCGTTTGCCGAGCGCTTCGATATTCCGTTCGCTGAAACCCAGGCCGGCAAGAGCGCGGTGGTGTCGAGCCATCCGCTGAACGTTGGTGGCATTGGCGAAACCGGTTGTCTGGCGGCAAACCTGCTGGCGAAAGACGCCGACCTGATCATCGGCATCGGCACTCGCTACAGCGATTTCACCACGGCGTCGAAATCCCTGTTCCAACATCCCGAGGTGCAATTTCTCAACCTGAATATCAGCCCCTGCGATGCGCTGAAACTCGACGGCGTGCAACTGCTGGCCGACGCCAAAAGCGGTTTGCTGGCATTGGCCGATGCACTGGGCGATTACCGCTCGAGTTGGGGCGATCAACCGCGCCAGGCCAAGGCGCAACTGGATGAGGAAGTCGATCGGATCTATCAGGTCGAGTACCAAGCCAAGGATTTTGTCCCGGAAATCAACGACCACATGGACCCGGCCGTGCTACGGGAATTCATCGAGCTCACCGGTTCCTGCCTGACCCAGAGCCGCGTGCTCAGCGTGCTCAACGAAACCCTGGCTGACGACGCGGTGATTGTCGCCGCCGCCGGCAGCCTGCCCGGTGACTTGCAGCGCAGCTGGCGCAGCAAAGGCGTGAACACTTACCACGTCGAATACGGCTATTCGTGCATGGGCTACGAGGTCAATGCCGCGCTGGGGGTGAAGCTTGCCGAGCCGGATCGCGAGGTCTACGCATTGGTCGGTGACGGCTCTTACATGATGCTGCACTCGGAACTGGCGACCTCGATCCAGGAGCGGCGCAAGATCAACGTGGTGCTACTGGACAACATGACCTTCGGCTGCATCAACAACCTGCAAATGGAACACGGCATGGACAGCTTCGGCACCGAGTTTCGCTTCCGCAACCCGGAAACCGGCAAGCTCGATGGCGGCTTCGTACCGGTGGATTTCGCCATGAGCGCGGCGGCTTATGGCTGCAAGACTTACAAGGTGAATACCGTTGAAGAACTGCAAGCGGCGCTGGCGGATGCGCGGTTGCAGACGGTCTCGACCCTGATCGATATCAAAGTTCTGCCCAAGACGATGATTCACAAATACCTGTCGTGGTGGCGGGTCGGCGTGGCGCAAGTCTCCACCAGCGCCCGCACCGACGCGGTGGCCAAGACCCTGAACGAACGACTGGCCAAGGCCCGTCAGTACTGATTGCCCTGAACGAACAACTACAAACTCCAGGAGTCTCTACATGTCTTTAAAGATTGGCGTCATCGGCACCGGGGCCATCGGCCAGGACCATATCCGTCGTTGCAGCCAGACCTTGCTCAATAGCCAGGTGGTCGCGGTCACCGACATCAACTTGCAGCAAGCGGCGAAAGTCGTGTCCGACCTGAAACTGACGGCCGAGGTCTATCCCGACGGCCACGCGCTGATCAAGGCGCCAGAAGTCGAAGCGATCCTCGTCACCTCCTGGGGCCCGAGCCACGAAGAGTTCGTGCTGGCCGCCATTGCGGCGGGCAAACCGGTGTTCTGCGAAAAGCCTCTGGCCGTCACCGCCGAAGGCTGCCGCAAGATCGTCGAAGCCGAAGTGGCCCACGGCAAGCGCCTGGTGCAGGTCGGTTTTATGCGTCCGTACGATGAAGGTTATCGCGCCCTCAAAGCGGTGATCGACAGCGGCCAGATCGGCGAACCGCTGATGCTGCATTGCGCGCACCGCAACCCGACCGTGGGCGAAAACTACAAAACCGATATGGCGATCACCGACACGCTGATCCATGAACTGGATGTGCTGCGCTGGTTGCTCGATGACGACTACGTCTCGGTGCAAGTGGTGTTCCCGCGCAAGAGCAGCAAAGCACTCGCGCATTTAAAAGACCCGCAGATCGTCCTGCTGGAAACCGCCAAGGGCACGCGCATCGACGTCGAAGTGTTTGTTAACTGCCAGTACGGCTACGACATCCAGTGCGAAGTGGTGGGGGAGACCGGCATCGCGAAACTGCCGGAGCCGCAACAGGTGCAATTGCGCAGTGGTGCGAAACTGTCGAATGCGATTCTGATGGACTGGAAGGATCGGTTTATCGCGGCGTATGACGTTGAGCTTCAGGCCTTCATTGATGGCGTGCGTGCGGGCCAAGTCGGCGGCCCATCGGCATGGGATGGCTTTGCGGCGGCAGTGGCAGCAGACAAGTGCATCGAAGCGCAAAACAGCGGCCAGATCGTTAAAGTCGGCCTGCCAGAGCGCCCACATTTCTACGGCTAACCCCAGACCCAATGTGGGAGCGGGCTTGCTCGCGAAAGCGGTATCACATTCGACATCTTCGTTGACTGACACACCGCTTTCGCGAGCAAGCCCGCTCCCACAAGGGAAGTGGTGAAGGAGAATAAAATATGCGCATCGCACTAGACCCCTACATGTACCGCACCCTGTCCTTGGGCAAAATGGTCGATAAAGTCGCCGAGCTCGGTTACGAACACATCGAACTCTCGCCCCGCGAAGACTTCCTGCCGTTCTACAAAGCCCCACGGGTAGACAAGGCGCGGATCAAGGAATTTCGCAAAGCCCTGAGCGACACCGGGGTCAAACTCTCTTCTTTATTACCGATGTACCACTGGGCCGCTGCCGACGAAGGCCTGCGGGTTGCCGCCGTGCGCAACTGGAAACGCGCGATCCAGATCGCCGTGGAAATGGACTGCGAACTGGTCAACACCGAGTTCACCGGCCAATCAGACAACCCGCTGGTGTGCGAGAACCAGTTCATGCGCTCCATGGACGAACTGATGCCCGAATTTGAACGCGAAGGCATCAAGCTCGATATCCAGGCGCATCCGTATGACTTCTGCGAGCGCAACAACGAGTCGGTGGACATCATTCGCGGCCTCGACCGCGACTGGATCAACTACCTCTATGCCGCGCCGCACACGTTTTTCTATGACGACGGCGTCGGCGATATCGCCTCGATGCTGAAATACGCCGGCTCCAAGCTGAGCCACTTGATCATCGCCGACACCTACAACCACAAGGCGTCCTCCGGGTTGCGCTACATCGTCAACCCGCCGGGTGTGGTGGCCACGGTGCACCAGCATCTGGACATCGGCCAGGGCGAGGTCAATTGGGAGGCGTTCTTCAGCACGTTGCGCGAGATCCAGTTCGACGGCATCGCCACGGTGTCGGTGTTCGCCTGGGAAGACCGGCCGGATGAGTCCAACCGGATGATGCTGGAACGGGTCAAAAGCGAACTCTGCCGCTAAGCCCCACACAAAACCCTTGTGGGAGCGGGCTTGCTCGCGAAAGCGGTATCCCATCCAACATCTTCGTTGGCTGACACACCGCCTTCGCGAGCAAGCCCGCTCCCACAGGGATTAGGGGCATCCAGTGAGCGGCTCATATAACAATAAGAAGGAATACACACATGCGTATCGGACTTGTCGGTTACGGCCATGGCGGCCGGTTTTTCCATGCTCCGCTGCTCAGCAGCCTGCCGGGCGCCACGTTTGTTGGTGTGGTCACCCGTTCCCCGGAGCGCCGACAGTTGCTCGCCGCCGAACACCCCAACGTGCCGGCCTTCGACAGCATCGGCCAACTGGTGGAAGCCGGGATCGACGTGCTGGTGGTGTCGACGCCGCTCAAGGGTCGTCCGGCGCTGGTGCTCGACGGCATCGAGCACGGGGTGGCGGTGGTCAGCGACAAACCGTTCGCCGCCGATGCGCAACAGGCGCAAACCCTGATCACCATGGCCGAGCGCCAGGGCGTGCGGCTCAGCGTCTACCAGAACCGGCGCTGGGATTCGGATTTCCTCACTGTGCGCAAACTCATTGAGTCCGGCGCGCTGGGCCAAATCACCCGTTTCGAATCGCGGATCGAACGCTACTCACCGCAAGCGGTGAACAACGGCAGCGGCGGCGGTTTCTTGCGGGATTTGGGCAGCCATCTGGTGGATCAGGCGTTGCTGTTATTCGGCCCGGTCACGCAGGTGTACGCCGAACTGGACTACCTCGAAAAAGGCCAGACCTACGATAACGGCTTCTTCGTGTCGCTGACCCACGCAAACGGCGTCACTTCGCATCTGGGCGGCAGTTGCCTGCAAAACACCCCCGGACCACGCTTTCGGGTCACGGGCACCCAGGGCTGCTACAGCGTCGATGGGCTGGACGGGCAGGAGGCCTCGGCGCTGGCCGGGCTCTCGCCAAAATCCGAAGGCGAACGCTGGGGCGTCGAGGAACACCGGAACTGGGGCTGGTTTGAACAAGGCGAGGTACGCGAGCGCGTTCCCTCCGAGCGCGGCTGCTGGAACCAGTTCTATTTACAGCTACAAACCGCGTTACAGAGCGGTGGCCCACTGCCGGTCGAGGCCCGTGATGCACTGGCGACCACCCGTGTTCTGGACGCTGCGAGATTGAGTGCCGAGCGCCATCAAGTGGTGGAATTGGGCCAGTTCGACGCCCGTGGAATAAAATCAGAATAAAATTCTAAAATGAGTTGATGTAGAAATTATATTCCAATAGAGTCATTTCCAGCGACTGCCTCGCGATACGTTTTACGCTTTTGCTCCTGACTGAAATCGACACGCTTTATCCATAAAACCAACAAGAATGTGGAGAAAGACTTTTCATGAAGACCCCGATCCGTTTCACCGCGCTTGCCTTGTCCTTGATGTTCGCCAGCGGCGCTGCACTGGCTGATATGAAGATCGGCGTGAGCATGTCCCAGTTCGATGACACCTGGCTGACCTACCTGCGCGAATCCATGGACAAGAAAGCCAAGTCCTATCCCGATGGCGTGCAGTTGCAATTCGAAGACGCTCGCAGCGACGTGGTCAAGCAGTTGAGCCAGGTGGAAAGCTTCATCAGCCAGAAGGTCGATGCCATCGTGGTCAACCCGGTGGATACCGCCGCCACTCGCAAAATCACTGAAGCCGCCGTCAAGGCGGGTATCCCGCTGGTCTACGTCAACCGCCGCCCGGATGACCTGAAACTGCCCAAAGGCGTGGTTACCGTAGCGTCCAACGACCTGGAGGCCGGTGAAATGCAGATGCAATACCTGGCCGACAAAATGGGCGGCAAGGGCGACATCGTGATTCTGTTGGGCGACCTGGCGAACAACTCCACCACCAACCGCACCAAAGGCGTAAAAGAGGTGCTGGCGAAATACCCGAACATCAAGGTCGAGCAAGAGCAGACCGGCGTTTGGCTGCGGGATAAAGGCATGACCCTGGTCAACGACTGGCTGACCCAGGGCCGCAAGTTTGACGCGGTGGTGGCCAACAACGACGAAATGGCCATTGGCGCCGCGATGGCCCTGAGTCAGGCCGGCGTCGACAAGGGCACGGTGCTGATCGCAGGGGTCGACGGTACGCCGGACGGCTTGAACGCGATCAAGAAAGGCAACATGACGGTATCGGTGTTCCAGGACGCAAAAGGCCAGGCGGACGGTTCCATTGATACAGCCGTGAAAATGGCCAAGAACGAGCCGGTGGAACAGAACGTCTGGGTGCCGTATCGCCTGATCACCCCGCAAAACGTCGACACGTTCAAATAGTCCGTCCGTTCAATAACAACAATAAGCACGCAAGGTTGCCACCGCGACCTTGCTGATGGAGTACCTGATCATGTTCGCTTCAGCGACTGCTTCGAGCACCCCGTTGGTGGGTATCCAGCCAACCGCTACACCTGTCGATGAGCCGTACCTGCTGGAGATCATCAACGTCAGCAAGGGTTTTCCCGGTGTGGTGGCCTTGTCCGATGTGCAGCTTCGGGTGCGCCCCGGTTCCGTGCTGGCCCTGATGGGTGAGAACGGTGCGGGCAAATCGACCCTGATGAAAATCATCGCGGGCATCTACCAGCCGGACGCCGGTGAAATTCGCCTGCGGGGCAAACCGGTTGTCTTCGAAACACCGCTGTCGGCACTCCAGGCCGGGATCGCGATGATCCACCAGGAACTCAACCTGATGCCGCACATGAGCATCGCCGAAAACATCTGGATCGGTCGCGAGCAGCTCAACGGCTTTCACATGATTGATCATCGCGAAATGCATCGCTGCACTGCGAAACTGCTGGAGCGCCTGCGGATTAACCTCGACCCGGAAGAGCAGGTCGGTAACCTGAGCATCGCCGAGCGGCAGATGGTCGAGATCGCCAAAGCCGTGTCCTACGACTCCGACGTCCTGATCATGGACGAACCGACCTCGGCCATCACCGACAAGGAAGTGGCCCACCTGTTCTCGATCATTGCCGACCTCAAGAGTCAGGGCAAAGGCATCATCTACATCACTCACAAAATGAACGAAGTGTTCGCCATCGCCGATGAAGTGGCGGTGTTTCGCGACGGCGCCTATATCGGCCTGCAACGGGCCGACAGCATGGACGGCGACAGCCTGATTTCGATGATGGTCGGCCGCGAGTTGAGCCAGTTGTTCCCGGTGCGCGAGAAGCCGATTGGCGATTTGCTGCTGTCGGTGCGCGACCTCAAGCTCGACGGGATTTTCAAAGGTGTGTCCTTTGACCTGCATGCCGGGGAGATCCTCGGGCTTGCCGGGTTGATGGGCTCCGGGCGGACCAACGTCGCCGAAGCAATTTTCGGCATCACCCCCAGCGACGGCGGTGAGATTCGCCTCGACGGTCAGGTGGTGCGCATCAGCGATCCTCACATGGCGATCGAGAAGGGCTTCGCGCTGCTGACTGAGGATCGCAAGCTCAGTGGCCTGTTCCCGTGCCTGTCGGTGCTGGAAAACATGGAAATGGCCGTGCTGCCGCATTACGCCGGTCACGGCTTCATTCAGCAGAAAGCCCTGCGGGTGCTGTGCGAAGACATGTGCAAAAAGCTACGGGTCAAGACTCCGTCGCTGGAGCAGTGCATCGACACCTTGTCTGGCGGTAATCAGCAGAAAGCCCTGTTGGCGCGCTGGCTGATGACCAATCCACGAATCCTGATCCTCGACGAGCCGACTCGTGGCATCGACGTCGGTGCCAAGGCCGAGATCTACCGGCTGATCTCCTACCTCGCCAGCGAAGGCATGGCGGTGATCATGATTTCCTCGGAACTGCCGGAAGTGCTCGGCATGAGCGACCGGGTGATGGTCATGCACGAGGGCGACCTGATGGGCACCCTCGACCGCAGCGAAGCGACCCAGGAACGGGTGATGCAACTGGCCTCGGGCATGTCCGTACGCCATTGAATCAAGGGTGAGCCGGGATTCTGTGGCGAGGGAGCTTGCTCCCGCTGGGCTGCGTAGCAGTCCTGTTCTTTGGGGCCGCTTGGCTGCCCATCGGGAGCAAGCTCCCTCGCCACAGGTAATCACTGGTCGCAGGGTATGTATTTGATGCCGGATTTTTATTTGAAGGGTGGGTTATGAACGCGATACTGGAAAACAAGCCAGCAACGGCACCGACCAAGAGTCGTCGGCGCTTCCCGACCGAGTTGAGCATCTTCCTGGTGCTGATCGGTATCGGCCTGGTCTTTGAGGTGTTCGGCTGGATCGTGCGCGACCAGAGTTTCCTGATGAATTCCCAGCGCCTGGTGCTGATGATCCTGCAAGTGTCGATCATCGGCCTGCTGGCGATCGGCGTGACTCAGGTGATCATCACCACCGGTATTGACCTGTCCTCCGGCTCGGTGCTTGCGCTGTCGGCGATGATTGCCGCCAGCCTGGCCCAGACCTCGGACTTCGCCCGGGCGGTGTTTCCGTCGCTGACCGACTTGCCGGTGTGGATACCGGTGATAGCCGGGCTCGGGGTCGGACTGCTGGCGGGGGCGATCAACGGCAGCATCATTGCCGTCACCGGAATCCCGCCATTCATTGCCACCCTTGGCATGATGGTTTCTGCCCGTGGTCTGGCGCGGTATTACACCGAAGGCCAACCGGTGAGCATGTTGTCCGATTCCTACACCGCCATCGGCCACGGCGCGATGCCGGTGATTATCTTCCTGGTGGTGGCGGTAATCTTCCACATCGCCCTGCGCTACACCAAGTACGGCAAATACACCTACGCCATCGGCGGCAACATGCAGGCGGCGCGGACTTCCGGGATCAACGTCAAGCGGCATCTGGTGATCGTCTACAGCATCGCCGGGTTGCTCGCGGGCCTGGCTGGCGTCGTGGCCTCGGCCCGTGCCGCGACCGGGCAGGCCGGGATGGGCATGTCCTATGAACTGGATGCGATTGCCGCTGCGGTGATCGGTGGCACCAGCCTGGCTGGCGGCGTAGGGCGCATCACTGGGACCGTGATCGGTGCGTTGATTCTCGGGGTGATGGCCAGCGGCTTTACCTTTGTCGGGGTCGATGCGTATATTCAGGACATCATCAAGGGGCTGATCATTGTGGTGGCGGTGGTCATCGACCAGTACCGCAACAAGCGCAAACTCAAACGCTGAAACCGCAATAAACAGCAAAATGCGCCACGCCTGACCCGCGTGGCGTAGCCGTTTGTCTTCTATATAAAGCCGTTGGACTGAATTTCTTGCTATAAACGCACTCCGATAACCACCACAACGGCTGCCATAGCGCACTTTCCGGGTGTTGTCGGACAAATTCGCTGTCTTTTCAGTTGCTGAGGCCTCAAGTCGGCCTTAGACTGCCGCCCCTCGTAAATTGAGTGCCGGGTGGCGCTTGGAATAAACGGCGCCTTTCCGACGGCCGACGAGGTCCGACGGAACGCTCCCTAATTCGCCTTAATGCACGTTTTTTTATAGAGATATCAATGACAAAGGACAAGTTGCTGGCCATGCCGGCGGATGACTACATGAATGCCGAGCAACATGCTTTTTTCTATGAGCTGTTGCAGAACATGAAAGTTGAAACCCACGAGCGCATCGAGCAGAACCGCATCGCCATCGAAAGCCTGGACACCCCGGCTGACCCGGCCGATGCTGCTTCCGTAGAAGAAGAGCGCACCTGGCTGGTGAACGCGATCGATCGCGACCAGCGCATGCTGCCTCAGTTGGAACAGGCTCTGGAACGCATCAAAGAAGACAGCTTTGGCTGGTGCGACGACAGCGGCGAGGCCATTGGCCTTAAACGCCTGCTGATCAGCCCGACCACCAAGTACTGCATCGAAGCTCAAGAGCGTCACGAGCAGATCGACAAGCACCAGCGTCAGGCCTGATTCGGTAGCGCCCCCTTCGCGGGCAAGCCTCGCTCCTACACACCTCCTGTAGGAGCGAGGCTTGCCCGCGAAGCTTTTTGCCGTCTGAAAATCCCCCGCACTTCTGTTGACCTGCTGCAACATCCACTACTAACGGACCATAGATAATGGCCCATTAGTGGCGTTTAATGCAGTCACAACAAATAGAACACGCTTGGGGTGACGAAGATGACGAGAGACGGATCTCTGGTTGGGCCTGTGCCTGCACCAGTGCTTGCGCCAAAAAGCCTTTGGTTGACGCCGACGTTGCAAAGCATCGCCCTGGTGCTGTTGCTCTGCGGTATGACCTTGGGTGGGGCGTCGCTTTACATTGGCCTGCCCGTGGCCGTGCTGATCATCTGGCTACCGCGTCTGCGTTCGCGCGCGATCCCCGATTCAACCCCTGCTGATAACACCAGCGCCATCGCCGAGCTGACCCGCGATCTTTCCTACACCACCAGTCACAACGCGCTCTCCGCCGCTGGCGTAGCGTTTTCGGTCAAACAACTGGCCGAGAAGGTGCAGTCGCAACTCGATGCGGCCAAGCGGATTGTCAGCAATGCCGAAGTGATGATCTCCACCGAACAGGCGACCTCGACGCTCAGCCGAGAAGCCTTGAGCGCGGCCAGCGAAGCTCATCAGAGCAGTGCCGCCGGGCGCACCGAATTGATCGAATCGATCTCCCGCATGCATCAGCTCAGCCAGCGTGCCAGTGCCAGTCGAGAACTGATCGAAGCCCTGAGCCTGCGCAGTGATGACATTCAGCGGGTCACCCTGGTGATCCAGTCCATCGCCAGCCAGACCAACCTGCTGGCGCTCAACGCGGCTATCGAAGCCGCGCGGGCCGGGGAGCACGGTCGCGGTTTTGCCGTGGTGGCAGATGAAGTGCGTGGCCTGGCCGCACGTACCGCGACAGCCACCGGGGAAGTCGGGGAGATGGTCGCTGACATCCAGCAACGCACCGCGCAAGTGGTCGAGCAGATCCGTCAGCTCTCCAGCGACCTGGACGTCGGCGTCAAACAGGTGGAGCACACCGGCCAGCATCTGGAAAACATCGCGCGCCTGGCCGCCGGTGTGGAACACCAGGTCGGAGAAATCGCCCGGGGCGCCGACACCAACCGCGAACAGCTGGACAGTCTGTTCCATGCCATCGAACAGATGCGCAGCGATCTGGCGATCAGCGATCAACAGACCCAGCACCTGGCCAAGGCTGCGGTGCAGATGGAAGGGCAGGCCGAAACCATCAGCGAGCGCCTGGCCGAGGTTGGGCTGGATGACTATCACCAACGGATTTATGACCTGGCCCTTGAAGGCGCCAGTCAGATCGCTGCGCGCTTTGAAGCGGATATCGATCAGGGCCGTGTCAGCCTTGATGATCTGTTCGATCGCAATTACCAGGCGATTCCCAACACCAGCCCGGCCAAGTTCCAGACCCGTTTCGACCGTTACACCGATCAGGTGTTGCCGGCGATTCAGGAGCCGCTGCTACCGCGTCATGAGGGATTGGTGTTTGCCATCGCCTGCACGCAGCAGGGCTATGTGCCGACACATAACACGGTGTTCAGCCAGCCACTGACCGGTGATGCGCAGGTCGATGCCGTGCAGAACCGTACCAAACGCAAATTTGCCGACCGCACCGGCATCCGCTGTGGCAGTCATCAGCAACCGGTGCTGTTGCAGACCTATACCCGTGATACGGGCGAGTTGATGCACGATTTGTCGGTGCCGATCATGCTTAAGGGAAGGCATTGGGGTGGGTTGCGGTTGGGGTATAAACCGGAAAAACCACGCTAGGTGCGTGGTTCTTCAGACGGCTCATATTTGTGTCTTGGAGGGCTTTTGTGGCGAGGGGGCTTGCCCCCGCTGGGTCGCGAAGCGGCCACCTGCTTTTTTCAGACTTACCGAGTTGCCTGGGTTGGCGACTGCTTCGCAGTCGAACGGGGGCAAGCCCCCTCGCCACAGGGGTCTCTTTTGCTCAAGATTTTTTCAGGTGTGCAGCCTAGTGAACCTGATGCATCCGCAAATTCAGATCATCCACCACTCGCGCCCAGTCGGCGTCTTCACGCAGCTGTTCTTTCAGGAACCCGGCTTGTTGCGGGGTCCAGAACTCGGCATCGATCAGTTTCTTATCGTCGGGAAGCGGTGAGTGGCTGGCAATGAAATCGTCAATGGCCTTCTCGCTGGAGTCCAGGCCGAGCTGGTCGAACAAACCTTTCAAGTCGTGTGTCGGTGAATCCATGTTCATCTCCTTGCGGGTCGCGTCGAGTACGAGATCTGAGGGGCGGCTTCACTGCATCTGAGGGAGCCGCGCGTCAGGAGTTCGATTGCGATGGTCGAAAGCAGGAGAGAGCATAGACGGCAAAGCCGGATCAGGCTTTCAATGCACCGTCATCGACCGCCAGCTTCAGGGCCTTGGCGGCTTCCAGGGCGGCGATCAACGCGACGTCCGAGGTCTTGAACCAGCGATCTTTCTCGACCTGGTGATAGGTCACGGTGGTCAAGGGTGGTTTGGCACGCATCACAATGACAGCCTGGAATTCGCCGTCGACTTCTCTGGCTTCGCCCCGGATAAAAAATTCGCCGATATCAAATTCCGTCACGTAGCAGCCTTCCCTTGGAAAAGTTCTGTTGTATTGAAAGCCGTCCGCCGAGGGGCCGGAATTCATGGGGCGTGCAGTATGGCAGTAGTTGCCGGCCGACGGCTGAGTTAAGTCGTCGGCGTGACGAAACGTCATTAGGGATAAATGCGTCAGGTGCGCGCCGTCAGGGTATGGGCGAGGGCGCAAGCAGCATTATGGCTGGCGCGGAAACCTCTGACGCGACCAGTGGCAGTTTCCATGATGTGGAAGAAAGCCTTGCCTGCCGGCACGACTTGAAAACGCGGTATGGCAAGCACCTGAGGGGGCAGGGTATAGGCTTGAAACTTCACCGACTGCGGGGGCTGAGGGGTGTTTTCGTCAGGCGTTGAGTGCTTCGCAAAGTGGGTCATCGTGCACATAAGAAGTCCTTTTCGTGTTTTTACCGACGTGTGTTCGTCGTTTTGAGTAGTCTCGGCGAGCATCGCTGCTCTAGAATCGCCATCACTGGCTGGCGTTGGCGTCCATCTAAAGCAATTTTTTTCTGGCGATATGTCGGAAAAGTGCTTTTTTTAAAGAGTTTTTTCCCTAAAGTTAGTAGTACGTCTTTTCCGGCCGCGAGAATGGCCTTTTCCTTCAACGTCTGGCGAACGTCAGGGAGGACGGCGCGAGTGACAATCCAGTAATCTCATTTACCTCGCGATGGATGAGCGCACTGCTCAGTTCAGGATTTCAACCCGGCTCATTTGGCAACACATTCGCCATGGCCGCTTTTTTCTGCTGTGCGTTGTTCCTGCGTACGGCATCATTTTCAGATGTGGGGATGTTTCCTTGGCAGTAAGTAATCTTGATATGCACGCGTTGTTCGTCCTGGGTGATTTGCGTGCAAAGTTGGTTAAACAGTTTCAGTCCCGTTTTGTCTATGTCACCGAACAGAACGCGGAAGGCATCTACATAGCCGAAATCGATACCGAAGCAGCGCTGGTGGTGGACGATAAGCCCGGCCTCAAACTCAAGGTCGGCGATCATTTCAGCGCTTCGGTGTTGCCCAGTCGCGAAGGCGGCAAACTGGACATCAAGTTCCGGGAAATCAAACTGACGGTCTACGGCCTGGGCGATTACGCATTTGTCACCACCGCCGACGGTCACGGCATCGTGTTCAAGGAAGGCCATAGCGTGGTGATGGTGTTTGCCGCCCACCAGCAGTTGCAGGAAGGCCTGACCAAAACCCTGAAAGCCGTGACGGCCAAAGCCGCCAAGTGGCGCAAGGGTGAACTGGTGACCTTCAAGGCCAGCGAGTAATGCCGCTGACCCGCGCCGATTTCCACGTTCAGAATCTTGCCAGTGCACAGGTCGAGGCCCAGCGCCTGTTCGACCAGAAGGCGATTCTGCAAGGCGGCTGGCTGACCTGGGTGGCGTCACAGATCTACACCTTGCGCCCGGCGGAGTACGCCAGCATGGTGAGAAGGGAATTGGCCCGGTTGCAGCAACCTTCTGAAAAGTAATCCTCGCACCTCGTGACCCCTAAAAAGCGGGAACCTCTACTACAGTCAATGGACTGAGTATTCAGAGGCTTGCGGTCTTGTCTGTCAGGCCATCCTGCTATTGCTGTGAACAGCACGAGGTGCAAAAGCATGAAAGGACTTCGACGGTTGTTGGCCGCTACCCTGGCCACCTTTGGTTTGTTGGCCTCGCCGGTCCCGGTGTTCGCCGACCAGGCGCCGATCCACTTCGCCGACCTGAACTGGGAAAGCGGCAGCCTGATCACCGATATCCTGCGGATCATCGTCGAGAAGGGCTACGGCCTGCCGACCGACACGTTGCCGGGAACCACCATCACCCTGGAAACCGCCCTGGCCAACAATGACATCCAGGTTATTGGCGAAGAGTGGGCCGGGCGCAGCCCGGTGTGGGTCAAGGCGGAGGCCGAAGGCAAGGTCGCGAGCCTGGGCGATACGGTCAAGGGCGCCACCGAAGGCTGGTGGGTGCCGGAATACGTGATCAAGGGCGACCCGGCCAAGGGCATCAAGCCCCTGGCGCCGGACCTGCGCAGTGTCAGCGACCTGCCGCGTTACAAGGACGTGTTCAGCGACCCGGAAAGCCCGGGCAAGGGACGCTTCCTCAACAGCCCGATCGGCTGGACCTCGGAAGTGGTCAACAAGCAAAAGCTCACGGCCTATGGGTTGAACGACAGTTTTGTGAATTTCCGCAGCGGTTCCGGCGCCGCGCTGGACGCGGAGATCGCGTCGTCAATTCGCCGTGGCAAGCCGGTGTTGTTCTACTACTGGTCACCGACGCCGTTGCTCGGGCGCTACAAGCTGATTCAGCTGGAAGAACCGCCGTTTGACGCCGAAGCCTGGAAAACCCTGACCGACGCCGACAACCCGAATCCGAAACCGACCCGTTCGCTGGCCTCGAAACTGTCGATTGGGGTGTCCACGCCGTTCCAGAAGCAATATCCAGAGATCGCCCAGTTCTTCAGCAAGGTCGATTTGCCGATCGGGCCGTTGAATAAGGCTTTGGCGCAAATGAGTGAGAAACACACCGCACCGCGCCAGGCGGCCGAGGCGTTCATGAAGGCGCACCCTGAGGTGTGGCAGGCTTGGGTGCCGAAGGATGTGGCGGATAAGGTTAGCGCCAGTCTTCAGTGATGGGGTGGGGCTGATGACGCCTTCGCGAGCAAGCCCGCTCCCACATTGGATTTGGATGGACACAGAATGTGTGTTCACCCCCAATCCCCTGTGGGAGCGGGCTTGCTCGCGAAGCTTTTGCTTTTAGAACCTAGTTTGTACCGCCAACTCAAAGGTCCGCGGCGTCCCCAGGTAATACGCCGGCGACACATGCGCAAACTCGGCATACACCTCGTTGGTCAGGTTGCGCACCCGGCCCGTGACGGTGGTGTGCTGGTCGACCTTGTAGCTCAGGAAACTCCCGAACAACGTGTAGGACGGCACGGTCATGGTGTTGGCGCTGTCGGCAAACACCGACGCCACGTACCGCGCATCGACGCCGCCCTGCCATTGCGGCGCGAAGTCGTAGGTCAGCCACAGGTTGCCGACCCGATCCGGCACGTTGGTCGGTGTGTTGCCTTTACGTGAAACCACCACGCCCGCCGCGTTCTTCTCGGTGAACTCGTCGTATTGCGCATCGACCCAGGCGAAGTTGCCTTCGGCCAACAGCTTGTCGGTGATCCTGAAGGATGTGGCCAGTTCGATGCCTTTCGACGTTTGCTGACCCACCGGGATGCTTTGGGTCGGGTCCAGCGGATCCGTCACGGCGAAATCCTTGCGCTCGATCGTGTACGCCGCCACCGTTGCCGACCCGCGACCACCCAGATAATCGAACTTGCTGCCAACTTCCCACTGCTTGCCGGTGGACACGTCGAAATCCTGCGTGCCGTTGGGTTGTTCGGCAGCGGTGCTGTATTGCACGTAGACGTTGGCCGAGGGGATGAACTGGTAAGTCAGGCCGACCCGCCCGGTGACTGGCTCCCAACTGCGCTTGAGATGGCGGGGATTGCTGGCGGTCACCTCGCGGTGATTGGTCACGTCCAGGTCGATGTCGTCGTAGCGCAGGCCGGTGAGCAGCGCCAGTTTCTCGGTCAACGCCAAGCGGTTTTCAATGAACAGCGCCTTGGTGGTGACCTCGTTGGTCTTGTCGCTGATCAGCTTCGGATTGGTGCCCGGAATGTCATAGAAGTGCCCTGGCTGGAAGTTGTTCGGGTCAACGGTACTGGCGCCTTTGACGTTCAGCGGCGAATTGGTGGTCTGGTTGACCTTGTACTCGAAGCCGCCGGACCAGGTGGTGTCGAGGCCCAACAGGCTGGTGTCGTGACGCAGCTCGAACTGATTGCCGTTCTGCTCACCCTGATGCCGCACCTGATAGGCCGTGGAGCGGTTCACCGCGCTGTTGTCGGCGTTGTACTGGTAGGTTTCCAGGTTGCGGTAGTCGCGCTGACTATCGAGGTGATACAGGGTGTTGCGCAGGGTGGTGTTGTCGTTGATCCGGTAATCGATGATCGAACGCACCCAGATCGTGCGTTGCTCGTAGCGGCCGTCCTCGACGTTGTAGTTATTGAAACGGTTGTGTTTGTCGATCTTCAATTCGCCAGCCTTGGGATTGAGCACTGGCGTGCCCCAGTAAGGGCTGTCCTCGTGCTCGTCCTGATATTCCAGGGCCAGGGTGTGGGACAGGTTTGGCGTCAGGTCGCTGAGCAGCGAGAACGCCACGCTCCAGGCATCGCGCTCCTGGCGGTCGATGTAGCCGTTGCTGGTGTTGTGGCTGACGTCGAGTCGCGCGTAGTGCTTCACGTCCGCCCCGGCGTCGCTAAGGGCGTGGTTGAGGCCGAACGCGGTTTCGGTGGTGTCGTAGCTGCCATAACTGATTCGTCCTTCGGCGGCTTGCTCTTCACGGGTCGCCAGTTTGGTCACGTAGTTCAACGAACCGCCTACGGAACCAGCGCCATTGATCAATGACGAGGGGCCGCCCACCAGTTCGACCCGGTCATAAATCCACGCGTCCACCGGGCGGGCCAGACCGCTCGACACGTTGATGCCATTGAACATCTGGGTGATTTGGCTGCTGGTGAAACCGCGATAGGACACGAAACCGCCGAAACCCGGTGGCGCGCTGGCGTTCACGCCGGGCAAAGTGTTGGCGGCGTCCTGGAAGTTCTGCGCGCCGTGACGCTCGATGTCATTGCGGTTGGCGATGGCCACCGAGGCCGGTGTGTCCCGCACGCTCAGGCCCAGGCGCGAGGCCATGCCGCTGGATTGATCGAGGCTCAGGCCCGGTTCGGTGCCGTCCTCGCCATCAATGGTGATCGGCGCCAGATCGACGGTGGATTGCGCCCAGGTGTTAACGGACAGGCAGCCGAACAGGCTGGCCAAAAGAGGAAGATGTTTCATCGATGAATCCTGAATACTTGGCTAGGAAACAGCGCACAGGCAAACGCCACGCGTTAGCGAAGTGGGCTGATCAGTAATGGCGAAGTCGTTCAGGCGAAAGGCGGGGCGCGAGGGTTGGCCGACGGCCAGGTGTAGCGGGCAGGCAGGTCTATATCAGCAACGGCAGCCAACGGCGGGCTGTGTTGTTGCGGGAGGATCGCCAGGGTCAGGCTGGAACTGAGCGCCGGTCCCATGCCGCCGGTAGAGCAAAGCGGGCAACCAAACGCCTTGGACAGGGTCGGCAGCTTTTCTTCGGAGGTGTTTGAGGCGGCGGGCGCCTGGGTCGCCGGATCTACGCTGCAGAATTGGCCGCCGAGGCCGTTGAGCTGCATCCCGACCATTTGCCCGTGACCGATACTGCAGGCGAACACGTTGAACAGGACGCAGCAATAAAGCATCCAGGCCATCAATGTGCGATCAGTTCGGGCGAATTTCATGGAGCGGCACTTTACCACCGTCGATGACGAATACCCTTACAAAAAACTTCAATGAAGTTCATCCTGCTGCGACATTTCACGCTGGATGTCTGAATATGAGCCTAATGGTCGCGCAATGGATTGCTGCAATCTTCCTGTTGATCAGCCTGATTCATCTGTATTGGGCGGCAGGCGGCAAGTTGGGAAGTGAGGCGGCAGTGCCGCGAGTGCCCGGGGAGGGCGGCGCGGCATCGACGCCGGCGTTCAAGCCTTCGGGGTTTGCGACGTTGCTGATCGCGGTGGGTTTGCTGCTGATCGCGATGCTGGTGTGTTTGCGGGTCGGCCTGTACTTGCCGACGGTGCAGCACTGGTCGCTGCAATGGGTGATCAGCGCCATCGCGATGCTGATGTTCGCCCGGGCGATCGGGGACTCGAACCTGGTGGGGTTCTTCAAGCAGGTCAAGGATTCGAAATTCGCCCGGCTCGACACCTGGGCCTATTCGCCATTGTGCGTGGTGTTGGGGGCGGGGTTGTTGGCTGTCGCCTGGATTTGAAAAGCTTCGCGGGCAAGCCTCGCTCCTACAAGGTTCGCGTTGAATCACACATTCGTGAACAACCAAACCTGTAGGAGCGAGGCTTGCCCGCGAAGAGGCCCGCCCAAACACCACAAACCTCAGAACCTAACCCTCACTCTCAGTGTGCCGACTACTTACTTCGGCCGGCACATCATCCCCGGCCATGCGCTTGCGGAACAACGCTGCCCGCGCCAGCAGCAACGTGGTCACCGGCACCGTAATTGCCAACAGAATCGGAATCAGCCACGCATGCAGCACCGGCGCGGACTTGAGTGCCGAAAAGTAAATGATCGACGCCAATGCCACACACCATGCACCCAGGGTCGAGGCCAATGCTGGCGGGTGCATGCGCTGGAAGTAATCCTTCATCCGCAGCAACCCGACCGCACCGATCAGCGCAAACAGACTGCTGAGCACCAGCAGGATTGCCACCGCAATTTCGACCCACAACGACAGTTCGCCATTCATTCGATCACCTCGCCACGCAGCAGGAATTTGGCCAGGGCAAACGAGCCGACGAAGCCGAACAGGGCGATCAGCAGCGCCGCCTCAAAGTAGGTGTCACTGGCATAACGAATGCCCAGAGTCAGCATCATTAACATGGCGATGATGTACAGGTAATCCAGCGCCAGAACCCGGTCCTGGGCCGATGGCCCCTTGAACAACCGGATCAGCGTCAGGATCATCGCCAGGGAAAAGATGAACAGGCTTAGCAGGATCGCGTTCGACAGCAAGGCGCTCATTCGAAGATCTCCATCAAGGGGCGCTCGTAGGTCGTCTTGAAGTGCTCGATAAACGACGCTTCGTCATCCAGATCGAAGACGTGCAGCAACAAAATACTGCGGTCCAGCGCCAGTTCCGACCAGACCGTGCCGGGCACCACCGTGCAGATCATCGACAACGCCGCGAGGCCATTGGCGTCGCGCAAGTCCAGCGGCACTTTGATAAATGCCGAGCGCGGTGGACGGTGACCGGCGTTGAGCACGCCCCAGGCCACCGCGAGGTTGGACACCACTACATCGCGACCGACCAGTAGAAACAACCGCACAATCACGCCGGGCCGCCGAATGCGAATCGGCAACGGCCGCAACTTGCGCATCATCAACGGCGCGCAGAACCCGAGCAGTACACCCAGCAGCAGATTGCCGGGGCTCAGTGACAGGTTGAGCAGTAACCACAACAGCCACAGCGCCAGGGACAGCCAGGGTGCAGGGAACAGGCGCTTCATGGTTGCACCTCCGCCATCGCAGCCTTGGCTTCGGGACTTGGAACGGCACGGGTGCCGAGCACTGCCATCACGTATTGCTGCGGATTGTTTAAGGCATCCGCCGCAGCCTGGGTGTAGCGCAGCAGCGGCTCAGCCTTGAAGGTCAGCACGATGCTCAGCCCCAGCAGCGCGATAATCGGCACGCATTCAAAGCGTCGCAGCAGTGGCGATAGCCGTTCTTCCGGGGTCCAGAAACGCTGGATGCCGAGGCGCGAGAAAGCAATCAGCGAGGCCAGCCCGGACAGGATCAGCAATGCCAGCAAGCCCCACGCCGCGTTCGATACCGGCACTTCACCGATGTTGCCAATGCCCAATGGGTTGAGCAGGGCGCTGAGCAGGCCGAGCTTGCCGATGAAGCCGGAGAGCGGCGGCATGCCGATGATCAGCAGCGAGCAGGCAATGAAACTCAAGCCGAGGAACGCCATGGTCCAGGGGATCACCTGGCCGACCACGGCTTTCTGTTCGTCGTCGAGGTTGATGCCTTTGGGCGGCTGCAGGGATTCCATCGGCCGTGGCAGCAGGTCGCCGTCATCGTACAGCGGCATCTCATTGACCGAACGGGAGCGCTCGATCAACTCGGACAACAGGAACAGCGCGCTCAACGCCAGGGTTGAGCTGACCAGATAGAACAGCGCCGCGCCTATCAGGTTCGGCTGGGCGAAACCGATGGCCGACAGCAGAATCCCCGCCGACACCAGAATGCTCAGGCTGGCCAGGCGTTCCAGGCGTTGCGCGGCCAGAATCGCCACGCCAGCGCAGGCGATGGTCGCCATGCCGCCGTAGATCAGCCAGTCGCCGCCGAAGTAAGCGGACGCCCCGGCCTGGCCGGAGAACAGCAGCGTCCACAGCCGCAGCAAGGTGTAGACGCCGACCTTGGTCATGATCGCGAACATCGCCGCCACCGGCGCACTGGCTGCGGAATAGGCTGGTACCAGCCAGAAGTTCAGTGGCCACATCCCGGCCTTCGCCAAAAACGCCACCGCCAGAATTGCCGCGCCGGCATGCAGCAAGCCGCGATCGGCTTCCGGCACCAGCGGGATTTTCAGCGCCAGGTCGGCCATGTTCAGCGTGCCGGTGACGCCGTAGATCAGCGCCGCGCCAATCAGGAACAGCGACGAGGCCAGCAGGTTGATCGAGATGTAATGCAGCCCCGACGACACCCGGGCCCGGCCCGAGCCATGCAGCATCAGGCCATAAGACGCGGCCAGCAGCACTTCGAAGAACACGAACAGGTTGAACAGGTCCGCGGTCAGGAATGCGCCGTACAGGCCCATCATCTGAATCTGGAACAGCGCGTGGAAACTTGAACCGGCACCGTCCCAGCGGGCCATGGCAAACAGCAGGGCGCTGACGCCGATGATCCCGGTCAGGACCAGCATCAATGCAGAGAGGCGATCCACCACTAGCACCAGGCCGAACGGCACTTGCCAGTTGCCCGGCAGGTACACGCCGATGGAGCCCGGTACGCCAGTGGTTTGCGTCCATTGCAGCAACAACACGGAAACCCCCAGGCCCATCAGGCTGGAGAACAGATTGATCTTGGCTTTCAGCGGGCGATGTCTTTCGCCAAGCATCAGCATGATGGCGGCGGTCAGCAGCGGCAGCAGAATCGGTGCGGCGATCAGGTGCGTCATCGCATTCATTCTTTAGGCTCCCGGCCATCCACATGGTCGGTACCGGTCAGGCCCCGGGAGGCCAGCAACACCACCAGAAACAGCGCGGTCATGGCGAAGCTGATGACGATGGCGGTCAGTACGAGTGCTTGCGGCAGCGGGTCGGTGTAATGCAGCAAATCCTGCGGCACGCCGTCCTTGATAATCGGCTCCTTGCCGATGAACAGGCTGCCCATGCTGAAGATGAAAAGATTGACGCCGTAGGACAGCAGGCACAGGCCCATGACCACCTGGAACGTCCGTGGCCGCAGGATCAGCCAGACGCCGGAAGCGGCGAGGACGCCGATGGCGATTGCGATGACTTCTTCCATCAGACGGCTCCTTTGGCGGCAACGGATTTGGGCAGTGCCGCGGATTTAGGCTGCGCCGCAGTTTTGTGGCCCCGGACCGATTGGTGGGCGAGGGCGGTGAGGATCAATAGCGTCGAACCCACCACCACGGCGTACACACCGATGTCGAAGAACAGCGCGCTGGCGATGTGAATGTCGCCCAGCACCGGCAGCTCGAAATGCCAGGTGTGGGTAGTCAGGAATGGATACCCGACCGCCATCGCCCCAAGCCCGGTGACCGTGGCGAACAACAGCCCGGTGCCCATCCAGCGCAGCGGCCGCAGGCTCATTTGCGCCTCGACCCACTGTGTACCAGCGACCATGTATTGGAGGATGAAGGCGACTGACATCACCAGCCCGGCGACAAAACCGCCACCCGGTTGGTTGTGGCCGCGCATGAACAGATAGAACGACACCACCATGGCAATCGGCAGCAACAGGCGCACCAGCACCGCCGGCACCATCATGAAACCGAGGGCGGTGTCGCTGGCCTGGCGCGGGTTGACCAGGTCGGTGACCACGTCGGGCGCGAGCAAACGCTGCTGGGCCGGTAATTGCAGGCTTTCTTTCGGTGGGCGGAAGCGGCGCAGCAGGGCGAACACAGTCAGGGCCACGGCCACCAGCACGGTGATTTCCCCGAGGGTGTCGAAGCCACGGAAGTCCACCAGCATCACGTTGACCACGTTGCTGCCGCCGCCTTCAGGTAGTGCGCGGCTGAGGTAGAACGAAGAAATGTCGTTTGGCGTCTGGCGGGTCAGCATTGCGTAGGCCAGTAACGCCATGCCGCCACCGACCAGGGCCGACAGCAGCAAGTCGCGGATACGACGGATGCGCGCCTTGCGCAGGGTGCTTGGCAGTGGCGACACCTCTTCGATCCGCCGTGGCAGCCAGCGCAGGCCCAGCAGGATCAGCACTGTGGTCACCACTTCGACCACCAGTTGCGTCAAGGCCAGGTCTGGCGCAGAGAACCAGACGAAGGTCACGCAGGTCATCAGCCCACAAACGCTGACCATGGTCAGGGCGGCGAGACGGTGATATTTGGCCTGCCACGCGGCGCCGAGGGCACAGGCAATCGCCAGCAGCCAGAGAATCACGAACACAATCGAACCCGGAATCTTCGGCCGGTCGCCCCAGCTCAGGCTGCTGTGAAGCATCGGGATCAACCCGGCCAGCACGGCAGCAAGGACCATCAGGAACAACTGGGTTTGCAGGCGTTTGGTGCTGATTCGTCGCTCCAGGCGACGGGCCAGACGCATCATGACCACCAGGCTGCGCTCGAACTGGCGCTTGCCGTTGAAGCGGCCAATCAACGGCGGGTACTTGAAGCGGCCACGCTTGAGCTGATTGCGCAGCAACAGATAGAGCACGATACCGCCGGACATGGCGATCAGGCTCATGATCATCGGTGCGTTCCAGCCGTGCCAGATCGCCAGGCTGTATTCAGGCAAGGTGCCGCCAACCACGGGCAGGGCCGCAGCCGCAAGCAACGGGCCGACCACTTGCGACGGGAAAATCCCGACGATCAGGCAGGTGAACACCAGCAACTCCACTGGTGCGCGCATCCAGCGTGGCGGTTCATGCGGGGTGTGCGGCAGGTCGGTGGCGGGCGGGCCGAAGAACACGTCGACGGTAAAGCGCAGGGAGTAGGCAACGCTGAAGGTGCCGGCGATGGTCGCAACGATTGGCAGGGTCATCTCGACCCAGGCTGTGGCGTTGATGAACACGGTTTCGGCGAAGAACATCTCTTTGGAGAGGAAACCGTTGAGCAGCGGCACGCCCGCCATCGAGGCGCTGGCGACCATCGCGAGTGTGGCGGTGAACGGGATCAGCTTGATCAGCCCGCTCAGCTTGCGGATGTCCCGGGTGCCACTTTCGTGGTCGATGATCCCGGCGGCCATGAACAGCGAAGCCTTGAAGGTGGCGTGGTTGAGAATATGGAACACGGCGGCCACCGCTGCCAGCGGACTGTTCAGGCCCAGCAGCAGGGTGATCAGGCCCAGGTGGCTGATGGTCGAGTACGCCAGCAGGCCCTTGAGGTCGTTCTGGAACATCGCGCAGTACGCGCCGAGCAGCAGGGTGCAGGCGCCGGCCCCGCCGACGATGTAGAACCATTCTTCACTGCCGGACAGCGACGGCCAGAGGCGCGCGAGCAGGAATACCCCGGCCTTGACCATGGTCGCCGAGTGCAGATAAGCCGAAACCGGGGTTGGCGCCGCCATCGCGTGGGGCAGCCAGAAGTGGAAGGGGAATTGCGCGCTTTTGCTCAACGCGCCGATCAGGATCAGGGGCAGCAGAATAGGGTAGAGGGCATGTGCGCGAATCAGATCGCCGGCGGCCAGGACCTTGTCCAGGTCATAGCTGCCGACCACATGGCCGAGCAGCATGACCCCCGCCAGCAGGCACAACCCCCCGGCGCCGGTGACCATCAGCGCCATGTAGGCGCCGCGTCGCGCATCGGCGCGGTGATGCCAGTAGCCGATCAACAGGAACGAAAAGAGGCTGGTCAGTTCCCAGAAAAACACGATCTGGATCAGGTTGCCGGAGATCACCAACCCGAGCATGGCGCCCATGAACGCCAGGAAAAACGCGAAGAACCGCGGCACCGGATCGTCCGGCGACATGTAGTAGCGGGCGTACAGCGACACCAGCGTGCCGATGCCCAGCACCAGCAGCGAGAACAGCCAGGCAAACCCGTCCATGCGCAGGACGAAGTTCAAACCGAGGCTCGGCAGCCAGAAAAACTCTTCGCGGATTACGCCGCCATGGGCGATTTGCGGGTACAGGAGGGCGACCTGGATGGTGCCAATCAAGGCAACCAGGCCAGCCAACAGCGATTCGGTGTTACGCGCGTTGTGTGGCAGCAAGGCTGCGACACAGCTGCCGATAAAAGGCAGAAGCAGTAGAACTATCAGGGACATAGGCTTCTAATCTGCGGAAGTTTGTGAAGCATCATACGTGCCAGCTCCCGGATCGCCAAACGCCAACCTGTGGCAGGATCCTACAAGGTAGGCGGGAAAGGTTGGTTTTTCATTGTTTAAAAGCACAAAGATCGCAGCCTTCGGCAGCTCCTACAGAGGTACGCATTCCAATGTAGGAGCTGCCGAAGGCTGCGATCTTTTGATCTTGCTTTTAACGTTCTCCTTCGCGCTCCAATGATCCGTCGACTGCAACCGCCTCTTTACCCTTGGTTTTCAACTCACTGACAATCACCGCCGCCACAATCAACCCCGCCCCGAGCAAGGCAATCGCCGGCAGGCGTTCCCCTGCCAGGCGCCCGGCGATCCCGGCCCACACCGGCTCACCGGCGTAGATCAGCGTCGCCCGGGTTGGCGAAACACTTTTCTGCGCCCAGTTCATCGCCACCTGAATCGCCGCACTGGCCGCGCCCAGCCCCAAAGCGCTGCACAGCAATAACCAGGAGAATTCTGGAATCACCTCGTTAGTCGGCACCACCATAAGAAACGACAGAACCGAGGTGACGCCCAATTGCACGACCGTCACCCGCCGCACATCGACCTGGCCGGCGTAAGTACTGATCAGAATGATCTCGGCGGCAATCGCGATGGCGCTGATCAACGTCGCAATTTCACCCGGGCTAAAATTCAGCGAGGCTCCGGAAGGCCCCGACAACAACATCAACCCGGTAAACGCCAGCATGATCCCGATGCTTGGCATCAATCCCGGACGGCGCCCCAGTACCAGCCATTGCAGCAACGGCACAAACGGCACGTACAACGCGGTAATAAACGCCGACTGACTGCTGGGAATCGTCTGCAAACCCACGGTCTGCAAGCCATACCCGAGCATGATCGCCACGCCGATAAAGGCCCCGGCCTTGAGTTCGAATAAGGTCAGTTCCCGCAGGTGGCGCCAGGAGAACAGGGCGACAATGCACGCCGCCGCGGCAAAGCGCAGGCCAACGAAAAACATCGGCCCGCTGACGGTCATTGCATGTTGCACCAGCAAAAAGGTCCCGCCCCAGACCATCGTGATCAGCACCAGCACGCACTCGGCCTTGCTGAGCCGCGAGAAACGGGAAGAAGCCTGGGGGGAGTTCACTGACGTCATGGCCTTGCGCGCTACCTGAGGCGGACGCACAATGCGCCCGAATGTTGCGCAGTATACTGCCCAACCCCACCGAGTGAGCAATATAGTGCACAAAGATTCTCCCCCTCGGGCTTCGGTCCTCCAGCACGTCAGCCAGAACGTTCGACGTCTGCGCCACGCCGCCGACATGAGCCAGACCGCGCTCGCGGAAAAGTCCGGGGTCAGCCGGCGGATGCTGGTGGCGATCGAGGCCGGCGAGAAAAACGTCAGCCTGACCACCCTCGACCGCGTGGCCGAAGCGCTGGACGTGGCGTTCAGCGATCTGATCCAGGCGCCAGATGTGCGCGATCCGAGCCGCATCAATGAACTGGCCTGGGCCGGGACGATTCCTGGCAGTAAAGCGGTGCTGTTGTCCAAAGCCACTGCCACTCGCGAGGTGGAACAGTGGGAATGGTGCCTGCAACCGGGCGAAATCTACCCGTCGGAACCGGATGCCGATGGCTGGAGCGAACAGATCTACGTGTTCGAAGGCTGCCTGACCCTGATGCTCGGCGACACCCCGCAAAGAATCTCCGCCGGTGAGTTCTTCATGTTCGCCAGTAACCAGCCGCATTCCTATCGCAATGAAGGGGACGTCGCAGCGCGGTTTGTGCGAAATGTGGTGATCTGACTGTTTGCAGGCCAACAGTAGATGAACATTTTGCTGTTTTTAAGCTGTAAGCGTTTCTCTAATGGTTTTGTAATCTACTGAAAAATAACGATTTATTATTCAGGCACGACTCCTGCAAAAGCTCCAGGGTATTCACCCGGAACCACGGAGTCGGCCCATGACAACTTCACCTCCCATTGCCCACGTAATTCGCTCGGACGCCGAGGCCATCGCCGTCGCGCACAAGCTCGCCGTACGCTTCGCCGTTGAGGCCAGCGTCCGTGATCGCGACCGACGCTTGCCGGTGACCGAGCTCGACGAGTTCTCCGCGAGTGGCCTCTGGGGCATCACCGTTCCCAAGGAATACGGTGGCGCCGGGGTGTCCTACGTGACCGTCGCCGAAGTGATCAAGATCATTTCCGCTGCCGATTCGTCCCTCGGCCAGATCCCGCAAAACCACCTCGGCGTGCTCGACATCCTGTTGCAAACCGCCACCGAAGAGCAGAAGCGTTACTACTTCGGCAAAGTCCTGCAGGGTTACCGTTTCGGCAATGCCTTCTCCGAATCCAAAAGCAAAAACGCCGGTGCCTTTGAAACCCGCATTCGCTTCGATCAGGACACCGCGCAAATCGACGGCGAGAAGTTCTACTGCACCGGCGCGTTGTTCGCGCACATCGTGCCGGCGGTGGCGGTCGATCAAGACAACAAGGCTTTTATCGCTTTCATCGAACGAGACAATCCCGGCCTGACAGTGATTGACAGCTGGGACGGTTTCGGCCAGCGCACCACGGCCAGCGGTGGCGTAACCCTCAACGCGGTGAAAGTGCCTTTGAGCGCGGTGATCCCGGCGCACAAGGCTTTTGACGAACCCACCGCCGACGGCCCGATTTCGCAAATCATCCAGGCCGCCGTGGACACCGGTATCGCCGTCGGCGCGCTGGAAGAAACCAAGCGCTACGCCCGCGAATCCCGCCCGTGGATCGACAGCGGTAACGATCACGGCTGGCAGGACCCGTTCAGCATCGCCGCGATTGGCGATCTCGAATGGCGCGTCCATGGCACCGAAGCGATCCTGAAGAAGGCCGGCCTGGCCATCGACGCGGCGTTGCTCAACCCCAATGAAGACACTGTCGCCCATGCCTCCGTGGTGGTGGCCCAGGCCAAAGTCCTGTCCGCCGACATCGCCTTGCTCGCCAGCAGCAAACTCTTCGAACTGGCCGGCACTCGCTCGGTGCTCGGCAAGTACAACCTCGATCGCCACTGGCGCAACGCCCGGACCCACACCTTGCACGACCCGGCGCGCTGGAAATACCACTTGATCGGCAACTACCTGCTCAACGGCGTGAAGCCCGCGCGCCACGCCTGGAACTGAGGAGCCCACCATGAATGCCTTGACCCAACCGATCAGCGCCGAGCAGCCCTTGGCCAAAAGTCAGCACGACTTGCACAACGCCCGCAGCCTGCTGGATGCGACCCTGCGGTTTGTCCGCCAACAGGCGCAAACCACGGCTGATCCTTACGTCATCAGCCGCTTCGGTGATTTGCACATCCGCATCGAAGTTGCTGCCGCGCTGCTGGAGCGTGCCGAAGCCTTCCTCAACAGCCACGAAGACGACACCGAAATCAGCGTCGCCATCGCCGAATCGCACCTGGCCAGCGCTGACGCCTTGAATGCCGTGAGCAACGCCGAATTCGAACTCACCGGCCAACGCACCCCGTTGCACGGTTCCCTGCACGACCCGCTGCGCTGGAAACTCCACCTCATCGGCAACTTCCGCCTCAACGGTATCCATCCCCCTAGCTTCCGCACACTGAAAAAGGGAGCCGTTTGATGGCCCGTGAAATTCGTCTTAATGCTTTCGACATGAACTGCGTCGGCCACCAGTCGCCGGGGTTGTGGGCACATCCACGGGATCGTTCCTGGCAGTACAAGGACCTCGAATACTGGACCGATCTGGCTAAAATCCTCGAGCGCGGCAAGTTCGACGGCTTGTTCATTGCCGACGTGCTTGGCATCTACGACGTCTACAACGGCAACGGTGACGCGGCGATCCGTCAGGCGGCGCAGGTGCCGGTCAACGATCCGCTGCAACTGATCCCGCCGATGGCGCTGGTCACCGAGCACTTGGGGTTTGGCCTGACCGCGTCGCTGTCCTTCGAGCATCCGTATCCATTCGCCCGGCGCCTGTCGACGCTCGATCACCTGACCAAGGGCCGCGCCGGCTGGAACATTGTCACCTCGTATCTGGAGAGCGGCGCAAAGAACCTCGGCCAGAAAAACCAGACCGAACACGACGCCCGTTACGACTTCGCCGAAGAGTATCTGGAGGTTTGCTACAAGCTTTGGGAAGGCAGCTGGGAAGAGGGCGCGATCCTGCGGGATCGTGAGCGGCGAATCTTTAGTGACCCAAGCAAAATCCATGAGATCCAGCACGTCGGCAAACACTTCCAGGTGCCGGGTATTCACCTCTGCGAGCCTTCGCCGCAACGTACGCCAGTGTTGTATCAGGCGGGTGCGTCGAGTCGCGGCAAGCAGTTCGCGGCTGAGCACGCGGAGTGTGTGTTTGTGGCGGCGCCGTCGAAAGTGCTGCTGAAGAAGACCGTTGCGGATATCCGCCGTCGTGCGGCGGAAGCGGGGCGCGATCCGAAGAAGATTCTTATTTTCAACCTGCAAACCGTGATCCTCGGCGAGACCGATGCCAAGGCCAAAGCCAAGTTTGAGGAATACAAAACCTGGGTCAGCTACGAGGGCGCGATGGCGCTGATTTCGGGCTGGACCGGGATTGATTTCAGTCAGTTCAAACCGGACGAACCGCTCAAGCACGTGCACACCAATGCGATTCAATCGGCGGTGGAAGCGTTCTCCACGGCGGACCCGAACAAGGTCTGGACCCCGAATGAATTGGCCGATTGGGTGGGGATTGGCGGATTTGGACCGTTGTTTGTCGGCAGCCCCGAAACCGTCGCGGATCTGTTGCAGGAATGGGTCGAGGAGACGGACGTGGACGGCTTCAACCTGGCGTATGCGCTGACCCACGAAACCTTTATCGACGCCGTGGAGTTGCTGGTGCCGGAGTTGCAGAAGCGCGGCGTGTACAAGACCGAATATGCGCCGGGGACGTTGCGCGAGAAGTTGTTTGGCGAAGGGCCGAGATTGCCCGAAATCCATCCGGGGGCGGGCTACCGGGATTTGGCGGGGTTGCGGCAGCAGGAGAAGAAAGTGGTGTCGGCGTAGACGCCTTCGCGAGCAAGCTCGCTCCCACAATTGGATCGTGGTCGTACGCAAATGCCCGATCCAACAAAGGCCCCTGTGGGAGCGGGCTTGCCCGCGAAGAGGCCGGCACATTCAACATCGATGTCGCCAGACAGACCGCTTTCGCGAGCAAGCCCGCTCCCACAAGGTGGCCGGGTAGTACGCAAATGCCCGATCCAACAAAGGCCCCCTGTGGGAGCGGGCTTGCTCGCGAAA
>NZ_JBSPCZ010000013.1:0-216263 GCF_056161485.1 Pseudomonas sp. 5Vm1k
AATCCAGAACTCCGAGAATCGGGGCTCCTCAAGGGCCGCAGCCCGATCTCGAAGATCGGCTCAGCGCGCTTGCGCGCAGGCCTGTACATGCCGGGCTTGGTCGCGTTGCAACACAACAAGGCGATCATCGCCATGAAAGATCGCCTGAAGGCCAACGGCAAGGCCCCCAAACAGATCATCTGCGCCGCCATGCGCAAGCTGCTGCACTACGTTTACGCAGTGCTCAAATCGGGCCAGCCATATGACCCGGAATTTGCGCTTGCTCGGTGAGATTCAAGACGGTATCTACAGGGTGAACGCATTCCAATGTAGGAGCTGCCGAAGGCTGCGATCTTTTGATCTTGTGTCTAACGTATCTGATGCTTGTGCAATAAACGGTAGAAGGTAGGCCTGGATATCCCCAGCACCTTGGCGGCGATGCTCAAATTGTCGCTGTGGCGGTTAAGTACATCGCACAGGGCCTGGCGTTCGGCGCGGGTCTTGTAGTCTTCCAGCGTGCCCATCGGCGCAGCGATGGTCTGCTGGCTGATCAGCCCCAGGTCTCGCGCTTCGATCTGGCGTCCCTCGGCCAGTACCAACCCGCGACGCACCCGGTTGGCCAGTTCGCGAACATTGCCCGGCCAGTCATGCTTACCCATGGCGATCAACGCGTCTTCGCTGAAGCTGCGCGGGCGGCGACCGGTTTCATGACTATAGAAATGGGAAAAGTGGTTGGCCAGCATCGATAGATCGCCGTGGCGTTCACGTAGCGGCGCGGTGACCACTTGCAGCACGTTGAGGCGGTAGTACAAATCTTCGCGAAAGCGTTTCTTCTCGATGGCCGCCTCAAGGTCGACGTGCGTCGCCGCCAATACCCGTACATCCACCGGAATCGGCGTACTGCCGCCGACATGCTCGATGTGTTTTTCCTGGAGGAAGCGCAGCAGATTGGCTTGCAGCTCCAACGGCAAGTCGCCGATTTCATCGAGAAACAGCGTGCCACCGTTCGCGGCTTCGATCCGCCCGATCTTGCGTTGATGCGCGCCGGTGAAGGCGCCTTTTTCGTGGCCAAACAGTTCGGACTGAATCAGGTGTTCGGGAATTGCCCCGCAGTTGATCGCCACAAACGGCTTGCTGTGGCGCTGGGATTGCCTGTGCAGGGTGCGGGCGACCAGCTCTTTGCCAGTCCCGCTTTCGCCGCGGATCAATACCGGCGACTCGGTGGGTGCCAGTTTGCTCAACAGCTTGCGCAGTTCGCGGATCGGCTTGCTGTCACCCAGCAACTCGTGCTCCGGCTGATCGATGTGAATCGTGCCCTGCCCACGCAGCCGCGCCATGCCGAATGCGCGCCCGAGGGTCACCTGGACCCGTGACACGTCGAACGGCAAGGTATGGAAGTCAAAAAACCATTCGCACACAAAATCCCCGACGTTTTGCAGTCGCAGGACTTCCTGGTTGAGCACGGCAATCCATTCGGTGCCGCTGCGGCTGATCAATTCTTTGACGGCTTCGGGACGTTCCAGATGGAACGGCTGCAATCGCAAGAGGCCGACATCGCAGGTTCGATCGGCGGCGTTTTCCAGCGTACAGCTGTCAACGTCCCAGCCTACAGAGCGCAGCCCCGGCAAAAGACGATGGCAATCGTCGCAAGGATCAACCACTAACAGACGTCGTAAGGCAGGCGCTTCGATCATGACTGTTCCTTGGCGCCAAATTTAAGGAAATATTATTAAAAACAGTCATTTGGCGGACCTGGCTGTAACATTAGCAAGAATTTGACGGGACCTTGTATCGTTTGATTATAGGAGTCTTAACTAATTAGTTATAAGTAGGCACTTTGTTAGTTACCTAACGACTGAAGCTTTCAACCAGCTTTCAAAAACTGCCTGAACATTGAGTATATGAAAGAAAGTTGAATTTTCTTTGGATTGTGTGTGACCCAACCCCCTATTGAGGGCATCAGTACAAGTAACCAGCCGAACGGTAAGCCCAACCGACGGCACATCACTTGATTGGGCATACAGAGAGAAGATCCCATGACCGCCCCGCTCCGTATCAACGAAGCTCTTTTGATTGCCGACCGCGCGTTCAAGCCATTTCAATGCGTGGCCTGGGCTCCACAAGACGGCAACGGCGAACTCTGCCTGAGCGTGATCGACCGCACCAATACCCGCATTGGCCGCACGCAAATCCCAAGCAGTGCTTATTCCGATCCGGTGCAACTAGAACATCTGCTGGAACAGGCACGTGCTGCACTCAGCGAAGATGGCTACACGCTGCAATCGTGGTCCATGCCTCATTAATTAAAGATCAAAAGATCGCAGCCTTCGGCAGCGCCTACATTGGAATATGCGTTTCCTTGTAGGCGCTGCCGAAGGCTGCGATCTTTTGCTTTATAACGGCTCGATTGTTGGCACCCTCTTCAGTGGTTCCAAAAGACACTGTTCTGGCACAAAGCGACCCTCCGCCTGTTAGTTATGACAGTTGTGCATCCAGGCATTCAGGGATTGAATGTTTCGCACGCGCAGTCACCCTCCCGGTTACCGGAATGAGGTCGACTGGCAAGGAGATGCGTGCATGCCAACCCAGACCGCTTTTGCTCGCCCTGCCACATTCAGCCCAGCCGGGCATCTCGATCCAGATTTTGCCGCCGGCGGCAAAACCCAGGTGTATTTCGCCGGCAGCTCCTCAAGCATGGCCAACGGTATCGCCATCGATTCACAAGGCCGTTTGCTGGTCGCGGCCAAGGTCGGAACCCATGGCGGTAGCCGCTTTGGCCTCGCTCGCCTGCTGGAGGATGGTTCGGCGGATCTGGCCTTTGGTCATCAGGGCAGTCTGATCGGCCAGTTCGCGCCGGGCTTCGAGGCGATGGCCAGTAAAGTCCACGTCCTGCCTTGCGGCTCCATCCTGTTGGCCGGCTTGCACTACGAAAGCGCTCACCGCACTTTGCCCGCCCTGGCGCTGTTTGACCCCGATGGCGAACCGGTTCGCAGCTTTGGCGACAATGGCCGCGTGGTGGTGCGACTACCCGGCGATCTATCCCGCGGCTTGCGGGACGACTGGTTGCCACCCGGCGTGCCGGGCGCCGAAGCCTGCGATATTTGTGTGCAGGACGACGGGCGAATCCTGCTGCTAGCCAATCACCATTTCGAACTGGCCGATCACGTCGGCCTGCTGATCCGCCTCAACACCGACGGCACTCTGGACAGCGACTTCAACGGTCGAGGTTTCGTGGTGGTTCGGCATTTATTGATGAACACCTGGCTCGGCAGCCTGACGGTGCAACGAGACGGGCGAATCCTGGCGGGTGGCTCAATCAATTTCCCCGCAGAAGGATTGCTGGCGCGCTATCACGCCGATGGCCGGCTTGACGAAAGCTTCGCGGTAGATGGATTTATGACCTTCAAGGCGCACGGGCGCGGCGCTCAGGTCAGCCAGATCATCCAGCAGGACAATGGCGACTTGCATTGCTTTGGCAGCAGCCGCGACCCGATGCACTGCCTGACGTTGAAGGTGCACAGTAACGGCCGGCCGGATATTCATTGCAACGGCGGCCAGCCGCAACGCCTGGAGATCGGCCACAGTGGCAGCCAATGGACCGCCGCCCAAGTGTTGCCGGACGGGAACGTACTGGTCGCCGGCGCCACGATCGGCGGCGTCGAAGCCGACTTTATCCTGGCTCGATACCTGCCACAGGGACTGTTGGATCGCAGCTTTGCCAATGGCATCGGCTGGGTTCGCACACGCCTGGGCCGCAGCCTGGACACTGCGACATCCCTGGCCGTGCAGGACAACGGCCGCATCGTCGTCGGCGGTTACTCACTGGACGGAAACTACCGGGCGGTGGTGGCGCGATACCTGAACTGATACGGGTTGATCTTCATCGGCACTTACGGCAAGTTGCGCGCTTCTTAATACAAGGAGTAGCCGATGTCCGGTTCAATGGCCCAGGCGTTCGCGCACAACTTTCTCGGGCACTCGCCCCGCTGGTACAAGGCGAGCATTGTCGGCTTCCTGATCCTAAACGCCCTGGTGTTGTGGACGGTAGGCCCGGTAGCCGCCGGATGGTTGTTGGTCCTGGAGTTTATTTTCACCCTCGCCATGGCACTCAAGTGTTACCCGCTGATGCCCGGCGGCCTGCTGCTGATCGAAGCGCTGCTGTTGAAGATGACCACGCCCCAGGCGCTGTATGACGAACTGGTGCACAACTTCCCGGTGATCCTGCTGCTGATGTTTATGGTGGCAGGCATCTACTTCATGAAAGACCTGCTGCTGTTCCTGTTCTCGCGCCTGCTGCTCGGGGTTCGCTCCAAGGCATTGCTGGCGTTGATGTTCTGTTTTCTGTCGGCGTTTCTGTCGGCGTTTCTCGATGCCTTGACCGTCACAGCAGTCATCATCAGTGCTTCGGTAGGGTTTTACTCGGTGTATCACCGCGTCGCCTCAGGCAACGATCCGCGCCAGGACAGTGAGTTCAGCGACGATCAGCACCTGCCGACTCTCCATCATGAAGACCTCGAACAGTTCCGCGCCTTCCTGCGCAGCCTGCTGATGCATGGCGCCGTGGGCACGGCACTGGGCGGTGTGTGTACGCTGGTTGGCGAACCGCAGAACCTGTTGATTGGCCACGAGATGGGTTGGCATTTCGCCGAGTTTTTCCTGAAGATCGCCCCCGTGTCCCTGCCGGTGCTCGTCGCCGGCCTGGTGACCTGCGTCCTGCTGGAGAAACTGCGCTGGTTCGGTTACGGCACGCTGCTGCCGGATAACGTACGCGCGGTGCTGGCCAACTACGCCGCCGAAGACAACGCCGAACGCACCTCTCGCCAACGTGCGGCGCTGCTGGTCCAGGGCGCGGCGGCGCTGATCCTGATTGCCGGGCTGGCCTTTCACATTGCCGAAGTCGGGTTGATCGGCTTGATGGTGATCGTGTTGATTACAGCGTTCACGGGTATCACCGATGAGCATCGCATCGGTAACGCCTTCAAAGACGCCATGCCGTTCACCGCGCTGCTGGTGGTGTTTTTTGCCGTGGTGGCGGTGATTCACGATCAGCAACTGTTCACGCCGTTGATTCAGTGGGTACTCGCCCTGCCGGCGGATCAACAGCCGGGCATGCTCTTTATTGCCAATGGCTTGTTATCGGCAATCAGCGACAACGTGTTTGTGGCGACGATTTACATCACTGAAGTGAAACAGGCGTTCATCTCCGGCCACATGAGCCGCGAGCATTTCGAAACCCTGGCGATTGCGATCAATACCGGGACCAACCTGCCGAGCGTGGCGACGCCCAATGGTCAGGCGGCGTTTCTGTTTCTGCTGACGTCGGCGATTGCACCGCTGATTCGCCTGTCGTATGGGCGGATGGTGTGGATGGCGTTGCCATATACCGTGGTGATGGGGGTTTTGGGGTGGTATGCGGTGAGTTATTGGCTGTAAACACCGGCCCAATGTGGGAGCGGGCTTGCTCGCGAAGAGGTCGTGTCAGACAACATTGATGTTGAATGACATACCGCTTTCGCGAGCAAGCCCGCTCCCACAGGGGGAATGGTGGTGTTATTGGGGGAGAATGTACTTCTCGATCGCCTGCGCTGCGCCGTCTTCGGTGTTGGCGCCGGTGACCACATCAGCCTGACGCTTCACCGCCTCTTCGGCCTGGCCCATGGCAATCGACAAGCCGGCACGATGGAACATCGCCGGGTCGTTGCCGCCGTCGCCCAGTGCGGCGGTCTGCTCCAGCGGCACACCGAGAAACTCGGCCAGTGTCGCCAGCGCCGCACCCTTATTGGCTTGCATCGCGGTCACGTCCAGATAAATCGGCTGTGAACGAGACACCTGAGCCTGGCCTTCCACCTTGGGCAGCAACAGCGCTTCCAGCTCGATCAACAACTGCGTGTTGTTGCTGGTGGCGACGATCTTGTCGATGCGCTCCAGGTAGGGCTCAAAACTCTCGACCACCACCGGCGGATAGCCCAGACCGTGCTGTTCACGGGGCACCATCGGGCCATTCGGATCTTTCAGCAGCCAGTCGCCACCACTGAACACCCAGATTTCGATGTCCGGCCGGTCGGCAAACAGCGCCAATGCGGTCAGTGCCGCAGTGGCCGGCAAGTAATGGGCGACCAGCAAACTGCCGTCCGGATTAACGATGGTGCCGCCATTGAAGGCTGCGGTCGGTAGGTCGACGCCCAGGGCCTCGATCTGCTGCAGCATGGCTTTGGGCGGTCGGCCGGTGGCCAGGCTGAACAGCACGCCGGCCTCACGCAACGCGCGCACCGCTTCGATGGTGCGATGGCTGAGGCTGTGATCGGGCAGCAACAAAGTGCCGTCCATATCACTGAGCAGAAAACGGATGGGTTGTTTCAGCGTTTCACTCATCCGAGGCTGTGCCAGACGCGACCGTCACGGGTCAGCAGGTCTTCGGCGGATTGGGGGCCGTCCTCACCTGCCGGGTAACTCTGCACGCTCGCGTCCTGCTGCCAGGCGTCGAGGAACGGCTGCACCGCGCGCCAGCCGTTCTCGATGTTGTCGGCGCGCTGGAACAGCGTCTGGTCGCCGGTCAGGCAATCGTAGATCAGGGTTTCGTAGCCGGTGGACGGCTGCATCTCGAAGAAGTCCTTGTAAGCGAACCCCAACTCGATGTTGGCCATCTTAAGCGCCGGCCCCGGCCGTTTGGCCAGCAGATCGAACCACATGCCCTCGTTGGGCTGGATCTGGATTCGCAGATAGGTCGGCTGCAACTCCTCAACTTCGGTGTCGCGGAACTGCGCATACGGCGCCGGTTTGAAGCAGATGACGATCTCGGTGTCGCGCACGCTCATGCGCTTGCCGGTGCGCAGGTAGAACGGCACGCCGACCCAGCGCCAGTTGTCGATCATGACTTTCAGCGCGACATAGGTTTCGGTATTGCTGTCCGGCGCCACGTTGCCTTCCTGGCGATAACCAGCCAACGGCTTGCCGTCGACTTCGCCAGCGGCATATTGACCGCGTACCGAGTTAGCCCGCGCATCTTCGACGGACCAGGGGCGGATCGCGCCGACCACCTTGGCTTTCTCGCCACGCACCGCATCGGCGCCAAACGCCGCCGGCGGTTCCATGGCCACCATCGCCAGCAACTGGAACAGGTGATTGGGCACCATGTCCCGTAAGGCGCCGGTGTGTTCGTAAAAACTGCCACGGGTTTCCACGCCGACGGTTTCGGCGGCGGTGATTTGCACGTGGTCGATGTAATGGTTGTTCCAGAACGCTTCGAACAGGCTGTTGGAGAACCGGCTGACCAGAATGTTCTGCACGGTCTCCTTGCCTAGATAGTGGTCGATTCGGTAGATCTGCTTTTCCGACATGACCTTGAGCAAGCAAGCGTTCAAGGCTTCGGCGGTTTGCAGGTCAGAGCCGAACGGTTTTTCGATCACCACCCTTCTAAAAGCTTCGGGGGCTTCTTCGAGCAAACCGGCACTGCCGAGTCGGCGCACCACTTCACTGAAGAAACGCGGCGCGGTGGCCAGGTAGAACACCGCATTGCCGGTGCCGCTGTCGGCGATTTTTGCCGCCAGGGCTTGATAGGTGCTGTCGTCCAGGAAGTCGCCCTGGACGTAGCTGATGCCTTTGGCCAGTTTGGCCCACAAAGCCGGATCAAGGGCTTCATCGCCCTTGCCGACCTTGGCGGCCGCTTCGGTGCGAATGAAGTCTTCGAGCTTTTGCGCGAAGGCTTCATCGCTGATGGCGTTGTGGTCAACGCCGATGATCCGCAGTCCATCGCCAAGCAGGCCGTCGCGACTGAGGTTGTACAGGGCCGGCATCAACAGACGCTTGACCAGGTCACCATGGGCACCGAACAGGAACAGCGTGGTCGGTGGTGCGGGTTCTGCCTTGGATTTCCTGCGGATCGTATTGGTCATTTTTTCGAAGTCTCCACGTGGCCGCCGAAGCCGAAGCGCTGGGCCGAGAGAATTTTGTCGCCAAAGGTGCCTTGCCCACGCGAACGGTAGCGGGAGAACAGCGAGTTCGACAGCACGGGTACAGGCACCGATTGCTCCATGGCGGCTTCGATGGTCCAGCGACCTTCACCGCTGTCAGCCACCGAGCCGGAATAACCGTCGAGTTTCGGGTCGCTGGCCAGAGCGTCAGCCGTCAGGTCCAGCAGCCAGGAGGACACAACACTGCCACGACGCCAGACTTCGGCGATGTCGCCGACGTTGAGGTCGAAGCGCTGGTCTTCCGGCAGGTTCTCGCTGGATTTGGTCTTGAGAATGTCGAAGCCTTCCGCGAAGGCCTGCATCATTCCGTACTCGATGCCGTTGTGGATCATCTTGACGAAATGGCCAGAACCCGCAGGGCCGGCGTGGATGTAACCGCGCTCGGCACGATCGTCGTCAGACTTGCGGTCCTTGGTGCGTGGGATGTCGCCCAAGCCCGGCGCCAGGCTTTCGAACAGCGGGTCGAGGCGTTTGACGGTCTCGGCGTCGCCGCCGATCATCATGCAGTAACCGCGCTCCAGGCCCCAGACGCCGCCGGACGTACCAACGTCGATGTAGTGCAGGCCTTTTTCCGACAGGGTCTTGGCCCGGCGGATGTCATCTTTATAGAAGGTGTTACCGCCGTCGATGATGGTGTCGCCGGCTTCGAGCAGGTTGCTCAGGGTTTCGATGGTGTCTTCGGTCGGTGCGCCGGCCGGCAGCATGACCCAGATTGCACGCGGCTTGGCCAGGCCTGCGACCAAGGCCGGCAGGTCGGCAACGCCGGTGGAGCCTTCTTTGGCCAGGTTCTCGACGAAGGCGGTATTGCGGTCGTAAACAACGGTGGTATGCCCATTGAGCATCAGGCGCCGCGCAATATTACCGCCCATGCGGCCCAGTCCAATAATCCCGAGTTGCATGTGCTGATGCTCCTTACTGCAAATAATGTGTGTCAAAGGTTATAGCCCAACGCGGCTCATGTGGGTTAGTCCAGAGCGGCGGGATGAAGTTTCCGGGCATTGTGCCCGATCCAGACTGATAACGTCGGGAATCGTGCCAAAGACACACCGACCATGAAAAATAAAAAAGTTCCATTCAAGGGCAAAAGAAATCAAAATCGGCGCCGATAGTGTTTATGTCGCTCGCAAGAACGACACAATCACAGTTGATGCAGGCCATTTGCGAGGTGAGCAATGGACACAATCGTTACCGCACGTCCCCCACAAACTCTCTACGTCACGATTCGTCGTGATGAACTGCGCCAATTGAAAGACGAGCGTGACACCTTGAAGACCCAGGTGGCCCAGCTCAGGCAATTGTTGCAGCAACAGGCTCAACTGTCCGGGCAACCGATGCCCTCGCTTAGCGCCTGATTTTCAGTAAGGCCCACTCTGCGAATACGTTTCTTTGTGGCGAGGGAGCTTGCTCCCGCTGGACTGCGCAGCAGGCCCTGCTTTTTGGGGTCGCTTCGCAACCCCGCGGGGGCAAGCCCCCTCGCCACAGCAAGCCCTTCCTCCACAAAAAAGCACTCTCTCCATACCATCCCTCCCCCACATGAAATGCCATTGGCGTCATCGCTTCCTGTCGCGTCCCTGAACAAAACTCACAAAGTTTTCACATTCGTCTAGCGATACTCCCGATCCTTGTGGCTGTTCGGTTCTCGGACAGTGGTTTCTCGTGGGTTCGTTTGATGACGCCGGTGACTCCATGACGCCGGTGGGAGTACGTACTTAATGGCATTGCTCAAACGCAGCAAAACGTCTGCGAAAGGTTTCGATTGGGCCGGGTTCATCTGGCTATTTGTATTCTTCTGGTACTTTTCCGGCATCACCCAGCTGCTCATCCAACTGACCGGCACCTCAGGCTTCACGGGGTTTCGCCAGGCCTTTGTGATGAGCGCCGTATGGCTGGCGCCGATGCTGCTGTTCCCCAATCGCACCCGCCTGATGGCCGCGCTGATCGGCGTTGTGCTGTGGGCCTGCTCAATGGCCAGCCTGGGCTACTTCTTCATCTATCAGCAGGAGTTTTCCCAGAGCGTCATCTTCATTATGTTCGAGTCGAACATCTCTGAAGCCGGCGAGTACATGACCCAATACTTTGCCTGGTGGATGGTGCTGGCGTTCCTCGCTCATACCGCGTTCGCCTACTTCCTCTGGACACGCTTGCGCCCGGTGTATATGCCGCGCTGGCAGGCATTCGTTGCCGCAACCGCGATTCTGGTGGCCGTGGTCGGTTACCCGCTGATCAAACAAACCGCCCGTACCGGTAGTTTTGCCGGCGGCTTCGAGAAGTTCGAAACCCGCATCGAGCCGGCAGTGCCATGGCAGATGGCCGTGGCCTATCACCGCTACCTCGAGACCTTGGCGGGCATGCAAGACATGCTCGACAGTGCGAGCAAGATCGCACCGCTGAAAAACCTCAAGGACACGGCGGCCGATCAGCCGTCCACCCTGGTGCTGGTAATCGGCGAGTCCACCAACCGTCAGCGCATGAGCCTGTACGGCTACAACCGGGAAACCACCCCGGAGCTGGACAAGCTCAAGGATCAATTGGCGATTTTCAATAACGTCATTACCCCGCGCCCCTACACCATCGAGGCGCTGCAACAGGTACTGACTTTCGCCGATGAAGAGAATCCGGACCTGTACCTGTCGACACCGTCGCTGGTCAGCATGATGAAACAGGCGGGTTACAAGACCTTCTGGATCACCAACCAGCAGACCATGACCAAGCGCAACACCATGCTCACCACGTTCTCCGAACAGGCCGACGAGCAGGTGTACCTGAACAACAACCGCAACCAGAACGCCGCCCAGTACGATGGCGACGTGATCGAGCCGTTCAACAAGGCTTTGGGTGATGCGGCGCCGAAAAAACTGATCGTCGTGCACCTGCTTGGTACGCACATGAGCTACCAGTACCGGTACCCGCCGACGTTCGACAAGTTCAAGGACCGCACCGGGGTTCCAGCCGGCGTGAACGACGACGAAGTGCCGACCTACAACAGCTATGACAACGCGGTGCTGTACAACGACTTCGTGGTGTCGAGCCTGATCAAGGATTACGCCAAGGCTGATCCGAATGGCTTCCTGTTGTACCTCTCCGACCACGGCGAAGACGTCTTCGACTCGGCTGGCCACAACACCTTGGGGCGCAACGAGAACAAACCGACGGCACCGATGTACACCATTCCGTTCATGGCCTGGGCCTCGCCGAAGTGGCGTGAAACCCACAACTGGAATTTTGCCGCCGACCTGAGCCGCCCTTACAGCAGCTCGCAGTTGATCCACACCTGGGCCGATCTGGCGGGCTTGAGTTTCGATGAACTGGACCACAGCAAAAGCCTGGTCAGCGACAGCTTCAAGCCGCGGCCATTGTTGATCGGCAACCCTTATGAACGTCAGCAGCGCCCGCTGATTGACTTCAGCCTGATCAAACCCAAACCTGCAACGGGTGAAGATCCGGCAGTGGTCAAGCAGTAACACCGCAAAACCCCATGTGGGAGCGAGCCTGCTCGCGAAGACGGCAGCACATTCAACATTGATGTTGAAGCTGCCGGCCTCTTCGCGAGCAGGCCCGCTCCCACATTTTTTTTGCGCGTTGAAACATCCAGAGATGACAATTATTCTCGTTTATCGCTAAATCCCTCCGCTCCCCTTCGTCTTTGAGCAAACGGAAATTTTCCCTCGAAGACAAGGAGTCGGCAGCGATGTTCGCGCCTATCACCCGTTCCATGACCTTGACCCTAGGGCTGTGCACCGCCGCCCTAAGCCCGGATTTGCTGGCTGAAACCGACCCCGACAAGGAGCCGGCAAGCAGCGCGCTGGAACTCGCCACCACCAGCGTCACCGCCGAAGGTCTGGGCAGCACCACCGAGCACACCGAGTCCTACACCACCGGCGCCATGAGCACCGCCACGCGGCTGAACCTGTCGATCAAGGAAACGCCGCAATCGGTGTCCGTGGTCACCCGCCAGCAGATGGACGACTTCAAACTCGGCACGCTCTCCGAAGCCATGAGCCAGACCACCGGCGTGGTGGTCCAGCACAATGACTCGGATCGGGTGAGCTATTCGTCCCGTGGCTACGAGATCAACAATTTCCAGATCGACGGGATGCTCAACACCTTCGGCCGGATGAAGTCCGACTCCGACACCATCATCTACGACCGCATCGAAGTGGTTCGCGGCGCCACCGGGTTGACCACCGGCGCAGGCGATCCATCCGCCACCATCAACATGGTGCGCAAACGACCGACCGCGCAATGGCAAGCCCAGACCGGCGTCAGCGGAGGCAGTTATGACGATTACTACAGCTACGTGGACGTTGGCGGCCCGCTGGCGTTCGACGGACGTTTGCGCGGGCGCAGCGTGCTGGCTTATCGCGACAGCCAGTCCTTCCGCGACCATTACCAGATGCAGCGGGAAGTCGGCTACGGGGTGCTTGAGGCCGATATCACCGACGATACGCTACTTGCAGTGGGTTACGACTACCAGGATAAACAGGTCCAGGGCACGTCCTGGGGCACGGTGCCGTACTGGAATTCATCCGGTGGCAAGGCCAACCTGGGGCGCTCCACCAATATGGCGACGTCGTGGAGTTCCTGGCCGCTGAAGGACAAGACCGCCTTCGCCAACCTAGATCAGCAACTGGGCGGTGGCTGGCATCTCAAGGCCGCCTACACCCACCGCGACAGCGATACCGACGGCAAGGTCTATTACGGCGGCGGAGGCTTCCCGAATGACGATCGTAGTGGCATGAGCGCCTACCGTGGCCACATGCTCGGCACGCAGAAAATGGAAACCTATGACTTCAACGTGGCCGGCCCCTACGCGCTGTTCGGACGCGAGCATGAACTGATGTTGGGTTATGGCGAAGCCGAACGCAGTTCAAACTCGCCGTACACGGTCGCGGGCGCTGTGCCTGCAGGGTACGGCAACATTCCTGACTGGAAATATATGGGCGGGATTGCCAAGTTCCCCGACACCGTCACCGGCCTCACCGGCTCATCGGACAGCACCCACCAGAAGGCTGGCTACCTGGCCACCCGACTCAACCTCACTGACCGGTTTCACGCCGTACTCGGCAGCCGTTACGGCAGCTGGAAAACCTCGAGCAAGCGCAACACTTACGACGATAACCTGCAACTGAACGGCGTCGAACCCCCCCCCCAGCAACAAAGCGATATCTGGACGCCGTACGCCGGTTTGCTCTACGACCTCACGCCCGAGTACACCGTCTACGTCAGCTACACCGACATTTTCAAACCCCAGGACAACCGCGACGCCAACCGCAAATACCTGGAACCGGTGGTCGGTAGCAACTATGAACTGGGCCTCAAGGGCAGCCTACTGGAAGAGCGCCTGAATATCGCCACGGCGGTGTTCTGGAGCAAACAGGACAACGTCGCCGAACTCGACGATTCCGTACCGCCAGATCCGGCAACCGGCGAAGAGTTTTACAAATCCGGGGGCAAGGGCCAGAAAGTCCAGGGCTTCGAGGTCGAAGTCTCCGGCGAGATCATGACCGACTGGAACATGACCGCCGGTTACACCTACACCCACGCGGCCAACGGCGAAAAGCAGCGCGCAAACACCGCTGAACCTTTAAACATGTTCCGGCTGTCCACGGCGTACCGACTGCCCGGCGACTGGCATGCGCTGACCGTAGGTGGCGCGGTGAACTGGCAAAGCGATATTTGGGGCAACTCCCGTCGGCCGGTCGGACGGGATGCCGAAGGCGAGTTGATCACCGAAAACGCGAAGATCCGCCAGGAGGCCTACACCGTAGTCAAACTGATGTCGCGCTACGAGTTCGACAAGCACCTGTCCGCCTCGCTCAACGTCGACAACCTGTTCGACAAGAAGTATTACGACAACGTCGGCTTCTACAACGGCGTGTTCTGGGGCGACCCGCGCACCGTTACGCTGAGCCTGGACTGGAAACTCTGAACCACACCAAGCCTCCACTGTAGGAGCGAGCCTGCTCGCGAAAGCGGTGTGTCAGTCGACAGAGATGTTGAATGTCCCAACGCCATCGCGAGCAGGCTCGCGCCCACAGGGATTGAAGCTGGATGCAGTAGTTGCGTTCACCACAGATCCATTGTGGGAGCGAGCTTGTGTGGCGAGGGAGCTTGCTCCCGCTGGGTTGCGAAGCAGCCCCAAAAAGAAGCGAGCGCTGCGCACTCGAGCGGGAGCAAGCTCCCTCGCCACACAGGCTCGCGCCCACACTTTGATCGGTGTTAATTCAGACTTAATGGGGTCTGCCGATACTGCGCCCACGCCCTTGAATCACGGATGAAAGGCACACCGTCATTCTTAGTGGGAGATACACCATGAAACGAGTCAGCCTGATCTTCGCCGGCCTGCTTCTCGTCGGCTCCGCCAGTGCGTTTGCCGAAGGTGGCGCAGAACGGATGAAGCACCATTGGGACAACTTTCCGGTCCACACGGCGCAAAGCCAGACCGATCAACGTCAGAGCCATGAACTCCGGGTCCCAGACGATCAAACCGCACAAGTGACCGAATATTACAAATCCTGAACCATGGACCTCTGACGGCCCCTGCTCCGCCGTCAGAGTTGACACGTTGGGCGTCCTGATGGACGCCCTTTTTTATGCCCGCGGTTTATAACGCCTTGATCCAGAACAGCATGCGCCCATGGGCCGGGTCGAACATGCCGGCGGCAAAACCGAACTTGGCATAGGACGCCTGGGCGACGTCGTTGCCTTCCAGGACTTCGAGGGTGATCTTGCAGCAACCGCGCTGGCGGGCGATGTCCTCGACCTTTTGCAGCATCTTCTGGCTCAGCCCCAGGCCGCGAAACTTCGGCACCACCGCGACATCGTGCACATTGACCAACGGCCGGCAGGCAAAGGTCGAGAAACCTTCAAAACAGTTCACCAGCCCCGCTGGCTCTCCGCCCACAAAGGCCAACACACTGAACGCATACGGGCGCTTGGCCAGTTCCGCCGGCAGTTGCCGCAACACCTCGGCGTCCAGCGGCTCGCCGCCGCCCATAGGGTCTTCGGCGTAGCTGTTCAACACCAGGCAAATGGCCTCTGCATGCACCGGGTTGGTGTAGCTGGCCTGTAGGATAAGTACTTCTGCGGATTCCATTTCCACCCTCGATCACACATCAAATTGGCCACGGACATTAGCGCGGGTGGCGGAGTGGATCAAGGTCAAAAGTTCGCAGCCTTCGGCAATTCCTACGGGTGTACACAAATCCACTGTAGGAGCTGCCGAAGGCTGCGATCTTTTAATGCCCCCACACCAACTCTTCGGTCCAGCCTAGTTCGGCAAAATCCTCTGCCCGCAACCCCGCCTCTCCGGCGCAGAAAAACTCATCCAGTTGCGGCGGTTTGACCGACGTGTCGCTGAGCATGGCGTGAACCTGCCCACGATGATGAATCTGATGTTCAAACAAATGAGAAAGCATGCGCAAACGGCTGTCGTGCTGCGGCGTATCCCTGGCGATGGTCACCATCTGCCCGAGATCGGCGTCACGCAGTTGTTCGCAATAAGCGATCAGCCGTCGGTCCACGTTGGCCTGCTCGTGCTTGAGGTCATCTGCGTCCGTGAACGGTTGTTCATCCATGAAAAACACATAGCAATCGGGATGCGGCACATCACCGCGCAACTCGCGCTCCAGTGCGTCCACGTAGAACCAGTCACACGTCAGAATGTGGTTGAGGGTTGCACAGATGCTCGGGAAAAAACTGACCCGCGGCGCCGTCAGTTCCGACCCGCTCAACTGCCCCCAGGCCTTGGCCAGTCGGTGGTTGGCCCAGGCGTTCTGGTAGGCCATGGTCAGCAAATGGTGAGACAGTGGCTGATTCATCGTCGCTCCTTTTGGTGCTCAAGCGTCGGCAAAGCGCTGCAGCTGCATTTCCTGCAAGCGACTCAGGGTGCGGCGGAACGGAAACTCGAGATAACCCTCGGTGTACAAGGCGTCCATCGGCACCCGGGCTTCGAGGTACAGCGGCACCTTGCGGTCGTAGCACTCGTCCACCAGAGCGATGAAGCGTCGCACACCGTCGTCGTGCACCGACAACTGCGGCAACTCACGGTCGCCGGCCACCACCCGCTCCACGCCGTCTTCCGTGCCCCGGGCGATACGCCCTTCGCGTTTTTGCGCGCTGAGGTTGGGCACTTCACTCATCAGGATAGCGCTGAAGGTGTCGCACAGGGCCATGAAGTCCATAGCGGCAAACGGTTGCTCACAGAGATCGGCGTAACGACACCACAGCACCGTGGCGCTGGCCTGCACCACGTGGACGCTGCGATAGCCGACCTGGATGGGATCGCTGGACACCGACTGCCCGGCCGTCAGGGCCTTGAACGCTTCGGCCAACCCGCTGGGCTGATCGAGTGCCCCGACCCAATACCGCTGCAACGCCGCGCCGGGATGCAGGCGATGATCTTCCCCGCCATCCACCGCAATCACCTGCATGTGCTGCTTGATCGCCTCAATGGCCGGGGTAAAACGGTCGCGGTTGAAGCCATCGGCATACAGTTGATCCGGCGGCTGGTTGGAGGTACTGACCACCACCACGCCTTCTTCGAACATCACTTGGAACAAACGGCCGAGAATGATCGCGTCGCCGATGTCGTTGACGAACAACTCATCGAAACACAGCACCCGAACTTCCTGAGCCAACTCCCGGGCCAGGGCTTTGAGCGGGTCGGCGGTGCCGGTCAGTTGAAACGAGCGCTGATGCACCCAGCCCATGAAGTGATGGAAATGCTGACGCCGGGCCGGCACCCGCAGGCTTTCGTAGAACTGATCCATCAACCAGGTTTTGCCTCGACCGACCGGGCCCCAGAGGTAAACGCCGGTGATCGACTTGCGCCCTTCGTGCAGGGCTTCGTGGCACTTTTGCAGGGCCCAGACGGCATGTTCCTGAGCCTCGTCCTGGACGAAGCCCTTCTGTTCAATGGCGTATTGCCAAGCGCTTAACGGGGAATCGAAAGTCATGAGGGCCGCGCTTCAGGTCTGAAGCCACGCAGTATGCCAGCCGCCCGATTATTTGAAACACCACAAATCCCCCCACTGTGGGAGCGGGCTTGCTCGCGAAGGCGTCGTGTCAGTCGACATCGATATTGACTGACGCGCCGCTTTCGCGAGCAAGCCCGCTCCCACAGGGTGGAGTGTTGGGTGTCAGAGGGAAATGTCCAACCGAGCAATCTTGCCCTGTTCGTTCAAGCGGAATGTGTAGCGCAATTCCAGCGGACTACCGGGAAACGTCCCGGAAATCAGGTTGTGTACCAGCACCTTGCCGGTGCGCAATTGCACGTCAAGCACCTCGACCCGAGGCTGATAACGCTGCGCCGTGTCTTGCATCCATTGGGCGATGGCCTGGGTGCCGACCTGATGCTCGCCTTCATCGAAGACGTTGGCATCCTCAGCGAAAAAACTGGCGACCCGTGAGGTGTCACGGGCATTGGCGGCGGCGATGTAATCGGCGATGGCCGGTGCCAGTGAAGTGGCTGGATTAGACATGGTGAAGGCTCCTTGTTGTTTGATTCTGGAACCATGTTAAGGCACTGCTGTGTCAGTTCTTGTCAGGAGTGAAACGCCCCGCTTCATCCAACTGCATGTGCTTGCGCCAGGTGCGCAACAGGTCGCTGCGACGGCCCGGATAGCGATCGCCCTGCTCGCTCGTTGCCGATATCCGGTCGGTGCGAAAGGTCCGGTAAGCACTGCGCAATTCGCACCAGGCAACGATGATCCGCACCTCGTTGAGAAAGCCCAGGGCCAGCGGCCAGATCAGCCGCTGGGTCGGCACCTGGTTGGCATCGGCGTAATCGATATGCAGCTTGGCCTGATCGCGAATGGCCTGGCGAAACACATTCAACGGCACCGCATTCTGCGCGAAGCCGTAACCCGGTGGGCCGGGCAAGACCGTCGGGTTGTGCAACGCCTCCAATGCTTCAGGGGCCAGCACCGCCGCGATCTTGGCCAACGCATCCGCCGCCGCTTTGCTCAACACCTCATCGCCACGCTGATCGACATAACGCAAACCCAGCACGATGGCTTCGGTTTCGTCGGCGTTGAGCATCAATGGCGGCAAAAACAGGCCGCTGCGCAGCACGTAACCGATCCCCGCTTCACCGTAAATCGGCGCGCCGAGGGCCGTGAGTTCGGCGATATCGCGGTACAGCGTGCGTTCGGAAATCTCCAGCTCGCTGGCCAGTGTGGCCGCGGTCACCGGACGGCTTTTACCCCGCAGCACTTGCAGCAAGGTCAGTAATCGAGTGGTTCGCGACACGATCGGCACGCTCTGTCCGGGAAAGTTGTCGCAGCTTAGCAAAGGCTGCTGTCAGAAACTGGCAGGAGTGAAACGCCCGATGATCGCCTCTTGAAAAAGCGTCTTGACGCTGGATATTACTCGCATCATATTAAATACATGTTGATGAACATTTATATTCAACCACAGCGTCTTTCATCAGGAGTCACCCCATGCATTACAAAGTCTTCGGCCGCAAAACCGGCCTGCGTGTTTCGGAACTGGCGCTGGGCGCCGGCAATTTCGGCACCGGTTGGGGCCACGGCGCCGAGCGCGATGAAGCCAAGCGTATTTTTGACGGTTACCTGGAAGCTGGCGGCAACTTCATCGACACCGCCAACGGTTATCAGAATGGCCAGTCCGAGGCCATGCTCAGCGAGTTCATCGCCGCAGAACGGGATCGTCTGGTCATCGCCACCAAATACACGATGGGGACGGATCGGGTTGCCGGTATTTCCTTCACTGGCAACAACCGCAAAAACATGGTGCGTGCCGTGGAAGAAAGCCTGAAACGGCTTAAAACCGATCACATCGATCTGTTCTGGGCGCACATCACGGACGGTGTCACGCCGATGGAAGAAATCCTTCGCGGCTTCGATGACCTGGTGCGCGCCGGCAAGATTCACTACGCCGGGCTGTCGAACTTCCCGGCCTGGCGCATCGCTCGCGCTGACGTACTGGCCGAAGTGCGCGGTTTCTCGCCGATTGCCGCAATCCAGACCGAATACAGCCTGGCCGAACGCACCGCCGAACGTGAATTGCTGCCGATGGCCGAAGCGCTTGGCTTGGCCGCCACCTTGTGGTCACCGTTGGGTGGTGGCTTTCTTACCGGTAAATACCGCACCAACGACGAAAACAACCGCGCGGCCAAACTGGGGATGTTGATCCACGCCGAAAAAAGCGCCCGGGAAACAGCCCTGCTCGACACCTTGCTGGCCGTGGCAACGGAGCTGGAATCGACCCCGACGCATGTAGCGATTGCCTGGTTGCGTGAGAAAGCCAAGCGTTCGACCACGGCGCTGATTCCGATTCTGGGCTCACGGACGCGGGAGCAACTGGATGCGACGTTGGGGGCGTTGAACGTGGCGTTGAGTGATGAGCAACTGGCGCGACTGGATGGTTCCAGCGCTGTGGAACTGGGTGTGCCCCATGTCATGATCGCCGGGTCGGCGGCGCGGTATACCGGGGTTGAAACGCTGGATCTGCCGAAGATTCCGGTGGCCTGATAAGGCATACACAAAACAATTGTGGGAGCGGGCTTGCTCGCGAAGGCGTCGTGTCAGTCAGCATTTTTGTCTACTGACACACCGCTTTCGCGAGCAAGCCCGCTCCCACATTTTTGAACCGCGTATTACCGGTCGACTTTGTGTTTCGCCGCATACAGGCACAACATTTCCATCGCCAACGTTGCCGCCGCCAGTGAGGTGATGTCCGCGCTGTCGTAAGCCGGGGCCACTTCCACCACGTCCATCCCCACCAGGTTGATCCCGCGCAAACCGCCGAGGATTTCCAGCGCCTGCACCGTGCTCAACCCGCCGCACACCGGAGTTCCGGTGCCCGGAGCGAACGCCGGGTCCAGGCAATCGATGTCGAACGTCAGGTACACCGGGTTATCACCGACCCGCGCCCGAATCGCCTCGACAATCGCCTCGCAGCCCTGGCGATGCACCTGCCGTGCGTCCAGCACCTGAAAACCCATGTGATCGTCGTTGGTGGTGCGCAAGCCGATCTGCACCGAGCGTGACGGGTCCACCAGCCCTTCCTTGGCTGCGTGCCAGAACATCGTGCCGTGATCGACGCGCTTGCCCTCCTCGTCCGGCCAAGTGTCGCTGTGCGCGTCGAAGTGGATCAGCGACAACGCACCATGTTTACGAGCGTGGGCCTTGAGCAGCGGATAGGTGATGAAGTGATCGCCACCGAACGTGAGCATCGCGCTGCCGGCATTCAGAATGTGCTCGGCATGGGCTTCGATGCTTTCCGGTGCTGACTGCGGCGTGCCGTAGTCGAAGTCACAATCGCCGTAATCAATCACCGCCAAGTGATCAAACGGGTCGAAGGTCCACGGCCAGTGGCGTTCCCAGGCGATCCCGGTGGACGCCGCACGAATCCCGCGCGGTCCGAAACGCGCGCCCGGGCGGTTGCTGGTGGCGGTGTCGAACGGCACGCCGCTGACGGCCACATCGACCCCGCGCAAGTCGCGGCTATAGCGTCGGCGCATGAAACTGGTGATACCGGCGTAGGTGCTTTCGGCGGCAGTCCCGTAGAGGCTGTCGCGGGTCATGGCCTGATCGTTTTGCACAGGGACATCCATGGTGAGTTCCTTATTATTGGCGGCTACGGAAAGTGGTCCAGAGGCGAGTGCGTTGGCGCATGTCCTTGAGGTTCATGCTTTGGTCGGCGTACAAGCGGTCGCGCACATCGGCGGGCGGATAGATGTCCGGGTTGGTGCGCACCGACTCATCCACCAGCGGTGTTGCGGCCTGGTTGGCGTTGGCAAAAAACAGCGTGTTGGTCAGCCCGGCGACAGATTCGGGGCGCAGCATGAATTCGACAAACGCCCGCGCCGCTTCCGGGTGCGGGGCGTCTTTGGGGATCGCCAGGTTGTCCTGCCAGACCAGCGTGCCGCCCTTGGGAATGCGGTACGTCACTTCAAACGGCTTGTTGGCCTTTTGCGCCTGATCGGCGGCCATGCTGGCGTCACCGTTGTAGGCCAACGCCAGGCAAACGCTGCCGTTAGCCAAGTCGCTGATCTGCCGGCCGGTGGCGACGTACAGCACATTCGGCTGAAGTTGATGCAACAACGCCTCGGCAGCTGTCAGATCGGTCTTGTCTGTGCTGTAGGGATCTTTACCGAGATAGTGCAGCGCCAAGCCGATCACTTCCTGAGGTGAGTCGATAATCGCGATGCCGCAATCTTTCAGCTTGCTGGCGTATTCAGGCTTGAACAGCAGGTCGAGGCTGTTGAGCGGCACGTCCGGCAGACGCTTCTTCACCGCCTCGACATTCAGCCCCAAACCCAACGTGCCCCAGGTATACGGCACGCCAAAACGGTTCCCGGGGTCGGTGGCAGCGGCCTTTTTCAGCAAATCCGGATCGAGGTTGGCGTGGCCCTTCAGACTCTCGAGGGGAATCGGCTTCAACGCATTGGCGGCAATCCCGCGCGCCATGACGCTGGAAGAAGGCACCACCACGTCATAGCCGCTGCCACCGGTCAGCAACTTGGTTTCCAGGACTTCGGAGCTGTCGAAGGTGTCGTAACGCACCTGGATGCCGGTTTCCTGCTCGAACTGCTTGATGGCCTCGGGGGCAAAGTAATCCTGCCAGCTGTAGAGGTTGAGAATCTTTTCCTCAGCCTGGGCCGACATGGCAACAGCGAATAACAACGCGGGGCAACACAGCTTGAAGAGAGGAGCCATGACGAACACCTGACCAGTTGGAGTGGTTGCAGCGTGCGCCCTCGGATACATTGGTGAAATATCAAGTTTATTAACCTGACTTTATCCAGGAGTAATGTGATGCTCGGCCAACTCCATGATCTGGACCTGCAACTGCTGCGCCTGTTTGTCAGCGTGGTCGAGTGCGGCGGCTTCAGCGCCGCCCAGGGTGAGCTGGGTTTGAGCCAGTCGAGCATCAGCCAGCAAATGGCCAAGCTGGAAACCCGTCTCGGTTATCGTTTATGCAGTCGCGGCAAGGGCGGTTTCCGCATCACGCCCAAAGGCGAGCAACTGTTGATCGCCATCCGTGGACTGTTTGAATCCATCGAAGCTTTTCGTCATCAATCCAACGGCGTGGCCGGGCGTTTGATTGGCGAGGTGCGTTTGGGGTTGTCCGAAGCCCTCGATCAATCGGTGCTGCAACGGGTGGCGGACGCAATCCGGCGCTTTCGCGAGCGGGACGAGTCGGTGCGTATCGAGCTGATCAGCGCCATGCCGGGGGAAATGGAGCGGCTAATGCTGCAACAACGGCTGGACCTGGCGATTGGATATTTCTCACAAGTGCAAAGCGCTTTTGACTACCGCGAGTTGTTCAGCGAAACCCAACATTTGTATTGCGCGCCGGGGCATCCGCTGTTCAGCAATGAGGCGCCGGATGATCAGGCGTTGCAGGCGAGCGACCGGGTGGATCATCCGTATCGGTTTTTGCGCAGTGATGAGCCGTTTCAGGGGAAGTTGTGCTCGGCGCGCTCGGAACAGGTTGAAGGCACCCTCGCCTTCATTCTGTCCGGTAAACACGTCGGTTATCTGCCGAGCCACTTTGCCCGTAGCTGGGAGGAAAAAGGTTTGCTGCGGGCGGTGCGGGTCGGGGAAATGAGTTTTGATGTGGGATTTCACCTGGCCCGGCATCGGGCGCAGGTGCCGGGGGATGCGCAGAAGGCGTTTGAAGAGGATTTGCTGGCGGCGTTTGCTTGAGCACACCACTAATCCCCTGTGGGAGCGGGCTTGCTCGCGAAGAGGCCGTATCAGTCGATAGAGATGTCGACTGGCACACCGCCTTCGCGAGCAAGCCCGCTCCCACAGGGGTTTTGCATAGGGATTTGTAATAGGGGTTTCCCACAGGGATTTGTGTCAGGTTGTAAGTTTTCTGGCATCCTGCGCCTCCATTTTCTGACCTGGCCCCTGGCGCTTTCCTCGTGACCCCATCTGAACCTGCAAAACCCCAGCCCCGCTCCGACCTGATCTACGGCCTCAACGACCGCCCTCACCTGACCGCCACGGTCTTCGCCGCCCTGCAACACGTACTGGCCAGCTTCGTCGGCATCATCACCCCGACCCTGATCATGGGCGGCGCGCTGGGCCTGCAAAGCGAAATCCCGTACCTGATTAGCATGGCGTTGTTCGTCTCCGGCCTGGGTACGTTCGTTCAGGCGCGGCGCTTCGGTCCGGTGGGTTCCGGGTTGCTGTGCCTGCAGGGCACCAGTTTTTCCTTTATCAGCGTGATCCTCAGCGCCGGGTTCATGGTCAAGGCCCGGGGTGGCGGCACCGATGAAATTCTGTCGACGATCTTCGGCGTGTGTTTTTTCGCAGCGTTCATCGAAGTCGTCCTGAGCCAGTTCATCGGCAAGCTGCGGATGCTGATCACTCCGGTGGTCACTGGCACCATCATCACGTTGATGGGCCTGTCGCTGATCAAGGTCGCGATGACCGACATCGCCGGCGGCTTCGGCGTAGCGGACCTCGGCGCCAGTCATCATCTGGCCCTGGCGGCACTGGTGCTGGGCACCATCGTGGTGTTGAACCGCGTCGATGTACCGTTCCTGCGCCTCGGCGCGATCGTGATTGGCCTGACCCTCGGCTACGTGGTCGCCTGGCACATGGGCGACGTCGATTTCGCCAGCCTGCCCGCCGTGCCACTGGTGAGTGTGCCGGTGCCGTTCAAGTATGGCTTTAACTTCGATTGGGTAGCGTTTGTGCCGGTGGCGGTGATTTTCCTGGTGTCGCCTCTGGAAGCGGCTGGCGACCTGACCGCCAACTCGATGATCTCCAAGCAACCGGTCAAAGGCCCGATCTACATTCGCCGGATCAAGTCCGGCCTGCTCGCCGACGGCCTCAACTCGGCCATGGCGGCGGTGTTCAACAGCATGCCGATGGTGACCTTCGCCCAAAACAACGGCGTGATCCAGCTCACTGGCGTGGCCAGTCGTTACGTCGCATTTTTCATTGCCGGCATGTTGGTGTTGCTGGGGTTGTTTCCGATGATTGGCGCGGTGCTGCAACTGATGCCCAAACCGGTGCTCGGCGGCGCGGAGCTGGTGATGTTCGGCACCGTGGCGGTAGCCGGGATCAAGATCCTCGCCGAAGCCGGCCTGCATCGGCGCAACATGCTGATCGTGTCGATTTCCCTGGGCATGGGCCTGGGCATCGCCGCAGTACCGGAAGTGCTGCGCGAATTGCCGCTGGCGCTGCACAACATCTTCGAATCGCCGATCACCGTCGGTGCGCTGTGCGCGATCATCCTCAACGTATTCCTGCCGGAAGAATTCATGGAACTGGAAGAGGATGATTTCGACCCGGAAGCCTCGATCCTGCAAGTCATGGAAAACCCGCCGGCCAGCGAATCGGCGCCAAGCCTGAACCGCTGAAAGGACCGTGCTACATTCGATGCGACTCTGTCTGGCACAAGGTTGACCGCACGTTGAACAAGAAGACCGGTATCCGGGCCGCCCAGGCCCAGCAGACCCGCACACGGATTCTCGAAGCGGCGGTGAAAGTGTTCACCCGCGACGGTTATTCCGGGGGACGGGTCGAGAGTATTTCCCGGGAAGCCGAGTCCAACGACCGCATGCTCTATTACTACTTCGGCAGTAAGGAGCAGCTGTTTATCTGCGTGCTGGAACACACCTACGAGCAATTCAACAAAGCCGAAAGCCGCCTCAAACTCGATCTCAGCCAGCCGTTGGTGGCGTTGCAGGATTTGGTCGCGTTCGTCTGGCATTACTACGTCAAGCACCCGGAATTCGTGGCGATCCTGAGCAATGAAAACCTGCACAACGGCAAGCATGCGCAGCAGTCCAGCGAGTTGCGGCGGTTGTCGGGGGAAGCGGTGGGGGTGTTGCGGCCGATCATTGAAGCGGGCCAGGCCCAGGGGCTGTTTCGCGAGGTGCTGGACATCAAGCATGTGTATTTGATGATTGCCTCGCTTTGTTATTTCTATAACTCCAACCGGCATACGCTGAGCTCGTTCCTCGGGGAGGATTTGGCGGACAAGGGGCAGCAGCAGGATTGGTTGGGGTTTATTCAGGATTTGGTGGTGCGCGGGGTGATGAGGTTGCCCGAGCAGGATTTGCGGTGATTGGGCCGGCCCCTTCGCGGGCAAGCCTCGCTCCTACAGGTTATGCGCGATATTGAAATAAACGCTGAACCTGTAGGAGCGAGGCTTGCCCGCGAAGCTTTTAATGGCTCCCCGGATTCGCCCGCAGATGCGCCACCTTCGACTCCAACCCTTCCCACCCCGGCGCATTCCCCGCAAACCGACTGCGCAAATACGCCGCCAATTCCGCCACCTGAGTATTCGACAAACTGTCCTTAAATGCCGGCATGTATCCCAGATCCTTGGTCGCCGGCGTATCGATGCCTTGCAGGATGACTTTGATCAAATTGTCCGGCAGGTCACTGTGCACATTGGTGTTGGTGGCCAGCGACGGACTCACGCCAAACAGCTTCGGCCCCAAGCCATCGGCATGACAGGCCTTGCACGAACCTTCGAAAACCCGCTGGCCATTGCTCAACGACAGACTCGCCACTGGACGCGTAGCCTTTTCCACCACGTGCGCTTCAGCCTGCGCGCCATTGAGTGACGCCAGGTACACCGCCATCGCCCGAATGTCCGCCGTGGGCAGCTTCGCCAGTTCCGTGACCACCGGCCCCATCGGCCCAGTCGCCACGCCATGCTCAGCGGAATATCCGGTGCTCAGGTAACCGAATAATTGCTCCTCGGTCCATGGCGTCGGCGACTTGGACAACCCGTTCAGCGCCGGTGCTTCCCAGCCATCGACCATCCCGCCCGCGAGAAACGAAGCTCCGCCCTTCTCCGCGCCCATCAAATTGCGCGGCGAATGACACGCCGCGCAGTGACCCAAACCGTTCACCAGATAAGCGCCGCGATTCCACTGCTCGCTGCGCTGCGGCTGTACGCTGATTTCACCCTTGCGCAGAAACAACGCATTCCACCCCGCCATCAACGGCCGCAGGTTGAACGGGAAGCGCATGTCGTTGGCCTTCGCCGGTTGACTGACCGGGGTTTGCGACATCAGGTAGGCGTACAACGCCTGCATGTCCGCATCGTTGATGTTGCGAAATGCGGTGTAGGGAAACGCCGGATACAGATTACGCCCATCGCGGCCAATGCCATCGCGCATCGCCCGTTCGAACGCCGAGTACGACCAACTGCCGATCCCGGTTTTCACGTCGGGTGTGATGTTGCTGCTGTACAACGTGCCGAATGGCGTCTGCATCGCCAGGCCTCCGGCATTGGTCGCACCGCCGGGCGCGGTGTGGCACACCGCGCAATCGCCGACCGCTGCCAGCAAGCGGCCGCGCTCCAGGGTGGCGGTGGACCAGGTGCCCGCGCTTGGCGGCGCAATCGGCGCGATTTCACCGTGGAATGGCCACGCGGTCGCGGCCATGCCGAGCACCGCGCCGAACGCGGCAAACAGTGAACCGAACAGCCATTTCGAACGCTTGGTCGGGGACTTCGGCGGCTCATCACAAGTGCCGGCATTCAACGCCGCCAAGACCCGTTCCGGGGTGATCGGCAGTTCACGAAAACGAATCCCGGTGGCGTCATAAATCGCGTTGGCAATCGCCGCTGCGCTGGGTACCGAAGCCGATTCGCCAGCGCCCATCGGCGGTTGGTCCTGACGCGGCATCATCAATACGTCGATTTGCGGCACTTCCGGGAAAGTCAGGATCGGGTAACCGCCCCACTCCTTGCTCGCCACCGTGGATTCTTCGAAGGTCACGCGCTCCTTGAGCACGCGACTGGTGGACTGGATGACGTTGCCATGGATCTGATGCTGCACACCCGCGGGGTTGATCATCATCCCCGAGTCATGGCCGATCACCACCCGCGTAACCGAAACATCACCCGTCGTGCGATCAATCGCCACGTCCGCCACCCACGCCGCCCATGCAGCGCCGAAACCGGGAAACTTGCTGTGAATGTAACGCGCATAGGCAAAGCCGCGACCGCGCAACAACTGGTCCTCATTCGGTGTTTGCATCGGCGCGGTGCGCGGCGTCCAGGCGGCGCGTTCGGCGGTGGATTTGACCAGGTCGATGGCGCGTTCATCGTGCAGATAACGCAAACGGTATTCCACCGGATCGACGCCGGCGGCGAACGCCAGCTCATCGATGTACGACTCGTGGGCGAAGGTGTTGGGCAGCGCTGAAACCCCGCGCATCCACGAGGCGCGAACAATCGGCGCCATGTCGTTGATGGTCACGCGCATATTTTCAAAGTCATACGGCGGGATCGACGTGCGGTCGCCCATTTCGAACATCGCAGCCACCGGCTCAACCCGCCCGGTCAGCAGCAAGGCCAGGGTCGGTGCGCCGTTGGACGGGTAACTGGTCTGGAAGTCATAAGCGGCGACGCTGCCATCGGCGTTCAAGCCGCCATCGACGTCCATCAGTTGCGCAGTACCTTTGGGTTCCCACAAGTGCTCCTGCTCACGGGTCAGTTGCACCCGCACCGGTTTGCCCACGGCGCGGGACAACAGCAAGGCGTCGGCACACACGTCGTCCGCACAGTTGCGCCCGTAACAGCCGGACGCTTCCATGCGAATGATCTCGATGGATTCCTCTTCGCACTCCAGCAACCACGCCAGATCGGCCCGCAGCAAATGTGGATTCTGGCTGCCGGACCACACGCGGCTGCCGGATGGCTGATAATCCGCCACCCCGCAGGATGGGCCGATGGAACCGTGCATCTGGTACGGCCACATATAGGTGCGCGGCATGCGCTGACTGGCACCGGCCAAGGCTTCGTCAACGTTGCCCTTGTCGAGCACCACACGTTGCACGCGCGGGTTGTCGCGCAGAGCTTGTTCGACATCGCTCAGATCCGGCAACCCTTGATTCCAGGCTTTCCAGGTAATTTTCAAGGCCTGGGCAGCCTTGATCGCCTGTTCTTCGCGTAGCGCGACAATGCCGACAAAATCGCGGATCACCACCACGGCGACGATCCCGGCGATATGCGCGATGGAGGACTCGTCGACTTCCAACAGGCTGTTGCCGACGAAGTCACCGCAGTCGAGCCCGGCGTACGGCGGGCGAATCACCCGGCCGTGGAGCATGTCCGGCACGCGCATATCATGGACGTAGGTCAGCTCGCCGGTGGCTTTGGCCGGGATGTCGACCCGCGCGGCGCCCTTGCCCACCAGTCGATAATCTGCTGCAGGTTTGAGCGGTGCGGTGCCGGAGATGCGCAGTTCAATGTGTCCGCCGGTGACAAGCTCGGCGTACGTCGCGGTTCGACCGTCCGGCGCGAGAATCACCCCGGCTGCGATTTTTAAAAGACCTGGCTCCAACTCCCAACGCTCGGCCGCCGTTTCCAGCAGAAAACGTCGTGCCTCAGCGGCGGCATTGCGCAACGGAATCGCGGAAATCTGCAATGTCGCGCTGGCAATCGTCGCGCCCTGATTCGGCGCGCGCTCGGTGTCACCGAGCACCATGCACACCTGATCCAGTTGCAGGTCGAGTTCTTCGGCAACGATCTGCGCCAATGAGGTGCGAATGCCGGTGCCGAGGTCAACGTGCCCATTGAACGCATACACGCGCCCGTCGTCGCTGATGGCAATGAACAGCCCCAGCTCCTTGGGCTTGATCAGCGGCGTACCGCCCTTCGCCACCGGGCCGGACGGCGGCAGGATGTCGTCGACGATCAGCAGCACGCCGGTCTTGGCCAGCAGTTGGTCGCGGGTTGATATGGAGAGCGGGATGGAGGGGGGGATGGAGTCAGTCATGGTCATTGATCCACCTTCAAGGCATTTGGCGGGCGGCACGCAGCACCGCGCGGAGGATTTCGATGTGGGTGCCGCAACGGCAGAGGTTGGCCGAGAGCTCGTTGCGGATCTGGGTTTCGCTGGGGTGCGGGATGCGGTCGAGCAAGGCCTTGGTGGTCATGATCATGCCGTTGAGGCAATAGCCGCATTGCGCCGCTTGTTCGTCGATAAAGGCTTGTTGCACCAGATGCGGATCGGCGCGGGTGCCGAGGCCTTCGAGGGTGACAATCTGTCGGTCGACGGCCCCGGCCAGCGGAAAAACGCAGGAGCGCGCCGCCACGCCGTCGATGATCACCGTGCACGCGCCGCACTCGCCCAGGCCGCAGCCGTACTTGGGGCCGTTGAGGTGCAGGTCATTGCGCAAGATCAGCAATAACGGTGTGTCCGCCATCGCGGTGACGGTGGTGGTGAGGCCATTGACCTCAAGCGCTACGGTGATTTCCTGGCTGCTCATTCGCTTCGCCTGCTTCGTTTGATGAAGTGGCTACTACACCAAAAGGTCGAAAAAAACGTCGCGGGCCGGATGGGGTTGTGGCGTCGCGACACACTCGACTGGTGAAGTGGCTACTACATGAAACAAGAGCAAAAACGATGCCAGTACCAACGTGTAGCAGCTGGCGAAGCCTGCATTCGGCTGCGAAGCAGTCGTCAAACCTGAGCTCACAGTCTTCCTGAAACACCGCGGTGCCTGATTTTCACGACTGCTTCGCAGCCGAACGCAGGCTTCGCCAGCTGCTACATGAGCCGAACAGCTCCTACCGGTCGCGCACGGTTTATGAGTCCTGCGGGTCGTCGATCATTTTGCGCAGCAGGAACAGCACCGCGACCCGTTCGGCCGGGTTGAGATTGCTCAGGGTCAGTTCGGTGATTTTCCCGGCGCAGGGCACGGTTTGCTGCACCAAACGGTCGCCCGCTTCGGACAGGCCGACGATGACTTTGCGCCGGTCTTGCGGGTCGGGTTCGAGGGTAATCAACTCCCGGGCCTTGAGCCGCTCAACGATGCCACGAATGGTCGCCTGGTCCACGGCGGTGGCCTTGACCAGTTCCGTCAGGGAGCTGGGACCGTGATCGCGCACGGCGCACAGGGTCACGAATTGCACCGCCGTGAGCTGCGAATCACCGACATTCTGCTGAAAAATCGCCATGTGTCGCTGATAGGCCTTGCGCAGTAGATGCCCGACTTGTTCGGAAAAAACATAGGAAGAATCAGGAGTTTCAGGCACGGCGGACTCGAAAGACGATGAGTGGTGGGGAGGCATGATGGACAGGTTGGGGGGCGGACTCAAGAGATGAACCATTTTGCGAAGTGTTCACAACCCCCTGTAGGAGCTGCCGAAGGCTGCGATCTTTTGACTTTGATTTTTAAAAACAAGATCAAAAGATCGCAGCCTTCGGCAGCTCCTACAGGGTGCAGCGTGCAACCAAAGCAAGCAGATGTTCAGCGAGTTAGCGAACCCGCGAAGCCTCCGGCGCCACCACATCCCCGCCAATCACTACCGCTTGGTCATCCAGGTACACATCGCAGTTGCGCAGTGGAATATCCAGGTGGCACGGGGTTTTGCGCTTGCCGCCGACTTCAGTGTTCGGCCCGGTGGAGAACAGGAAGTTGCCGTAGAACGCCCGGGCGTCCATGCACATGCCATCGTTCTTGTCGTGCAGGCCCATGGCGGTCCACTGGGCTTTTGGCTGCAAGCCCCAGCCGATGTGGGAGATGCCGTACACCTCGGGATCGTTGAAATACTTCATGTAGTCGCGCAGGTATTCGGCCTCGAAGCCGCCGTGGATCGAGGTGATGAAGCCCTTCTCGATTTCCAGGGTGATCTTCTCCCGGGTGTAGGTCTTGAACGGCAGCAGGATGTCGCCGATATCGAGCACCAGCACGCCTTCGGCGGTTTCTTCATTGGGCCAGGAGAACAGGAAACCGCTGGGCCAGTGGTCCCAACGCCCCGGCTCATCGGCGAAACCGTACTCGGTGACCGCCGGATATTGCCCCAGCGCCGCACGGAAATCGCTGCCGGCGCGGGACGTGACATGGATCGAACGCGCCTGTGTCAGCAGCTTCTCCGCCGCCATTACCCGCACCTTGTCGGCCTCGGTCGGCAGCATCCGCGCCAGTACTTCCGGGGGCTCCACGGCCAATAGAATCCGCGTGCCGGTCTTGAGGATCTGCTCCTGTTCTGGCGAGTGCAGCAACATCATCGTGTCGACGATCAGGTCCGCCGCTTCCAGCGCCCGCTGCGCCGCGTGATTGCCGGTCAGCGCGGTGTCGCCGCAGTAGGCGGTCATGTCGTTGCCCATGGCCGTCGGGTGGTTGAACGACGGCAATTCCACCGCGTAAACCTTGGCGCCCAGGCGCTGCGCGGCGTCCATCGCGGCGCGCACGGTGCGCGGGTCGGAATAGTGGCTCTTGAGCACGGCGACGCTTTGGGTCGGGTCGACCTTCGACAGCTTCAACACGTGTTCGAACATTTGGGTCAGTTCGCAATCGCTTACCGGCATTTCCTGTCTCCTCAATCGTCTACTGCGCACCAAGTCGAGGCGCCCTGCCTCACCCTAGTGCATTTTTATAGCGTATACGCCATTTGTTATCGATAAAACATCAAATGCGAGCGGACTGCAAGAGCCAGACCATAACGTTACAAACCCACACAAACCCAACAAACAAAGGTTACATTCGGTGGCGCTCGCTAAAAACCGCTGAAAATTAATTTTTATCAGCGGCTCTTTCTTTTTGAAAAATACAGCGTATACACTTTAAAACCTTGCGGCGACCCAGCCAGCGACCATTCGAAGAAGAGGAACAAGCCCCATGGCCAATACGCAAAAAATCGCCATCGTCGGTGCAGGTCTTGGCGGTGCAGCCGCCGCGACGTTGTTGCAACAAGCCGGGTTCCAGGTGGACATCTACGAACAGGCCCCGGAGTTCTCCCGCCTCGGCGCCGGGATCCACATGGGCCCGAACATCATGAAAATCTTCCGGCGCATGGGCATCGAGCAGCAGCTCGACCTGATGGGCTCGCACCCGGATCACTGGTTCAGCCGTGACGGCTTGAGCGGCGACTACCTTTCACGCATTCCGCTGGGGGATTTCGCCCGCAAGGAATACGGCGCGTCCTACGTCACCGTGCACCGCGGCGACCTGCACGCCTTGCAGATGTCGACGATCAAACCCGGCACCGTGCACTTCAACAAACGCCTGGAAACCCTCGAAGAAACCGACAGCCAGGTACGCCTGACTTTCAGCGACGGCGAAGTCACCTACGCCGACATCGTCATCGGCGCCGACGGGATCAATTCGAAGATTCGTGAAGAGTTGCTCGGCGCGGAAAAACCGCTGTACAGCGGCTGGGTCGCGCACCGCGCATTGATCCGGGGCGATCAACTGGCCAAGTACGATTTGAAGTTCGAGGACTGCATCAAGTGGTGGACCGAGGACCGGCACATGATGGTCTACTACACCACCGGCAAGCGCGATGAGTACTACTACGTCACCGGCGTGCCGCACCCGGAGTGGGATTTCCAGGGCGCGTTTGTCGATAGCAGCCGCGAAGAAATGTTCGAGGCGTTCCAGGGTTATCACCCGACCGTGCAGGCGCTGATCGAGTCCACCGAAAGCGTCACCAAATGGCCGCTGCGCAACCGCAACCCGTTGCCGCTGTGGAGCCGGGGTCGCCTGGTGTTGCTCGGCGACGCCTGCCACCCGATGAAACCGCACATGGCCCAGGGCGCCGGCATGGCCATCGAAGACGCGGCGATGTTGACCCGCTGCTTGCAGGAAACCGGCCTCGGCGACTACCGCACCGCGTTCGAACTCTATGAAGCCAACCGCAAGGAACGCGCCTCCCGCGTGCAGTCGGTGTCCAACGCCAACACCTGGCTGCGCACCCAGGAAGATCCGGCCTGGGTCTACGGTTATGACCTGTACGCCCAACCGCTGAAATCGGGGGTGGCCGCGTGAGCACTTTCGTCCATGGCGGCAACGTCCAGGCCAACGGCATTCGCCAGCACTACTTGCGCTACGGCGGCAAAGGCCCGGCGCTGGTGCTGATTCCCGGCATCACCAGTCCGGCGATCACCTGGGGGTTTGTCGCGGAACGCCTCGGTGAGCACTTCGACACCTACGTGCTCGATGTGCGCGGTCGCGGCCTCTCCTCCACCGGGCCGGATCTGGATTACAGCGCTGACACTTGCGCCGACGATATCGGGGCGTTCGCCGAAGCTATGCAGCTCGACAGTTATCACTTGGTCGGCCATTCGATGGGCGCCCGCTTTGCCGTGCGCAGTGCCGTGAAGCATCCGGCCGGAGTCAATCGTCTGGTGTTGATCGACCCGCCCGTCTCTGGCCCTGGCCGCCGTGAATACCCGAGCAAACTGCCGTGGTATGTCGATTCGATTCGCCAGTCGTTGATCGGGATGAACGCCGAGGCGATGCGCGCCTTCTGCGCCACCTGGACCGATGAGCAACTGCAACTGCGCGCCGAATGGCTGCACACCTGCTACGAACCGGCGATCGTGCGGGCCTTCAACGATTTCCATGACGTGGATTTCCATCAGGACCTGCCAAAACTCCAGCAACCCGTATTGCTGATGATCGCTGGCCGTGGCGGTGTGATTCAGCCCGAGGACGAAGCGGAAATCCTCGACCTGCAACCGAACATTCGCAGCGTCCACGTCGCCAACGCCGGACACATGATTCCCTGGGACGACCTCGAAAGCTTCTTCGCAGCTTTCGGTGACTTCCTCGGCCCACGTCTGATTTAAACGACTTCGGAGACTTTTATGCTCAAGCCTTACCGCATCGGCCAGATTGTGCCGAGTTCCAACACCACCATGGAAACCGAGATCCCGGCGATGCTCAATGCGCGCCAGTTGATCCGCCCGGAGCGCTTCACCTTTCACTCCAGCCGCATGCGCATGAAGCAGGTGCGCAAAGAAGAACTGGCGGCGATGGACGGCGAATCCGACCGTTGCGCAGTGGAGTTGTCCGACGCCAAGGTCGATGTGCTGGGTTATGCCTGCCTGGTGGCGATCATGGCCATGGGGCTCGGTTATCATCGCCAGTCGGAACAGCGGCTACGCAAGGCCACCGCCGACAACGACGCGAATGCCCCGGTGATCACCAGTGCCGGCGCCTTGATCGAGGGCCTGAAAGTCATGGGCGCCAAACGCATCGCCATTGTCGCGCCATACATGAAGCCGTTGACCGAACTGGTGGTGGATTACATTCGCGAAGAAGGCTTTGAAGTGGTGGATTGGCGTGCTTTGGAGATCCCCGACAACCTCGCCGTGGCCCGGCACGACCCGGCGAACCTGCCCGGCATTGTGGCTGGCATGAATCTGGAAGGGGTTGATGTGATCGTGCTCTCGGCGTGCGTGCAGATGCAGTCGTTGCCGGTGGTGGCGCAAGTCGAAGCGCAAACCGGCAAACCGGTGCTCACAGCGGCCATCGCCACCACCTACGCCATGCTCAAGGCCCTGGACCTGGAACCGATCGTTCCCGGCGCCGGCGCCCTGCTTTCTGGCGCCTACTGAAGTTGCTCGTTGTAAACCGCTTTTGTGGCAGTCGGGATTTTGTGGCGAGGGAGCTTGCTCCCGCTGGGATGCGCAGCAGCCCCCCAAACCGGCCACGAAGTTTTGTCTGAATTAACGCGGTGACGGTATTGGGGCTGCTTCGCAGCCCAGCGGGAGCAAGCTCCCTCGCCACAGGTTATTTGCAACGCCAAAGAGCGTATTGGCAAGGCCAAGAAATGAGGACACAGAAATGAGCGAACAAACCGCCAACGACAACTATCAAGGCGTGTGGGGCCAGCGTATCGGCTTCGGCCAAAAAGCCGCGTTGCTGATGATCGATTTCATGCGCGGCTACACCACCGAAGGCGCGCCACTGTTTGCGCCCGGCGTGGTCAGTGCGGTGGCCGAAAGTGTAGAGCTGCTGGCCAGCGCCCGCAGCAAAGGCATCCCGGTGGTGCACACCAATATTCGCTACCATCCCGGCCATTTCGCCGACGGTGGGATCTGGGTGAAAAAAGCCCCGGTGATGAAGGACATGGTCGAGGGCAATCCCTTGGCGGCGTTTTGCGAAGAGGTGCTGCCCCAAGCCGATGAAGTGGTGATCAGCAAACAGTACGCCAGTGCGTTTTTCGGCAGCAGCCTGGCCTCGATGCTGCACGCCCAAGGGATCGACACCGTGGTGCTGGCCGGTTGCTCGACCAGCGGCTGCATTCGGGCGACGGCGGTGGATGCGGTGCAACACGGTTTCCGCACCATCGTCGTGCGTGAGTGCGTCGGCGACCGGCATCCGGCGCCCCACGAGGCCAATCTGTTCGACATCGACAGCAAATACGGCGATGTCATCAGCAAACAGGAGGCCATCGCCCACTTCGAAAATATGTAATGCGTGCCACAAGAACCGCGCCATAGAGCGCAGGTCTTGGTAAAAAGCTGAGGCTTGCACCTGTAGGAGCGAAGCTTGCTCGCGAAGGACGTTAACGATAACGCGCTCATCAGGAATGAACGCGGCGTCCTCTGGTCCTTCGCGAGCAAGCTTCGCTCCTACACAGGGTGCGACCTCAATCTTCTGACACTGCCTTTGGACGTCGCTTTTGCAGCGCGCCAGAGCGCTGGAAAAAGCGGCTGTATAAAAACCATAAGTCACCGCCAGGAGACATCCGATGCCCATTGCGAACGCAGCACCCGCGACCACGGTCGCCGACCCGATTCAAGCGCTGTACCACAAGATCACCTGGAAGCTGATTCCGTTCCTGTGTTTCTGCTACCTGGCCGCGTACCTCGACCGGATCAACATCGGCTTCGCCAAACTGCAGATGCTCGATCAACTGCATTTCAGCGAAACCGCGTTCGGCCTTGGCGCCGGGCTGTTCTTTGTCGGCTACATCCTGTTCGAAGTGCCGAGCAACCTGGTGCTGGAAAAGGTCGGCGCGAAAATCTGGATCGCCCGGATCATGATCACCTGGGGCCTGCTCTCGGCCTGCACCATGCTGGTGACCTCCACCACCCAGTTCTATGTCCTGCGTTTCCTGCTCGGCGCCGCCGAAGCGGGTTTCCTGCCGGGCGTCTTGTATTACCTGACCACTTGGTTTCCGACCTATCGACGGGGCCGCATCATTGCGCTGTTCATGATCGGCTTGCCGCTGTCCAGCGTGATTGGCGGGCCACTGTCCGGTTGGGTGATGAGCCATTTCGACAGCCTCGGCGGTTTGCGTGGCTGGCAATGGCTGTTCCTGATCGAAGCGGTGCCCAGCGTGTTGCTCGGTGTACTGACCTTCTGGGCGCTGCCTAACAGCTACCAGCAAGCCAAGTGGCTCAACGATGAAGAGAAAGCCCTGCTGGAACAGGAACTGCGCGCCGACGAAGCGAGTGCCGGCGACAGTAAACACAGCTTTCGCGACGGCTTCTTCAACCTGAAAGTGTGGATGCTCGGCGGCATCGATTTCTCGATTCTGCTCAGCGCCTACGCCATGGGTTTCTGGATGCCGACCTTCATCCGCAATGCCGGGATCGTCGACACCTTCCACATCGGCATCCTCACCGCATTACCGAGCGTCGCCGCGCTGCTGGGCATGCTGCTGATCGGCGCCAGTTCGGACAAACACCGCGAACGCCGCTGGCACATCATCGTGCCGTTCCTGGTCGGCGCGGCAGCCATGGCCACTGCACCGTTCTTCGTGCACAACGTGGTGGCGACCGTGGCGTTGTTCGCCATTGCTTCGGCGGCAATCATCGGCGCGGTGCCGGTATTTTTCAGCCTGCCGGCGACCTTCCTCAAAGGCACGGCGGCGGCCACCGGGTTTGCCCTTGCCTGTTCGTTGGCGAACATTGCCGGGTTGGTCAGCAACTCGCTGATGGGCGTGGCAATTGACGTCACCGGCAGCAGTGCCGGGGCGTTGTGGTTCTTTGCCGGGTGTTTGATCCTCAGCAGTTTCTTGGTGATCGCCCTGCCGGCCAAACTGGTAAACCGCTGACACCAAACACCTCCCCCTGTGGGAGCGGGCTTGCTCGCGAAGGCGTCGTGTCAGTCAGTATTTATATCAACCGACACACCGCATTCGCGAGCAAGCCCGCTCCCACAGGGGATTTGTATTCCAAAAATTATCCAGGTGAGTATCCATGCAAGGTTTGATCAAACGCTGTGCCCTGCTTGTCGCCGCTGGCCTGTGCGCCGGTTCTTTGCAAGCAGCGGAAAAAGTCATTTTCGACACCGATTTCAACGTACTCAACGATGACGGCCAGGCCTTCATCATGCTCGCCCAGTTGCACGCGCAAAAACGCATCGATCTGCTCGGCATGACCCTGGTCAGCGGCAATGCCTGGGTCGATCAGGAACAGGTCGATGCGCTCAAGGCTGTAGAGCGCATGGGCGTGGAAAAGGACATCGGCGTGTATTCCGGGGCGGCGTATCCGCTACTGCATGACTTCGCCACCTATCCGCAGGAACAAGCGCTATTCGGCGCCGGTTGGCCGGGGGCGTTCAAGGCGCCGCGTCCGACCTCCGCCGCGCAACTGGTCGCACCACCGGATGGCCTGGCCACCCACACCCAACTGCGCAAGGAAACCGCCGCGCAGTTCATCGTCGACAGCGTGCGCGCCAATCCCCATGAAGTGACGCTGCTGGCGGTCGGGCCGCTGACCAACATTGCGCTGGCGATCCGTTCCGCGCCGGACATCGTGCCGTTGATCAAACGCATCGTGTACATGGGCGGCGCCCTGGAGATTCCGGGCAACACCACGCCGGCTGCCGAGTTCAACTGGTGGTTCGACCCCGAAGCGGCGAAGATCGTCCTGCGCTCGCCGATCGAACATGTGATTTTCCCCAATGATGTCTGCGAGAAGGTCACCTTCGATGCCTCGGTGTACAAGCGGGTGATCGCGAAACCGGGGGCCATTGCTGATCTGTACAAACACGAATTCGGCCCGTTGTTCGACAAGGACCCGACGTATCACAGTTTCACCTGGGACAGCCTGCCGGCGTTGTTTCTGGTGGAACCGGGCATCGTCACCGAGTCCCGGGATTTGTGGGTGGATGTGGACGCGCAGTTCGGCGCTGATTACGGCCGCGCGCTGGGTTACAAGAAAAGCCCGCCAGTGGGCACGCAAAAAGCCAAGGTGGTATTCGCCATCGACCAGCAGAAATTCTGGGACGGTTACGTCAATCTCGTGACCTTGCCGACGCCGGTCAAGGGCAACTGAAACCCCTGGCAATCATGAACAAGTGACAGCCCGGGGCGAACCCCTCACAGTGAGCGTGGTCGCACAGGTGAACCGCCAGACAATATTCAATGGCGGTTCAGTCCCTTTTTCTGTCGAGAGCCTTACATGCGCAGACTTCTTGCCCTGTCCCTTTCCCTACTGTTGCTCTCTCTGAGCGCCTGCGCGCTGTTCCCCAATCGCGATCCGCTGAACATCAACGTGGTCGGCATCGAGCCGATGCAAAGCCAAGACCTGGAAGTGCGTTTTGCGGTGAAGATCCGTGTGCAAAACCCGAATGAAACCGCCATCGACTACAACGGCGTGGCGCTGGATCTGGAAGTCAACGGCCAGCCGTTGGCATCTGGTGTCAGCGATCAGTCGGGGACAATCCCGCGCTTCGCCGAAACCGTGTTGACCGTACCGGTGAGCGTCTCGGCGTTCTCGGTATTGCGCCAGACCCTCGGCCTGACCCAGACCCAAACCCTAGACAACCTGCCCTACGTGCTGCGCGGCAAACTGGCGGGCGGATTGTTCGGCACGATGCGGTTTGTCGATACCGGCAAACTAAGCTTTCCGGGGCCGAGTGCAGCGACCTGGTAAACCCGACGAGCACCGTCCCTCGTAGGAGCTGCCGAAGGCTGCGATCTTTTGATCTTGATTTTCAAAGGCAAGATCAAAAGATCGCAGCCTTCGGCAGCTCCTACAGGGTTTCAGCGGTCCACCATGGGTTACGCGGTGAATCGCACGCCCGGTTTGGCCCGTTCATCCACGCTCAGCTCAAACACATCCGGCCGCGCATAGTGCCCGACTACATCGAAGTCGTAGCGAGCGCGAATCAGATCGTCGGTATCGATTTCAGCGGTCAACAAACCGGGGCCACCCCTTAGCGGCCCAGCCAAAACATCCCCCATCGGCCCGACAATCACACTGCCGCCGGCAATCAACGGCCGATCCACCGGCCAGTTGGCGATCTCGACGCCCAAGGCTTGCGGTGATTCCTGCACCTGGCACGCGCTGACCACAAAGCAGCGACCTTCATGGGCGATGTGGCGCATGCTGACTTGCCACATCTCGCGCTCATCCACCGTCGGTGCGCACCAGACCTCTACGCCTTTGGCATACATCGCTGTGCGCAGCAGCGGCATCATGTTTTCCCAACACACCACCGCCGCGAGGCGCCCGACCTGGCTGTCGATCACCGGCAGCGTCGAGCCATCGCCCTTGCCCCAGATCAGCCGTTCGGTGCCGGTCGGCATCAGTTTGCGGTGCTTGGCGACCAGACCAGCCTGCGGATCGAAGTACAGCGCGGTGCAATGCAATGTGCTGCCCGCGCGCTCGATCACGCCGATCACCAGATTGGCCCCGGTGCGCGCCGACAACCCGGCCAATGCTTCGGTTTCGACGCCAGGCACATCGATGGCGTTGGCGAAGTACCGCGCAAACGCTTCACGTCCCTCCGGCAAGCGGTAACCCAGTTGCGTGCCAAATGCCTCGCCTTTGGGATAGCCGCCGAGCAGCGCTTCCGGCATCACCACCAGCGCGGCGCCGGACTCGATGATCGCGTTTTCCCAGGAAAGAATCTGTTCCAGTGTTTCACCCTTGCCACCGGGCAAGGCGCCGATTTGCAAAGCGGCAACGATTGACTTGGACATGTCTGTAACTCCGACGGCAATGAGGTGTTGCTGATTTTCCGCCCGCGCTGGATCATGAATAAAGCCCCGTTCGCTGCTGAATGATATGAACACCATGAATATCGCCACCGTCGACCTCAACCTGCTCAAAGTCTTCGAAGCCCTGCACGAAGAATCCAGCGCCAGCCGCGCCGCCCTGCGCCTGGGCGTTACGCAATCGGCGGTCAGCGCTGCGTTGCGGCGGTTGCGAGAGTTGTATGGCGATCAATTGTTTGTGCGTACTGGCCGGGGTTTGGCGCCGACGCTCAGGGCCAATCAGTTGAAACCGGTGGTCAGTGATGCGCTGAACAAATGCCGGCAGAGCCTGGCGATGATCGACCCGGCCGCCAATCATTACGAAGGACGTTCGGTCACCGTGGGTTTGTCAGATGATTTCGAAATTGCCTACGGGCGGCGACTGATGGAGGAGATCGCCCGCCGTGCGCCGAAACTGCGGCTGATTTTCCGCCAGACGCATAGCCAGATCGTCGCCCATGCGTTGCTGGATCGCAGTATCGATCTGGCGATTACCGCTGGCGGATTTGCCGAGCGCTTGCTCAGCCGCCAGGTGTTGGGTGAAGGGGGGTATTTGTGTTTGGTGGACCCGCTCAGCCTGACGGAGGCACAGCAGGTCATCAGCCTGGAAGAGTTCGTCTCGCGGGAACACATTCTGGTGTCTTCCGGCGGTTTTATCGGGATCACCGATGAGGGGTTGGCGGCACTGGGCCTGAGTCGGCGGGTGTGTGCCTCGACTACGCATTTTGCCGCGTTGCCGCATTTGCTCAAGGGCAGTCAGGCGGTGGCGACTATTCCGGCCCACGCCGCGCAAAGCATCGCGGCGCTTACGGGACTGGCGCTGCTGCCCTGCCCGCTGGCGCTGCCGCGTTACCCGATCGAACTGGGCTGGCGCACCAGCACCCAGCTCGATCCGGTGGTGTTGAAGGTGCGCGAGGCGATTGCCGCGAGCTTCGCCCACAATGGCGGCAACCCTGTGAACGACATGCCCTTGTAGGAGCGAGGCTTGCCCGCGAAGGCGTCCTTGAGATCGCTATCGCGGGCAAGCCTTGCTCCTACAGGTCGTGTTCTTGAGATCGCCTTCGCGGGCAAGCCTCGCTCCTACAGGGATCGGTGTTATCGGAAATTATTTGGCGGCCATCAAACGGTTCACTTCACTGCGCACCATGTTGGCGTACTCGGGCGGCGACAGCAGATCGAGTTCGGAGCGGACCCATTCGGCCCATTTGCCTTTGCGTTTGGCCCGCTCACCAAACAACCGCGCGGCTTCGCCCTTGGACTTGCCCAGGTTGCTTTGCCAAAGGTCGAACAGACGGGATTTTTCGTCTTCAAGCGCAGCGCGCTCAGCAAGGGGTTTGTCGGCCAGATTGAAGCTCATGGGAAATACCTGCGGCGTAAATAGGCGACATCTTACACTGTAGGAGGAATCCTCCGACCCTGGATTTTTCTCCGGGGTTGAGTCTGCGCGCAAATTCACTGCAACTTTTTCAATCGCCGCAGACTCCATTGTTCACTGCCCACTTAACCGCAAGGAGTTACTCAATGGCCCGCAAAACAGCCGTACAAACCGCCGCAGACCAAATCAAGGACCAGGCATTCAGTGAACTTCAGGCGCTGATCGAAGAATCAGACAAACTGCTCAAAAGCAGCGCGTCACTGGTCGGCGAAGAAGCCGATACGTTGCGTGGGCAAGTCGCCCAGAAGCTGCAACAGGCACTGGAATCCGTGACCAGTGTGCGCGAACGCACCAAGCCTGCGGTCGACGCCACTGAAACCTACATCGGTGGCCACCCGTGGCAGACCGTAGCCATCTCCGCCGGTTTCGGCCTGGTGGTGGGGTTGCTGCTCGGTCGTCGTTAAAACACACTTCCCCTGTGGGAGCGGGCTTGCTCGCGAAGGCGGTGTGTCAGTCAACATTTACCTCGACTGACATACCGCCTTCGCGAGCAAGCCCGCTCCCACATTGTTTTTGAGGTGACTTTTAGAGACCAGCCAACTCCCGCAGATTCGCCAACACTTCCGGTTCCAACCGAATCCCATCAGCCGCCGATTTAGCGCGCTGATGATGCCGCCGATCCCCCGGCAACCGCTTGAGCCCAACCCCGTGCATCTGCCGCACCAGTTCCTGGCTGCGCTCGGCGAAGCTCTGCCCGGCAGCCTTGCTCGGATCAATCACGATCAGCAATTGCCCGGTCCACGGCGTCTTGGCACCCGGATGGTTCGACCAATCGAACTCGAAGGAGAAATTGCCGCCGGTCAACGCCGCCGCCAACAACTCCACCATCATCGATAACGCCGAACCCTTGTGCCCGCCGAACGGCAGCAACGCGCCGCCTTCCAGAATGGCTTTGGGGTCCTGCGTCGGCTGGCCGAGGCTGTCCACGCCCATGCCCGGCGGCAAGCGCTCGCCCTTGCGCGCGGCGATCTGCACGTCGCCGTGGGCAATGGCGCTGGTGGCCAGGTCGAAGACAATCGGATCGCCGTCAGCCCGTGGCGCGGCAAAGGCAATCGGGTTGGTGCCGAACAGCGGACGATCCGCGCCATGGGGCACCACGCAGGTCATGCTGTTGACCACGCTCAGGGCCACCAGGCCTTCATAGGCAAAGGGTTCGACATCTGGCCAGAGCGCGGCGAAGTGATGGGAGTTGCGGATCGCCAGCACGGCAATCCCGGCGCTGCGGGCCTTTTCCACCAGCAAGGCGCGGGCAGCGGCGAGCGCGGGCTGGGCAAAACCGTTGGCGGCATCGACCCGGACAAACCCCGAGGCCACGTCCTCGACCACCGGCACGGCTTGACCATTGACCCAGCCGCTTTTCAGCGTCGACACATAACCGGGAATGCGGAATACGCCGTGGCTGTGGGCACCGTCACGCTCAGCACCGGCGCAGTTGAGTGCCAGGGTCCTGGCGACGTCGGCCGAGGTGCCATGGCGCAGGAAGACTTGCTCGAGCAACACAACGAGTGAATCGAAATCGAGAGGTTCGGTGTTCGAACTGACGGGTGTTGCGGTCATCTGAGGCTCCAGTTTTATTATTGAGTTCGGGCTACAGGCTGAAACGGGGTTGTGCGGCAACCCGTTAATACATCGGCGATTAATCGCTGTTCTAGAGGTGTCCTGTCAAGCCTCGGCAACAGGATCGACTCAAGCAATATGTACCGCACCAAGGCTTCGCGCCCGCCTTACTGTTTTTCCTCAACCTAACCGAGGAAAAACCATGACAGCTCCCCCACTCCCCTATTTTTTTGACGAAGCCGAAACGGCGGCCATTGCCCGGCAGCCCGGTGATCGCGAAAAAGCCCTGAACTTCAGCATCGACGACCTCAAGTGGCTGAAGGCGGTTTACCTGGCCACTGATACTGCCCGCGCAGCCCACAAGCCCGGCATGCAGGTGCATCGGCTGTTGCTGACCCCGGACAAAGGATCGGCGATCACCCTGGCCGGGGCTTTTTCCATGAGCAGGCCCGACGACGGTGAAGCGACGCTCTACACCCCGTGGAAAGGCTTGATCAAATACGCGGACTTCAATGACCTGAAGAACACAGTGAAACGATGGCTAGGCGAAACCGCAGGCAAACGCGAGTTGCTGCGTTATCTGTCCATCGAACAGCGCTGCACCGTCCTGGCCGCCAGAAGCCTGAACATCTCCATCCAAGCGATTGACGGTGCAGTTTTCCAGGATCAGGAAGCCGTGATAGAGGGCAATCAGAACCACAACATCACGACGATGCTGGCGGAACTGATCAAGTGCCCAACCCTGCGCACCATGCTCGACGACGTCCTCAAGAACGCCCTGGCCAGGCACTTCCCGACACTTGACCAGCGCCGCACCCGCCTGGACAGCTTTGTCGGCAATACCCCACAGCGCAAAATATCTTCGCTGTCGTTAAGCGAAGCCGTGCTGCACTACTACCTGAACAATCAGTGGCCGGACGGCGATTCCAGGGTTTTCATCCACCCGGCACGAAACGCCAGTAGCGACACCGACAACCTGGCCTGGGAAGCGGCAATCAAGGAGATCGCGCAAAGTCTGACGCCCCACCTGCGCAGCCTGCTCGACACGTTCTGGAACAGCCCCATGGGCAACGGCCTGGCACGCTCTGAGTTTTTCGCGCAAAGCCTCGGCGACACCTATTGCGTGGACCTCTTGCTCAAACGCCAGAAAGGCATCCTGACCAGTGAGGAATACCTGCGGTTGATGGACGTCAGCCTGGCGGGCACCGGTGATTTGCCTGCCTCCAACGATCCGGTGCGGATTGAAAAAGTCCGGATCAGTGCACCGCTCAAACATTACGTCGAACCGGCCTGCACCCTGATGATCGGCACCGACAAGACCAGCGCTTTTCTGTACACCCAGACAAGAGGTGTGGAAACCAGCGGCAGCCTGAGCCAGATCAAGAACACCTTGCTGGGCATGCTGAAAAGCGAGGGCCACGATGACAATCTGTTCAACTTTCTGGCCCTCGAAGAACGCGGCCTGTTTCTGTCTTTGGAGGAACAGCAGCGGGCTATTGTAGGTGCGCCAATCAACGGCCCGGTGTTCGCACACTTGATGACGGGCGTGATGGCCAAGCAACGGCAGAACCTGACCTACGCCTTGAGCCGTTACCGGGAAAGCGCCGGCGTTCTGGACCCGCATGCGCTGCTCGACAATGCGCTGGACGTACGCGCCCTGATCGATAAACGACTGATGCCCGTCGAGGCCAATGGTCGCTGGAGCACTCGCGCCGACCGGCGCTGGAGCGCGCAACCGGCCACCGTGCGCGCGGACTCGGCCAAACAACAACTGGCGCTGCTGGCCAGCGTCGAAAACTCCCTGGAACAGCAACTGCAAATACACCCGGCCATTCCCGGCACCGTCACCACGCTTGCGCAGGCTGAAGACGGTGCTCGCGCTTCGCTGGAGCTGCTCAAACCCAAGTTCGCCCACACGCTGTCGACTGCGTTGCGCAGCGAATTCAAGCTGCGAAGCCTGAGCCGTACGTTGGGCAGCGTGGAGCAAGCGATGGTGCAGAGCGTTCTCGATACGCCGGTGCGCCTCAAGCGCGCTGCCCTGAACGGCTTCCTGCCGGATGTGTTTGGCCTGGCGCTCAAGGCCGACAGCGCTGACCCGTTGAAACTGGCGAGTTGTTTCGCGCTCACCGAACGTGGCGGCCTGGATCCTGAGCATTCCGGCAAAACCGTCCTGTGGACCCCGGCCCTGGGGTTTGAGGCCTTCCCGTCATTGACACCGATGCGGGCCGAACTCAACCGCCGCCTGCTCAGTGATTTTGAGCGCCACGGTTTGCTGGAGAACCTGGAGAGTGACGAGCGCGTCCCTGGCCGATCCTTTACCCTCGCCCCGCTGCAACTGATTCATGAAGACTTTTTTGAACATCTGCAAAAGCCCCATGTTCGGCTGGATAAAACCCTCGTCGAGCGCGCACTGGTCTCCAACCTGCCCACTCAGCATCGAGCAGACCTGCTGAGCCTGACCGCACTGGGCCTACCCAAAACCGGCCTGCAACGGGCGACGGACATTGCCCAGTCGCTGATCACCCGACAAAAACTCCCGGCGTGGCTGGCCAATGCTTCGCTGGAAGATCAGATCCTGCACACCGAACTGTTGGCGCAATACCTGAACAACGTCACGGACGACAAGGATTACCTGAGCGGCATCCGCTCCCTGGAGCGTACGACTCATCATGAGTTGCACAAACAACTCAAGGCCGACAAGCACAACCTCGACCCGGACACCGTGGAGATCCGCATCAGCCCCCGCGCGACGTCCGATGCTCGAACCCAGACCTTGCCGGCGTTTGCCTTGAGTCACCTGCACGATCTGGACACGCTCAGCTTCAAACCGGCATCGCTGACCAACAAAGCGCTGCCTGCCGGGCTCGATGAAACCTACATCAAGAACCTGATCCGCAACCTCAAGCCCGGGGAACATCAGCGCGCCGAGCTGACCCAGGCCTTCGCCGAATCCCATGCCGATGCCGCGACGCGCAGAAAGCGCTTCGCCACGCAATTGCCCTGGCAACTGCTGCATTACGCCCATGCCGAGAAACTCCAGGAACGCTTGAGCGCCACCGGGTTTGACCTGATCCGGCAAGTCATCGACATGCCCGATGCGATTGCCCGTGACGCGGTGGAAGGCAGCAACGCGATCATCCGCCCGCTTGAGCTGTCAGGTGCCAACAGTGAAACGGCGATCAAAGTGCCCGGGGTCTATCTGATCGGGCCTAAAAAAGACGCGGACGGACCTCAGGTGTTGCTGGCGCCCTACAGCCCGGAACACGGGGTCAAAGAATATGAAAACGAAAACACGTTGCTGACCGAGCTGAAAACCACCGGAGCACTGCAGCGCTGGGTGCTCAACAGCCTGTCCCCGGCAGACAGGACACGGTGCAAAAACCGCCTGGCCACCACCGGCACGCCGGCCAGCGTCGCGTCCAGCCCCATCAAAGGCTCGTTGTTCATGCAGTTGTTCAAAGACAACGCCGATCTGTTGGCCCGGCTACTGGGCTGCCAATCGGACAAGGATGGGCAAAGCGAATGGGCAACGATCAAACATGTATTGGGCGAAGACCTGAACCAGGCGTTGACCTTCGTTTCCGGCAAACTGGCTTACCCGGTCACCGTATGGCGCAGTTATCGCGATATCAAGGCGTCGGCCGAAGACCTGCAACAACACAAATGGGGGGCCGCACTGGATGCCTTTATCCGCGGTATGGCGCAACTGGCCACGTTGCGCGAATCGATGGACCCCCGCGAGCCTGCGCCGCCCGCCCCCGACACGGCCACAGCCTGTGAACGGATCGACATCACCGCCCCCGCACGCACACGCTTGCAGCGTCACGAAAACACTGACGTCGACCTCGGCGCCCTCACGCTGGACAGCAAGCTGGGGCTCTACACGGACGCGACCAGCAAGCAGCATTACGCGCCGATTGACGGCAAGGTGTATCCGATCCAGAAGCGCGGCAAGCGCTGGGTCATCCGTAGCGACAAGCTCGACGGTCCTTATGCGCTACAGAACGCCGAGAAAAAATGGGTTCTTGACTCAGAGGCCCAGGCGCCACGCTACAACTTGCTGCGACGGCTACAGACCTGGGACGCCGTCAACTATGGGATGAATGTCCAGGCCGATGGCATGTCAGAGATCCGACGGCTCTTTCCGGTCAGGGCTCGACTGATCGACGAAGGCCTCGATCTGGCGACCACCTACGCCTGGAACAGCTTCCGCAATCTGCAGTTATTGAAGAACTCGTCCACGCGAGCAACGCCGGTCCATTTGCTGATCAGGGATTTTCTGGGTGTACCTGAGGTGCTGCCCGAGCACGTGAAGATGATTGAAAAAGTCGTGCAAGAGATCCTGGGGGCGCTGCTTGATCCGACGCTCAGGAAAGAGAAATCCACGCGGTTTGTCATCGGCAGGGCCAAGGATGAACCGGAAAACGTCTTTGCGTTTGCGATCCCCTCTGATCAGAGGAACAAGATCTACCTCGCGGAGAAGTTCTTTTTCCCCAAATTCGATTTCTACCGTAGTTACCTGAAAGACGCCTCTTTCCCGATCAGTACCCACGCCCGGGCGGCGACGTTGATCCATGAGTTGTCGCACATGATCTGCAAGACCGAGGACATAGCGTACCTGGACACGCCGAGGCCCTTTGTGGACCTGTTCGAAACCACTACCTTGCGAGCGATAGAGCTCAAGACCGCACTGACGGACGTTCAGAACAAGGCACTGTCGAGCCGAACGCCGCTGACGGAGTTGTTCACGGTCTTCAATTCCGAAGACGATATCTGGGAAGATTTTGGCGACACGACGTTCGAACTCACTGACCGGCGCCTGAAACACGTATTGAGATTGACCGGCAAAAAAAACCTGGACGAGGCCAGGACAATTTTCATGAGCGATGCGACGGTAAGGCTGGCGGTGCAGTTGGGTAATGCTGACTCGGTGTCCTGGCTGATCTGTCACCTGGGGCGCCAGCTCCACACCCGTACACCGTAAGTTGGAAAGTCAGGGCACTGTGGCGACAGTGCCCTGATCGGTTCAGTCTTTCTGATCGCGCAGGATGTTCCCCGAGGCGCCATCGATGCGGAATTCATAGACCACACCATCGGCCTTGCGGCCCTCGCCTTTCCAATAGCCGTTGTTATCGGCTTCTACTTCATAGACCTCGACATAGCCTGCCTTGGTCTTCGCCGTTTCAATGGCCTTCTCGATCGAAATCCAGCCTGCACCGGGACGATCGGCCATGGCGGCACCGGCACTCAACAACGTTGCGGCGGCAATGACAGCGGCAAAGGTTTTCTTGATCATTTTTTCACTCCATTTGTGGATACTGTGTATTGAGGTCCTGTTTTTAGGGCCCTGCCGGGAAAAATAAGTTCCACTTTGATGGGTAATTGCCATGACGGATGTTCTCGCCACCTCGCCCTCAAGGTTAGAATGCAGCAAATCAGGATGAGTCAATGACCGAACACACCCTCTCGGAAGCCGAATACGACGCCATCACCGATGCCGCTGCGCACTGGTGCATGCGTCTGCACGCCATCGACTGCACCTCTGAGGAGCGTCAGGCGTTCGAGCAATGGCGGGACGCTCATCCGTTGCATGCCTTCGAATACGAAGCGATGCTGGAGATCTGGGATGTCGCCGGGGACCTGCCGCGTCCGGAGTCTGCGACGCCGCCGCTGCACGTCAAGCCTCCAACGTCGTGGCGCACTGTCGGCATCACCGCCGCCGTCTGTGCCCTGGCGCTGCCATTGGCGGCGTACACCGGCTGGAACCTCGGCTGGCTGCCTGACTCCTATCAGCATTTCGAAGCCAGCGACAATGTACGTCAGGTCACCCTGAGCGATGGCAGCCAGGTCGAACTGAACCTGGGCAGTGAGCTGACCTTCCGCAATTACAAGGATGAGCGCCGGGTCACACTGAAAAAAGGTGAAGCGTTTTTCAGCGTCAGCCACGACATGACTCACCCCTTCATCGTCAAAGCGGCCGAGGGCAGGATTCGGGTGACCGGAACCAAATTCAACGTCTGGCTGTATGAAGATCAGGTGCGGGTCAACCTGATTGAAGGCTCTGTCCTTGTGACCAGCAATGACGCCCTGGCAGGCGACGGTTTGCGCCTGGAGCCGGCGATGCAAGCGCGTTTCCGGCACGGTGATTACATGCCGCAAATCAGCCAGACCTACGCCAATGACAACGCACTGGCCTGGCGCAGCGGCAAACTGGTGCTCGATGACCTGCCGCTAAGCGACGCGTTGCCGCTGATCAATCGCTACCTGAGCAAACCGGTGATGGTGGCCGATAGCAGCACCGCTTCGATCCGAATCGGCGGCATCTATAACATCAAGGAACTCAATAACCTGGTGGCGACCCTGCCCCGGGTGTTGCCGGTCTACCTGACTCGTAACGAAAACGGCAATCCAGTACTCAACTCGATTCCGCGCCAAGCGCCAAAAAGCTGAAGACCGCTACCCCTGAGGGGTGCGGCCTTCATGTTTGCAGCCAGTAGCGCGGCGTTTACTGTGCCGCCACCTTCCCGGCTTTTTCATCCGACTCGCGAAGCGTCTGCACTTGATACTGCGGATCAGCCTTGATCTGTTGTTCGGTGAACGGCAACACGCTCAATTGTTTCTTCGAGAAGGCCTGCGTCTGGTCCCGGGCGTACTTCGACGCCGGATCACTGGACAACGAGAACGCCAGCAAACCTTGAGCATGCGGACCTTTTTCATCGAAGGTCACGATTTGCAGGTAACTGGTGCCGCTGACCACTTCAAGTTTGCCGTCGCTTCTCGGTACGCTCTGGATCGCGTTGTAAATCCCCAACGTACCTGGCCCACCGTGAATCGCCGTTTGCTGTCCACCGCTGCTGACCACCTGAATGTCGCCCCAACGGCTGTCCGGCTTGAGTCCCATTTTGCTGCCCAGTTCCACCGACGCGAGCATCGCTTCGCGAAGGGCTTTCGCCACTTCTGGCCGCTCAAGCGCCAGCCCGCGCGGGGTGTGCTGCGCATCTTTCGGGTCGAAGGCCACGCGCCAGATGTCAGGCGATGGTTGCAGCGCTTCCATGACATTCTGGAAGTGCACCAGGCCCGGGCCGCTGTCCAGATTCGCCCGGCCATCCCACGCCTTCAGGCTGACGCACAACGGCGTGAGCGCAGCCGCATCGGCGCCCAGGTCGGCGCTGCAAAACCTCAGCAGGTCCGGCATGACTTGCGCCGCCTGATAGACCTGATCATCCATCACCATGCGTTGCAGATCCGCCGCTGCCACTGGTCCGGCCTTGGCCAGCGAACCCAGGCGATCCAGGGCAAACCGCGAACGCAGCCCCAGCGGTTGGCTGTCCTGACTGATCAATGGCGAGAAACCGGTGAGCGGTTGCGCCGGGTTGGCCAGCCACGCAGAGTCATTGGAATGCTGCACAAAGTCTTTGCGCAGCAATTGCGGTAACTGGTCCGATGCATAAATGCCCTTTTGCGCGGCGTTCGGATCAATGTCCCAAGCGCAGGCACTGTTGGAGCCGTCGAGCACGATCATCTTCAACCCGACGCGTGGATCGCTGCACTTGGCGAGCTTGTCAGCACTGACGTTCGGCACCACCGACAGGTTCATGTAGAGCGTCTGCCCCTGATCATCCGCCGCCAGGGTGTTGACCCATGGAATGCCCTGGATTTTGTGCACCGATGCTTGCAAATCCTTGAGGCTGGTGGCGCGGTTCATCGCATACCACTGCTGCAGGACGCGGTCGTTTTCCAGGTTGGCATCGCGCAGGCTGTAGGCGAACTGACGGTCCCAGTCGAGCTTCCCGGGCCACTGCACCACGGGGCCGAACACCGAACTGTAGACCACATGGGAAACCGGCTTGACCTGGCCATCGGGCTGTTTCACGTCCACCGTCAGGGTCTGTTTATCCAGCGGCAACGACTTGCCATCGAGCAGATAACGGGTCGAATCCTTCGGGTCCAGTTGCAGGCGATACAAGGTGAAATGCTTGGATGAATCCACCGTGTGGGTCCAGGCAAGGTGCTGGTTGAAACCGATGTTGATCATCGGCAGGCCCGGCAACGCGGCGCCCATTACATCCAGTTTGCCGGGAATCGTCAGGTGCATCTGGTAGAAGCGCATCCCGCCCACCCAGGGAAAGTGCGGGTTGGCCAGGAGCATGCCGCGACCATTGAACGAGCGCTCGCTGCCGATGGCCACCGCGTTGCTGCCACGGTCCAGCGCAAAGCGTTGCTGACGTTCGGCGGCAAGCTGGAACGACTGCGCGCCCGCTACCGTTTGAGCGACCGCAGCCGGTGGCGTGGCGCCGGCCAGCGCTTCGGCGAACTGCCCGACCCCGCCTTCTACCAACAGTCGCCGCGTGAGCTTCACCAAGTCCTCGGCGGCAATCGGGCGCACCCAGTCACCCTGGCACTGCGCCGGCAAACCCTGGGCCTGACGCTCGGCCAGCGAGCGGTTGTAACCGGCCACGTAACCGTCGATCAGATCACGCACTTCAGGGGTTTGTGCCTGCCAGAATCCGGCCACGGCCTGCGGGGTATTCAACCAGTTGAAAAACAGGTCGCTGGCCGGGTTCGCACGTTCTTCGATGGTGAATTGATCCGGGCCGAAATACCGCGAACGCTCGCCGTTGACGGTGACGATCTCGTTGGCCATCAGGCACAGGTTGTCCTGGGCGTAGGCATAACCGATACCGTAACCGAGCCCGCGCTCATTTTCGGCGCGAATGTGCGGCACGCCGAAACTGGTGCGACGGATATCGACGGCCGAAGACTCTGGCTGGCTGCGGGCGCTTGCCGCAAGACTCAACCCCAGCATTACACCTGCAAGACTCAACCGGGTTAACTGCCTGCTAATAATCACGCTCGCTCCTGATGGACATGGCCTGGGAAAATCACATCCTGCGTACCACGGAATGTGCCTGGCCTTAGGAACGAAAAAATCATCAGGAAATTTAGCCGGCGCAACGGTTTACCGGTGCCACATCACATGGCGCTCACATGGCGTCGACAAATTTTCTACATCAAAGCCTTCATGATTTGCCGTGCTCGTTCGTCTTAATGATTGAGAGCACCATCACTTTTTCCTGATCAGGCTCTGAAAAGGAGTTTTTGCATGTACAACTCGCAACTGCCAACGGACGGTAGCCATGCGTCAAAAGGCATCTCCATGACCTCTGGTGCAGGGATCTTCGAACAAAGGGCCGAGCGCCATGGAAACGAACGAATCAGGGTACTGCTCAAGAGCTTTGGCCTGAGAACCAGTCTGATTCGCCTGAAAGTCATCGACGCCTTGCTGAGCGCCGCCCAAAGCGAGCGCAACCTGGGCGTGCGCGGCGTGCACACGTATTTGCTGGACCTGGATATTCCCCTGTCCTTCCTGAGTGTGCGGGAGGTCTTGAAGCGGTTATGCAGTGAGGGCGTGATTACGCTCAATCCGGACAAGAGCTACAGCCTGCATCCGCAGGCTATTGCCATTCTCTACAGCGAATCAGCCTCGGGCGCGTCGCTCAAGGCTTGACCTTGCGGCGCATCACGCCATTGACGACCACGACGATCACGGCCACGCCAATGGCGATGTACTGAAACAGCTTCTCGCTGATGATCCCTGCGTTTTGCAGATACGAAAGGCCGAACATGATCCCCAGGACGACCAGGGAGATCAGAATCGAGTATTTCAAACGTTGCGACTGGGTCATTGCGGGTTCCTGAATCTTGAAATGTATCCGGTTTGTATCCGTTTGCATGCCAAGCCCCTACCTTCGGGCGGGGATAAACGCCGGCAAACGCAGTCTCATGTTACAGCCGATGAAGAGTTTTGGCTTCATTGCGGCGATAACCATGAGGATTTTGAAATGCTCCGTCGAATCACACTGCTGATTCCCCTGATCGCTCTGCTTTCCCTGAGCGGCTGTATCATTTTCCCCCACGGCGGCTGGCACGGTGACCACCATTATGATCGTGGCGGACCGGGTTATTACCAACATCGGTAGTCCACACAGTTAGATTGCGTAAGACAAAGAAGCCGTTATTAAAAACCTGAACAAATGCCCGCCCTGTTGCGGGCATTTTTCTTACAACGGATTGTTCGCATTTTTGTAAGTTTGGATCCATATCAACTCGCAAATTCGGCTATTCCGCCAACGTGCAATACGTGGCAACCCATTGAAATTCCAAGTCTCAATCGCTCTCTAGGGTGCCGCCCCATCGATGATTATTCTTTCGATACACCGATACAGGAGTTCCCTCCTTAAAGTTTAAGTATCGACAAGGAAGTCATGTACACATCATCAATAAACCTGCGCCCCTTTCAACTGATCGGTTTCTGTCTGGCCATTGCAGCGTTCGAACTCCTGACCTATATGGCCAGCGATTTGATCATGCCCGCCATGCTGGGCGTAACCGAACAACTGGAGGCCAATCCCAGGCATGTTCCGTATGCCTTCACCCTGTATTTGACCGGCGGTGTTCTGCTGCAGTGGCTGGTCGGCCCGCTGTCCGATCACTACGGACGCCGTCCTCTGCTGCTGATCGGCAGCGCGTTATTTGCGCTGGCGTGCGGCGCGGCGTATTGGGTGCAGGGTATCGAGGCGTTCAATGGTTTGCGATTGATCCAGGGCATGGGCCTGGGCTTTGTCATCGCGGTCAGCTACCCCGCCCTGCAAGACGTGTTCTGCGAAGCCGATGCCGTGCGGATCATGGCGTGGCTGGGCAACATCGCCCTGCTTTCGCCGCTGCTCGGCCCCTTGCTCGGCAGCCTGTTATTGCAGTGGCTCTCGTGGCGGGAGCTGTTCCTGTTGCTGGGTATCGCCGCCTTCGCGGTCTGGCTTGGTTTGTATGGGTTCATGCCGCGCACCCAAGGCCCCCGAACGCTGACCGAGCCCTTCGACTTGCGCGGCACGCTGCGTCGCTACGGTGAGTTGTTACGCAACCGAGGGTTTGTGCTGTCGTCCATCTCCCTTGGGCTGATGAGCTTGCCGCTGATTGCCTGGATCGGTCTGTCGCCACTGTTGTTGATCCACGGCCAGGGCTTGTCGTCGCTGCAGTACGGGCTTTGGCAGATTCCGGTGTTCGGCGCAGTGATACTCGGCAATCTGCTGCTCGACCGACTCATCGCCGGTAGGGCCCTGACGCAACTGATCCGTTTTGCACTGTGGCCGTTTTGTGGCGGGCTCGTCGCCCTGCTGATCGTTGGCTTTTATGGTGCTTCGACCGGCTGGCTGGTCGGGTGCCTGGCGCTCTACGCCGTCGGCCTGGGCATGAGCAATGCGGCGCTGTATCGGCTGGCGCTGTTTTCCAGCGAAGACAGCAAAGGGTTGGTGTCGGCCATGATCGGCATGATCTCAATCTCGATCATGGGGGGCCTCGGGTCATTGATCGCGGCGCTCGGTGCCGGTGACAGCCTCGACTCGTTTGCTTTCATCGCCAGTATCGCCGGCCTTGCCTGCCTCCTGCCCTTGCAACATTTCCTGCAAGGCTGCCGCAACACGTCAGCCGTCTGAGTTAAACAAAAAGGATATTTGATGATCCACCTTCCCTACACCGACGCACTGTGTGCGCTGGCGCAGCCTTACGACCTGGATTCGGTACCGCCGGGCTTGTTCGAACGCGCCATGGCTGAAATCAGCCTGTTTCATTGCCATCACACCCCGGGCTACGAGCGTTGGCTGAACAGCCACGGTCTGGAAGCGCAGACCCTGGATCAGCTGGACGACTGGTCGCTCCTGCCGCCGATCTTCGCCAATTTTTTCAAACAGCAACTACTGATGAGTCCGACCGCTGAAGGCGCGCTGGAGCTGACTTCGTCCGGCACCAGCGGCCAGAAAAGCCGCATGCGTTATGACACCCGCAGCATGGCCGCCGCCCAGGGCATGGTCACACGGATTTTTCAGCATTATGGCTGGGACACGCCGGACACGCCGTGCAACTACCTACTGCTGAGCTACGAACCCGAAGACGACAACCGTCTGGGCACCTCTTACACCGACCAGTTTTTGTGTCGTTACGCGCCGGTCAACCAGATCGTTTATGGTCTGCGCCGAACCGGTAGTGGCCACGAATTCGATCTGTTCGGCGTGATTCGCGCCTTACAGGAGTTCGCCGAGCAGCCACATCCCGTACGCATTTTTGGCTTCCCTGCTTTCCTCTGGCAGGCGCTGCAACGCATGGAAGCGACCGGCATTGCACCGCTTGCCTTGCCGACAGGGTCGTTGGTGTTTCTCGGCGGCGGCTGGAAAAACCACGCCGCGCAGGAAATTCCCCGGGCTCGGCTGTATGAGCGCATCGAGCAACAACTGGGCATCGAACCGACCCGTTGTCGCGACGGCTACGGCGCGGTCGAGCACGCGGTGCCTTACATCGAATGTGCCCATCATCATTTTCATGTACCGGTTTACTCGAAGGTATTCGTGCGCAATCCATCAGACTTCAGTGTCCAGCCTTACGGTCAAAGCGGGCTGCTGACATTCGTATCGCCTTATATTTCGTCGAGTCCGGCCCATGCCGTGGTCATGAGTGACCTGGCCACTTTGTACCCCGGCAAGACATGCGGCTGCGGACTGTCCAACGACTGGTTCCAGTTGCACGGACGCGCCGGCACCAGCCCCGGCCGCAGCTGCGCCATGGCCGCAGCCGAACTGATCGGGAGGGCTTGAGATGTTCCTGATCAATGGCCAACTGCACGCCGACCTCGCCCTCGATACTGCCCTCGAGAGTCTGCACCAGGCCTTGCCGCGACTGCTGATGGCGCCTGTCGACAGCGACACGGTGGTCGCCGCGGCCACTCGCTTTGCCGAGCGCTTGCGAACGCGCGAACTGGACTTCGACCTGGAAGATAGTCAACGCCTGGCGCTGATCGACTTCTGCCAACCCGACCATCTGAACAGCAAACTTGAGCGCGAACTGGGGACGCAGCCGCGATCCCTGAGGCGTATCGATTACCAGCAACCGCACTTCGAAAGTTGGCACCCGCTGGGGCTAGTGGTGCATATCACTCCGGGCAATGCGCCGACGCTGGCATTTTGTGCGGTACTGGAAAGCCTGCTGGCGGGCAACATCAACTGGCTACGCCCCAGTTCCAGCGATTTGGGGCTGACGGCACGTCTGCTTGACGGCCTCGGCCGGTGTGACAGCAGCGGCAGGCTGACCGACTTTATCGCGGTGCTGCCGGTGGCGACTGCGCACATTGCGCGCCTCTGCACCCGGGCCGATGCAGTAGCTGCCTGGGGCGGTGAAACCGCGCTCAAGGCTATTCGTCAGCAGTTACCCGCAGGCTGTCGCTGGATCGACTGGGGTCACCGGATCAGCTTCGCTTATCTGAGCCCCGACTCTGCGCAACCCCAGGCATTGGATGCCTTGGTGGATGAAGTCTGTCGCCTGGATCAGCAGGCTTGCTCCAGCCCGCAATGGGTGCTGGTAGACAGCGATGACCCGGCTGTTTTACGGGCTCTGGGTGCACGCCTCGCCGAGGCGTTCGAACGTCGCAGCGCACACTGGCCGGCGCTGGTGCCCACCGATCAGGAAGCCTCGCAAATCACCACTCACTGCGCGATGGCGAAGCTGGATCAATGTTTTGCCGGGCAAACCGGTGAAGTCTGGGCCGCAGCGGGATGGCGGGTGATCTGGGAGCATCACCGAACCCTCGCGCCCTCACCATTGTTTCGCACCCTGATGCTCAAACCGGTGCCGCAGCCTTTGATTCCCGAAACCCTGCTGCCCTGGCGCACCGTCCTGCAAAGCTGCGCATTGATCTGCCCACCAGCGCAAACCCCGGCGCTGGTACGCACGCTGGTCAACGCCGGAGTCACCCGCATTGCGCCCGCCCGGTCGATCCATGATGGCTACGCCGGTGAGCCCCACGACGGCGTGTACGCGTTGACGCGTCTGAGTCGCCGCCTCTCTGTGAGTTTGCCTGCGGACGTGTTGAGCACACACGCAACACTCGATGCACTGCCGACGGCCACTGACACGGCAGGTTTGCCGATCATGGACAAAACCGCGTTCCAGTCCCAGCCCATCGACCGAACGGCCCAGTTGTACTTCCGTTCCGGTGGCAGCAGTGGCGCCCCGGCGCTGGCCGGTTTCAGCTACCTCGACTTCCACCGGCAAATGCGCGCAGCGGCGGACGGGCTGTTAGCCGCCGGGCTGGAACCGGCACAGGATCGGGTCATGAACCTGTTCTACGGCGGCAACCTGTACGGCGGTTTTTCCAGTTTCTCCTGGATCTTGCAACAGATGGGCGCGACACAGTTGCCCATGGGCGCGCCCCATGACGATGACTTCAGCGAAATCGCCCAACTGATCGTGCAGCAGCGGGTCAGCGTGCTGATCGGCATGCCGAGCACCCTGCACCGTTTGTTTCTCAAGGAGCAGACAACTTTGCGAGCGTACGCGGGTGTCCGCAAGGTGTTCCTCGGTGGCGAACATCCGGGATTGGCCAGCCGCCAATTGATGGAAAGCTGCGGCGTTTCGACGATCCGCTCGGCGATTTATGGCTCCGTCGATGCCGGCCCCTTGGGCCACGCCTGCGCGGCAACCTGCGACGGCATCTTCCATTTGATGGGCGATATCCAGCATCTGGAAATCGTTGAACTGGAACAGGACGTGCCGGTTCAGGATGGCGAGGTCGGGCGCCTGCTGTTCACTTCGCGAGCTCGCCAGGGTCAGACCGTGCGCCGCTACGAAGTCGGTGACACCGGGCGCTGGGTGCCAGGGCAGTGTCCCTGCGGGTTGAGTTCGCCACGCTTCGAATTGCTGGAGCGTCATGGGCAATGGTTGCGGATCGGTACTGAGTTCATTTCCCCTTCACAACTGGCTCGCTACGCCGGGGTGCCCATTCAGATAGTGCTCGACCACACGGCCAACGGGGTCGAACACCTGGTGGTGCGTGCCGATGCCGAGGCCGATCACGTTTACCAACAATTGCTGTCCGACACCGCGCTGAAAAATGCCGTGGATGCCGCGCTATTGGTGCTGCAAGTGAACACCTGCGCCGCCACTCAATTCGAGCGCAACAAACACAGCGGCAAGATGCCGTTGGTGATCGACCGGCGCCAACGCCAGACAACGGAAAAGGCATTCCAATGAACGAATTGCTTACGCTAGAGCAACTGGTGCAGTACATACGCGAACACTCGCGTTTTTATAACAAGTACCTTGAACACTTACCTCTACGGGGATTTACCCCGGGCGATATCCCCTTGATCGACAGCGATACTTATTGGGCCGGCAGCCATGATCTGGCGCTTTGGCCAGTCCTCACGGCACCGGTCGACGATGCGCTGTTGTTTAAAACCGGGGGAACCACCAGCCAGGGAAAACTGGCGGTCTACACCCACGCGGAATGGCAAATACTGGTCACAGCGTTCGGTAAAAGCCTCTCCTCGCAACTGAACAGCCACGACCGGGTGGCCAATCTGTTTTTCACCGGAGACCTGTGCGCCAGTTTCCTGTTCATCCACGACTCACTGGCCCACGTCAACGTCCCGATCAGCGAGTTCCCCTTCACTGGCAATGCGAATTTTCCAGGGTTGACGGCGGCGATTCGCGACCATCGGATCAACGTGCTGGCAGGCATCCCGGCGCAGTTGCTGAAGTTCGCGGCCTATCTGATTGAGCACAACCAGGTGTTGAGCGGCGTCGACACGCTGCTGTATGGCGGGGAAAGCGTATTTGCGGGACAACTGGCGATTTTCGCCCAGGCCTTTCCCAATGCCCGCGTCGCCTCCATCGGCTATGCCAGTGTTGACGCCGGGTTGATTGGCAGCAGTGATCGCGACTGTGCCCTGGGCGAACATCGGGTGTTCGATCAGCACACGTTGCTGGAAATCATCGACGAACACAGCGGCGACATCATCGAAGAATGCGACCGTGTGGGCCTGTTGGTGGTGACCAATCTGAGTCGCCGCTTGATGCCGCTGTTGCGCTATCCAGTGGGCGACCGCGCCTGCTGGCTCGACCCCGTTGCCAGCCCGAGGCGCAAGTTCGCCCTCAGAGGCCGCAGCGCCCATAGCCAGCGAGTGCGGGTGGGCGTGATGTCACTGCTGACAGATGAAATACACGCGATTGTCCAGCGAGTAACCGGTAGCGATCAGTGGCAAATACGTATTGAACAGGTGGAGTACATCGATCAATTGAGCGTGAATTGGGTGCCCGAGACCGGTGCCTCGGCCATCGAACACTTGAGTATTGCGCTGCGCGATGCACTGGTCGCCCACCACCCGGCCATCAGCACCTTGAGCCATGACGGCTTGCTGGTTTTCCAGGTCAAGACGTGTGCCACCACCGATCTCGCACTGCACCCGCGCTCGGGCAAGCAACTGCGGGTTCTGGACTTGCGGGTGTACGTGTCCGAGCCGCAGGTCGGGCCATGATTTTCCGTCCCTTCAGGGCCGCCGACGCCCAGGCCGTCAGTCAGTTGTTTCGTCTGGCCTACGGGGATCATTACGTGCAGCCGGACGTTTATCTGCCGAAGCTGATCACCCAGCACAACAGCGATGGTCGCTGGCAATCCATGCTTGCGGTGGCCGGTTCACAGGTGCTCGGTCACGCTGCGTTGTGCCGCGACAGGCAACCGACCGCCAGCGCCGAACTGGCCCTCAGCGTGGTGCACCCAGCGGCCCGTGGCCAGAGCATCGCCACCTGCCTGGGCCGCGAGTTGCTGAAACACGCCGGGGCTGTCGCGGGTCGCTGCGTGCTGATCAAGCAAGTCACTCATCACCCGTATACCCAGCGCATGGCGCAAACACTGGGGTTCCACTGCACCGGGTTACTGCCGGACTACGTGCCGTCGCCTTTTGCCGGTCCATCGGCTGAAAGCATCGTGATCGGTGTCCATCCGCTCGACGTCCACGCTTGCCCGCTACCGGACATCGTGTGGCCAGACAGCTGCCGTGGACTCATCCAGCATCTGCGCTCAGTGTTCGGCAGCGGCAACAGCGTGGCGGTTTATCCGGCGCAGCCCCTACACATGCAACAGCATCAACACAGGATCGATGTGGTCGTTGAGCGCCTGGACAAACGCTTGCTCGATCACCTGGTTCAGTTGCCCGAGGCATGGCTTATTTCGCTCAGGCTTGCCCTGTCACCGGGCTTTGCCAGGGACTGTCAGCGTTTGAGCATCAAGGGCTTCGTCTTCACAGGGTTGATGCCCGCACCCGATCAGGGCCGATGGTTCGCCCTGTTCCATCGCGGCGCCCGGACGCGGGATCTGCAACTGCACTGCCCGCACATGCAACGACTGCATGACACCCTGCAGGGAACCGTACCCGAGGCCGGTCGCTCAGCCGCCTGAATCGCTTCGATAAAAGTGCTGGCCCGGTTGCTCGCAGAGCTCAACCAGCCAATCGACAAACACCCGCACCCGCCGGGATAACTGGCGGTGTGGCGGGTAAAGCGCCGTCAGTGGCATGCCAGGCGGTGGCGCGTCCCTGAGCACTTCACACAGTCGCCCTTCGCTCAACTGACGGGCAACGTGGTAGTACGGAGCCTGGACCAGGCCGTACCCGGCCTCACACGCCGCCATGTAACCATCGGCGCTGTTGACCGAAACCTGTCGGGGCAGATTGACCTCCTGGACCTGCCCGTCGACAACAAACTCAAGCCCGAAGCGCGTGCCAGTGGTCGCGGAGAAATACTCCACCATCTGATGCCCTTGCAGATCCGACGGATGCTCGGGCACGCCATGTCGCTGCAAATACTCGGGGCTGGCACAGGTGACCTGATCCAGCACAACCAGCGGTCGCGCCACCAGTGAGTCGTCCAGCGGCGAGCCGCCCCGCAGCACGCAATCCACCCCTTCACGAATCAGGTCCACCGTGCGGTCGTTCAAGCTGATTTCCAGTTCGATCAACGGGTACCGGGCAGTAAATTGCGGTAATGCCGGAATTACGATCAGCCGCCCGATACCTGCCGGCATGTCCACCCGCAACAAGCCCTTGGGGTTGTGTCGGGCGGCGGAAAACACCGCTTCGGTTTCCTCAAGGTCCGCGAGCAAACGTACACAACGGGGGTAATAGGCTGCGCCATCGAGGGTCAGACTGATTTGCCGGGTGGTTCGCTGCAACAGTTGCACCCCCAGATGCGCCTCCAGTTGCTTGATCAGAATGGTCACCGAGGCACGGGGCATTTGCAGGCTGTCCGCAGCCTTGGCAAAGCCGCCCAGCTCGACGATCCGGGTAAACACGCGCATGGCGTTGAGACGGTCCATGGTTTTTCTGCACCACTGATTATTTAGATTTTACGAATAGTGATAGCAGTTTTAGCCGGTTTATCTTGTTTCTGTCGAGAGGAACAATGGCGGCTCACATTTTCAAGGAGCTGATCTCATGCAAACACGTCAACTGGGCAAGAACGGACCGCTGGTGAGCGCCATCGGATTGGGCTGCATGGGCATGACCGATTTCTACACCACCGGCACCGATACCCGCGAAGCCACCGCGACCCTGCACCGGGCGCTGGAGCTGGGCATCAACCTGCTCGATACCGCCGACATGTACGGCCCGCACACCAATGAGGAGCTGATCGGCAAAGCCATCGTAGGCAAGCGCGACCAAGTGTTCCTGGCCAGCAAGTTCGGTATCGTGCGCGACCCGGCTCACCCGGCCGCACGGGGTGTCGACGGTCGTCCGGAATACATTCGCCAGTCTATCGATGGCACTCTCAAGCGCCTTGGCGTGGACACCCTGGACTTGTACTACCAACACCGGATCGACCCGCAAGTCGCCATCGAGGAAACGGTCGGCGCCATGGCCGAACTGGTGAAGGCCGGCAAGGTGCGTTATCTGGGGTTGAGCGAAGCCTCGGCGGCGACACTGGAGCGGGCGCATAAGGTCCATCCGATCAGCGCACTGCAAAGCGAATACTCATTGTGGAGCCGCGATCAGGAAGACAACGGTTGCCTGGCCGCGTGTCAGCGCCTGGGTATCGCGTTTGTCCCTTATAGCCCACTGGGCCGCGGCTTTTTGACTGGTGCCCTGAAAAGCCCGGACGATTTTGCCGCCGACGATTACCGCCGCTTCAGTCCGCGGTTTCAAGGGGAGAATTTCGCGAAAAACCTGCTGCTGGTGGAGCAAGTGCAAGCGCTGGCTGCCGACAAGGGCGTGACCGCCGGGCAACTCGCGCTGGCCTGGGTGCTGGCGCAAGGCGACTACGTGATCCCGATTCCCGGGACCAAGCAGCGTAAATACCTGGAGGAAAATGTCGCGGCGCTGGAGGTGAAGCTCAGTGCCGGCGAGTTGCAGGCGCTGGAGGCGATCTTCCCGGCCGATGCCACTGCCGGTTTGCGCTATCCGGAAGCGGTGATGCAAATGCTCGACCGCTGAGCCCTAAACTTCTGCCCCGCTCAGTGCAGTGAGCGGGGCAGACGATCATTTGTCCTTTTTCTTGACCGTCGAACCGTTACCTTCGCCGTAGGTCTTCAAGTTCTGCAGCACGTAAATGGCTTTCTTGAACTCAGGGACCAGGTAGTTGGCGTACTTGTTGCCCTTGAGGTTGTTGTTCTGGATGGAGTCCAGCTGCGTGGCAAAGTAATCCAGCGCATTGAACTTCGCTTCGGGGTCATTCGGGATGCCGAACTTGTCGAACTTGTCACCCGCGTTGAGCAACGTCAGGGCGGTGACATCGCCAATGATGCCTTTCTGCTTGAGGAAGGTGCTCATGTTGCCCAGTTGCTTGGCCGAGATGTTCGTCGGATCAAAGCCCTTGACCTGCTTGAACAGCTGCATGGCGTCCATTTTCGTGCGGTCGAGTATCGTCGGATTGGTGCCGACCATGGTCAGGATTTCCCGCACCTTGGCGCTCTGGGACACCGGTTTGGCATTGGGCGAACCCTGGCGAACCAGCAGGCCCGATTTAGCAGTCCAGTTGCCGACCAAACCAATAGTCATGACCGTACTCCTTTCGACTGGAACATAAAAAATCCTTGTTTAAACGAGATGATTGCGGGGAAGTATCGGCGTGCAGGGAGCATCCACCTACTAATATTTCTACTTTTTACAATTCTCGTACATTTTCGATACAAATCACCAAGTGCCCGGTTTCATTGGCCTATATGAATTTTTCGATCTTGGTATAGCCGTCACATTGATTGTCATTTTTTACAGAGTCAGTCTGTTTGTACCGGTTGTGATACTCACGCTTCGCGGACCGTCCGTCCCCCGCCGCCCTTTCTTGTACGCCCGTACCTAAAGCTTGCCCCGAGCGAGCCGATAAGCCTTGGATAGCCCAACTTCCAGACACCAACAATAAAAACGCAGCACAAGGACCGGTCCCATGCCCGCATTCCGTACCATTCAGGCTCGCTACACGCTGTTTCTGGTCCTGTTCATCCTGCTGCTTTCCGTACTCACGGTGGTGGGTATCAGTCAGTTGGTCGCGCCGAAGCTGCGACACACCGAAGAACAGGTGGCCCTCAACCGCATCGCTGAAGTCGCCGAGCAAATCCAGGGCGAGTTGAACAAGGTTCAAGCCCAGCAACGCAGCATCACCCAGACCATCCCCCTGCTCGACAGCGCTGCCATCGATACGGTTCTGCCAGGTCTGGTGGATCAGTACGGCGAGCTGAAAGTGTTTGGCGGCGGGATCTGGCCATTGCCCGGCCAGCGTGAAGCAGGCCGCAACAAGTTCAGCACCTTCTGGCACCGCGACAGCTCCGGCAAACTGGCGGTAAACACCTTCTGGAACAGTGACGCGGCGCCCAACTATTACGACCAGACCTGGTACAAGGGCGGCATGCAAACCCCGCGCGGCCAGTGCGCCTGGGCCGCTGCCTATAAAGATGACGCCAGTGCCGAGCCACGCACCAACTGCGCCATGGCCATCCAGAAAAACGGCGCGGCCTACGGCGTGTCGACCATCGACGTGACCCTGGGCTTCTTCAACGACCTGATCGCACGCAAGGAAAAAGACCTCGGCGCCGAGATGCTGATCGTCGAGGCCGACGGCAAAATCATCAGCAACAGTTCGCGCATCAGCGGGCCAGTCGTGCTGAAGAACATCAGTGAACTGGCCGGTAACTCGCCGTTCGCCAGCCAGGTCAAAGCCGGACTGCAAAATCGTGACCAGGCCCAGCGCGTCGAATTCGACAACAAAGGCGAAGCCAGTACCTTCTTCATGCGCCCGATCGAAGGCACGCCGTGGTACCTCGCCACCGCCCTGCCGACCAAGCTGATTACCGCACAACGTGACGATGTCCTGAACACCTTGAGCCTGTTGCAGATTCCGATGGTGATCCTGCTGGTACTGCTGCAGATCTATGCGATTCGCCAACTGATCCATCGGATGAAAATCCTCAAGGCCAACATCGACGCGCTGTCTGCCGGCGATGCCGACCTGACCAAGCGCATCACTATCCGCGCCGAAGACGAACTCGGCGCCATCGGCCATTCGGTCAACGCCTTCATCATCTACTTGCAGAACATGATCGGCGAAGTCACCCAGGCCACTGGCGCCATGGCGTCGAGCCTGGACAACCTGCAACGGACCTCGGCACACACCAGTCAGATCCTGGTGCGTCACGCTTCGGAAACCGATCAGACCGTCACCGCCATCACCGAAATGAGTTCCACCGCCGACAGCGTGGCGCAGAACGCGGCCGAAACCGCCTCGTTCACCCAGCGCGCCAGCGAACACGCGGATCGCTCGCGGGTGGTGGTGGGTGAAGCGTCCAGCAGTGTGGTGGCGTTGATTGAAGAAGTGGCCAGCGCCACGCATAAAGTCGAAAACATGCAGCAAGACGCGCAACGGATTACCGAGATTCTCGGGGTGATCGGTGCGATTGCCGGGCAAACCAACCTGTTGGCGCTTAACGCTGCAATTGAAGCGGCACGCGCCGGTGAACAGGGTCGTGGCTTTGCGGTGGTGGCCGATGAAGTCCGCGCCCTCGCCGCCCGGACTCAGGCCAGCACCTCGGAAATCAACGAAATGCTCAAGCGCCTGACCCAAGGCGTGAGCTCGTCGGTGGCGGCCATGGAAAACACCCAGGCCAGTTGCCAGTCCGCCGCCGATGCGACGGCGCGGGTGAACTCCGGTCTGGATGAAATGGCTGGTTCCGTCAGCCACATCAACAGCCTCAGCACACAAATCGCCACCGCCGCCGAACAGCAAAGCGCGGTGACCGAAGAGATCAACCGCAGCATGGTGCAGATCCGTCATATGGTGGATGAACTGGTGAAAAGCGGTCACGCCAGCGAACTCAACACCCAGCAATTGCTGGAAGCGAATAGCCGGGTGAGCTCGATCATGGGGCGGTTCAAGGTTCGCTGATCCAACCCTCCCATTGTGGGAGCATCCCATGTGGGAGCGGGCTTGCTCGCGAAGAGGGAGTGTCAGTCGCCATCAATGTTGACTGATACACCGCTTTCGCGAGCAAGCCCGCTCCCACAAGGGGCCATGCCCTTCTGCATTACTTCGAAACACTCTCGCCCCGCGCGGTCGGCTAAAGTCGTCAAAATGGCTCTTTTTTTGACCGCCACCCGAGTCGAGATCCTCCCATGCGAACCCACCTGCGTCTGGTCGCCCTGAGCGCCCTGTTCCTCTCCTCCCTGGCCCACGCCGCCGCCCCAATCCCCATCGAAGTCCACCGCGACGCCAATTGCGGCTGCTGCAAAAAATGGATCAGCCACCTGGAGGCCAACGGTTTCAAGGTCGAGGACCATGTCGAAGCCGACATGAGCCAGTTCAAGCAGCAGCACGGCGTGCCACCACGCCTGGCGTCGTGTCACACGGCGCTGATCAACGGCAAGTTCGTCGAGGGTCATGTTCCGGCCGAGCAAGTGCTGGCCTTGAGCAAGCGTGATGATCTGCTGGGGGTTGCCGCGCCGGGAATGCCCATGGGTTCGCCCGGCATGGAAATGGACGGCATGAGTGACGCTTATCAAGTAATTGGCCTGAAAAAAGACGGGACTGACACGGTGGTGGCGGACTACCCCGCCCATTGATGTCCGGCGCGTACATCGGGCTGTTCCTGGCAGCGTTCGGTGCCGCGACGCTCCTGCCGTTGCAATCCGAAGCGGTGCTGGTGGGGCTGTTGCTCAGCGATCGTTATTGGCTGTGGTCGCTGTTGGCGGTTGCGACGCTGGGCAATGTGCTTGGCTCGGTGCTGAACTGGTGGCTGGGACGCTGCATCGAGCGCTTTCGTGAGCGGCGCTGGTTTCCAGTCAAGCCCCAGCATCTTGCAACAGCCCGAAAGTACTATCAGCGCTACGGTCATTGGTCGTTATTGCTCAGTTGGGTCCCGGTGATCGGTGATCCGCTGACGCTGGTGGCTGGCGTGATGCGCGAACCGCTGGGGCGATTTCTGCTAATTGTGACCTTTGCCAAGGGCGCCCGATATGCGGTACTGGCCTTGGCAACCCTAGGCTGGATGAGTTAATTGAACCAGTGGGAGCGAGCCTGCTCGCGAAAGCGGTATATCAGCCAACATTTATTTTGAGGCAACCACCCCCTTCGCGAGCAGGCTCGCTCCCACATGGATTGCATTGCCTGTGTTTAATGTCGCCCTAATCGTGCCGTCCCAGCATCGACGAATTTCCCATGGAGTCCACCTATGTCCCCGTCCCGCTGGCTGCCCAGCCTGCTATTGACCGCCGCCCTGCCGCTTCTGGCTCACGCCGAAGGTCCGGAGTATGGCCCGGAACTCCAGGGCTTCGACTACCCCTACACGGTCAAGCACTTTGCCTTTCAATCCCAGGGCAAATCCCTGCAAATGGGTTACATGGACGTCGCCGCCCATGGCAAGGCCAACGGGCGCAGCGTGGTGCTGATGCATGGCAAGAATTTCTGCGGCGCCACCTGGGACAGTTCGATCAAGGCCCTGAGCGACGCCGGTTACCGGGTGATTGCCCCGGACCAGATCGGCTTCTGCACCTCAAGCAAACCGGACAACTATCAATACAGCTTCCAGCAACTGGCGACCAACACCCAGCAGTTGCTCAAGGCCCTGGGTATCCAGAAAGCCAGCGTGCTCGGGCACTCCACCGGCGGCATGCTCGCCACCCGTTATGCGTTGCAGTACCCGGAACAAGTCGAGCAACTGGCGCTGGTCAACCCTATCGGCCTCGAAGACTGGAAAGCCCTCGGCGTGCCGTATCGCACCGTTGATCAATGGTATGAGCGCGAACTCAAGCTCAGCGCCGACGGCATCCGCACCTATGAGCGCAACACCTATTACGGCGGTCGCTGGAAGCCGGAATTCGATCGCTGGGTCGACATGCTTGCCGGCCTGAACAAAGGCCCGGGGCATAAACAAGTGGCGTGGAACTCGGCGCTGATCTACGACATGATCTTCACCCAACCGGTGTATTACGAGTTCAAGAACCTGCAAATGCCAACCTTGCTGCTGATCGGCACGTCCGACACCACGGCCATCGGCAGCGACATCGCCAGCCCCGAGGTCAAGGCGAAGCTCGGTCACTACGACGTGCTCGGCAAGCAAGTGGCGAAACTGATTCCCCACTCGACCCTGGTGGAATTCCCCGGCATGGGCCACGCGCCGCAGATGGAAGAGCCGACGCAATTTCATCAGGCCCTGCTCGCCTGGCTGAACAAAACCAATCCCGTTCGTTGATGAGGTAAGGCTGATGGCTGTGCAGATTGCGGTGATCGATGACTGGCAGGACGTGGCCAGCGGCGTAGTGGACTGGTCGGTGCTGGAAAGCATCGGCCAGGTGAGTTTTCTCCATGACTACCCGGCCGACAACGCCGCCCTGGCGGAACGCCTGGGTGCGTACGCAGTGATTTGCGTGATGCGCGAACGCACGCGGTTCGACGAAGACCTGCTGCGCCGTTTGCCGAAACTCAAACTACTGGTCACTGGCGGCATGCGTAACGCGGCGCTGGACTTGAAAGCCGCCGCCGCGCTGGGCATTCAGGTCAGCGGCACCGACAGCTACAAACACGCCGCCCCGGAACTGACCTGGGCACTGATCATGGCCGCCACCCGCAATCTGGTAGCCGAAGCCAACGCATTGCGCGCAGGCCAGTGGCAACAAGGCCTGGGCGGTGACCTGCACGGCAAGACCCTGGCGATCCTCGGCCTGGGCAGCATCGGCCAGCGGGTCGCACAATTCGGTCAGGTGTTCGGCATGCGGGTGATCGCCTGGAGCGAAAACCTCACCGCCGAACGCGCCGCTGAAGTGGGCGTGACGTACGTCAGCAAGCAGGAACTGTTCGAGCAGGCCGATGTGCTCTCGGTGCATCTGGTGCTCAGTGACCGAAGCCGCGGGATCGTCGACGCCCAGGCACTGGACTGGATGAAACCCACCGCCCTGCTGGTCAACACGGCTCGCGGGCCGATTGTCGATGAACTGGCGCTGATTAAGGCGTTGCAGAAGAATCGCCTGGCGGGCGCGGCGCTGGATGTGTTCGAACAGGAGCCGTTGCCCGAGCTGCATCCGTTCCGCACGCTGGACAATGTGCTGGCCACGCCCCATGTCGGGTATGTCAGCCGGCAGAATTACCAGCAGTTCTTTTCGCAGATGATCGAAGACATACAGACTTGGGCGGCGGGTGCGCCGGTTCGGTTGTTGAGTTAAAGCAAAGATCAAAAGATCGCAGCCTTCGGCAGCTCCTACAGGGGAATACATATTCATGTAGGAGCTGCCGAAGGCTGCGATCTTTTGGCCGCACCCTCGAAATATCCTGCGCACCACATTGGTGCGAACACCAGTTTCCCCTCGCACACCCATGTGACTCCCACGTGACATTTTGGCCCGCCATTCCAAAAAAACATGCCCTTCGTCGGTGCGTTTGCCCCCCGTATTTGCACGTCCGTACCTCTTCAAACCGATTGTCGAACAATTTTGCCATTTGGTCTGTGACGCTCTAAGTTCTGGCCTAGACTGATTTTCGCGGGTCGAAACCGGTCGGTCACAAAGCGGGAAAAAAGTCGAAACTTTTACCTGTCGTGCAGAGTCCTCTCTTAGACAGGTGCATTGCGACTGGTGCAATCCTTGCAACAGCCCTTCCACCCTTTGTGCTTTAGCGTATTGGGCAGCCATTGCTCCTCGATGCGTAGCGCGTTTGCGCCCGGCCACAGGATTTGGCCACGAACACCGTTTGTGCCAGGCCTAGAATTAGATCAACAACACGGGAGATTCATATGATCAGTGCGGCTTTAGATATTCAGGGAGAACGTGCTCATCAGCAGGTCGGCGAATCGAGCGCCGTGAATGCCCCGAGCACCAAGACGATCAGCGTTCCAGGCACCAAGACGCTGGCACCGGTCGCCAGTCAGAACCCCAACAAGAAAAAAGTCCTGTTCGTTACCTCGGAAATCGCCGACCTGGTGAAGACCGGCGGTCTGGGTGACGTCTCGGCGGCGCTGCCACGGGCCATGGCTCACCTGCACGACGTCCGTGTGCTGATTCCCGGTTATCCGCAAGTGCTGCACAGCGAAAATCCAATCCACATTATTGGTGAACTCGGCGGCCATGCCGCGTTGCCGCCCTGCAAGATCGGGCGCATGGACATGCCTGATGGCCTGGTCATTTACGTGTTGATCTGCCCCGAACTTTACGAGCGCGAAGGTTCGCCCTACGGTGCCAACAACGGCCGCGACTGGCCGGACAACCACATTCGTTTCGCCCGCCTGGGCCTGGCCGCTGCCGATATCGCCGCCAACCTCGCGCAAATCCACTGGTGCCCGGACCTGGTGCACGCCCATGACTGGCCGGCTGGCCTGGCGCCGGCTTATATGCACTGGCGTGGACAGCGCACCCCGACGCTGTTCACCATCCATAACCTCGCCTATCAGGGCGTGACCAGCCTCGGCTCCTGCCCGGAACTGGGTATTCCCATGCACGCGCTGCAACAGGAAGGCATGGAGTTCTACGGCAAGATGTCGTTCCTCAAGGCCGGCATGGCTTATTCGAGCCACATCACCACGGTCAGCGCCACCTACGCCCAGGAAATCACCACCCCGGCCTTCGGCTGTGGCCTCGATGGCTTTCTTGCCGCCAAGACCCAGCAAGGCCTGCTCAGTGGCATTCCCAATGGCATCGACGAGAGCTGGGACGCCGCCACCGATCCGCACCTGTTCTGCCCGTTCACCATCGGCGACTGGGACGGTAAAGCGGTCAACGCCGCCCATGTCCGTGAGCTGTTCGGCCTGGAAGATTCCGAAGGTCCACTGTTCGCCGTGGTGTCGCGACTGGTCTACCAGAAAGGCCTGGACCTCACCGAAGCGGTGGCCGAGTTCATCGTCGAACAAGGTGGCCAGATTGCAATCATCGGCCGTGGCGAGCCGGAAGAAGAACAAGCTATGCGTGAACTGGCCCTGCGTTTTCCCGGCCAGGTCGGCGTGCGCATCGGCTTCAACGAAACCGATGCCCGGCGCATGTTCGCCGGCAGTGATTTCCTGCTGATGCCTTCGCGTTACGAACCTTGCGGCCTGAGCCAGATGTATGCCCAGCGTTTCGGCTCGTTGCCGGTGGCACGCAATACCGGCGGCCTGGCCGACACCATTGAAAACGGTGTGACCGGTTTTCTGTTCGACGAATCCACCGTCGAGAGTTACCGCGAAGCCGTGAGCCGTGCGTTCAAAGTCTTCGCTTTCCCCGATCTGCTGCACGCCATGCGTTGCCGCGCCATGGCCGCACCGTTCAACTGGTGCAAGGCGGTCGAACCCTACGCCGAACTCTACGAAAAACTGGTGGCTAAAGCCTTGGGTAAATCGGGCCATAAATAATTAGAGGTTTTCAAAGATGCCGTTACGGACCCTTGAGACTTGGCCCCACGGCGCAATCATGCTGGACGCTGAACACACGCGTTTTGCCTTGTGGGCGCCAGATGCGTTAAACGTCAGTCTCGAACTGGATGATGGACAATCAATACCGCTACTGCCCCAGGCCGATGGCTGGTTTGTGATCAAGACCCGCTGCCCGGCCGGCACGCGATATCGCTACAACATTGATGGCGAACTGGAGGTGCCCGACCCGGCCTCCCGCGCCCAGGCCGGAGACCTCGACCGCCACAGCGTGGTGGTCGATCCCCTTGCCTACCATTGGCAACACAATGCCTGGCAAGGGCGGCCGTGGAATGAAGCGGTGATCTACGAACTGCACGTCGGTGCGCTCGGCGGTTTCAGTGAAGTCGAGCAGCACTTGGCACGTCTGGTCGAGCTGGGCATTACCGCGATCGAACTGATGCCCCTGGCGCAATTCCCCGGTGAGCGCAATTGGGGTTACGACGGGGTCCTGCCCTACGCGCCTCAAGCCTCCTACGGCTCCCCCGAACAACTCAAACACCTGATCGACACCGCCCACGGTCATGGCCTGGCGGTGATTCTCGACGTGGTCTACAACCACTTCGGCCCCGACGGCAATTACTTGCATCGCTACGCCAAAGGCTTCTTTCGCGAAGACAAACATACGCCGTGGGGCGCGGCCATCGACTTCCGGCGCCGCGAGGTGCGGGACTTCTTTATCGAAAACGCCTTGATGTGGTTGCTCGAATACCGCTTCGACGGTTTGCGCCTGGACGCCGTGCACGCCATCGAAGACCCGGACTTCCTCCAGGAACTGGCGCAACGGGTACGCCGGCAAACCGCGCCGGGCCGCCACGTGTGGCTGAACCTGGAAAACGAACACAACCAGGCCAGCCTGCTGGAGCAAGGTTTCGATGCGCAGTGGAACGACGACGGCCACAACGCCCTGCACGTGCTGCTGACCGGCGAAACCGACGCCTACTACGCCGACTACGCCGAGAACCCCACGGAACAACTGGCGCGCTGCCTGAGCGAAGGCTTCGTGTTCCAGGGCCACATCAATCGTCATGGTGAAGCACGAGGCGAACCCAGCGGTCACCTGCCGCCGAGTGCCTTTGTGCTGTTTCTGCAAAACCACGACCAGATCGGCAATCGCGCCTTTGGCGAACGCCTGCATCAACTGGCGCCGACCGACGCGTTGAAAGCGGCGACTGCGCTGCTGCTGTTGTCGCCGATGATTCCGCTGATGTTCATGGGCGATGAATTCGCTGCCGAGCAACCGTTCCTGTTTTTCACCAGCCATCACGGCGAACTGGCGGAGTTGGTACGCGAAGGCCGGCGCAACGAATTCGCGGCGTTCAGTGCCTTCCAGGACCCGCACAAACGCGAGCAGATTCCCGATCCGAATGCGCCGCAGACCTTCGAGGCGTCGCAGCCCAAACCCGCCGATGAGCCGGCCCAGCAAGCCATGCATGACCTTTACCGGCAGCTGTTGCAACTGCGTCATCAACACATCATTCCTCACCTGCCCGGCGCCCTGGCCCTGGGTGCCGAGGTGCTGGCCGAGGGCGCGGTGAGCGCTCGCTGGCGGCTCGGCAACGGCAGTCTGCTGCGTATTGACCTGAACCTCAGCGACGCGCCTGTGGTCCACCCTCCACAGGCCGATGCTTCGCTGTTGTTCGAACACCCACCCGCGTCCGGCCTGTTGAACCAGAGCAGCCTCGCCCCTTTTTGCGTGCTCGTCAGCCTCACGGCTGCAAACCCTTTGCTACCTGATGGAGAGCGCCTATGAGCGATGCGCAACTGGAAATACTGGCCAGCCGTGCTGGCCTGGCAGTCGACTGGATCGACGCCAACGGACGCCCACAGAAAGTCGCCCCGGCCGTGTTGCGTGCGGTCCTGATCGGGCTGGGCCACCCGGCCAGCACCACTCAGGAAATCGACACCAGCCTGCTGCAATTGCAGCAAGTGCAACAGACCCGCCACCTGCCGCCGCTGATCACCGCCGACGTGGGCAAGGGCCTCGACCTCGCCCGTTATTTCGAGCCTGAAACCCCGTGCGAAGTGCACCTCGAAGACGGCGCGCGCCTGAGCCTGAAACTCGATGCCAATGCGATCCTGCCGGGCCTGATCCCGGTCGGCTATCAACATGTCAGCATCGACGGCCAGTCCTTCACGTTGGCCGTGGCCCCCGAGCGCTGCTACAGCGTCGGCGATGCGGTCGACAGTCCGATCCCGCGCACCTGGGGTTTGAGCGTGCAGCTGTATTCGCTGCGGCGCCCCGGTGACGGTGGCTTTGGCGATACCCAAGCCCTCGAAGACCTGGCCCGCGTCGCCGGTGAGCGCGGCGCCGAGGCGCTGGCGATCAGCCCGATGCACGCGATGTTCAGCAGCGACACCCATCGCTACAGCCCATATTCGCCGTCCAGCCGCTTGTTCCTCAACAGCCTCTACGCCGCGCCGGGAGCGATCCTTGGCGAGCGCGCCCTGCGTGATGCGATTGACGCCACCGGGCTGGCCGAACAACTGCAAGAGCTCGAAGCCCTGCCGCTGATCAATTGGCCGGTCGCCGCCGAAGCCAAGCATCGGCTGTTGCAGGCGCTCTACGAAGGTTTCGTCCAGGGTGAACACCCTTTGCACGAAGACTTCAGCAGCTTCCGTCATGCCGGCGGTGAAGCGCTGGAAAACCACTGCCGCTTCGAAGCCATCCAGGAAGCCCGCGCCGCTCGCGGTGAAGACCTGGACTGGCGTCACTGGCCAGAACAATGGCAAGACCCGCGCAGCGCTGCCCTCGCTGACTTCGCCGAAGAAAACGCCGGGCGCATCGGCTTCTTCGCCTTCTGCCAATGGCTGATCGACCGTTGCCTGGCCCGGGCGCAAAGCGCAGCGGTCGGAGCAGGCATGAGCATTGGGCTGGTGGCCGATCTGGCGGTCGGCGCCGATGGCGGTGGCAGCCAGGCCTGGAGTCGCCAGGACGAATTGCTCGCGTCCCTGACCGTCGGCGCTCCACCGGACATCCTCAACCGTTCCGGTCAGGGCTGGGGCATCTCGGCGTTTTCCCCGGAAGGCCTGGTGCGCAACGGTTTCCGCGCATTCATCGAAATGCTGCGGGCCAACTTCGCCCACGCCGGTGGCCTGCGCATCGACCATGTGATGGGCCTGCAACGGCTGTGGGTGATCCCCAACGATGCACCGCCAGCCGATGGCGCGTACCTCTATTACCCGGTGGACGACATGCTGCGTTTGCTGGCCCTCGAATCCCATCGACATCAAGCAATTGTCCTCGGCGAAGACCTGGGCACAGTAGCCGACGGCCTGCGGGAAAAACTCATCGCTCGCTCGATCCTTGGCATGCGCGTGTTGCTGTTTGAACAGGACAACAGTCACTTCAAGTCGACGCTCGAATGGCCGGACAACGCCCTGGCGACCACCAGCACCCATGACTTGCCCACGCTCAACGGCTGGTGGCATGGCCACGATATCGACTGGAATGCCCGGCTCGGGCTGGTCGATGCCAACGGCGAGATCGAGTGGCGCCATCACCGTGAGCGCGAGCGCGAAGGCCTGCGCCGGGTGCTGACCGAGGACCCGCAGAACTTCCGCGAAGAGTCCCACGAAACCGATCAGGTGCTCGACGCCGCGATCCGTTTCCTCGGCCATACCCGCGCGCCTCTGGTGTTGTTGCCGATGGAAGATGCCTTGGGTATCGAACAGCAAGCCAACCTGCCCGGCACCATCGATACGCACCCCAACTGGTCACGGCGTTTGCCCGGTAACAGTGAAGCGTTGCTTGATGACCCGGACGCCGCCCGACGCCTTGAACTGCTCGCCTGCGCGCGACTCCAGGCGGCCGAGCGTGACCAATGAGCCAGGCGCTGATCCAACCGCTGCGGGCGACCCTGCGGCTGCAGTTTCATAAAGGCTTCACCCTCGACGATGCGGTGCCGCTGGTGCCGTATTTCGCCAGCCTGGGCATCAGCCATGTCTATGCGTCGCCGCTGCTCAGCGCCCGCGCCGGTTCCATGCACGGCTACGACGTGGTGGACCCGACCACGGTCAACCCGGAACTCGGCGGGGAAGCGGCGCTGCGGCGTTTGGTCGATGCCCTGCGCCAGCAGAAGATGGGGCTGATCCTCGACATCGTCTCCAACCACATGGCCGTTGGCGGTGGCGATAATCCCTGGTGGCTGGACTTGCTGGAATGGGGACGCCTGAGTCCTTACGGCGAGTTTTTCGATATCCAGTGGCATTCCCCCGACCCGCTGATGGAAGGCCAGTTGCTGCTGCCGTTTCTGGGCAGTGACTACGGCGTCGCCTTGCAGGACGGCACCCTGCCCTTGCGCTTCGATGCCGAGCACGGCGCGTTTTATGTCGAGCACTACGATCATCACTTTCCGATCTGCCCGACCGGGTACGGAGAACTGCTCAAGCCTGACGATCAACTGAATGCCGAACAAACCGAGCAACTGAAGTTTTTGGCGGATCGTTTTGCCGCCCTGAGCTACCAGACCGACGCCCACAGCCTGGCGATTCCCCTGCAAGAGGAACTGCGCGAGTTGGCAGGCGACCCAGCCATGCTGCACGCCATCCAACAGCAAATCAGCACTTATGACTCGCTGACGACAGAAGGCTTTCAAAACCTGCACAACCTGCTGGAGCGCCAGAGTTATCGACTGGCCAGTTGGCGCACGGCGGCGGACGACATCAACTGGCGGCGCTTCTTCGACGTCAACGAACTCGGCGGTCTGCGCGTTGAACGCCCGGCGGTGTTCGAAGAAACCCACGCGAAAATCTTCGAGCTGATTGCCGAGGGTCTGGTGGACGGCTTGCGCATCGACCACATCGACGGCCTCGCCGACCCTCGGGGTTACTGCCGCAAACTGCGCCGTCGGGTCGATAGCCTGTCACCGCAGCGGCACCTGCCAATCTACGTCGAAAAGATCCTCGGCGAAGGTGAAACCCTGCATCGCGACTGGTCGGTGGACGGCACCACCGGTTACGAGTTCATGAACCAATTGTCGTTGCTGCAACACGATCCCGCAGGCGCCGAAACCCTCGGTGAACTGTGGAACCGCCACAGCGAACGGCCGGCCGAGTTCATCCAGGAAGCGCAACTGGCGCGCCAGCAGATCCTCAACGGTTCGCTGGCCGGGGATTTCGAAAGCGTCGCCCAGGCCTTGCTGCAAGTGGCCCGGGATGACGTGATGACCCGCGACCTGACCCTCGGCGCGATCCGCCGGGCGTTGCAGGAATTGATCGTGCACTTCCCGGTATACCGCACCTACATCAGCCCGCGTGGTCGCTCTGCCGAAGACGATGTGTTTTTCCAGCAAGCCATGGACGGTGCACGCCAGACGTTGGGCGAGGCCGACTGGCCGGTGCTCGATTGCATCGCCGGCTGGCTCGGTGGCGAACCCTGGCGCAAACGCCCGGTGGGCCGCCAGCGCAAGATCCTTAAACATGCCTGCGTGCGCTTCCAGCAACTGACTTCGCCAGCGGCGGCCAAGGCAGTGGAAGACACCGCGTTCTATCGTTCGGCGGTGTTGCTGTCGCGCAATGACGTGGGCTTCAGCACTGAACAGTTCAGTGCACCGGTCAGTGATTTCCACGACGCCTGCCTGCAACGCTTTGAAGCCTTCCCGAACAACCTGCTGGCCACCGCGACCCACGATCACAAGCGCGGCGAAGACACCCGGGCGCGGCTCGCGGTGTTGAGCGAGCGCAGTGGCTGGTACGCCGAACAGGTCGAGCACTGGCGCAGCCTGGCGCGCGAACTGCGCACTGATGACAACTCACCCTCGGCCGGTGATGAGTTGATTCTCTATCAAGCGATCCTCGGCAGTTGGCCACTGGAGTTGCGCAGCGATGATCAACCGGCGCTTGCGGACTACGCCAAACGCCTCTGGCAATGGCAGCAAAAAGCCCTGCGAGAAGCCAAGTTGCAAAGCAGCTGGAGCGCGCCGAACGACGCTTACGAACAGGCTACCGAAGCCTTTCTCAATCGCTTGCTGCTGAGCCCCGAAGGTCAGCCGTTGCGTTCGGCCCTTGGTGAAGCAGCACAGGCCATTGCCGCGCCCGGCGCGTTGAATGGCTTGGCGCAAACCTTGCTGCGCATGACCGTGCCGGGGGTGCCGGACCTCTATCAGGGCAACGACTTCTGGGACTTCACCCTGGTCGATCCGGACAACCGCCGACCGGTGGATTACGCCGCTCGACAACAGGCTTTGCAGGCGCCACTCGACCTGTCCGGGCTGTTGGCGAACTGGCGTGACGGGCGCATCAAGCAACGCCTGATCGCCCGCACCCTGAACGTGCGGACCGAGCATGCCGAACTGTTTCGCCAAGGGACCTATCAAGCCCTTGAAGTGGTCGGCAGCGAGGCTCATCGCGTGTTGGCGTTCATGCGTTCGCTGGAAGGCAAACGCGCCATCGTGATCGTGCCGATACGCTGTGCCGGGTTGCTGGAAAACAGTGCCACGCCTCAGGTGGACGCGCTGCGATGGGGCGATACACGGGTGAAATTACCGTTCACCACCCCGAACGAAAACCTGAAGGGACTTTTTTCAAACGCCGCAGTCACAAAAAACATGGAGCTGGAAATCAGCGCCGCGCTGGGGGACTTCCCGGTCAATCTCTTTATCCAAACTATCGACACTTGAGTTCAGTTCAGGAGCATTGCGATGAGTACCGAAGATAAACGCGTTCGCGAATTTGCCTATCAAATCTGGGAGTCGGAAGGGAAACCCGAAGGCCAGGAAGCACGCCACTGGGAGATGGCGCGCAAGCTGGCTGAAGCCGAAGCCTTGGCGCCGAAAAAATCGCCGAAAGCTGCCGGCAGCAAAACTGCTGCGGCCAAACCGGCCGCCGCCAAGACTGATAGCAAACTTAACGGTCAGGCCGATGGCAAGGCTGCAGCGTCGAAAGCCAAGGCCAAACCTGCTGCGGCCGCCAAAGTAACCCCGCCGGGTGAAAAGGCTCCCGAGAAAAAACCTCGCGCCGCGAAAAAACCACCAACGGTTTGACGCTAAACGCCTTGTCCTGATTGATCTCGTGGCGAGTTCGCTCGCCACTGTGGGCGCACTCGCCCGGAATAAAGAGCGTTTGAACTGAAAAACTGCAATCCCTGTGGGAGCGAGCCTGCTCGCGAAAGCGAACTGTCAGCCGGGATTGATGGTGACTGACACACCGCTTTCGCGAGCAGGCTCGCTCCCACAGGGTCTGCACCAGACCAACTGACATCACCGTACTCGTACCCCTTTTTTGCAGGAGCATCTATGACCAATCCAAAGAAAGCCGCGCCAGAACCTCAAGCCGAGGCCTCGCGAATTCGTGAAGGCTTGCCCTTCCCGCTGGGCGCGACCTGGGATGGTTTGGGGGTTAACTTCGCACTGTTCTCCGCCAACGCCACCAAGGTTGAACTGTGCATCTTCGACGACGCCGGCGAAGTCGAACTGGAACGTATCGAACTGCCGGAATACACCGACGAGATCTACCACGGCTACCTGCCCGACGCCCATCCGGGGCTGATCTACGGCTACCGTGTCTATGGTGCCTACGACCCGGCCAACGGCCATCGCTTCAACCACAACAAATTGCTGATCGACCCCTACGCCAAACAATTGGTCGGCGAGTTGAAATGGTCCGAAGCGCTGTTTGGCTACACCATCGGCCACCCTGACGCCGACCTCAGTTTCGATGAACGCGACAGCGCGCCATTCGTGCCGAAATGCAAAGTCATCGACCCGGCGCACACCTGGGGCCACGACCATCGGGTCAGCGTGCCGTGGGACAAGACGATCATTTATGAGACTCACGTGCGCGGCATCAGCATGCGTCACCCTTCCGTCCCCGAGAATCTGCGTGGCACCTTCGGCGGGTTGATGGTCGATGACGTACTCGAACACATCCGCAAGCTCGGCGTGTCGACCGTGGAATTGCTGCCTATCCACGCGTTCGTCAACGACCAGCACCTGCTGCACAAAGGCATGACCAATTACTGGGGCTACAACAGCATCGCCTTCTTCGCCCCGGACCCGCGTTACCTGGCCAGCGGCAAGATCGCCGAGTTCAAGGAGATGGTTGCGCACCTGCACGAAGCCAATCTGGAAGTGATCCTCGACGTGGTCTACAACCACACCGCCGAGGGCAACGAACAAGGTCCGACCCTGTCGATGCGCGGTATCGACAACGCCTCGTACTACCGCTTGATGCCTGACGACAAGCGCTTCTACATCAACGATTCCGGCACCGGCAACACCCTGGATTTGAGTCACCCGTGCGTGCTGCAAATGGTCACCGACTCGTTGCGCTACTGGGCCACGGAAATGCACGTGGACGGTTTCCGCTTCGACCTCGCGACCATTCTCGGGCGCTACCACGACGGTTTCGACGAACGCCACAGCTTCCTCGTTGCCTGCCGCCAGGACCCGGTATTGCGCCAGGTGAAAATGATCGCCGAGCCCTGGGACTGCGGCCCCGGTGGTTATCAGGTCGGTGGTTTCCCGCCGGGCTGGGTCGAGTGGAACGACAAGTTCCGCGACACCGTGCGCGCGTTCTGGAAAGGCGACGACGGCCAACTGGCGGACTTCGCCAGCCGCATGACCGCGTCCGGCGAGATGTTCAACCAGCGTGGACGCCGGCCATATGCGTCGGTGAACTTCATCACCGCCCACGACGGTTTCACCCTCAACGACCTGGTGTCGTACAACGACAAACACAACGAAGCCAACGACGAAAACAACCAGGACGGCAGCAACAACAACCTGTCCTGGAACCACGGCGTCGAAGGCCCGACCGACGATCCCGAGATCAACGAACTGCGCCTGCGGCAGATGCGCAACTTCTTCGCCACGCTGCTGCTGTCCCAAGGCACGCCAATGCTGGTGGCCGGTGACGAATTCGCCCGGACCCAGGACGGCAACAACAACGCCTACTGCCAGGACAGCGAGATCGGCTGGGTCAACTGGGACCTCAGCGAAGACGGCAAGGCCTTGCTCAAGTTCGTCAAACGGCTGATCAAGCTGCGCCTGGCCTATCCGATCCTGCGACGCGGGCGGTTCCTGGTGGGCAATTACAACGAGGACATCGGTGTCAAAGACGTCACCTGGCTGGCCCCGGACGGCAGCGAGATGAGCACCGAACAATGGCAGGAAGCCCACGGTCGTTGCCTGGGCATGCTACTCGATGGTCGCGCGCAGGAAACCGGCATCCGCCGCAAGGGGGGCGATGCGACGCTGCTGCTGGTGGTCAACGCCCACCACGACATCGTCAACTTCACCTTGCCGGAAGTGCCGGACGGCGGTCACTGGACTTGCATGATCGACACCAACCAGCCGTCGATTCGCGGCCAGGAACGCTTCGAGTTCGGTCACGAATATTCGGTCACCGGCCGCTCGCTGCTGCTGTTCGAATTGCAGCATGAGGAAGAAGAGTGAAATGGACCTTCAAGCGTTCCTTCAACAGCAACCACCGGACTACGCCGATACTCAAGCGCTAGGCCGGTGCCTGCGAGCGCTGGTGGAGGCGGGTCTTGATCAGCTTCCACAACCCGGCAGTGGCCGGACGCTGGAGCGATTTCAGCGACTGGCCGAGGTCGGCGGTCACGACCTCGGGTTGTGCAAATTGTACGAGGGGCATACCGACGCGCTGGCGATCATCCAGCAACTCGGTGGCTCGCCAACGCCTGCCAGTACCTGGGGCATGTGGGCCGCCGAACCGCCGCAGGCCAAGGTTCGAATCAGCCCTTCGGGGCACTTGGTGTTGCTCAATGGGCGCAAGGCGTGGTGCTCGGGCGCGGCGGTACTCAGCCACGCCTTGCTCACCGCGTGGGATGAACAGGATCGCCAGCAATTGGTGGCGGTGGCGCTGGATCAACCGGGAGTGAACATCACCGCTGACGGCTGGCACGCCGTGGGCATGCGCACCACTGGTAGCGTCGAGGTGCTGTTCGAAGGGGCCGAAGCGCAAGCCATCGGTAACCCCGGCGACTATTTGCAGCGTCCGGGTTTCTGGCAGGGCGGGATCGGGATTGCCGCGTGCTGGTATGGCGCAGCGCAGAGCATTGCCGAACGCTTGCGCCGTCACTGTGCGCAACGGCCGGAACCGCATGCCCTGGCGCATCTCGGCGCGGTGGACAGTGCCTTGCATGCAGCGGCACAAGTGTTGCGGGTCAGTGCTTTGACCATCGACGCTACGCCGCTGGAAGACGCCGAATTACTCGCCCGGCGCGCCCGTGCAGTCGTCGAACACAGCGCCGAACTGGTTATCCAGCACGTCGGCCACGCCCTCGGCGCCGGCCCGTATTGCAAGGATCGGCAGTTCGCACAGTTGATCGCTGACTTGCCGGTGTTCCTGCGGCAAAGCCACGCTGAACGGGACCTCGCCGCCCTCGGCGAACAGGTGGTCAGCGGAGGGTGGACGCTATGAAACCCAACCCCATCGTCGGCCAGGGTACGCCGCTGCACCTGTGGCAAACCTCCCAGCATCTGGCGCAATTACCGGTGATCGACATTCTGGAACTCGTGCCGGAAGGTTCGCGCGCGGTGATCATCGCTCCGCATCCCGACGACGAGGTGCTGGGCTGCGGCGGTTTCCTGCAACTGCTCGCCGCCGCCGGCCGGGCATTGCAGCTGATCTCCGTCACTGATGGCAGCGCCAGTCACCCCGGCTCCCGACGCTGGCCCGTGGAGCGCTTGAGCGCCGTGCGCCCGCAGGAATCCGCCGAAGCCCTGCGCCGGCTCGGCTTGCCACTGCACAGCCTGAAGTGGCTGCGTGGCGGCTTCGCCGACAGTCAGGTGGCGGCGCGGGAAGTCGAGTTAAGCGCGTTCATCGAACGTCACTTACGACCCGACGACGTAGTCTTCACCACGTGGCGCGAGGACGGCCATTGCGACCACGAAGCCGTGGGCCGAGCCAGCACCGACGCGGCCAATCGAGTCGGCGCGACCTTGCACGAATTACCCGTCTGGACCTGGCACTGGGCGACCCCGGAAGACAGTTTTGTGCCGTGGGACCGCGCACGGAAAATTCTGCTCGACCCTCACCTTGTCGCCCGCAAGCGCCACGCCATCCATGCTTTCGCCAGTCAGTTGGAGGGCGACCCGCAAGTCGGCCTACCGCCGGTACTCGCCCCTTACGTGCTGGACCGACTGCTGCAACCCTTCGAAGTGGTGTTTCTATGAGCGTCGAGGATCGCTATTTCGACGGGTTGTTCTCAGGCAACGATGATCCTTGGGCGTTTCGCCAGCGCTGGTACGAACAACGCAAACGCGCGATCACCCTCGCCGCCCTGCCCCGACCGCATTATCGTGCGATCTTCGAACCCGGCTGCGCCAACGGTGAACTGAGCGCCGAGTTGGCCAGCCGTTGCGACCGCTTGCTGTGTTGCGACACCGCAGCCGCCGCCGTCGCACTGGCCCGCACGCGCCTGAGCCTGTTCGACCACGCCGAAGTCCGCCAAAGCCGTTTGCCGGGCGAATGGCCCGAAGAGAAATTCGACCTGATTGTCATCAGCGAGATCGGTTACTACCTGGATGCCGACGACCTCAAACGCCTGATCGTCTTGGCCGAACAATCGCTGACCGCCGACGGCCAACTGCTCGCCTGCCACTGGCGCCCGCCCATCGACGGCTGCCCGCTGAACGCCCGCCAGGTCCACGACCTGCTCCACGAACATTTGCACTTGCCGCGTCTGGTCCTGCATCAGGAAGCGGATTTCCTGTTGGAACTCTGGAGCCGGGAACCGCGCTCCGTTGCGGCTCTGGAGGGCTTGCGATGATTGGAATCCTGATCCCGGCGCACAACGAAGAAGACTTGCTCGAAGCGTGCATCCGCGCGGCCCTGCGTGCCGGCTGCCATGAACGGCTGGAGGGCGAATCGGTGATGGTGCTGGTGGTGCTCGACAGCTGCACCGACCGCTCCGCGCAGATCGTCGCGCAATACCCGGTGCACAGTCTGGCGATCGAGGCTCGAAATGTCGGGGAAGCCCGGGCCGCCGGGGCACGGTATCTGCTGGAACAGGGCGCGCGCTGGATTTCCTGCTCGGATGCCGACAGCCTGGTTTCAAAGGACTGGCTGGTGGCACAACTGGCCCTCGGCGCCGACGCGGTGTGTGGCACGGTCACCGTCGATCAGTGGACCGCCGATTTCGACGAGTCGGCACAGATTCGCTATCACCAGCACTACCAGGCCCGCGACGGTCACCGGCATATACACGGCGCCAACCTGGGCATCAGCGCCGAGGCTTACCAGCGGGCTGGCGGGTTCGAACCGCTGGCGTGCGATGAAGATGTGCAACTGGTCCGGCAGCTCGAACTCTGCGGCGCGAATATCGCCTGGAGCCATCAGCCGCAGGTGCTGACCAGCGCTCGTCTGGACAGCCGGGCACAGGGTGGTTTCGGGGATTTTTTGCGAAACATGGTACAGATTGACTAAAAAAACCGTATCAGATGAAACGGTGACGCGACGAAAACGGATGTATGAGCAATACTCTGTTCGCTGCAATCCAGGGTTCGGAGCGCGGCATATTGCTATCAACCAGCCTTCACGGGTCGGCCAGGCTTGAACATTCAAGTGGCACGACTGAGGGCGAGACAGAACAAGGACGTAGCCCATGAAAACGGTTTACCTCAACGAAAGCAGCCTGCCTGTCCAGATCTGGAACAACGCCCCGCAACTGGACAACATCCCGGTCATCAACACTCAAACCCTGATCCCGGAAGGCGCACGCGCCGTGGTGATCGCGCCCCATCCCGGCGACGAAGTGGTCATGTGCGGCGGCTTGCTGCAGTTGCTGTCCACCCTCGGCCATCCCCTGCAATTGATCTCGATCACCGACGGCAGCGCCAGCCATCCAGGCTCGCAGCAATGGTCGGAAAAACGCCTGAGCGTGTTCCGCCCCCAGGAAAGTGTCGAGGCCATGCGCCGCCTCGGGTTGCCAATGCATAGCCTGAAATGGATTCGCGGCGGTTTCACCGATAACGCCCTGGCCGAGCGCGAACAGCAACTGAGCCACTACATTGCGCGCTACTTGCGACCGGGGGATGTGGTGTTCAGCACCTGGCGCGAAGACGGCATCGATGACCATGACGCGGTCGGCCGGGCTGCTGCCAGGGCTGCAGCGATTGTCGGTGTGGCGTACAACGAAATCCCGGTCTGGGCCTGGCACTGGCCGATGCGCGAGCAAGGGCAGATCCCCTGGCACCGGGCGCGCAAGGTACGTCTGGACACCTGGACCATTGCCCGCAAAAGCCACGCCACCCACGCCTACGCCAGCCAGCTCGACGGCGAACCGGCCATCGGCATCGCCCCGCTACTGCCCAGGGTGCTGCTGGAGCGGATTCGATTGCCGTATGAAATCGTGTTTGTCTGAACACAATCATCAAAATCACAGAGATCCCCTGTGGGAGCGAGCTTGCTCGCGATAGCGGTATGCCAGTCGATATTGATGGCGACTGATACACCGCTATCGCGAGCATGCTCGCGAATGCGGTGGGTCGTTCCCCATCAATATTGGCTGGCAGATCGCATTCGCGAGCAGGCTCGCTCCCACAGTTGATGTGTGTTGGACACAGGTTTTGTGGATACACACTTATCGAGGATATCCCTGCAATCGGGCTGAACTGCCCGCACTCGCATCAGTCGCATTACTTGAGCAGCCCCGATTTTTGAGGAGCCAATGTGACCAGCGATTCACTGAAATCCGTGCCCCTGAACACCCCCACAGCCATCCATCGACTGCGAGTGCTGACGGTCAACACCCACAAAGGGTTTACCGCGCTTAACCGGCGTTTCATTCTGCCGGAACTGCGCGAAGCGGTACGCAGCACCTCGGCGGATCTGGTGTTCCTGCAGGAAGTGGTCGGCGAACACGAGCGGCATTCTTCCCGTTACAACGAATGGCCGCAGATGTCGCAATACGAGTTCCTGGCCGACAGCATGTGGAGCGATTTCGCTTATGGCCGCAACGCGGTCTACCCCGACGGTCATCACGGCAACGCGTTGCTGTCGAAGTACCCGATCCGCGAATTCCGCAACCTCGACGTTTCGATTACCGGCCCCGAGCGTCGTGGCTTGTTGCATTGCGTACTGGACGTGCCCGGCCACGCCGAAGTCCATGCGATCTGCGTGCACCTGAGTCTGCTCGAAAGCCATCGCCAGTTGCAGTTGCAGCTACTCTGCCAACTGCTCGAATCCCTGCCCGACGATGCGCCGGTGATCATCGCCGGTGATTTCAACGACTGGCAGTTGCAAGGCAATGCCGCCCTCGCCCGGCGCGATTATCTGCACGAAGCCTTCGAACGCCATCATGGCCGCCCCGCGAAGACCTACCCGGCGCGCTTCCCCCTGTTGCGCCTGGACCGGATCTACCTGCGTAATGCGACCAGCCATCACCCGAAAATACTCGGCACCAAGCCCTGGACGCACCTGTCGGACCATTTGCCGTTGGCGGTTGAAGTGCACCTGTGATCAGCCCCACGGGCTGATTGATCAACGCTCCCCTTCCACCTGTCATATCTGACAGTAGCGACGCTGTAAGGCTGTTGCTACGGTGTGCCTGTCCATATCGGACCACCGCGCAGCCAAACGCACTTTGGCCGTCACTGTGGGAAGACGAGCATGATTTCTTCGACAGAACGACCAAAGTACGGGGTCTGGATTGCTTCAGCCTGCTTATGCTTGGGCGGCACGCAGGTCTCTTACGCGAGTTGCACGCTCACGCCGTCGTCCGGCAACGATTCCTTCATCTGCGACAGCGGCACCAGCGGTCCATTGACCGACCTGGCGGGCAACAACAGCCTGAGTTTTCCCGCCAACGGCACCGGGCGCGTCAACGGCAATGTGACGTTCGGCGCCGGGATCGACTCAGTGCAGATGGACTCCGGCACCCTCGCCGGCGCGCTGGATCTGGGCAACGGCAACGACAGCCTGCGCATCACGGGCGGGCAAATCACTGGCGCCGTCAGCCAGGGTGACGGCATCGATAATTTCGTCATGAGCGGCGGGACGATCCAGTCCCTCGCCCAGGGCGACGGTCGCGACACGTTCCTGATGACCGGCGGCACGATCACCGGCGCGTTCGAGGACGGCGATGTGGCGAGGATGACCAACGGCACCATCGGCAGGGTCGACATGAAGCTCGACAACAATATTTTCGACCTGTCCGGCGGGCAGATCCTCGGCAACCTGGTGACCGGGTTCGGTACCGACACCATCATCGTCTCGGGAGGGCGAATCGGCGGCAATATCAGTGTCAGCGGTGGCAACGACAGTATTACCGTCACCGGCGGCGAGATCGTCGGTGAAATACGCGCCAGTGTGGGCGACGACACCCTGACCTGGAATGGCGGCGGCATCATCCGCTCGGCGATCCTGATGGACGTCGGCAATGACCGCGCGACCCTGAGCAACCTGAATGAAAGCATCCTCGCCCTGACCCCGAGCCTCGACGGCGGCCCCGGCAACGATGTGTTGACCTTCGACCGCACCACCGCCAGCAGCCCCGCCCGCTACATCAACTGGGAAACGGTCAACCTGAGCAACGGCGCGCAATTGGACCTTGCCGGCAACTTCGTACTGGGCGACAGCGCCAGCGGCACCGGTGTGTTCAACATCGATGGCAGCAGCACCCTGACCTCTGCCCAAGGCAGCATCCAACCGTTCACCGCCGGCCAGTTCGCAACCCTGAACAACGCGGGGGTGATCGACCTCACCCGCAGCAATACCCGCACCAACGACACCCTCACGGTGCAGGGCAACTACGCCGGCAACAACGGCCAGTTGCTGTTGCAAAGCGTGGTTGGCGACGACACTTCCCCCAGCGACAAACTGGTGGTGAACAACGGCACTTTGACCGGCAGCACCGTGATCAGTGTCAGCAACCTCAGCGGCGTCGGCGGTCTGACCCAGCAGAACGGCATCCCGCTGGTCCTGGCCCAAGGCACGGCCGTCAGCGATAACAGCGCGTTTGTCCTCAGCGGCCCGATATCGGCGGGTGCCTACGATTACCGTCTGTTCAAGGGCGGCGTGACGGCGGGCACCGAGAACAGTTGGTACCTGCGCTCGGCGGTGGTCGCGCCAGCGATCTTGAGCACGCCCAATCCCGATCCGGCCCTGCCGCCGATTGTCGCCCCGGCAGCAGCGACACCCGAGGCGGCGCAAACGCCGACGATCGTGAGCATCCCCAATCCCGACCCGACGTTACCACCGATCCTCGTGGCAGCCGCCGCGACGCCCACAGTCATCAGCATCCCCAATGCCGACCCGACGCTGCCGCCAACCCTCGTCACAGTGCCAGCGGCGCCGGCCGGCAGTTCGCCGCTGCCGGTGTTGCCTGCCGCCGTGCCGGGTGCGGCGCCGATTCCCTTGTACCGCCCGGAAGTCCCGACCTGGTCGGTGCTGCCACCCGCCGCCGCGCAACTGACCCTGAGCGCCCTCGGCACGTTTCACGACCGGCAAGGCGATCAGCGCCTGCTGACGGAAACCGGGGCCTTTAGTGCCGGCTGGGCTCGGGTCTACGGCAAGAACGTCGATCAGACCTGGGCCGGCACCGTGACGCCACGGCTCAACGGTTCGCTCAACGGTTTCCAGGTGGGCAACGATTTGTACAGTTCGCAAACCGACAGCGGGCAAACCCAGCGCACCGGGTTCTTTGTCGGCCACACCCGCTTGCAGGGCGATGTCGATGGTTTCAACGAAGGCTTTGAAGGCAAGCGCGCCGGCAGCGTCGAACTGGAAGGCGACAGTTACGGTTTGTACTGGACGCTGACCGATCCCAAGGGCTGGTACGTCGACACGGTGGTCATGGGCACTCGGTTTGATGGCGACAACCGTTCCGAACGCGGCCTCAAGCTCGACAACCGTGGGCATGCCCTGACGCTCTCGGCCGAGGCCGGCTACCCGATCCCGCTGGCCGGCAACTGGGTGGTGGAACCCCAGGCGCAAGTGATCCACCAGAAGATCTCCCTGGACAGCCAGGACGACGGCATTTCCCGGGTGTCCTTCGACTCCGACGGCGCCTGGACCGGTCGCCTCGGCGCTCGCCTCAAGGGGCGCTACGCCGTGAGTGGCCGCCCGCTGGAGCCGTATGTGCGGGCCAATTTGTGGCACACCTTTTCCGGTACCGACACGGTAACGTTTGATCACGTAGACCGGATCGAGAGCGAACAGAAATCCTCCAGCGCTGATCTCGGTGTCGGCGTGATCCTGAGCCTCGCCCCGTCCGTCAGTGTGTATGCCAGTGCCGATTACACCAGCAATATTGACAGCAATCAGCTGCGTGGCGTGGTCGGCAACGTCGGTGTCCGGATGAGCTGGTAGGTGTTTAGCCAACTATCAAACGCGTCTAGCCTGATGGTTTTTTGATGATTTTTCGTACAAACAATCACTTATGTACATGCCAAAAAACAGACACTTGCAATCGCTAAAATAGCCCTACCATTTATCGGCCATTTTCTTGACGCAAGGTCACAGGTCTTCTTAGCTACACGTTACTACCCCCGGAAATACACCCGGGACAAACCTTCAGACACCCGTTAAAACGGGCGGCCTCAGGCTTGCCTCAATCCATTCGGTCGCCCCTCATTCGGGGTAGGAGAGACGCCAAAGCGAGAACGGCATGCGTTTGCAAGGTAGACCTCCATGAAAACGTCATTCACCCCACAAGAGATCAAAATCACTTTTTGCACCGTCTCGAGCACCCTCCTGCTCTGTTCGTCCATGGACGTTCAGGCCGGCCCTGCCGAGGATGACACCACCCCCTGGTATCGCCAGGAGGTGCCGACACTGACCTTGCCCAACGTCGCCGCCACCTACCCGGGACGCTATAACTTCAGCCCCGACTTGCGAAGCTCCCACCTGACAACCGAAGACGCCACACCTACTGCCTGGGATCAACTCTATGGGCAGGCGTCACGCCAAGCACAAAGCGATTTTCAGTCCGAGGGTTTTGCGATCCCCGGCGCAGACGATTTCAAAGGCCCGGCCATCCTGACCCTGCAAAGCGGCAGCGGTCATGTGCAACGAGTCGGCCTGGTCGGGGGCACCAGCCAGTATCAGGGCAACAGCAACGGTTTGACGACCAGTCGCGCCCTGACCGATCCCGGCAACGACACCCTCAACCTGCAGGGCCAAAGCCTCGGCGCTTACTGGAGCCTGACGGGCCCCCAAGGCTGGCACGTGGACTTGACCGCCAGCGGTGGCCGGGTCAACGGTTACAGCCGTGATGCCCAGGGAATGCGGCAAACGGCCGAGGGCAGCGCGATGACGGTGTCGGTGGAAGGTGGTTTCCCCATCGGTTTGGGTGAGAACTGGGTAGTGGAACCCCAAGCGCAATTGATCAATCAGCGCATTACCCTGGACACGCCTTATGCCGGCGCCAACAACGGGACATCCAGCGACCTGTCGTCCTGGAGCGGCCGGGTCGGTGCGCGGTTGAAAGGTAGTTACGACATCAATGGCCTGCCGGTCGAACCCTATGTGCGGACCAATTTGTGGCACACGGTGTACACCGGCAATACAGTGACCCTGGACCAAGTGGACAAGATCAGCAGCAGTCGCAATTCGTCGACCGTGGATTTGGGTCTGGGACTGGTGGCCAGAGTGTCGCCCACAGTGAGTCTGTACGTCAGCGCCGACTACAGCAGTAGTGTGGATGACAATGATTTGAATGGGTTGATCGGGAGTCTGGGGATTCGGATGCGGTGGTGAGGGTCAGGCTTCATGGGATGTTTTGTCAGTGCTGACGCCTTCGCGGGCAAGCCTCGCTCCTACAGGTGACAGGTCGCGGCGAAATGACGTGACCCACACAATTCCTGTAGGAGCGAGGCTTGCCCGCGAATGGAGCGACGCGGTGTTAGATCAACCCTCCGGCCGCAAGATCAACACTGCCAACGGCGGCAGGTTCAACACCAAAGACAGCGCCTGGCCATGGCTTGGCTCTTCTTCGGTAAACGCCCCGCCGCTATTGCCATAATTGGAACCGGCATAGGTGTCGGCATCGCTGTTGATCACCTCGCTCCAGCGCCCGGCAAATGGCACGCCGATACGATAAGCCTGACGCGGCACCGGGGTGAAGTTGGCCACGACCAGCACCGGCCGACCTTCTTTGCTCCAGCGCATAAAGGCGTAGACGCTGTTGATCGCGTCATCACCGATCAACCACTGGAAGCCCTGCGGCGCATCGTCCTGATCATGCAGCGCCGGTTCTTCGCGGTACACCCGGTTAAGGTCACCAACGAGTTTCTGCACGCCTTTGTGCTCGGAGTACTGCAACAGGTACCAGTCCAGTTGCTGATCGTGATTCCACTCCCGCCACTGGCCAAACTCGCAGCCCATGAACAACAGCTTCTTGCCCGGATGCGCCCACATGAAGCTCAGATACGCGCGCAGATTCGCGAATTTCTGCCAGCGGTCACCGGGCATTTTGTCGATCAGCGAATGCTTGCCGTGCACCACTTCATCGTGGGAAATCGGCAGGATAAAGCGCTCGGACCAGGCGTAGACCAGGCCGAAACTCAGCTCATTGTGATGATGGGCGCGGTACACCGGGTCCTGCTGAATGTAATGCAGAGAATCGTGCATCCAGCCCATGTTCCATTTGTAGTCGAAACCGAGACCACCCTGTTGCGTGTTCTGGCTGACACCTGGCCACGCCGTGGATTCTTCGGCGATCACCAGCGCGCCGGGCGCTTCGAGGTCGACGACGTCGTTGAGGTGGCGCAGGAAGTCGATGGCTTCGAGGTTCTCCCGACCGCCATGGCGGTTCGGCACCCACTCGCCAGCCTTGCGCGAGTAGTCGCGATACAACATCGACGCCACGGCATCGACCCGCAGGCCATCGACGTGGAAATGCTTGAGCCAGTGCAACGCCGAAGCGAGCATGTAGCCGTGCACTTCGGTGCGGCCAAGGTTGTAGATCAGCGTGTCCCAATCCTGGTGGAAACCTTCCATCGGGTTGGCGTATTCATACAGCGCCGTGCCGTCGAACTGCGCCAGGCCGTGGGTATCGGTCGGGAAATGCGCCGGGACCCAATCGAGGATCACGCCGATGTCAGCCTGGTGGCAGGCGTTGACGAACGCGGCGAAGTCATCTGGCGAACCGTAACGGGCGCTCGGGGCAAATTGCGACAGCAACTGATAACCCCAGGAACCGCCGAACGGGTGTTCCATGATCGGCATCAGTTCGATGTGGGTGAAACCGAGTTCCTTCACATACGGAATCAGCCGTTCGCCCAATTCGTGCCAGGTGTACTGACGCGCGACTTCGCCCAGATCGTCCAGCTCGCATTGCCACGAACCGGCATGCAATTCGTAGATCGACAGCGGTGCACTGGGCTTGTGCTTGTCGGCACGAGCCTGCATCCACTCATGGTCCTGCCAATCGATGCTCAGCGGCGCAGCGACTTTCGAGGCGGTGTCCGGCGGCAATTGCGTGGCCAGGGCCATCGGGTCAGCCTTGAGCGGCAGAATGCCCTGGGAACCGAGGACTTCGTACTTGTACGCCTCCCCCGCTTGCAGGCGCGGGATAAACAACTCCCAGACCCCGGTCGGATGACGCAGGCGCATCGGATGCCGGCGACCGTCCCAAACGTTGAAATCGCCTACAACCGAAACCCGTTTCGCATTCGGCGCCCACACGGCAAAGCGCACACCATCGACGCCATCCACGTTCTTCAGCTGCGCACCGAGGCAGGCACTGAGATCGCGGTGATTGCCCTCGGCAAACAGGTACAAGTCCATCTCGCCGAGCAACGGCCCGAAACTGTAGGGATCTTCGGCGACTTGCTCGCCACCGGCCCAACGGGTGCGCAGCAGATACGGCTGCGCCCGGTCGAAGTGGCCGACGAACAGCCCCGGTGTCTGGGTGGCTTCAAGGCTGCCCAGCTCTTCGCCGGAATCCTTGGCCAATACCTGAACGCTCAGCGCGTCCGGCAAATAGGCCCGGATGAATTGTCCGCCATGGTCATCGCCGTGGGGGCCGAGGATGGAAAACGGATCGTGGTGTTCTGCGCGTACCAGCGCATCAATGTCCCGCGCCTTGGGCAACAGCGCTTCTTTGTGATGCCCCTGTTCCTTGTTCGAGAAACTCATGACTACTCTCCACCAAGATCGGAAAAGGGTTTGAGCCCACTCAATAACCCATACAAACCGTGCAACGGCACCGGCAGCCAAGTAGGGCGATTCTCCGCCTCATAAGCCACCTCATAGGCCGCCTTCTCCAGGCCGAACAACGCCAGTGCGGCGTCCTCGCCCTCAGGATCTTGCCACGCATGAGCAAGACTAGCTGCCGCCAGCCGATAAGCGTCGATAAATGCCTGTTGCGCTTCATTTAGATAGCGATCAGCCACCCGTTGCCGTGCGGCCTGGGCGTCGTCGGTGTTATCGACGTTGTGCACGTTGATCGCCATCGCAGCGGCGTAGTCGAAGGAACGCAACACGCCGCTGACATCTTTATACGGACTGTGCTTGCCGCGACGTTCGCTGAGCGGCCGTGCCGGCTCGCCTTCGAAGTCGATCAGGTAAGCATCGCCCTTGATCACCAGCACCTGGCCCAAATGCAAATCGCCATGGACCCGAATCCGCAAACCACCGGCCGCTTTTTTGCCCAGTTCCTGAACATGACCGAGGATGGTTTTTTTGTTGTCCAGCAAGCGAGTGACCAGTGCTTGGTCCGCCGGGTTCAATTCGTTTTGATGCTGCTTGAGCAACTTCAGTGAATGTTCCAGTTGCGCCGCCACGTCCTTGGCCGAGGCCAGGGCTTGTTTCTCCGTGGTGACCTGCGGGGCAAAGTCCGGGTTGTCGGTGGTCGATGCCAGCACCACGTGCATTTCCCCCAGGCGCTGGCCGAGCATGCCAGCGAAATCTTTCAGTTCACCCAACGCGTTGTAGTGCTGCTCCTGCTCGGACATGGCATCGGCCAGTTCATCGCGCAGGGCGCGTTCGAGGTTGTTCTGGGTCCACTCCCAGGCGTCACCCTGATTGCTCAAGTAGCCTTGGGCAATCATCAGCAGGTTGTCTTCGCCCTGTGCGTCGCGACGAATGACCGAGCCCAGCAACGGGGAAATGTTGGCGAACCCGGCGCCGGTCAGGTAGGCGCTCATCTCCAGTTCCGGGTGCACACCCGAGGCTACTTTGCGGATCAGCTTGAGCACCATGCTTTTGCCAACCACCACCGAACTGTTGGACTGTTCGGCGGACAGGTAACGCACTTCGGACTCCGCTGTCAGGCCGAGCTTCGCCAGTTGCGCCGTCGGTTCGAAACGGATTTCGCCGCCATCTGACGGCAACACCGTGTTGCTGTGCATGCCCTCGACCACGGCACGGATAAAGTTTTCCAGGGCAAACGCATCGGTGATCAAGCCGACCTGCGGCCCGCGTCGAACCCGTGACAACGCCAATTGTTGCGGCAACGCGGGACCGACCTGATCGTCGGCAATAAAGCCGAACGGCAATTGATAGCGGCTGGTCTGGCCACCGCTGGTGACTTCGATTTCGCTCAACAGCACCGGATGCTGCGGATCGCCGAAGCGTACGCCATAGGCCAGATTGATATGCTCGATGGGCGCGTCCTTGCCAGCGAACCAGCGACGATTCTGCAGCCAGTTCGGCAAGATGCCCTGCTCCAGCGTGTCGCGGGACGGCGCTTCGAGCAGTTCTTCCATGCGTTTCTTCAGCACCAGGGTGGTGAAGTCCGGCAGGCTTTGCGCCGGTTCCACGTGCCAACTCGGCATTTGATTCTCCGCTGCCAGTACAAACCAATAGAAGCCGTACGGCGCCAGGGTCAGGAGGAAATTCAATTGGCCGATCGGCGGGAAAGCGTTACCGCCGAGCATTTCCACCGGGACCATGCCGGCGTAGGCCGACAGGTCGAGTTCGGCCGCTTGCGCACTGCGGGATACGTTGGCCACGCACAGAATGATTTCGTGCTTGCCATCGGCGCCGGTGAATTCACGGGTGTAGGCCAGAATCCGCCGGTTACTCGGCGAGAGCATTTTCAGCGTGCCACGACCGAACGCCTTGGATTGCTTGCGCACCGCGAGCATGCGTCGGGTCCAGTTCAGCAGCGAATGCGGGTCGCCGGCCTGGGTTTCGACGTTGACCGACAGGTAACCGTATTGCGGGTCCATGATCGGCGGCAGCACCAGGCTGGCAGGGTCGGCGCGGGAGAAGCCGCCGTTACGGTCGATGGACCATTGCATCGGCGTGCGCACGCCATCACGGTCGCCAAGGTAGATGTTGTCGCCCATGCCGATCTCATCGCCGTAATACATCGTCGGCGTGCCGGGCATCGACAGCAGCAGGCTGTTGAGCAATTCCACGCGGCGACGGTCGCGCTCCATCAGCGGCGCGAGACGGCGGCGAATCCCCAGGTTAATCCGCGCCCGACGGTCAGCCGCGTAGTAATTCCACAGGTAATCGCGCTCCTTGTCGGTGACCATTTCCAGGGTCAGCTCATCGTGGTTACGCAGGAAAATCGCCCACTGACAGTTGGCCGGGATCTCCGGGGTCTGGCGCAGGATATCGGTGATCGGGAAACGGTCTTCCTGGGCCAGCGCCATGTACATACGCGGCATGAGCGGGAAGTGGAACGCCATGTGGCATTCGTCGCCGTTCAGGCCGATAGCGTCGGCATCACCGAAGTACATCTGAGTGTCTTCCGGCCATTGGTTGGCTTCGGCCAGTAGCATGCGGTCGGGATAATTGGCGTCGATTTCGGCACGGATCTGCTTGAGGACGTCGTGGGTCTCGGGCAGGTTTTCGTTGTTGGTGCCGTCGCGTTCGATCAAGTACGGGATCGCATCCAGCCGCAGACCATCGATGCCCATGTCGAGCCAATAGCGCATCACCGACAGTACCGCTTTCATGACTTGCGGGTTATCGAAGTTCAGGTCCGGTTGGTGGGAATAGAAGCGGTGCCAGAAGTATTGGCCGGCGACCGGGTCCCAGGTCCAGTTGGACTTTTCGGTGTCGAGGAAAATGATCCGAGTGCCGGCGTACTTTTGATCGTCATCGGACCAGACATAGAAGTCCCGCGCGGCCGAGCCTTTCTTCGCTTTGCGCGCGCGCTGGAACCAGGCGTGCTGGTCGGAAGTGTGGTTGATGACCAGTTCAGTGATCACCCGCAGGCCGCGATTGTGTGCCTCGGCGATAAAGCGCTTGGCATCGGCCATGGTGCCGTAGTCAGGGTGCACGCCACGGTACTCGGCGATGTCGTAGCCGTCGTCCCGGCGTGGCGAAGGATAGAACGGCAACAGCCAGATGGTGTTGACGCCCAGATCGGCAATGTAATCGAGTTTGGCGATAAGACCGGGAAAGTCGCCGATCCCGTCATTGTTGGAGTCGAAAAAAGACTTAACGTGAACCTGATAAATCACAGCGTCCTTGTACCAGAGCGGGTCCTTGATGAACGTTGTGGCCTTGGGTTTCTTCGCCATTTGAAACTCCTGTGAATTCGATAAAACCGCTAAGGCGCAATACCTGCCTCTGTAGGAGCTGCCGAAAGCTGCGATCTTTTGATCTTGATTTGTGCTGCGGCATACATCGCAAAAGATCAAAAGATCGCAGCCTTCGGCAGCTCCTACAGGGTCATCCCGCAGAGGTGCTGCCTCAGGGGGGGTTCAGGAAGTGGTAATCCGCCAAATCCCGAACGGCTGATGGGCCGGGTCGATCCGCATGGACTGGTACTTGCCGTACCACGTCCAGCGATGGCCGCTCATCAAGTCTTCGCCCTGGGTATGTGCGTCGTCAGGCAAGCCCATTTCCCACAGTGGCAATTCGAAATTCGCTTCCTGGACGTTATGCGGGTCCAGGCTGACGGCCACCAGAATGAAGTTGCTGCCGTCGGCACTGCGCTTGCCGAAATACAGGATGTTGTCGTTCCAGGCGTTGTAAATCTTCAGCCCCAGATGCGTGTGCAGCGCCGGGTTTTGCCGGCGGATGCGGTTGAGCTGGGCGATCTCGGCAATGATGTTGCCCGGCGCGTTGAAGTCCCGTGGACGGATCTCGTACTTCTCGGAGTTGAGGTATTCCTCTTTGCCCGGTATCGGCGCCGCTTCGCAGAGTTCGAACCCGGAATACATACCCCACAGGCCGGAACCCATGGTCGCCAGTGCCGCGCGAATCAGAAAACCGGCGCGCCCGGATTCATGCAAGAACGCCGGGTTGATGTCCGGGGTATTCACAAAGAAATTCGGACGGAAGCACTCACTCCAGGGCGACTCATTGAGCTCGCTGAAATAGGTGGCCAATTCCGCCTTGGTGTTGCGCCAGGTGAAGTAGGTGTAGCTCTGGGAATAACCAACCTTGCCCAACCGCGCCATCATCGCCGGGGTGGTAAAGGCTTCGGCGAGGAAGATCACTTCCGGGTGCAGCGCCCGCACATCGGCAATCAGCCATTGCCAGAACGGCAGTGGCTTGGTGTGCGGGTTGTCGACACGAAAGATCTTCACGCCCTCCTCGACCCAACCGACCACGATGTCGCGCAATTCAACCCAGAGGCTGGGGATCGCGTCGGCAGCGTAGAAATCGACGTTGACGATGTCCTGGTATTTCTTCGGCGGGTTCTCGGCGTATTTGATCGTGCCGTCGGGGCGCCAGTTGAACCAGCCCGGGTGCTGCTCCAGCCACGGATGGTCCTGGGAACACTGGATCGCGAAATCGAGGGCAATTTCCAGCCCGTGATCCGCTGCCGCGACCACCAGCCTGCGGAAGTCTTCGCGGGTACCCAACTCGGAGTGAATCGCCTCGTGTCCGCCTTCGGCGCTGCCGATGGCGTACGGGCTGCCCGGATCGTCGGGACCTGCGGTCAGGGAATTGTTCGGACCTTTGCGGTAGCTTCGGCCGATCGGGTGGATCGGCGGGAAGTACAGCACGTCGAAGCCCATGTCCTGGATCATCGGCAACCGTGAGTGCACGTCGTTAAAGGTGCCGTGACGGGCAGGATCGTCGGTGATCGAGCGCGGAAACAGCTCGTACCAACTGGCGAACTGGGCGATGTCCCGTTCCACATCCAGCGGGAATTCCTGGCTCAGGCTCAAGAAGGCCCGGTGATCGGCCTGGGCCATCAGGTCGGCGCTACGCTGGTGCAGGAACAGCGCGACCTGCTCGGTTTCGAGCAGCCCGGACAATTCATGGTGCAACCCGGCCAGTTGCTCGCTCAGTTGGCCGTCACTGCGTTCGGCGGCGTGCTGGACCATGGTCCGGCCTTCCTGCAACTCCAGGCTCACCGGTACGCGGGCGGTGTGTTTCTTTTCCAGCTCATAACAGAAGCTGGCGAACTGATCGATCCAGGCTTCGATGCAGAACACATGGCGGCCCTGGCGCTCGACGCGGAACTGGCCCTGCCAGCCATTGTTGCCCAGGTCATCCATGGCTTCGCTGTGCCAGGACTCCTCACCCTCGCCGCGCCAACGAATGCGTACGGCCAATTTGTCGTGGCCGTCGGCAAAGACTTTGCTGGTGACCAGCACGTCCTGCCCCACCACGGCTTTGACGGCAAACTGCCCACCATCGAGGGTCGGCATCACGTTTTCAATGGCAATGCGCGGCAGCAATAACGCCTGCGACAGCGGCATATGCGGGTTGTAACTGAGTTCTGTCGGTTTTTCAGCGATCATCGAGCATCTCTCCTTTACGCCCCAAGGACGCTCTTGTGCTTGATATTCATTCACATGGGCCGGTCTGTCCCGGAATGAACTCACTTAGGTTCCGAGCGACAGGTGCCGGTAAAAGTTCACGGGGATTTGCCTGAGTGTTGGTGGGAATCAAATCCTCTGCGCGGTGGTCAACAAACTTAAGCACGAGTTACGCCATGTGCCACAAGGAGGCTTCACGATGAGCATACCGATCCCCGCTGAAACGCCCGATCCGAACATCGACAACCCGACCATTCCGCCGACCGAGCCGGACCCGGTGCCCGAGCAAGAGCCGCCGGGGACCACCCCGCCGCCCATGGAAGAGCCACCGACCACCATGCCGCCGGTGATTGTCAGCCCATAACGTTTGCACACCCCCGCGTGGGCGGCATTTGCACAATCCCACGTAGGAGCTGCCGAAGGCTGCGATCTTTTGATCTTGGCTTTTGGCGCCTCAGAAATTGCCGAAGATCAAGAATCAAAAGATCGCAGCCTTCGGCAGTTCCTACAGGGAGCGTGCGGATCTTCAGCGATGTTCACGGGTTGCGGTCCTTGTCCAGGAATCGCACAACGGCGGGCATTACGCTGAATACTCCCAATGCCAAAAAGGTGCTAAGCACCGCTGTCGCTTCACGTCCCATACCTGCTGCGACGCCAATCGCCGCCGTCATCCACAACCCGGCGGCGGTGGTCAGGCCTTTCACGTGACCCTCATCGCCCTCGGTGTTTTTCAAGATCGTCCCGGCACCGAGAAACCCGATCCCGGCGATCACCCCTTGCACCACCCGGCTCATGGCATCGGCCTGAGAGCCGGACATCTGCGGCACCAGTACAAACAACGCCGCGCCCAGGGCCACCAGCATATGGGTGCGAACCCCGGCCGCCTTGCCCTTGTGCTCGCGCTCGAAACCGAGAATGCCGCCCAGCACGGCGGCCATCAGCAAGCGCACGGTAATGCGCGTCAGTTGCGAAGCGTCGCCAACGTCGGCGAACTCCGCTTGCAGCGTCACCCAAACCTCATGCCACCAGGCGTCCATGGCGCGGTCCTTTGTATTGATTGATAGAGGATGGACCGCGCCGACCATTAATCGGTTGCACAGAACGATGGTCGTCCCGAGTGACCTAACGTTTTAGTCTCCGCTGAAAAAAGGACAGTCCCATGACCGTGCGCATCGAAAACCAGACCTGCTTTTTCACCATAGAGAACGGCGAAGAGATTCGCCTGTGCCCCGACGTCACCATCATCACCGACTCGGAAAAAGCCATGTCGGCGGTGGAGATCAACGGCCAGCGCGTCTACATCACCGAAGCAGAAGCCGACGCATTGACCGTAGCAGGCGCGGTCGACGGTCGTAAGCATTTGAAGGCCACTGACAGTGATTCGGTGATTTGACTGACCCGGATCAACAACCGCTGCGAACGCCTGAGATAGGCGCCCGCAGCCTGCGTTGGCGGGTGCATCAAGTTGTCGCAGGCACTCGTTCACGATCCATCTGATCCGCTTTTTATTGCAATACCTGAGTCTGTTATGCAAACAGATCGCCGCTCATAGTGCACCGGCCTGATGGAGGCTGATGAGCGAACGACCATGAGCGAGAGAATCCCCGTCCGAACCGTAGAAAGCGCCCCGGCAGTCCAGCGCTATGAGCCTTCGCGTCCAAAGATGAAGGCCAAATCCAGCGACACCCTGATCCACACCCGCAGCTTCACCGGTCTGTTCCGCACCCTGCGCATGAGCGGTGCCGGTTTTCTGTTCCTCGCCTTCTTCGGCACAGTGTGGTTGAACTGGGGCGGCCGCCAGGCAGTGCTCTGGGACCTGTCCGAAAGCAAATTCCACATTTTTGGCGCGACCTTCTGGCCGCAGGATTTCATCCTGCTTTCGGCGCTATTGATCATCGCCGCGTTCGGCTTATTCGCGATCACCGTGTTTGCCGGCCGGGTCTGGTGCGGCTACACCTGCCCGCAAAGCTCCTGGACCTGGATCTTCATGTGGTGCGAGAAAGTCACCGAAGGCGAACGCAACCAGCGCATCAAACTGCAAGCAGCGCCCTGGAGCCTGAACAAACTGCTGCGCCGTTCGGCCAAGCACACGATGTGGCTGGGCATCAGCCTGCTCACCGGCCTGACTTTTGTCGGCTACTTCACGCCGATCCGGCCCCTGGCCGAAGAACTGCTGACCCTGCAAATGGCCGGCGTCAGTCTGTTCTGGGTGATCTTCTTCACCGGCGCGACCTACATCAATGCCGGTTGGCTGCGCGAAGCGGTGTGCATGCACATGTGCCCGTATGCGCGGTTCCAGAGCGTGATGTTCGACAAAGACACCCTGACCATTTCCTACGACGTGGCCCGTGGCGAAAACCGTGGCCCACGCAAACGCGAGGTGAAACCGGCCGACGTCGGCCTCGGTGATTGCATCGACTGCCAGGTCTGCGTGCAGGTCTGCCCCACCGGCATCGACATCCGCGACGGCTTGCAGATGGAATGCATCGGCTGCGCGGCGTGCATCGACGCCTGCGATTCGATCATGGACAAAATGGGCTACGCTCGCGGCCTGATCAGCTACACCTCCGAGCATGAATTGCAGGGCGGCAAGACCCACCTGCTGCGGCCACGATTGATTGGTTACACGGCGGTGCTGTTGCTGATGATCGGTGCGCTGGCCCTGGCGCTGGTGGAACGGCCGATGGTGTCCCTGGACGTTACCAAGGACCGTGGCATGTACCGCGAAAACAGCGAGGGCCAGATCGAAAACATCTACAGCCTGAAAGTCATCAACAAGACCCAGCAGCGTCAGGACTATCGCCTGAGCCTGGAGGATGGCGAGGGCTTCCAGTTGCAAGGCAGAACTGAACTGAGCCTGGCGCCGGGTGAAATTGTTGATGTGCCGGTGTCGGTGGCGATGACCACGGAACGGCCAAGCAGCAGCTCACAGACCCTCAGCTTCAAGATTGTCGACAGCGATGAGCCGGACATCTACAGCGTGGCCCAGAGCCGGTTTGTTGCGCCGATGAATCGTTGAGCCGTTAAGATGCCGGCCATTGTCAGGCGCGGTCCATTGTGGCGAGGGAGCTTGCTCCCGCTCGGCTGCGAAGCAGTCGCAAAGATTTTGGGGGCGCTGCGCACCCCAGCGGGAGCAAGCTCCCTCGCCACAACGGCGCACCACATAAATAACTTCAACCCAGGCACTCGATGAAACGCTACGAAAAATTCGCCGATGACATCGCTGAACTGATCCGCTCCGGGGTCCTCGGCCCCGGTCAGCGCGTGCCGTCGGTGCGCTACGCCAGCCAGACCTACGGAGTCAGCCCGTCCACGGTGTTCCAGGCTTATTACCTGCTGGAACGTCGCGGCCTGATCCGCGCCCGGCCGCGTTCCGGTTACTTCGTCAACACCCACGCCCCGAGCCCGTTCTCCGAGCCGGTGATCAGCAGCCAGGTCAACGAATCCACCGAAGTCGATGTCAGCGAACTGGTGTTCTCGGTCCTCGACTCGATCAAGGACCCGACCACCGTACCGTTCGGCTCGGCTTTCCCCAGCCCGACGCTGTTCCCGCTGCAACGCCTGTCCCGCTCCCTGGCCAGTGCCGCCCGGGAAATGGACCCGCGCATGGTCGTTACCGACATGTCGCCGGGCAACCCGCAACTGCGCCGGCAAATCGCCCTGCGCTACATGGTCGGCGGGTTGATGCTGCCCATGGAGGAGTTGCTGATTACCAACGGTGCCCTCGAAGCCCTGAACCTGTGCCTGCAAGCCGTCACCGAGCCCGGCGACCTGGTGGCCATCGAAGCCCCGGCGTTCTACGCCAGCCTGCAAGTGTTGGAACGCCTGAAGCTCAAAGCCGTGGAAATCCCGGTGCACCCGCGGGACGGCATCGACCTCGGCGTGCTTGCGCAAACCCTGGAACGCCACCCGATCAAGGCCTGTTGGTGCATGACCAGTTTCCAGAACCCGATGGGCGCAACCATGCCCGAGGCAAAGAAGCAGGAACTGGTGGAACTGTTGCGCAGCCATCAGGTGCCGCTGATCGAGGACGACGTCTACGCCGAACTCTATTACGGCCAGCAAGCACCGAAACCGGCCAAGGCGTTCGACACCGAAGGTTTGGTGATGCACTGCGGTTCGTTCGCCAAGAGCCTCGCGCCAGGCTATCGCATCGGCTGGGTCGCCGCCGGGCGCTACGCGCAGAAAATCGAACGACTGAAACTCATGACCTCGCTCTGCGCCTCGATGCCGGCCCAGGCGGCGATTGCCGACTACCTGCAACACGGCGGTTATGATCGACACCTGCGCAAACTGCGCTACGCCCTGGAAGAGCAGCAAAGCGCCATGCTCGCCGCCATCGCCCGCTATTTCCCGGCACAGACCCGCGTCAGCCAACCGGCCGGCGGCTACTTCCTGTGGCTGGAACTGCCGCCGCAAATGGATTCGCTGAAGTTGTTCCAAATGGCGCTGGCCCAAGGCATCAGCATCGCGCCGGGGCCGATCTTTTCACCGACCCAGCGTTTCAGGAATTGTATTCGGTTGAATTACGGCAGCCCTTGGGATGAGGCGGCGGAAAAGGCGATGGAGACGTTGGGCAGGATCGTCAGGTCGTTCTGACAGTGCGATGTCGCTTGATAGATGGCTATCGCGAGCAAGCTCGCTCCCACAAGGATCGGCTGTGTTCACAACTAATGTGTTCACCTCAATCCACTGTGGGAGCGAGCTTGCTCGCGATGACGTCAGACCAGACAACGCAAATCCAAGGGTTAGCGCCCACCCCCAAGATCAACGAAAGTCCCGGTCGCATACGAGGCCTTGTCCGATAACAACCAAACAATCGCTTCCGCCACTTCATCCGGCCGTCCGCCCCGAGCCATCGGAATAGCGGACTCAAGCTTGCTGACCCGATCCGGGTCGCCACTGAGCGCATGGAAATCGGTGTAGATGTAGCCAGGGCGCACCGCGTTGACGCGAATCCCCTCGCCCGCCACTTCCTTGGACAAGCCCAAGGTAAAGGTATCCAGCGCGCCTTTGGACGCCGCGTAGTCGACGTATTCGCCCGGCGCGCCCAAGCGGGCTGCTACCGACGACACATTGACGATGCTGCCGCCCTGCCCGCCATGCTTGGGCGACATGCGCAGGATCGCGTGCTTGGCGCAAAGGATGGGTGCCAGGACGTTGGTCTTGAGGATTTTGAGAATGCGGAACTCGGACATTTCGTCGACCCGGGACTTGTGCCCGACGGTGCCGGCGTTGTTGACCAAAGCGGTGACCCGCCCCAGCTCGGTGTCGACGCGGTGGAACATGGCGATCACTTCGTCTTCGATGCTGACGTCGGCCCGTACTGCAATGGCGTGCACACCGAGGGCGCGGACTTGCTCCAGCACACTCAAGGCGGCGACTTCGTCAGCCAGATAGTTGATACAAATCCGATAACCTTGCTCGGCAGCCAATAATGCAGTCGCGGCGCCGATGCCACGGCTGCCTCCGGTGATGATGATGACTTTTTCCATGCTGCTTTTCCCCCATCTCAAGCTTTAGCGGTCGGGGGCAAGAATAACCGTCATTGGCGGGTTTTGCATGGGCTCTGTGGTGTCCGGGAGGACGCCTTCGCGGGCAAGCCTCGCTCCTACAGGATTGCGCGCACCTGTAGGAGCGAGGCTTGCCCGCGAAGAACGATAACGCGGTCCGTCTATCAGCCCGCCGCCATTTGCTCGCCACGGTGAATGTCGAGCATGAAGCGTTCTGCCGGCAGCGGATGCCCCAGCAGGTAACCCTGCAGCGAATCACACCCGAGTTTCGTCAGAAAGTCTTGCTGCACACCGGTTTCGACACCTTCAGCGACGATCCGCAACCCCAACGCCTGGCCGAGGGCAACGATGGCCGAGACGATGGCAGCATCATCGCTGTCGTGCTCCAGGTCCCGGACAAAACCGCGGTCGATTTTCAGCTCATTGGCCGGCAGACGCTTGAGGTACATCAAGCTCGAATAGCCGGTACCGAAGTCATCAATCGACAAATCGACGCCCATTTCCGACAGTTCCTGCAGCACCGTCATACTCGCATCAGCGTCGCTCATGGCGGTGGTTTCGGTGATTTCCAGGGTCAGGCTGTTGGCCGGCAAATGGTGCGTGGCCAACGCCTTGGCCACACTCTGGACCAGGCCGACATGACAGAACTGCAACGCCGACAGGTTCACCGCGATACGCCAGTCGGTGTAGCCGAGCACATACCATTCGCGCATCTGCCGGCAGGCCTCGTTCAGCACCCACTCACCAATGGGAATGATCAACCCGGTCTTTTCCGCCAAATCGATAAACTTGTCCGGCAGCAACATGCCCTGGGTCGGGTGCTCCCAGCGCAACAAAGCCTCCGCGCCGACCGGGCGGCCATTGCTGGCGTCGAACTTGGGTTGGTAATACAGGCTGAACTGTTGCTGCTCGAGGGCGGCGCGCAGGTCTTGCAGCAGTTGCAGTTGTTTACGGGCGTTGCTGTTCATCGACGCGTCGAAGAAGCTGTGGCCGTTTTTCCCGGTGCCTTTGGCGTGGTACATCGCGGCGTCGGCGTTCATCAGCAGTTCTTGCGCAGTCTGGCCGTTGCCAGGATAGAGCGCGATGCCGACGCTGGCGGAAATCTGCAGGTCATGTTCGGCCACCCGGAACGAGCGCGCGATCAGGGCAACCTGGCGGGCCGCGAGGTTCAGTGCGTCGTCGGGCTCACTCAAGCGCACCAGCAGCACGAATTCGTCGCCACCGATCCGCGCCAGGGTGTCCTGGCTGCGTAAATCCTCGCGCAGTCGCAACCCGACCTCACGCAATAACTGGTCGCCCATGTGGTGGCCGAACGCATCGTTGACCGGTTTAAAACCGTCGAGATCGATGAACATCAACGCAAAACAACCACCCTGCTCTTGCACCTTGGACATGGCCAACTCGATGCGATCAGCCAGCAACATGCGGTTCGGCAGGCCGGTCAAGGTGTCGTGCAGGGCCAGTTGGGTGAGTTCGCGGTTGGCTTCGGTCAGCGATTTCGCCAGGTCGGCAGTGCGGGCTTCCAGGCGTGCGTCCAGAATCGAAGTCAGCAAGGCGATGCTCAATACCGCAAGAGTGGTGATCAACACCAGATTGTCCAGGCCTTTGCCGCTCAAACCACTGAGGGCGGCACCACAAAAGCTGCCGTCGGGAAAGCGCGCCGCCGCCATGCCGGTGTAGTGCATGCCAACGATGGCGAAACCCATGATCACCGCCGCACCGCCACGGATCAGACCCACGTAAGGCGTGTGCTGGCGCAGGCGGAAGGCGATCCATAAGGCCGCTGCCGACGCACCGACGGCAATCAGCAGCGACGCGCTGAACAGCGTCGGGTCGTAATCGATGCCCGGCAGCATGAGCATGGCCGCCATGCCGGTGTAATGCATGGCGCTGATGCCACTGCCCATGACCAGCGCGCCAAATGCCAACTGCCACACAGGCAGCTTCGGCTGACTGACCAGCCACAGGGCAAAGCCGCAGGACAGGATCGCGATGGCCAGCGACAGCACGGTGAGGCTGAGGTCGTAGCCCAGATCGATCGGCAATTTGAAGGCGAGCATGCCGATGAAATGCATCGACCACACGCCTATGCCCATGGCGACTGCGCCACCGGCGGTCCACAGATGAACAGCCCGGCCCTTGGTGGTGGCGATCCGGCCAGTCAGGTCCAGGGCGGTATAGGAAGCGAGAATCGCCACGCACAGCGAGATGAAAACCAGCGTGGGGGAATAAGTGCCGATAAGCATGATATTTCTCGTGACGGCCCACTGTACTGCATCCGTTCTCGGGGGGCAAAGTCGGCGATTGTACTGATTGCGCGGAAGAACGCACTGACAAAATTATCAATTGGCCATCAAGCCGATGAAACGCTTGTTTGAAGTCAAAACCCCGTCTGACTCAACGCGATTTACTGTGGCGAGGGGGCTTGCCCCCGTTGGGTCGCGCAGCGGCCCCCGGCACTTTCCAGTTTCACCGAGTTGCCTGGATTTACGACTGCTACGCAGCCGAACGGGGTGGTGCGGCACTCCGACAAGCCCCCTCGCCACAACATCTCTTCGGCACAACCTTCATTCCAGGGTAGGGTTACTTGTTATCGCTCATCTCAAGCTGCCCATCCCACCCACCGCCCAGCGCCGCAATCAACTGCACACTGGCAATCAACCGGCTCTGCAACACGTTCAATACGCTTTGTTCATTGCTCAACGCCGTGGCTTGAACCACCACCACGTCCAGATAAGCAATCAACCCGGCCTTGTACTGGTTCTCGGTCAGGCGCAAGGAATCCCGGGCGGCGTCCAGCGCTTCCTGGCGAACCGCCGCTTCGTTCTCATACACCTTGAGCTGCACCAGGTAGTTTTCCACCTCGCGGAAACCATCGAGTACGGTCTGGCGGTACTTGGCCACGGTTTCGTCGTAGAGCGCTTCGTTGCGATCAACCTCTGCCGAGCGCGCGCCACCGTCGAACAACGGCAAGTCCAGTTTTGGCCCCACCGACCAGAAGCGGTTCGGCAAGCTGATCAGGTTGCTGGATGTACTGCTGCTGTAGCCGCCACTCAGGCTCAGGCTCAAGTCCGGGTAGTAAGCGGCTTTAGCCACACCGATATTGGCGTTGGCGGCAATCACCGAACGTTCGGCAGAGGCAATGTCCGGCCGGCGTTCGAGCAGTTGCGACGGCAGGCTCAGGGGAATCTGCGGCAGTTTCGGAATGTCCTGGGTTTGCGCCAGGTTGAACTCCGCCGGTGCCTTGCCGATCAGCACAGCAATCGCGTTTTCGAACTGTGCCCGTTGCCAGATCAGGTCCACCAGATTGGCCTGGGTGGTTTTGAGCTGCGTCTGAGCCTGGGCCACCGCATCCCGCCCGGAGACGCCGGCGCGGTACTGGTTCTGGGTCATTTGCAGCGAGCGCTCGTAGGCCACGACCGTTGATTCCAGCAAGCGTTTCTGCTGATCGATGACCCGCAACTGTAAGTAGTTCTGCACCAACTCGGACTGCTGGCTCAGGCGCATGGCGGCCAGATCGGCGAAGCTTGCCTGTGCGCTGGCAGTATCGGCTTCCAGGCCGCGACGCAGCTTGCCCCAGATGTCCGCTTCCCAGCTGACACCCAACTGAGTGGTGTAGGTATTTCGAATACCGCTGGCCGAACTGCTCAGGCTTGAACTGCTGCTGCCGGCACCCTGGCTGGAGCGGGTCTTGCCCGCACTCAGGTCCACCGTGGGGTAAAACGCCGCGCGGGCGCTTTCCACCAAGGCTTGCGACTGACGATACCGGGCGTCGGCCTGGGCCACGGTCTGGTTGGCGCTGTTGAGTTGCTCGATCAGGCCATTGAGCTGGCGGTCGCCGTACAACTCCCACCAGGCACCACGGGCCAGGGAATCGCTCGGACTGGCCTGACGCCAGCCCTCGGCTTCCTTGTACTGCGCCGGCTCGGCGGTGGGCGGACGCTGGTAATCCGGGCCGACGGCGCAGGCGCTGATCAGGGCCATGCACAGCGCCAGGCTCAACAAACGCGAGCCCCGGGCCATGGCGATCGGTGCAGCCAGGGTGATAAGCGAACGGTCAGTCATAGCGGAGTTTCCAGAGCTGCATCGGTACGTACCCCACGCCATTTATTGAAGCGATGGCGCAGTTTGTCGAGATAGAGGTAAACCACCGGGGTGGTGTAGAGGGTCAGCACCTGGCTGAAAATCAGCCCGCCGATGATGGTCAGGCCCAATGGCTGGCGCATTTCCGCCCCTTCGGCACGGCTGAGCAACAGCGGCAGTGCGCCGAGGATCGCCGCCAGCGTGGTCATCAGAATTGGCCGCAGACGTTGCAGACAGGCGCTGCGAATCGAATCCAGCGGACTCATGCCCTGATGCCGCTCCAGCTGCAACGCCAGGTCGATCATCAGAATGGCGTTTTTCTTCACCACGCCGATCAGCAGGAACAGCCCCAGCAGCGAGATCAGGCTGAACTCGCCGCCCAAGGCATAGATCGACAGCAACGCGCCAACCCCGGCCGACGGCAAGGTCGACAGAATAGTCAGCGGGTGAATGTAGCTTTCATACAGCACGCCCAGCACCAGATACACCGCCACCAGCGCGCCGAGAATCATGAACGGCTGGCTCTTTTGGGTCGCGGCGAAGGCGTCGGCGGTGCCGGCCATTTTCACGATCACGTCTTCCGGCATGCCGAGCTTGGCAATCGCCCGCTCGATGGCCGCCGTGCCCTGCTCCACCGTGACGCCTTCGGCCATGTCGAAGGAGATGCTCTCGGAAGCGAACTGGCCTTCGTGGCTGACCCGGTCGTCTTCCAGGCTGTTTTCGTAGTGAGCGATGGTCGACAGCGGAATCCGCGCGCCGGTGGAGGTGATCACCTGCACCTGCTTGAGGGTGATCGGGTCCTGGGCGTATTTCGGGTTGACCTCCATCACCACCTGGTACTGGTTGAGGCTGTCGTAGATCGTCGAAATCTGCCGCTGGCTGTAGGCGTTGTTCAGCACTGCGGTGACCATGTCCATGTCGACACCCAGGCGTTTGGCCTGGTCGCGGTCGACAATCAAGGTCACCTGCTGCGCGCCGCGTCCTTCACGGGCGTCAATCGCGGTTAATTCCGGCAAGGCCCGCAGCGCCGTGACGACTTTCGGGTACCACTCGCGCAACGAGCCCAGGTCGGCGCTTTGCAGGATGTAGGAATACTGCGAAGTAGTTTGCTCACGACCGCCGCCGAATTGCAGGTCCTGGTCCGCCATCAGCATCAGCTGTGCACCGGCGACCTTGGGCATTTCCTTGCGCAGGCGTTCGATAACCTTTTGCGCCGAGATGTTGCGTTCCTTGATCGGCTTCAACCGCACCAGCATGAAGGCATTGTTGGTGCCGTTGGTGCCGCCGATGAAGCCGGCCACGCTTTGCACCGCATCGTCCTTGAGCACCGCACGGCGGAAGATTTCCATCTTCGGCTGCATGACGCTGAATGACAGGCCATCGTCGCCGCGCACAAAACCGATCAACTGGCCGGTGTCCTGCTGCGGCATGAAGGTTTTCGGTACCACCACGTACAGCGCGACGTTGACGCCCACGGTGATGATCAGGCTGAGCAGGGTCAGGCGCCGATGACGCAACACCCAGTCGAGGCTGGTGGCGTACTTGCCGACCATCCATTCGTTGGCGCGCTGACTCCAGCGTTGCAAACGGTTTTCCTGCCCTGGCGTGTGCGGCTTGAGCCAACGGGCGCAGAGCATCGGGGTCAGGGTCAGCGAGACGATCAGCGAGACAACGATGGACGCCGCCAAGGTGATGGAAAACTCGCGGAACAGGCTTTCGATGATCCCGCCCATAAACAGAATCGACAGGAACACTGCCACCAGCGAGACGTTCATCGACAGCAAGGTGAACCCGACTTCCTGGGCACCGAGGTACGCAGCCTTCATCGGCGGCACGCCTTCGTCGATGTGCCGGGAAATGTTCTCCAGCACCACGATGGCATCGTCCACCACCAGACCGGTGGCGAGGATCAGCGCCATCAGCGACAGGTTGTTCAGGGAGAAACCGTAGAGGTACATCACCGCGAAGGTGCCGACCAGTGACACCGGCACCGCCAGCGTCGGAATCAATGAGGCGCGGAAATTACCGAGAAACAGGAACACCACCAGAATCACCAGCGCCACGGCAATCAGCAGGGTCATTTCCGCTTCGTGCAACGTGGCCTTGATCACTGGCGAGCGGTCCATGGCCAGGTTCAGCTTGACGCTGGCCGGCAACACCGCCTGCAACGCCGGCAACTGCGCTTTGATTTCGTTGACCGTTTCGATGATGTTGGCACCGGCCTGCCGGTTGATTACCAGCAACACTGCCGCGTCGTCGTTGAAGAAACCGCTGTTGTAGCGGTCCTCGACGCCATCGCTGACCGAAGCCACATCCTTCAGGCGCAGGGCCGCGCCGTTGTTGTAGTGGATGATCAGCGACTCGTAGTCCTTGGCCTTTTCCAGTTGATCGTTGGCCTGCACTTGCCACAAACGCTGGTCGTCCTCGACCGAGCCTTTCGGCCGGCGCACGTTGGCGTTGGCGATGGTGTTGCGCACGTCATCCAGGGCCACGCCGTACTGGTTCAATGCCTGGGGTTCGAGTTCGATACGCACCGCCGGCAGGGAGCTGCCGCCGATCTGCACTTCGCCCACGCCCTGCACCTGGGACAGGCTCTGGGACAGGATCGTCGAGGCCAAATCGTAGAGTTGGCCTTTCTCCAGCACATCAGAAGTCAGCGATAACACCATGATTGGCGCTTGCGACGGGTTGACCTTCTTGTAGGTCGGCATGCTGCGCATCCCGCTGGGCAGCAGGTTGCGCGAGGCGTTGATCGCCGCTTGCACTTCCCGCGCCGCGCCGTTGATGTCGCGGTCCATGTCGAACTGCAAAATCACCCGGGTCGAACCCTGGCTGGAGCGGCTGCTCATGGTGTTGACCCCGGCGATGGCGCCGAAGGAACGCTCCAGCGGCGTGGCCACGGTCGAGGCCATCACTTCCGGGCTCGCACCGGCCAGACTGGCCTGGACCACGATCACCGGGAAGTCCATCTGCGGCAGCGGCGCCACCGGCAACAGGCCGAAGCTCACGCCGCCCAGCAGCATGATCGCCAGGCTCAGCAGCATGGTGGCGACCGGGCGCTTGATGAAAGGTCCGGACAGGTTCATGGCTGCTCTACCGCTTCCACGGTGTCAGACTTGCGACCCCAGCGCCGACCGAGGCGGTCGAAGTACAGGTAGATCACCGGGGTGGTGAACAAGGTCAGCACCTGGCTCACCAGCAAGCCGCCAACCATCACCAGGCCCAACGGTTGACGCAGTTCTGCGCCGGAACCGGTGGCCAACATTAATGGCACCGCGCCGAACAAGGCGGCCAGGGTAGTCATCAGGATCGGTCGGAACCGCAGCAGCGCCGCTTGATAGATCGCCTGCTCCGGGGCCATGCCCTGGTTGCGTTCAGCGTCGAGGGCGAAGTCGATCATCATGATCGCGTTCTTCTTCACAATGCCGATCAACAGGATGATGCCGATGATCGCGATCATCCCCAGGTCATTGCCGGTTAACAGCAGCGCCAGCAAGGCGCCGACCGCCGCCGAGGGCAAGGTCGAGAGGATGGTGATCGGGTGAATGTAACTCTCGTAGAGCACGCCGAGCACGATGTACATGGTCACCACTGCCGCGAGGATCAGCAGCAAGGTGCTCGACAGCGATGCCTGGAACGCTTCCGCCGCGCCCTGGAACTGGGTCTGCACGCCAATCGGCATGCCGATGTCTTTCTGCACTTGATCGATGACTTCAACCGCATGCCCCAACGCCACGCCGGGCGCCAGGTTGAACGACATCATCACTGCCGGGAACTGGCCGATGTGGGTGATCGCCAATTGCGTCTGCCGTTGCTCGACATGCGCCAGGCTGGACAGGCGCACCTGCCCGCCATCGGTAGTCTTGACGTGAATCTGGTTCAGCGCGTCCGGGCCGATTTTCTCGCCGGACTGCGATTGCAGGACCACGCGATACTGGCTGGCCTGGGTGTAAATGGTGGAAATCTGCCGCTGACCGAAGGCGTCATACAGTGCATCGGTGATGTTCGACACCGACACCCCGACCCGTGACGCCGCATCGCGGTCGATCACCAGGTACACCTGCAAACCCTTGTCCTGCAAATCGCTGGCAACGTCGGTCAGTTCCGGCCGTTGCACCAGGGCTTCCACCAGCCGCCCGCTCCACAGACTGAGCAATTCCGAATCCGGGGACGACATGCTGAATTGGTACTGCGTGCGGCTGACCCGGTCTTCGATGGTCAAGTCCTGCACCGGTTGCATGAACAGGCGGATGCCGACCAGTTTGTCCACTTCCGGTTGCAGACGCGCGATGATCTTGGTGGCGCTGAGGTCCCGCGCACTGTGGGGCTTGAGGTTGATCAACATGCGACCGCTGTTGAGCGTCGAGTTGTCACCGTCCACACCAATGTAGGACGACAGGCTCTCCACCGCCGGGTCGGCGAGGATCACTTTGGCCAGCTCCTGCTGGCGCTCGCTCATGGCGGCAAAGGAAATCGACTGCGGCGCCTCGGAAATGCCCTGGATCACCCCAGTGTCTTGCACCGGAAAGAAGCCCTTGGGCACGACCATATAAAGGAAGACGGTCAGGCCGAGGGTGGCGATGGCCACCAGCAAGGTCAGCGGCTGGTGCTTGAGCACCCACTGCAATTTGCGCCCGTAGGCGGCGATCATCCAGTCGATGGTCGCGCCGCTGGCCCGGTAGAAACGGCCTTGCTCTTCTTCCTTAGGTTCACGCTTGAGCAGCCGCGCGCACATCATTGGTGTCAGGGTCAGGGACACCACCAGGGAAATCAGGATCGCCACCGCCAGGGTGATGGCGAATTCACGGAACAGCCGCCCTACTACGTCGGCCATGAACAGCAGCGGAATCAGCACCGCGATCAGCGACAAAGTCAGGGAAATCAGGGTGAAGCCGATTTGCTTGGCGCCCTTGAGCGCAGCATTTAGAGGACTGTCGCCCTCTTCGATAAACCGGGAAATGTTCTCCAGCATCACGATGGCATCATCCACCACAAAACCGGTGGCGATGGTCAGGGCCATCAGGGTCAGGTTATTGACCGAGAACCCCGCAAGGTACATGACGCCGAAGGTGCCGATCAGCGACAACGGCACCGCAACCGATGGAATGATTGTGGCGCTGGCCCGGCGCAGGAACAGGAACGTGACCATGACCACCAGCGCGATGGCGATCAGCAATTCGTGTTGCACGTCGGTGACCGAGGCGCGGATGGTCTGGGTGCGGTCGGTGAGAACCGTGACTTCAAGACCGGCCGGCAGGTTGTCGGTGATGCTCGGCAGCAAGGCCTTGATCCGGTCGACCACTTCGATGACGTTGGCCCCGGGCTGGCGCTGGATGTTCAACAAAACCGCCTGGTTTTCATTGGCCCACGCCGCCAGCCGTTCGTTTTCGGCACCGTCGACGATCTCGGCCACGTCCTTGAGTCGCAACGGCGCGCCGTTGGCATAAGCGAGGATCAGGTTGGCGTAGTCCTTGGGCGAGGTCAGCTGATCGTTGGCGTCGAGCATCGACACCCGGGTCGGACCGTCGAAGTTGCCCTTGGGCTGGTTGACGTTGGACGCGCCGACCAGGGTGCGCACATCCGACAGGTTCAAGCCATTGGCCGCCAGGGCCTCGGGGTTGACCTTGATCCGCACCGCCTGACGCTGGCCGCCGGCAATGCTGACCATGCCGACGCCGCTGATCTGGGCAATTTTCTGCGCCATGCGCGTATCGACCAAGTCATTGAGTTTGGGCAGCAGCATGGTTTTGGAGGTGATGGCCAGGGTCAGCACCGGGGTGTCCGCCGGGTTGACCTTGTTGTACACCGGCGGCGCCGGCAGGTCCTTGGGCAGCAAATTGGTCGCGGCGTTGATCGCGGCTTGCACCTGCTGTTCGGCGACGTCCATGTTGATGTCGAGGCTGAACCGCAAGGTCAACACCGAGGCGCCGCCCGAGCTGGTGGACGCCATTTGGGTCAGGCCGGGCATTTGCCCGAACTGGCGCTCAAGGGGCGCGGTCACCGCACTGGTCATCACGTCCGGGCTGGCGCCGGGATAGAGCGTCATGACGCGGATGGTCGGGTAATCGACCTGGGGCAGCGCCGACACCGGCAGCAACCGGTAGGCGATGATGCCGGCCAGAATAATGGCCAGCATGCTCAGGGTCGTGGCGACCGGGCGAAGGATGAACAGCCGCGAGATGTTCATGCGCCCTTCTTCACCTTGTCGTTGGCGGTCGCTTCAGTGGTTTTCGCCGCGGATTTACCTTGCAGGTGTTCGGTCGGGGTGGTCGGTACATCCTGACTGTCGTTGACGACTTCCACTTCGCTGCCTTCCTTCAGGCGGTCGGTGCCTTCCAGGACCACACGATCACCGACGGCCAGGCCTTCGGTGATAACGGTGTTATCACCGTCGCTGGCGCCGACTTTCAACTGGCGAATGGTGACTTTCTTGTCCCCGTCCATGGCGTAGACGAAGGTGCCGTTGGTGCCGAACTGAATCGCTGCCGACGGCGCGAGCACTACGCCTTTGAGGGTATCGGCCAGAAGATGCACGTTGACGAACTGATTGGGGAACAGCACTTGATCGCGATTATCGTAGCGCGCCTTGAATTTCAGCGTGCCGGTGGTGACGTCGATCTGGTTGTCCAGGCTTTGCAAGACACCGCTGGCCTGCATTTTCATGTCGCCACGGTCCCAGGCTTCCACCGGCAGTTTGGCGCCGGAGTGGTAACGGGCCAAAACGGTGTCGAGGCTGTTTTCCGGCAAGGTGAAGACGACGCTGATCGGCTGGGTCTGAGTGATGATAGCCAGCGCGGTGGTGTCGTTGGCGGCGACGAGGTTGCCGACGTCCAGTTGACGCAAACCGACGCGCCCGGTAATCGGCGCGCGGATCTTGGTGAATTCGAGATTGAGCTTGGCGTCGTTAACCGCTGCCTGATTGGTCTTGACTGTGCCTAGGTATTGGCCGACCAACGCTTCGGCGGTGTCCAGCGTCTGCTTGGCGATGCTGTCTTCTTTAAACAGACCGCGATAGCGCTCGACATCGACCTGGGCGTTTTTCAGTTGTGCCTGGTTTTGCAGCAAGGTGCCTTCGGCCTGGAGCAAGGCGTTCTGGTAAGGGCGTGGATCAATTTCGGCCAACAAGTCGCCGGCCTTGACCATCTGCCCTTCCTCGAAGGCAATCTTCATCAATTCGCCCGCCACCCGGCTGCGCACATTGATGGTATTCAGCGCCGTGACCGTGCCCAGTGCCTTGTAATACAGCGGGAAGTCACCCTTGACCGCCGGGGCCACCCGCACCGGGATCGGCCCGGTCGCACCGCCGAAGCCTGGACGCATGCCCCCGGCCTTACCCGTATGCCCGGCAACGGCTTTCGGCTTTTCGCCCGCTTTATGGTCAGTACCGGCAGGCCAGAACTTCCAGCACACACCAGCGACGACCAACAGGACAAGCAGGCCGAACAGCCAGCGACGGGGACTACGGGGGGAGGATTGCATTGAATGATCAACCATTGGGCGCGTGGGCTTCTTCTACGGGAGGCTGAACGATAAGCACTGGAGGGCATTAAGCAAAGCGCCTTTACCGGCAATTTACCTTCGGCTTACGTAACAGGAGATTTATCTAAGACACTGAAGCACAAATGAAAACGGCCTAGCGAGTGCCAGGCCGTTAACAATTGTAAAAAGCGCTTACTTCAGAACAGCGAGTGCTGCTTCGTAGTTCGGCTCTTCTGCAATTTCTTTAACCAGTTCGCTGTGCAGCACGTTGTCGTTTTCATCCAGCACTACGACGGCACGGGCAGTCAGGCCTTTGAGCGGGCCGTCAGCAATGGCCACGCCATAGTTTTCGATGAACTCGGCGCCACGCAGGGTCGACAGGTTCTGGACGTTTTCCAGGCCTTCGGCGCCGCAGAAGCGTGCCTGGGCGAACGGCAGGTCAGCGGAGATGCACAGCACGACAGTGTTGGCGACGTCGTTGGCCTGGGCGTTGAACTTGCGAACCGAAGTCGCGCAGGTCGGGGTGTCGACGCTTGGGAAGATGTTCAGCACTTTGCGCTTGCCGGCGAAGCTCGCCAGGGTCACGTCCGACAAATTGCCGGCAACCAGGGAAAAGGCTGGCGCCTTGGAACCGGCTTGTGGCAGTTGGCCGTTGACTTGAACCGGGTTGCCTTTAAGAGTGACTTGAGCCATGAACGGAGTCCTTCTGATGGTGTTGTTGGAAATCTGAAGAGGCCGAAGTTAACCACGAAATTGTCCGACGACCTATGGTCAGATACAAATTGTGAAGTGTCGCTGCAGAAATTGGATACAACTCGCACAAATGACACAAATCTCCTGTGGGAGCGGGCTTGCTCGCGAAGGCGTCCTGTCAGTCAGCATCTCTGTCACTGATACACCGCTTTCGCGAGCAAGCCCGCTCCCACAGTGGACCGCGTGTACATCGCGCTATTTCAGCAACCGCAACATATTGCGATGCCGCGCCTCGAAAATACGTCGCATGTAGCCGTTGACCAGCAACCACTCCAGCGGTGCGCCGCCGATGGCCGAATACGTCACCCGGTCGGTGTATAGCGTACCGCCCTCTCCCGCTGCCACCCGGTGTTCATGACGAAAGGCAGCCATCGGCCCCTTGAGCATTTCGTCGATGAAATGCGTGTCGCTGACCTCGCGAATCACCACCGTCCAGTTCGACGGAATGACGTTGAACATCCAGTGCCGAAAGCGAAACTGGCGACCGGCCTCGATGCGCAGGTTATTGATGTCGATATCGCCCAGCGGCGTGACGCGCTCAGGGAAGATCTTCGGAAAGTTGACACCTTCCAGGCAGAAGTCGAGGACCTGCGCGGGTGTGCGGTCGGGGATCAGCGTTGTGAGTTCAAGGACGGGCATGAATGACGGCATTCCATTGGCCTGAATGCCGGCAGCCTACCACCCGATTCAACACCAACACATCCCCCGTAGGAGCTGCCGAAGGCTGCGATCTTTTGATCTTTTCGTCATCGCCCAGGATCAAAGTCAAAAGATCGCAGCCTTCGGCAGCTCTACATGAGTAAGCCGGCGATCTTTTTTTGCTGCGTTGTCGATTCCGCGAACCACCATTCGACTAAGCAGTGAATCACTCACCTGCAGCGGAGATAAAACCATGCAATTCATGATCATTGTCAAAGCCAGCCCGGACTCCGAGGCCGGCGTCATGCCCACCGAGGAACTGCTGACCGCGATGGGCAACTACAACGAAGAACTGGCCAAGGCCGGCATCCTTCTTTCTTGCGACGGACTGCAACCGAGCAGCAAAGGCGCCCGGGTGCGTTTCTCCGGCGACAAACGCACCGTGATCGACGGCCCGTTTGCCGAAACCAAGGAGTTGATCGCCGGTTATTGGTTGTGGGAAGTGAAGTCGAAAGAAGAAGCCATCGAATGGGTCAAGCGCTGCCCGAACCCTATGCCGGGGACCGAGGCCGAGATCGAAATTCGCCAGGTGTTCTCGGCTGAGGATTTCGGTGCCGAGTTCACGCCTGAGTTGCGCGAGCAGGAAGATCGAGTGCGGGCGCAGGCGAAGAAGCACTGAATATTTGGGCAGGTTTCCAAGAAACCGTATCGCCAATAGAACTCACCATTGTGGGAGCGGGCTTGCTCGCGAAGGCGTCGTGTCAGTCAGCATCTCTGTCAACTGAAACACCGCCTTCGCGAGCAACCCCGCTCCCACAGTGAATCTTCAGCGGGCACAACATTTTGTGCCCATTGCGCCCAAGTAAACCTGCACAAATACTCACTTCCCTCCTCAGCTCCCACCCCCAACCGCCTGATTCGTATTAACTTTTTAGTACACAAAAAAAACGCGAATCCGCCCACAAAACCAAAGAATTAATCCATTCGACTGGATAACTCGTCGTTAGCTGCTAGCGTCAACTGACGTGTCCTACAGGCTTGATAGGAAAGAGACTACGCAGTAAAGGCCAAACATATGGTCGAGTTCGTCCACTGAGCCACCAAGGAACCGGGGAATCATGTCGAAAAATCAGGGAGCGCACGCCTGTTTGCTGGCGGCACTGCTGGCGTCTGCCTTTTGTGCACACGCCGATAACGCCGAGGAAGCCAACAAAAGCAACAACCCGCTGAACCTGGCGCCAGGCGCCAACCTGCAGGATTACTACACCCCCAGACTCTACGACACCAACGTCCACACCAATGACGCGTTGCTGCGCGGCACCTTGCCGGTGGCGCCCAACGATTTCATCGGCGTGCCGCAATTGCTCCGCGCGACGTTGCCGATCAGCACCCGCCCCGACCCGCACAACGGTTACAGCACCGGTATCGGTGACCTGAACCTGTTCGATATTTTCCTGCTCAAGACCGACGGCATCCAGTTGGGCATCGGCCCGCAGATCACCGCGCCCACCGCTGAACAGGATGAGTTGGGCACCGGCAAGTGGCAGGCAGGCCTGGCCGCCATCGCTATCGACTCTTCGCCGCGAGGCCTGTTGGGTGCGCTGGTGCAGTACCAGAGTTCGTTCGCCGGCGACCATGATCGCGCCCATGTCGAAACCGCGACGATGCAGCCCTTCATCATTCATAACCTGGCCAAAGGCTGGTACCTGCGCTCGACCGGCACCTGGACCTTCGACCTGAAGAACGACACCCATTACATCCCCATCGGCTTCGGTGGCGGCAAGGTCTGGAAATCCGGGACCAACATTTTCAACGCCTTCGTCGAACCCCAATGGACCGTGGAACGCAAAGGCGATGGCCTGCCGCAGTTCACGCTGTTCGCCGGGATCAACGTCACTTTCGGTAAATAAGGACATTCTTATGCACATTGCACTGCGTGCCGCCGGGTACAGCATCATGGCGATGTTCGTGAGTTGCGGCGTGGGTGCGCAAGCCCAAGCCCAAGCCCAAGACCTCGACACCCGCATTGGCAAGATAGCCATGGAAGGTGAACTGCCGGCCCATGAGTCCATCGCCAAGCTCTACGCCGAACTGGATTTTCAGCAAGCGACCCAGAGTTATTTATGGGCCTTGCCGTTGGTGTCCTACGCCCAATGGCAAGAGGAGTTTCGCGACAAGCTCGGCGCCCACAGTGGCGACCTGATGGTGCTTAACAGTTACGAAGACAAGCTCGGCGTGATCACTGCCAATGCCACCACACCCTACATCCTCGGCTTCGTCGACCTCAATGAAACCGGGCCGCTGGTGATTGAACTGCCACCGGGCCCGACGGCGGGCGGCGTTGGCGATTTTTGGCAACGGGCGATCATCGACATGGGCCAGACCGGCCCGGACAAAGGCAAGGGTGGCAAGTATCTGGTACTGCCACCAGGCGCCGAACCACCGGCCGACGCCGGCAAGTACTACCTGGCCAAGTCGGAAACGATGAACGTGCTGGTGGGCTTTCGCGTGCTCGACCCGGACCCGGCCAAGGGCAAGGCGCTGGTAGAACAATTCAAGATGTACCCCTACGCCAAGCGCGCCGAACCGAGCAAGACCAAACTGCTGTCCCCCGGCGGCAAGGCCTGGTCCGGCACCCAGCCGCGTGGCCTGGCGTACTGGGAGCGCTTGCATCAGATCATCCAGAAAGAACCGGTCAACGAGCGCGACCGTTTCTACATGGCGATGCTCGCCAGCCTGGGCATCGAAAAAGGCAAGCCATTCAATCCCAACGACAAGCAGCGCGCGGCGTTGGAACAAGGCGCGCAGGTCGGTGAACTAATCGCCAAGGCCAACGCCTTCGCCAAGCGTTTCCCCGATGCGCAGTACTGGAAGGATCGGCAGTGGGACACCGTGTTGAACATCGCCGAGCCGTCCCAGCGCGTCGCCTACTACGACCAGTTGTGGGAACGCAGCGCCTGGTTCTACGAAGCGGTCACCAACACCAAAGGCATGGTGTCGAAAACCCCGGGCCTGGGCCAGACCTACCTTGGCGCGTATACCGACGCCAAGGGCAACTGGCTCGATGGCGGCAAGAGTTATCGGCTGCACGTGGGTGCCAACCCGCCGGCCAAGCAGTTCTGGTCGATGACCGTGTACGACATCGACAGCCGTTGCCTGATCGACAACCCGCAGCGCAAGGCGGATCTGTCTTCCCGCCAGGACCTGAAAAAGAACGCCGACGGCTCGGTGGACCTGTACTTCGGCCCGACTGCGCCCAAGGGGTTCGAAAACAACTGGGTGCAAACGGTGCCGGGCAAGCACTGGTTCAGCTACTTCCGCTTGTATGCGCCGACCGAGGCCTATTTCGACAAGAGCTGGAAACTTGATGACATTGCGGTGGTGGAGTGACCACTAATGCGGGACATCACCCAACAACCTGTGGGAGCGGGCTTGCTCGCGAAAGCGGTGGTTCAGTCAACACTGCCTTTTAATGTGCCGGCCTCTTCGCGAGCAAGCCCGCTCCCACAGGAATTGTGCAGCATTCAATACAAAGGACACCTTATGCGTATTAAGAAAGCCCCCCGCCTGATGCTCGCCAGCCTCTCACTCCTGCTGAGTTGCAGCGCCTGGGCCGACTTCACTGCCACCCCGGAAGAAGCCCGGGGCATCGCCAAGGAAGCCTACTTGTACGGTTTCCCGGTGGTGGAGATGTACAAGACCCTCTACACCCAGGCCGTGGACAAGGCCGGGACGAACTTCAAGGCGCCGTTCAACAAGATCGGCAACACCGCCAAGGTCTTCACCCCGGCGGACACCGCTTTCGTCACCCCCAATTCCGACACGCCCTACTCTTTCGTGTGGATGGACCTGCGCGCCGAACCGGTGGTGCTGACCCTGCCGCCGATTGCGGAAAACCGTTACTACTCGGTGCAGTTGATCGACCTCTACACGCAGAATTTCGCTTACCTGGGCACCCGCAGCACCGGCAACAAGGGCGGCACGTACATGATTGCCGGCCCGGACTGGCAGGGCCAGCAACCGGTGAACATCGATAGGCTGGTGCGCAGCGAAAGCAATATCGCCTACGCGTTGTATCGCACCCAGCTGTTCGACAGTGCCGACCTGGCCAAGGTCAAGCTGATCCAGAACGCCTACAAGGTGCAGACCTTGAGCCAATACCTCAAGCAACCGGCACCGATCGCTGCGCCGAAGGTCGATTGGCCGAAACCCACCGCTGACATGAGCGATACCCCCGACCTGTTCCGCTACCTGAATTTCATGCTCGCTTTCGCCCCGCCCCAGGACGTGGAAAAAGACCTGCTGGCACGCTTTGCAAAGATCGGCATCGTCGGCGGCCAGCCGTTCAAACTCACCACCTTCACCGCTGAGCAACGCAAGGCGCTGGAGGATGGTATCGCCGATGCCAAAGCTGAATTCGCCCAGTTCAAGAAGGACAAGATCGACACGCACCAGGTCACCAGCGGTGACTTTTTCGGCACCCGCGACCACCTGAACGGCAACTACCTGTACCGCTATGTTGGCGCCAATATCGGCATCTTCGGCAACTCCGCCGAAGAGGCGAACTACATCGGCTACTTCGTCGACAACCAGGGCAAACCGGTCAACGGAGCGCGTCACAGCTACACCCTGCACTTCAACAAAGACGAACTGCCGCCAGCCGACGCCTTCTGGTCGCTGACCATGTACGACGGCAAGACCAAGTTGCTGGTGGCCAACCACATGAAGCGCTACCTGATCAATTCGCGGATGTTGCCCAAGCTCAAGCGCGACGCCGACGGTGGCCTGACCCTGTACGTGCAACATTCGGAGCCAGTGGGCGACAAGAAAAGCAACTGGCTGCCAGCCCCTCACGGGCCGTTTTATGCCGTGCTGCGGATCTACCTGCCGAAGCCGGAAATGGTCAGCGGCCAGTGGCAGATCCCGTTGCTGACGCCGATTGGCCAGTAAGCCGTAACCCGTCATACAGAACTTTGCAGGAGCACAAGCATGCGTTTAAACACATCAAGGATGACGGCACTGACGTTGGCCATGACCCCACTGCTGAGCCAGGCCGATAACGCCCGGGACTGGCAGAACCTGCCGACCGACCTGAACATGGTGTTCGGCTATTACAACCGCATCAACACCAACACGCCCATCGACACCGCGCTGCCGATTGATGGCCTGTCCCTCGACGCCGACCTGTACATCGCCCGTTACGCGCGCTCGTTTGCGGTGGACGGGCGCAACAGCGCGATCCAGATCCTGCAACCCTACGCCGACATTTCCGCCTCGTTCGATAACGCGCAGTTTTTCGACGGCACCAAGCACAACGGCGGCATGGCCGACACCCAGTTTGTGCTGGTGCACAACCTGTTCGGCGGCCCGGCGCTGACCAAGGAACAATTCGCCAACTGGACCCCGGAAACCTTCCTCACTGGCGCCTTGTGGATCACCGCGCCGACCGGTGATTACGACAAGGACCGGATCATCAACATCGGTTCCAATCGCTGGGCGTTCAAACCGGAAATCGCCTTCGGCACGCCCATCGGTCCGACCTGGCTTGAGTTCAACACCTACGTGTCGATGTATGGCGACAACAACGACTATCACGGTGACGGCAAGCTCGAGCAAAAGCCGCTCTACGCCATCGAAACCCACTACAGCTACACCATCAACCGTGCGTTATGGGCTTCCCTCGACGCCACCTACAACCGGGGCGGCGAAACCAAAATCAACGGTGACTGGCAGGACAACAAACAGGAAAACGGCCTGTTCGGCGCCAGTGTCGGTTTCATGCTGTCGCCGCAATTCGGCGGGCTGATCGCCTACTCGGACACGGTGTCGGAGCGTACCGGTTCGCCGGACGTGAACACCTGGACCTTGCGCCTGCAATACGCCTGGTAACGGAGGCTGATCGATGATCACGGCATGGATGCGCACCCACCTGACCCTCTGCGGGGCAATGCTCAGCGGCATGGCCTGCGCCGCCGGCAACTTGCCGGTCCTCGGCAGCACACCCGCGCAACCGGCCGGCAAGGGCGATCCGGAAACCTGTCATCGATTGCAGCAAGACTTCGACATCGACCTGAAAAAAGTCGTGGCCGCCGGCTGCGATCCGTCCACCGAGCAGATCGCCAAGTTAATGGACAACCCCGTGGGCAACCTGGTGTTGCTGTTCAACCAATACGACTACACCGCGCTTAAAGGTCCGCACAGCAACGGCACGCGGATGCTCGGCAAATACAGCTTTATGCCGACCTTCCCGATTTCCCTCGGTGAAGACTGGAACCTGATCAACCGCTTGCCCATCAGTTACGTCAGCGCTCCGGTCAATCGCAAGGCCGGCAACCTGATCGGCATGGGCCCGAATGAGTTGCTGCATGACCGGGGCGACTTCACCTCAGTGGTGCAGGACCCGTTCGACCGCACCAACGGTTTCGGCGACCTGGCGTATGTCGGGGTGTTCTCGCCCAAGGAGCCGATCCGCTTCGCCGGGGGCGGCAAAATGGTCTGGGGCTTCGGCCCGACCGCGATGTTCCCCACCGCCGAATACGACGTGCTCGGCACCGGCAAATACTCCCTTGGCCCGGCGTTCGTCGCCGCTTATCTGGGCGAAGACTGGACCCTCGGCCTGTTCCCGCAACACTGGTGGTCGGTGGCTGGCGACAGTAAGCGCAAGGACGTGAGCCTGACCAACATCCAGTATTTCATCCAGCGCAACATCCCTGGCCCGGAGCAATGGCGGGTCGGCATGACGCCGAACATCACGGTCAACTGGAAGGCCGAAGGCGGCAACAAGGTCACCTTCCCTATCGGTATCGGCGCCGGGCGAATCTTCAACTTCGGCAAGTTGCCGGTGCGGATTTCCGGGGAGATTCAGTACTCGGCGATTCACCCGGAAGACTTGATCAGTAGCCGCTGGAATTTCCGTTTGTCCTTCATCCCGGTCATTCCGACCTTTATGTTTTGAGCCTGCATTTGAGAAAGGGAATGCCCATGACCACACTCAACGATCTCAACGCCCTGCAAGCCAGCATCGCCGAATCCGTACTCGGCCAGGATCAGGTGATCCGGCAGATTCTGCTCGGTCTGTTGGCTAACGGCCATTTACTGCTGGAAAGCCTGCCCGGCCTGGCCAAGACCCGCACGGTCAAGGCCCTGGCCAAACACCTGGACGCGAAGATGAGTCGTATCCAGTTCACCCCGGATTTGCTGCCGTCGGACATCACCGGTGCCGAGGTGCTGCACCAGGTCGAAGGCAAGAATGAAATCCGCTTCCAGCCCGGGCCGTTGTTCGGCAACTTGATCCTGGCCGATGAAATCAACCGCGCCCCGGCCAAGGTCCAGGCCGCGTTGCTCGAAGCCATGGAAGAACGGCAGATCACCGTGGCCGGCAACAGCCATGTGCTGCCGGAACTGTTTATCGTGGTGGCAACCCAGAACCCCATCGAGCAAGAAGGTACGTACCCGCTGCCGGAAGCGCAGATGGACCGCTTCCTGATGAAAGTGCTGCTGGATTACCCGAGCGCGGAAAACGAAAGCCAGGTGCTGCGGTTGTTGCGCGAAGAAGAGTTCGCCTTGGGCGCAAAAACCGCCGCAGTGCCAGGTTTCGCGCTGTCCCAGGACGTGATTTTTGCCGCACGCCGTGAGGTCAGCGGCATTCACGTATCCCCGGCCATCGACACGTATTTGATCGACCTGATCAACGCTACACGCCACCCGGCAGACTACGACGCCGACCTCGGACGCTGGATCGCTATCGGCGCCAGCCCACGGGGCGGGATTGGTCTGGACCGTTGCGCCCGCGCCGACGCCTGGTTGCAGGGGCAGGATTTTGTCTCGCCGGATAACGTGCGCGCCGTGGTGCATCCGGTGTTACGTCATCGCCTGCAACTGAGTTACGACGCGGTGGCCGACGGAGTGACGGCGGATCAAGTGCTCGACCGTTTGCTCGACAAAGTGGCGATTCCTGCATGAACGTTGACGGTCTGGTCTATGTCTCTCTGGCGCAGTTGATGGCGCTGGAGTTCAAGGCCCGTGACCTGAGTTTCCTCGCGCGCCAGCCTCAGGGCAGCATTCTCGCCGGCAACCATGCCTCGCGCTTGCGTGGCCGTGGCTTGAATTTCGATGAGCTGCGCCGCTATCAGCCGGGGGACGACTTGCGGCACCTGGATTGGCGCGCGTCCTTGCGCACCGGCAAACCGGTGGTGCGCACCTTCACCGAAGAGCGCGACCGCCCGGCGTTGATTCTGGTGGATCAGCGCATGTCGATGTTCTTTGGCTCGCAGCGCAGCTTCAAGTCAGCCATCGCTGCCGAGCTTGGCGCACTGGCGGCGTGGATGACCTTCAATGCCGGCGACCGGGTCGGCGGCCTGGTGTTCAACGACCAGCGCATCGACAGCATCGCCCCGCTGCGCAGCCGCAAACGGCTCGAAGCGTTGTGCAGCCGCATCGCGCAGCAGAACCAGGAACTCAACGCCGGTAATCCGGACGCCGAAGATGAAGACCAGCTCGACAAGGTCTTGCAGCATTGCCTGGCGGTGGCCGGGCACGATCACTTGATCTGCATCGTCAGCGACTTTGCCGGGGCCGGCGAACGTACTTTGAAGTTGATGCGGCAACTGGCGGCGCACAACGATGTGATTGCCATGCAGGTCTACGACCCGTTGGCCCTGAACCTGCCGAAGAACGGCCGATTGCTGGTGACCCAGGGCCAGTTGCAAGTGGAACTGGCGGTGGAACAACGGCGCGTGCATGAGCCGTTAGTGGATTTCCTCAGCGGTCGGCTCAAGGACGTCGCTACCTTGCTGCGCCGCAGCCAGGTGCCGCTGATGATGTTCAGCACCGCCACCGATGCCCAGGAACAATTGAGGGTTGAATTGGGCAAGCTCAGTGGTGGTCGGCGGTGAACCCGAACATCCCGAGCATCGAACAACTCAAGGAGTTGAGCCTGCCCGCGCCGGTCAGTTATGCGCCGCAGACGTGGGGCTGGTGGGTGCTGTTGGCGCTGCTGCTGCTCGCGGTGGTGCTGATGAGTGCGCGCAAGGTCTGGCAGTGGCGGCGGGATCGGTACCGGCGGGAGGCGTTGGTGCGGTTGGCGGAGTTGCAGCGGCGCAGTGATGATTTGAGTGCGTTGCGCGAATTGCCAGAACTACTCAAGCGAGTGGCGCTGTCGATGCCATCCAAAACATGGAATACACCCCCTGTGGGAGCGGGCTTGCTCGCGAAGGCGTCGGGTCAGTCGACATCAATGTTGAATGTAAAGGCCTCTTCGCGAGCAAGCCCGCACCCACCGGGGGTTGGCGCATTGGGCGGTGAAGAGTGGCAAGCCTTTCTGGAGGCGCATAGCGCGAAGCCTTTACCCGCAGATTTCAGTCAACACCTCGCCCAACTGGCCTACGCTCCGGACGCCACCCTGCGCGCCCTGCCCGCCGAACACCGCCAACAGCTGTTCGACACCTGCAAACTCTGGGTGGAGCATCATCATGTGGCAGCTTGATTACCCTTGGCTGTTACTGCTGCTGCCGTTGCCGTGGTTCGGTTATCGCTACCTGCCCGCGTATCGCGAGGCCCGCAGCGCGGTGCGCGTGCCGTTTTTCAGTGCGATGAGCCGCGCGGTCGGCCAGGCGCCGAGTGCACCGGGCAGCCGCAGTAATGTTTGGCAGTTGCTGCTAAATCTGCTGGTCTGGGCCTTGTTGCTGATGGCAGCGGCGCGGCCGGTCTACGTGGAAAAACCCATCGAACGTCAGCAACCAGTACGCGACCTGATGCTGGCCATCGATATTTCCCAATCCATGGAAACCAGCGATTTCACCGGCGCCAACGGCCAGAAGATCAATCGCCTCGCGGCCGTCAAACAAGTGGTCCATGGCTTTATCGACAAGCGTAAAGAGGATCGCCTGGGCCTGATCGTGTTCGGCAGCGGCGCCTATCCGCAGGCGCCACTGACCCTCGATCACGCCAGCCTGTCGCTGTTGCTCGACGACACCGGCATCGGCATGGCCGGCCCCAACACCGCCATCGGCGATGCGATTGGTTTGAGCCTGAAACTGCTGGACCAGGCCCACGAAGAAGAGAAAGTGCTGATCCTGCTCACCGACGGCAACGACACCAGTAGCGCCATTACCCCGGACCACGCGGCGGCCATGGCGGCGGCCAAAGGCGTGGTGATTCACACCATCGGCATCGGCGACCCGACCGCCGAAGGCGAGGCCAAGGTCAACCTGCAAGGCTTGCAGCAAATCGCCGAGGCCACGGGCGGTAAATTCTTCCGTGCCGAAGACCGCACGGCACTGGATCAGGTCTACAGCACCCTCGACAAACTGACCCCGCATCAGGTGAAAACCCTCAGTCATCAGCCCAAACGGGATCTGTTCTGGTGGCCGCTGGGCGCCGCCATCGGCTTGCTTGCGCTCTATCACCTGGGCGCCCTGCTGCGTCCGCGCCTGTCGATTGCCCGCCAGCGGCAGGAGGCCTGAGATGGAGATCAACCTCAGCGACTTCCACTTTCTGCGCCCACTCTGGTTATTGCTGGCGCTGTTCGGTGCACTGCTGCCGCTGCTGTGGCGCCGTAGTCACAACCTGCAACGACGCTTGCGCGGCAATATCGCCGAGCACTTGCTGCCTCACCTGTTGATCACGCCACAGGATCAACAGCGCCTGCGCCCGGTGCATCTGGTCTGCGCCCTGCTGATCCTCGGCGCCCTCGCTGCTGCGGGGCCGACGTGGGAACAGGATCGCCCGGACTTCCTGGAAAACCGCGCGCCGCTGATCATCGCCATCGACCTGTCGCCGTCGATGGACGCCAGTGACGTGCCACCGAGTCGTCTCGAAGCGGCGAAACACAAACTCCACGACCTGATCCAGCGTCGTGCCGGTGCTCGCAGCGGTTTGATCGCCTATGCCGGCAGCGCACACCTGGTGTTGCCGCCCACCGACGACCCGGCGTTGCTCGACACCTTTATCCAGGCCTTGAGCACCGACCTGATCGCCAAATCCGGGAAAGACGTTGGCGCGGTAATCGAGCAAGCCAAACGTCTGCTGGTCGCCGAGAAAACCCCAGGCACCTTGTTGTTGATCACCGATGGTGCCGACACCACCCAACTGAGTGGCCTCGACAAACAACTCGATAACAGCCAGTTGCAAGTGCTGATCCTCGCCGTGGGCAGTGAAGACGGCGGGATCATCCACGACGCCAACGGCCAGCCACGCACCGACAGCAACGGTCGCCCGGTGCTGGGCAGTTTCGATCAGGCCGGGCTCAAGCAACTGGCCTCGGCACTCGATGCGCCGCTGGGCAGCCTGACCCTGAATAACGATGATCTGGACTGGGTTGAGTTGCACGCCCAGCAGCATTTCCAGAGTGCCAGTGATGAACAACGTGAACTGCACTGGAAAGACGCCGGTTACTGGCTGTGCTGGCCGTTGCTGCTGATCGCGCTCTTCAGCGTGCGCAAGGGCTGGAGCCTGAACTGGATGGCCGGTGTGTTATTGGCCTTGGGCATTGGCCTGCAACCGACCACGGCGGAAGCCAACGCCCTGACCGACGCGTTTTTCACCAGGGATCAGCAGGGTCGCTGGGCCTTCGAGCATGAGCATCTGCCTCAGGCCGCAGCGCTGTTTGTCGACCCGTACTGGAAAGGCATCGCCGCTTATCACGCGGCCGATTACGACCTGGCGCTGGCAAGTTTTGCGCGACTGGAAACACCCCAGGCGTATTTCTATCTGGGCAATATTTACGTGAAGCGCTTCAAGTTCGATCAGGCGATTGCGGCGTATACCCAGGCGTTGAAATTGCAACCGCAGTTCCCGGAAGCCACGGCCAACCTGGCGCTGGCCATTGCCTTGCAGAAAGACACCGACAGCGCCGAACAGAACGCACCGGAGACCAAGCCGGACGAAATCAAGATGGACAAGGCACCGGGCAAGGGCCAGAGCAAAGCGGTGCAGACCGAGCAGGCGGCGTCGGATGAGGTGTGGTTGCAGAACCTGAGCACCTCGCCGGCGAAGTTCTTGAAGCAGAAGTTCAGTTTGCAGGATCAGGTGGGGGGTAAACCATGATCCTTTTGGACCGCGTCGTGGCCTTCGCGAGCAAGCCCGCTCCCACAGGGGATTTGCAGCGCACACAGGTCCAGTGTGGGAGCGGGCTTGCTCGCGAAGAGGCTCGCCCAGTCACCACAAAACTCTGCACCCTGCTGCTCTGCCTGATCAGCACCCACACCCTGGCCGCCGAACTCCAGATCCAGTCCCGCCTGCAACCCACCGATTCAATCATGGTCGGCAGTCTCGTCGAACTGCAACTCGACGTCCTCACCGACACCTGGTTCACCGACGCCCCGACCCTGCCCGACCTCAAGCTCAACGGCGCACTGGTGATGCCGCCCAACGGCCACGCCCAGCACCTGAACCAGACCATCGACGGCAAGCCTTTCAGCGGCATGCGCTACAGCTACCTGATCACGCCGAACCTGGCCCAGGGCTTCGACATCCCGGCGTTGACCGTACACGCTACACCCGCGCAAGCCAGCGCAGAATTGAGCGCCCAGAGCCAGCCGCTGCACTTCAGCGCCGCGCAACCGCCAGGGTTCAGCGCCGGTGAAGCGGTACTGGTGGCCAGCGGATTGCGTTTCACGCAAAAAACCGTCAACTCAGCGACACCCTTGAAGGTCGGCGACAGCCTCACTCGGCAACTGACGCTGCAAGCCGACGGTGCCCTGGCGATGGCGCTGCCGGTGCCGACATTGGCCGAGGTCCCTGGCCTCAGTCGCTATCCGAAAGCCCCGCAGGTTAGCGCCGTGGACGACGGTCGCGGCAACTTCAATGGCGGGCAGCGCATCGATACCGTGACTTACCGGATCGACACCGAGGGCAGCCACACCCTGCCCGCCATCGAAGTGAAATGGTGGGACAGCGCCAGCCAGCAGACTCGCACGGCTCAAGTGCCGGCCATTACGTTTGAAGCGACGGCCAACAGCGCTTATCGCCCGGTGTTCTCCATTAGCGAAGACCTGAAGAAACTCGGCCAGCAAAGCCGTATTCACCTCTCTGGACATTGGCTGGGCTGGCTGGCAATCCTCGTGATTGTCGCCCTGCTCGGCTACTTCGCCCGTCCGCTCATCCATCGCGCCTGGTTCGGTTTGCAGGCCCGGCGCCAAGCCCGGCACGCCGCATGGCTGCAATCCGCTGACTGCGCCTGGCAGCAGATTCCGGCACAAATCGAAGGTCGGCCAGCGCAACTGAGCGCCCTGTACCTGTGGGTCAAGCGCCGTGGCAAAGGCCTGAAACTGACCAACCTCGGCCCACGCCTGCAAACACTGCTACGCGCCTGTTACGGCCGTGCACCGACCAAAGATCAGGCGCTGAGCCAATTCAAGCAATCCTTGGCTACGCTGCATAGTCAGGCCGAGCATCACCAGGCCCCGGCGCCTCCCGCGTTACGGCCACTCAACCCCGTCCACGAGAAGGATTTTCCATGACGAACCCGCTATCGATCCGCCACCGCTACGGGCTGACCCTGCTGCTGACCTTGGCCCTGCCGCTGCTGGCCCAAGCCAACGAACCGCTGCCCTCGTGGAACGATGGCCCGGCGAAAAAGAGCATCATCGAATTCGTCCAGGCCGTCACCGACCAGAGCAGCAAGGACTTCGTCAAACCCGCCGAACGCATCGCCGTGTTCGACAACGACGGCACCCTGTGGAGCGAGCAACCGGCGTATTTCGAGTTGCTGTTCGCCTTCGACGAGGTCAAGCGCACCGCGCCGCAACACCCGGAATGGAAGACCACCCAGCCATTCAAAGCGGTGCTGGAAAATGATCACAAGGCGTTGGCCGCCGCGGGCATGGACGGCATTCTGAAGATCTTCGGCGCCACCCACACCGGCATGACCACCGAGGCCTTCGATGACTACGCCAAGACCTGGCTGAGTCAGGCCAAACATCCGAAAACCGGCAAGCCCTACACCGAGATGATCTTCCAGCCGATGCTGGAAATGCTCGACTACCTGCGCAGCCAGAACTTCAAGACCTACATCGTGTCCGGCGGCGACACCGCGTTCATGCGCGCCTTTGCCGAGAAGGTCTACGGCATCCCGCCGGAGCAAGTGATCGGCACTACGTTCGTCACTGCCTACCAGCTCAAGGACGGCCAGCCATCAATCCTGCGCACCGCCAAACTGGCGCACAACGACGACGGCCCGGGCAAACCCGAGACCATCGACGCAGTGATTGGCCGCCGTCCGATCCTGGCCTTCGGCAACTCCGACGGCGATCTGCAAATGCTGCAGTGGACCGCCGCCGGCAGCGGCAAACGCTTCATGGGCCTGGTGCATCACACCGACGCTAAACGCGAGTGGGCCTACGACCGCCAATCCCCGGTCGGCAAGCTGGACAAGGCCCTCGACGAAGCAAAATCCCGTGGCTGGACTATCGTGGACATGGCCGCCGAATGGCGCAAAGTCTATCCCTTCGAGTCCGCCACACCTGAGCAAGTGCAATAACAAAAGCGTTACGCAGGACCGCAAAAAACGTATGTCGCCTTGAGGCGACGCAAGTGAGCAAAAGGAGCAAGTCAGATGACTCGCATACGCAAGTGGCTACCGAAACTCGCCCTGGTGGCAGCCTCGGTCATGGCGATTTCGGCAACTGCCGGGGCCGCTGAAAAACCCAACATTCTCGTGATCTTCGGCGACGACATCGGCCAGACCAACATCAGCGCCTATTCCATGGGCGTGGTCGGGTACAAGACTCCGAACATCGACCGCATTGCCAAGGAAGGCATGATGTTCACCGACTACTACGCGGAGAACAGCTGCACCGCAGGACGGTCATCCTTCATCACCGGCCAGACGCCGCTGCGTACCGGCCTGTCGAAAGTCGGCATTCCGGGCGCCCCGGTCGGCTTGCAAAAACGTGATATCACTATCGCCCAGGCGCTTAAAGGCCTCGGCTATTCCACTGGCCAGTTCGGCAAGAACCACCTGGGCGACCGGGATGAATACCTGCCGACCAATCACGGTTTCGACGAGTTCTTCGGCAACCTGTACCACCTCAACGCCGAAGAAGAACCTGAACGCCCGTACTGGCCCAAGGACGACCCTGATTTCGTCAAGGCCAACACCCCGCGCGGCGTGATCCACAGCTTCGCCGATGGCAAGATCGAAGACACCGGCGCGCTGACCACCAAACGCATGGAAACCATCGACGACGAAACCACCGCCGCCGCGCAAGCGTTCATCGAGAAACAGGCCAAGGCGGATAAGCCGTTCTTTGTCTGGATGAACACCACGCGCATGCACGTGTTCACCCACGTACGCGATTCAATGAAGGGTCAGAGCGGCATGCCCGGCAACGAATACGCGGACGGCATGCTGGAGCACGACGGCGACGTCGGCAAACTGCTGCAAACCCTCGACGACCTGAAAATCGCCGACAACACCATCGTCGTCTACACCACCGACAACGGCCCGAACCAGTTCTCCTGGCCGGATGCGGCGACCACGCCGTTCCGCAACGAGAAGAACTCCAACTGGGAAGGCGCTTATCGGGTGCCGGCGATTATCCGTTGGCCGGGCAAGATCAAGGCCGGCGAAGTGTCGAACGAGATGTTCTCGGGCATGGACTGGTTCCCGACGTTGCTCGCGGCGGCAGGCGATAACCAGGTGAAAGACAAACTGCTTAAAGGCTGGGCGCCAACCTCCGGCGGCACCAACTTCAAGGTTCACCTCGACGGCTTCAACCAACTGCCCTACCTGACCGGCCAACAGCCTAAGGGTGAGCGTAAGGAGTTCTACTACTTCAACGATGACGGCGTGCTGGTTTCCATGCGTTTCGACAACTGGAAAGTGGTGTTCTGCGAACAACGCGAACCGGGTGGCTTCAAGGTCTGGAGCGAACCGTTCGTGTGCCTGCGGGTGCCGAAAATCCTCAACTTGAGGATGGACCCGTATGAACGCGCCGACGTGGTTTCCGATCAGTATTACGATTGGCAAACCAAAAACGTCTACCTGGCGGCTGTCGCGGTGGGCAAGGCTGCAGCGTTCCTGCAGACCTTCATCGAATATCCACCGAGCCAGAAACCGGCGAGCTTCAGCATTGACCAGATCCGTGCTGCGGTCGATGCGAAGATTGCAGAGAAAATGAAAGCGGCACCGGCTGCACAGTAAGACGCTTGACCGCCGCTCGCCCTCGCCGGCGGGCGGCCTTATTTTTGGCTTGTGACCGCGTTGGCCCCTTCGCGAGCAAGCCCGCTCCCACATTTGGAATGCATTCCCCTGTGGGAGCGGGCTTGCTCGCGAAGAGGCCAGCACCGTCACAGGTTTTTTCAGATCGGAACAAGGCAATCCGCAATGTCCTCACGTGTCGCCAGTAAGTCGTCGGCCATACCCACTCCTCACGTTGTCTCCCCGGCGTTGTTGATCCCCGCCCTGCTGCTGTTCGTCTCCGGCGCCGCGGCGCTGGTGTATCAAGTGCTATGGATCAAGCAACTGTCGCTGGTGGTGGGCGTCGAGGTGTATGCGATCACCACCGGGATCAGCGCGTTTTTTGCCGGATTGGCCTTGGGTGGCTTGCTGTTCGGGCGCTGGGCGGATCGCTTGCAGCAGCCGGTGTTGCTGTATGCCGGGCTGGAAGTGGTGGTGGCCGTGATCGGCGTCGGCGCGACCTTCGCCATGAGCCTGGCCGCCAGTCCTTTCGCCTGGCTGGAGCAGCACGTCGGCCTGCTGGCCTGGGTGTTGCCGTTTGCGTTGGTGGGCATCCCCGCGTTGCTGATGGGCGGCACGTTGCCGGTGTTGGTGCGTTCATTGGCCGCCGCCCCGCAACAACTGGGCAAGGCCGGCGGTCAGCTGTATGCCGCCAACACCGCTGGCGCTATCGCTGGCACCCTGCTCGCCGCGTTCGTGCTGATCGCCACCCTCGGCGTGCGTGGCAGTGCCTTGGCCGCCGCGATGCTCAATCTGCTGGCCGCTGCCGGTGCACTGTGGTTTCAACGCCACCGTTCTGCGCCGCCCGCCGTAGCGGTAAAGCATCACGCAGAGAAAGCTCCGGATCGCCTGGCGCTGTGGCTGTACTCCATCGCTGGCGGCGTCGCCCTGGGTTATGAAGTGGTCTGGTCGCAATCCATCGTGCAGTTCATGAGCACCCGCACCTATGCGTTCGCCGTGGTGCTGGCGACGTACCTCACCGGGTTGTTTCTGGGTAGCGCACTCTTGGCACGCCGGGTGGAGCGCATTCGCGATCCCTGGGGCGTGTTCGGCTTACTGATTGCCGGTGCGGGGTTGATCGCCCTGCTGGAAATCGCCCTGCTCGGGCGCTGGTTGATTCTCGCGCAAAGCGTCGCCGAAGCCTGGGTCCTGTCGTTGGGCGCCAGCGAGTTGGTGGGCATGAGCACCCGGTTTGCCGTGGCAGCGTTGAGCATCGTGTTTTTGCCGACCCTGCTGCTGGGCGCGGCGTTTCCGTTGGCGTTGCGCTTGAGCGTTGGTCGCGAGCGCATCGGACAGGATGTCGGCGCGGTGGTGGCGTTCAACACCCTCGGCGGGATCGTCGGGGTGATGCTCTGCGGCTTCTTGCTGATCCCGTTGCTGGGGCTGGTGCGCACCCTCGGGTTGCTGGCGATTGTCGCCGCCGGGATCGGTTATTTCGCGGTGCGTAAAGGTCACCATGTGAAGAAAGGCCGGCGTCAGGCCGTGGTTGCGATTGGCCTGTTGTCCTTGGCGCTGGCGGTTTTCACCCCGGTCAACAAACTCGCGAGCCTGCTGCCCGGCGCACGCAACGCGAGCCTGGCGTTCTACGAAGAAGGTCGCGGTGGCACCGTAGCGGTGGTCACCCAGGGCAAGGGCAAGAAGGCCTTTCAGCGCTTGTACATTCAAGGCGTCTCGAACACCGGCGACGCCATGCCGTCCCTGCGCTACATGCGCATACAGGCGCTGTTGCCGCTGTTGATCCACAACGGCGAACCGCGCTCGGCGCTGGTGATCGGGTTTGGCACTGGCATCACCGCCGGTGCCCTGACCCGTTATCCGGGGCTGGAACATCGGGTGGTCGCCGAGTTGCTGCCGTCGGTGGTCAAGGCTGCGCCGCTGTTCGAGGGCAACTTCAATGCTGCCGCCAATCCGGGCGTCGATGTGCGCTTGCGCGATGGCCGCCAGGAACTGCTGCGCAACCCGCAGACCTACGACCTGATCACCCTCGAACCACCACCGCCCTCCGCCGCCGGTGTGGTCAACCTCTATTCCCGGGACTTCTACCAATTGGCCGCCAGCCGCCTGGAGAAAAATGGCCTGGTCGCCCAATGGCTGCCGCTGCCAACGCAAAACATCGACGACTCGCGTTCACTGGTACGCAGCTTCCTCGACGTTTTCCCCTATGCCACCCTATGGACCAGCGAGTTCCACGAAATGCTGCTGGTGGGTTCGATGCAGCCGATCGAACTGGATGCGGCGAAAATCACCCAGCGTTTCCAGCAGGAAAGCGTTCGCAGCACCTTGCAGGACGTGGGTATCGGCTCGGCCGCCGCATTGCTTGCCACATGGGTAACGGACCGCGCAGGGCTCGAACGCTTCGCCGCTGACGCTGCACCTGTGACCGACGATCAACCGCGCATCGAGTACGCGCCATGGGTGCGTGCCAAGGAGATCAGCCGCGTGCTACCGGCGCTGCTCGACCTGCACGTCGCGCCCCCCCTGGTGAATGCTGATGCAGGGTTCAATGAGCGGATGGACGCCCACCGCCAGCGCCTGATGCAGTTTTATCGGGCGAGTTTGCATGCCTATGACGGGGATCGTGATGCCTGGGCCAGGGACATTGGCGAGGTGATGCGCGGCGATGGGGGGAATCCGTATTACCGGTGGTTTGTCGGGGAGTGATGCTTTGCCTGATAGACCGCTTTCGCGAGCAAGCCCGCTCCCACAGTGGATCTGTTTTGGTCACACATTTTGTGTACACAAGAGATCCCATGTGGGAGCGGGCTTGCTCGCGAAGCTCTTAGGCTTTTATTTGGACTTGAGTTTCAGATACGACTGATGCAAATCCGAAGCCCAGCCATCGATCACGCTTTTCACGTCATCGGCCTTCATCACCTGAGTGTCGTTCTCCAGCGGTTTGCCGGTGCCTTTGCGCACCACCTGAGCCACCACGCTGTTGTTGCCGCCATCGAGGAACACCGCTTCGGTGGCGAGGGTGGTTTCCTGATCGCGAATCCCGCTGGCGGTGCTGACCGCCGCGGCCACCAGGGCAATCGGGATCACTTCATACGGTTTCAGGCCTTCGGTCTTGCTGCTGACGGCAGTGATGGCCGCGCGTACCACGATCACGCCAGGCCCTGGACCTGTGGCCAATGGCAGGGATTTACCCAGTTCACGCTTGAGCGCCTGGTCGTAGTAACCGGTGATGCCGTTAAGCGTGGCTTGAGGGATTTTTACGGTCGGTTGCGGCTTGGGATAGAGCTGGGTCGGCTCGATATAAACGCTGGTGAATTTGCTGACATTGAGTTTGGGGTCCATCCAGCGCATGACCTCGGCGCCCGACGGCGACTTGGCTTCCTTGAGTTGGCTGTAGTCCTTGAGAAACCCCGAATACTGGTCAGGTTCGACCACTTTACTGGAGCAGCCGACCACCCCGATCGAGGCGATGCACAGTGTGCTCATCATTAACGCAAGCTTCATGCTGTAACTCCTGTAAGAGGATCGATAACGCAACGGGACTAGGTAGTTATAGCCAAATATCAATAATCTGCCGCCAGCATCACGGAAGATTCATCTAAGGCTGTGGCTCAGCGCACAAAGCCTATTTGACAGACGCGTGCCATCCGGCAAAGCTGCATCGAGCTTCAAAAAGCGCGCCCTCACCGGCCAACGCACTCGGACTACGGAAGTCGCAATGCCGAAGCATAAAAATAAAGCTGCACACCCAACCCCTGATTCGCAACCGACCCTGATTAACCGCTACCTGTTTCCCGTCACTATCGGCGTCTTGCTGTTGGTCGTGGCGGCAATTGGCTGGTTTCTTTTCAGTAGCAACACGCCTGCCCCGCCCAAGCCTGTAGCGGTCAGCGCGCCTGTCGTGCAACCGGTTAAGCCGGTGGTGGCTGCGGCCCCGGCGACGATGGTCGATGAACAACAATGCCAGGGCTGCCACACCGAGCAGGTCAAGGACTGGCAAGGTTCCCATCACCAATTGGCGATGCAGCCAGCCACCGCCGACACGATGCTGGGGGACTTCAAGAACGTCACTTTCAAGGCTGAAAAAGAGACCACGGTGTTTACGCGCAAAGGCGAGGATTTCTGGGTCAACACACCGGGAATCGACGGCAAGAATGCGGATTTCAAAGTGGCCTATACCTTCGGCATCGCCCCGCTGCAGCAATACCTGATCGAGGTCGGCGAAGGTCGGTTGCAAGCCCTGGGCGTGGCCTGGGATACCGAGAAGCACCGCTGGTTTCATCTGTATCCGGGCCAGGGGGTGAATTTCAAGAATCCGTTGCACTGGAGCAAGCCGAGCCAGAACGCCAATTTCATGTGCGTCGAGTGCCACACCACTGGTTACAAGCGTAATTTCGACGCGGCGAAAAACACCTTTGACAGTCAATGGAACAGCCTCGGTGTCGGTTGCCAGGCATGTCATGGTCCCGCGTCCAATCATCTGGAATGGACGGCGAAAAAAACCGATCTGATCCACGCCGGTTTTGCTGTCGATCTCAAGGACAAGAACGCCACCGTCGAGCTGGAAACCTGCGCCCGCTGCCATTCGCGCCGCGCACCGTTGGGCGATGGCTACACCGTTGGCAAGCGCTTGATGGACGACTACCTGCCGAGCCCCCTCACCCGTGAACTGTATGCGCTGGACGGCAAGATCAAGGACGAAGTGTTCGAACACGGCTCCTTCGCCCAAAGCAAAATGTTCGATAAAGGCGTGCGTTGCAGCAATTGCCACAACCCTCACAGCACTGAACTCAAGGCGCCGGGCAACGGCGTATGCCTGCAATGCCACAACACCGCCGGCAAGACAGCAGTGGAAGGCGTCGACGGCAAAGGCCTGCAAGCGAAGAACTACGATTCCATCGAACACACCCGCCACACCATGGGCCAGCCGGGTTCGCAATGCGTGGATTGCCACATGCCGGGCAAGTTCTACATGGGCAACGACTTCCGGCATGACCACAGCTTCAGCATTCCCAACCCTGAACGGGCTGCGAAACTCGGCACGCCAGATGCCTGCCTGACGTGTCACCAGGGCAAGGCCGGGGACAAGGTCACCGAGCAGTTCAAACTGTGGAACACGGCCAACGCTTCGCCTGTTCAGGCACCGCGTTATGACGAAAGCCTGTGGCTGATCCGCAATGGCCAACCGGGCGCCGCGCAAGCCTTGTACGAGCAGTTACAGCGCAGCAACCTGCCAGCGATTCAACGGGCGACGCTGCTGGCTGAACTGCCGCTGTACCCGAGCGAACAAGCGCTGAAACTGGCGACCCAGGACTTGAGCAACCCGGCGCCACAAGTGCGTGAAAGCGCGGTGCGGGCGATCAGCGCGTTCCTGCCGCCAGCGGAACGCGCGCCGCTGCTGACGCCATTGCTCGGCGATCCGGTGAAATCGGTACGGATCGTCGCCGCCCGGGACCTGCTGAACGTGGCCCGCAATGGTTTGGGCAGCGCCCAGTCCAACTGGAACGCGGCCATTGCCGAGTATGAGGACGTGCAAAAAAGCCTGGCGGAACGGGCCGAAGCCAACCTCAACCTGGCGATGCTCTATCAGGCCAGCGGCCGCACGACGGAAGTCGAGCCACTGCTGCGCGCAGCCCTGAAACGTGACCCGGACTTCTATCCGGCTCTGGTGACGTTGGTGCAATGGCTGGAGGCCAATGGGCGTGCTCAAGAGGCGCAAGCGCTGCTGGAGCAGAGCGTCAAGGAACACCCGGACGCGGCGCTGTTGCTGCACACACAAGGCCTGTCGCTGATTCGTGCAGGTAAAACCGCGCAAGCCATGCCGTTGCTGCGCAAAGCCGCCACGCTGGAACCCCAGAGCGCGCAGTACGGGTATGTGCTGGCGGTGGCGTTGCACGACAGTGGCAAGGTGGATGAGGCTTGCGAGGAGCTGGAACGGTTGCTGAAAGTGCAGCCGGCGAATCGGAATGCGCGGTTGTCGTTGATCCAGTATTACCTGGAGAACGGAAAGGAACCGAAGGCGCAGGTGTTGTTACAGGGGTGGAAGAAAATGAACATGGGGGATCCGGCGTTGAAATAATGACGGGCTGATCCGAGGGCCCCTGTGGCGAGGGGGCTTGCCCCCGTTCGGCGGCGAAGCCGCCGTGAAACCGGCGAATGCGGTAGGTCTGAAGAACTGCGCCGGTAGGTTTTGGGGCTGCTGCGCAGCCCAACGGGGGCAAGCCCCCTCGCCACAGGTTATGCGCCAAGCCGATGGAACATCACCACGACGACCCACTCCGCGCCGCCAATTCCCGCCGGCTATTAGCCCGCATCGCCTTCACCAGCGACACCGTCCCCACCAGCAAAATCGCCGCGCCAAACAAAAAGTCGATGTTGTACAGCTGGAAATCCTGCAACGGCCCCACCAGCAACACCCGCACTGCACCAACCCCCACCAGCGTCGCCAGAAAGTCGATACCCGGCTCATCGCGATAAAACACATGCATCAGCGGCAGGCAGATCACCAGCAACAGCAGCAGAACGATGACCTTGAACGAACCCTTGCGCTCGACGCTGAACGCGCATTCAGTGGTGGCGTAAGGTTTGTAATCCTCATCGCGCACCAGCGAGTTCTTCTCGTTGATGTACTCCGCGCGGTTGTACTTCTGAATCGGCGTAAAGGTGTTCGACATCTCCATCACGGTGGTGATGTGGCGAAAGCGCAGGTCGATACGCTCGTTGCCCTTGAGGTAATACAGCACCGGTTTGTAGCCGTAGCGATAGGTATCGAAGGGAAACTCGGTGGCTCGGCCCTGCACGCCGATCGGTCGCGGTTCCAGTTCGGCATAGGCACTTTTGTTGTCGGCGGCGAGATTGCGGCTCAGCGGTTTGATCCTGGCCTGTTCGAGGAAGATCGGGGTGGCGCCGAACGACCATTGCAACGGCTCCAGGCGCAAGCGCAATTCGTTGCGGCCCAGGTCATAACGGTTGAACGTGCGCTCGGAAACGATGATCGCCCCACCGAGCATGAACTCGCCACGCAGATTGTTGGTGACGCGCAGGGTCAGTTGATCCTTGCCCAGTGACAGCGCATCGGCGGATGGCGGCGTGCCGCACCAGGCGGTGCTGTCGTAGGCACCACCCAACTGCCCGCCACGGTTTTCCTGGAACACGTAGATGTAGCCGCCCCACAGGGTCAACATCAGCAAACATGCCGTCAGCCCCAAAATCTTTTTGCCGAAACTCACAACGCCAGACTCCCTTCTTGATTTCGTCCATGTAGCAGTGCACGGACTCTACCAAAATGCCATCAGGCTCCAAAGCAAAAGATCGCAGCCTTCGGCGGCGCCTACAGGTGTACTCATTTCCCTGTAGGAGCTGCCGAAGGCTGCGATCTTTTGATCTTGCCCTTCGCTTACCGACGTCGAAACAACGGCCGCGGCTCAATCACCGAACGCCCATACAACACGCTCATCCCCGCCAGCCCTTTAAGCGCATCTTCAGCCGACTTGTCCTCGCGCACCGCAAAGCTATCAAACCCGCATTGGCGCATATGACTCAACTGATCGCGCAACACATCGCCAATCGCACGCAATTCACCGGCCCAGCCCAACCTTGTGCGCAGCAGATACGCCTGGCTGTAACCACGACCATCACGAAAACTCGGGAAATCCAGGGCAATCACTGGCAGCAGGTTGAAGCAGGATTTGAGGCTTTCAACTTCATCGTCCGGCCCGAGCCAGACACCGTGCCGCGCCGGATTATCAAGCCAGCGCGCCAACGGCAGAATCAGCCGACCCGCCGGCAATGGAGCGTCGATCTCCCGAACCAATGTCCACGGGTCATCAAGATCTATCCGCGCCACACCCTCCTCCAGCCGCAACAGATTGTTCATACAGACGCCTCCAGCACTTTCGGATAGATCCGTTCCTTGAACGGTTCAAGCCCAATGCGCTGCACCGTGTCGACAAACAACTCTTCACTCTCGCGGTAACGCACGAAGGTGCCGATGATCCGCTCAATCACATCCGGCACTTCAGCCGCGCTGAAGGACGGGCCGATGACTTTGCCCAACGCGCTGTGCTTGCCCTGTGCACCGCCGAGGGTGATCTGGTACCACTCGCTGCCGTTTTTATCGACGCCCAGAATGCCGATATTGCCAATATGGTGATGGCCGCAGGCATTCATGCAACCGGAGATATTGAGGCTGATATCACCCAGGTCATGAAGGTAATCCAGGTCTTCGAATCGACCTTGAATGGCTTGGGCGATAGGGATCGATTTGGCGTTGGCCAGTGCGCAAAAATCGCCGCCAGGACAGGCGATGATGTCGGTCAGCAAACCGATATTGGCGCAGCCCAAGCCTTGATCGCAGGCCAGGCACCACAGCGCATACAGGTCTGCCTTGGTCACGTCCGGCAGCACGATGTTCTGCTCGTGGGCGATGCGAATCTCGCCGAAACCGAATTGCTCGGACCAGTCGGCCACTGCGTCCATCTGCTCGGCAGTCACGTCCCCCGGCGGTGACGCGATGCCCGGTTTGGTCGAGAGCACGACGCTGGCATAACCCGGCACTTTGTGCGGCTGTACATTGCGCGCAACCCAGCGGGCGAACGCCGGGTTCTGCGCCAGGCGCGTGCCGAAATCCAGATCAGTGCCTGCCAGCGTCCGATACTCCGGCGGGATGAAGGCACTGGCGACCCGCTCATACTCGATGTCGGTCAATTGCGCCGGCCCATCCTTGAGGTGCTGCCACTCCTCCTCCACTTCCTTGGCGAAGGCTTCGATGCCCAAGGCTTTCACCAGAATCTTGATGCGCGCCTTGTACTTGTTGTCCCGCCGACCATGACGGTTGTAGACCCGCAGCACCGCCTCGACGTAGGACAACAGATGCTGCCACGGCAAGCCCTCGCGAATCTGCAAACCGAGGATCGGCGTGCGCCCGAGGCCACCGCCGACGATCACTCGCAAGAGCATTTGCCCGTCGGCGCCGGGGTAAAGATAAAGGCCGATGTCATGCATCATGATCGCCGCGCGGTCCTGCTTCGCCGAGCAGATGGCGATCTTGAACTTGCGCGGCAGGAACAGGAATTCCGGGTTGATGGTCGACCATTGCCGGAGGATTTCCGCCAGGGGTCGCGGGTCGATCAACTCGTCCGCCGCGACCCCGGCAAAGGCTTCGGTGGTGATGTTGCGCACGCAATTGCCAGAGGTCTGGATCGCGTGCATTTCCACCTGGGCCAGGCGTTCGAGGATGTCTGGCACCTGGGCCAGTTCGATCCAGTTGAACTGCATGTTCTGCCGGGTGGTGAAGTGGCCGTAACCACGGTCGTAATCCCGGGCGATGCTCGCCAGTGTACGCATCTGCCCGGCGCTCAAGGTGCCGTAGGGAATCGCCACCCGCAGCATGTAGGCGTGCTTTTGCATGTACAGGCCGTTTTGCAGACGCAGTGGCAGGAACTCTTCTTCGCTCAATTCACCCGCCATGAAACGTTCGACCTGATCGCGGAACTGCGCGACCCGTTCGAACACCAGCGCCCGGTCATAGTCGTCGTACTGATACATCTCGCTACCTCATCAGAATCAGGGTTTGGCACAAAACCTGTGGGAGCGGGCTTGCTCGCGAAAGCGGTGGATCAGGCGATATCAATGTTGAATGTGCCGCCGTCTTCGCGAGCAAGCCCGCTCCCACAGGGTCGGGCTCTGCGGCCCGTTTTTGATGAAGCGACTATGAACCTGCGGCGCAGCTGGTTACAGATCCACCTGAAACCTAAAAAACCGTATCAGAGCGCGTCAGATGGCCGCAGGCATGACCCATATCTGATCCGCATAAATCGAGTTTTCCTGAGTCTGTTTTGTTTCCGGCAAGGTTTCTACAGTGCATCCCATGCCAGACCGGGTGGCCTGGCAAGACTTTGCATGGAAGAACTGACCATGAGCACAGCAACAATCGGACAGGCCTATAACTACAAGGTCGTCCGCCAATTCGTCGTGGCAACCATCGTCTGGGGTGTGATTGGCATGGCCATGGGCGTGTTTATCGCCTCGCAACTGGTATGGCCCGAGATGAACCTCGACCTGCCGTGGACCACCTTCGGCCGCTTGCGCCCGCTGCACACCAGCCTGGTGATTTTCGGCTTTGCCGGCAGCGCGCAATTCGCCGCCAGTTACTACGCGGTGCAGCGTACCTGCCAGGTGCGGCTGTACTCGGACACGCTCGCGGCATTCACGTTCTGGGGCTGGCAATCGGTGATCGTGATCATGTTGGTCACCCTGCCGCTGGGCTACACCACGACCAAGGAATACGCCGAGATCGAGTTCTCTGGCGCGGTGTGGATGACCGTGGTGTGGGTCGCCTATGCCATCGTGTTCTTCACCACGGTGGTGCGGCGCAAGACCAAACACATCTACGTCGGCAACTGGTTTTTCGGCGCGTTCATCGTGGTGATTGCCATGTTGCACGTGGTCAATCACCTGTCGATTCCGGTGGACTGGTTCAAGTCCTACCCGGTGTATTCCGGGGCCACCGACGCCATGGTGCAGTGGTGGTACGGGCACAACGCGGTGGGTTTCTTCCTGACCACCGGGTTCCTGGGGATGATGTATTACTTCGTGCCGAAACAGGTGGGCCGCCCGGTGTATTCCTATAGGTTGTCGATCGTGCATTTCTGGGCGCTGATCACCCTCTACATCTGGGCCGGTCCGCACCACTTGCACTACACGGCGCTACCAGACTGGGCGCAGTCCCTTGGCATGGCGATGTCGCTGATTTTGCTGGCGCCGAGCTGGGGCGGGATGATCAACGGGATGATGACGCTCTCCGGCGCCTGGCATAAGTTGCGCACCGACCCGATCCTGCGCTTCCTGGTGTTGTCGCTGGCGTTCTACGGGATGTCCACATTCGAGGGGCCGATGATGGCGATCAAGACTGTGAACGCCCTCTCCCACTACACCGACTGGACCATCGGCCACGTCCACGCCGGCGCCCTCGGTTGGGTGGCGATGATCACCTTTGGTGCGATCTACCACATGGTGCCGAAAGTCTTCGGCCGCCCACAAATGCACAGCATCGGCTTGATCAATGCGCACTTCTGGCTGGCGACCATTGGCACGGTGCTGTACATCGCGTCGATGTGGGTCAATGGCATCACCCAGGGCCTGATGTGGCGCGCGATCAACGACGACGGCACGCTGACCTATTCCTTCGTCGAGGCCTTGCAGGCCAGCCATCCAGGGTTTTTGGTGCGGTTTATCGGTGGCGTGTTCTTCCTCAGCGGCATGTTGCTGATGGCGTACAACACCTGGCGTACCGTGCGGGTGGCGGACGTGTCGATGGCCGAGCGCGAAGCGCAGATTGCGTGAGGTTTGAGATGATCGAGATGGCGTTGAATCTATTGGGGGTCGTCGGGTTTTGGCTGGCGATCGAATATTGCTTGAAACACCAGACGCCCGAGAGCCTGGAGGATGCGAGCCTGATGCCGTTCGCCGATGACCCGGAAGTGGCACGGCGGGTGGAGCTGGCGACGGGGAAGAAAGTGAAGGCGGTGGCGCCGGAAGAGGCTAAGCCGGGGTGGGGGAATTTGGAGGTTTGAATGCCCGGCTTGCGGGGATGATCGATGTATTCGTCGACAAGGCGCTGAAAGACGCTCGTTCCTGAACAGTTGATTGGTCTAGACTCTGCCCGCTGAAAACAGGGAAGTATCAATATGAGCGGGAAACCAGCTGCCCGAGTGACAGATCCGACCACGTGCCCCCTCCCCGGACACGGGACCAATCCCATTGTCAGCGGTTCAACCGATGTCTTTTTCGACGGTCTGGCCGCTGCAAGACAGAGTGACCTGTCTGCCTGCGGTGCGGCGATCGTCAGTGCCGTGTCACAGACCGTTTTTATCAACGGACTGAATGCAGCAGTTGTCGGCAGTACGGGCGATCACGGCAGTGTCGTTGTGGGCGGCTCCGGGACAGTCATAATCGGCGATACCGTGGTGACCGCTCCGGTAGGAGCCATCAAGGCAATGGCAGCGACAGCCGTAGTTTCCCAGGTTACGCCTGTTGCGGCGCAGCCGGCAGCACTGGCCCCTTCTTCGCCAGCTCCGCTAGCAGCCGCCACCTCGGCACCAGCCAATCCGATCAAGGCGTCGGTAGAAATCCTCGCCGCCTTCGGCAACAGCACTGACACCAAGCGCGTGTTCAATGATCCGGCTCATCCCATCGGGACGCCGCAAGACCCATTCGAAAAAAACAAGATCTACGAACAACTCAAATCGCGTGTCGCCAAGGCGCATGGTTATACGGTCCAGAGCACGTCAAACCCGTCCAGCTACCCCAATCAACTGGAAACCAGCCTGTGTGGCCCGGCAACCTTTTTCTATGCGTTGCTGATGGATCGCCCCGATCTGTACACAAAGGCCATTATTGATTTATGGGAAACGGGAGAAACTACAATCGGGCAGTTGCATATCAAGCCGAGCCACGGTGCTTGTAACCCGAAAAATCTTAGCCGCAAGAATGAAAACGACCGTATCTGGGGCATTGACTGGATATCACTGGCCAGCCTGCGCGACAGTGAAAACCTGTTCATGGACTACGACTCGCCGGACGATCAGGTTGCAGGCATCACGCTGCCAGGAAAAATCGCAGATTGGTTCAAGCAAGCGGGTGCGAGTGTGGTCTTCGACAACGTTCAGTTCACATCCCATCTCAATCAGCAGCAACTGATTGAATTGTTCGGACATATCAGCCCTCAACACCACGTCGCGACGCTAATTGGTGCCGGCATGCTGGCCGGTGGCGAAGGATTGATGAAGGATCATTGGATCACCTGGGAACAAGCGCCTTCGACCGCAGCGGGCGACATCACTGAAACGACGGCACCGGGCGACAAAATCACTCAGTCGAAACTGTTCACTTGGGGCCGGGTTGGCCATCTTGTGGCACCCGATTCAACCTTGCAAAGCGTACTCAAGCACCTTTATGGCGGCCTCGTATTCAGCAAAATCCCTTGATTCCTAATAGAAGAATTCACAATGAAACGTGCTCTTTTCTCGATTATCGCGCTCTCATTGCTACTGAGCGGCTGTGAGCTAAGCACTCTGGCGAGTTGCTCTGGGCGTGCACCGCTGACGATTCAACCCGACAACCTCGTCAGCGCTACAACCGGCAAACCTTATCGCGTCAGTGTCGAGGTAGAAAGACCGAACGTCGCCGTCGCCGGGTTCTACGTCGACCCGGCGCAGCCACTGCCTGAAGGATTGAAACTGGTTTATGAAGAGGGTCAGAACCATGCCGATATCGTCGGCACACCGACGAAACCCGGACGCTATGAAGTCTCGATCTACCTCAACACTTACGGCACCCAGTGCACCGGCCAAGCGGCGCAACGGACCTACACTTTAAACGTCGATAGTGATTAAGACCCCACAGCGCCAAGTACTCGATCAGCCGCGTTCGCGGGGGATCAGGCTCTGCAACTGCTGCGCCAGGAAGTTCGCATCGAAGGCAAAGGTATCCGGGTCTTTCAAACCATTGGTCTTGCGCCATTGCCAGCTAGCAGACGGCGGCAGGCACACCAGGGAAATGCTGCCGTAGCGCGCGGCGGTCAGGCCCATCACCGCCAAGGAAATCTGGCCACCGGCACCCATCACATCCGGCACGAATTCCACTGGTTTACCGGCGATCACAATCGTCATCTTCTCGGTCTTGAAGGTCGAGGTCTCGACCGGCACGCTCGGCCCGGCCGCGACGTACACCTCGCGGCTCACCTCCAGCAGATTCGGTGCCTGGACCGGTTCCAGCCACTGCTGGATCTGATCGAACAGCTCACCAATGCGCGTCGCCCACACGGCCGATTGCGATTCAAACAATTGCTTCTTGTGGGCTTCGCTTTCTGCGTAGTGGCGAAGCATCTCGCCCAGTTGCTGTACGTTGTCCATTGCGGTGTTCCTTTGGTTGAAGCAGTGCTGCGGACTTCGAGCATGGCAGATGCCAGCGGCCGGCGTACGACTAAAAGCGTGAGCGGTACTGGCTGGGGGTCATGGCCAGGTGTTTGCGAAAGGCGCTGCCCATGTGTGACTGATGGGCGAACCCGGCGTCCAGGGCGATGCTGACCAGGGGCTGATCGGTTTGCTCAATCATGCGGCGGGCGGCCTGGAGCCTGACTTCAATCAGGTAGGCGTGGGGCGTGAGGCCGATGGTGCGGGTGAAGTCGCGCAGAAACCGCAGCTCGTTGTGTCCGTAAGTGACAGCCAACTGCTCCAGACTCAGGGGTTGATGGAATTGCTCGGCGATCTGATCGAGGACTCGGGTGAAAGCCTTGGGCGGGATTCGATGGGTGCTCTCGGCGGGCATATTCGCCAGATCGATAAACGCCAAGGCGCTTTCTTCGAGGGCCAAGCAGTCCGGTTGCGGGGCCAGCAGCAATCGGCGCAATTCCCTCGCCTGCCTCAGCGCCCCGCCCTGCCCCGCGAACTGCACACGCTGGTTAACCGCAGGCAGGTACTGCCGGGCGAATGGTTCGTCCAGCCGCAGCAGCAGGTATTCACCGCCGCAGGCCGACTCGGAAAACACTTCCACGCCGACCGGGGTATGCGCCAGCACGCCGGGAAGCGTGTCGAAATCCACCCGATGGTCGGAATCGATGGCATGCACGCCTTGCTGTCGCTCCAGGGTCACGCCCAGCGTGTGCCATTGCGCAGGGTCCCGGGCGCTGTAAGCGGCGCGCGGCAGCAGGTGCAGGCCGATTTTGTCGCCCAGCAGGCTTTGGCTCAGCATGTGAAATTTCCTGATAGATCGAAGCGCGGATCCACGGGAGACTCTCTAACAAAGGTTGCCAACAAACAGGAGCACAGCATGCGCACCATCGGCCTTATCGGCGGCATGAGCTGGGAGTCCAGCGCCGAATACTATCGCCTCATCAACCAGCAGGTCCGTGACCGCCTCGGGCCGTTGCGTTCGGCGCAACTGCTAATGTACAGCGTCGACTTCGGGCCTGTCGAACAGGCCCAGCACGCCGGGCGCTGGGACGATGCGGCGGCGATTCTGGTGGATGCCGCGCGCAGGCTGGAGGCCGGCGGCGCCGACTGCGTGGTGTTGTGTACCAACACCATGCACAAGGTGGCCGCGCAGATTCAGACGGCAATCGGCATTCCGTTTCTGCACATCGCTGACCCGACCGGTCAGGCGGCGGTCGATTCGGGCGCGTTCAAGGTGGGTTTGCTGGGAACCGCGTTCACCATGGAACAGGACTTTCTCAAGGATCGCCTGACCGCCAAGGGACTGACGGTGCTGGTGCCGGAGGCTGAGGAACGGCAGGCCGTGCACCGGATCATCTACGACGAGTTGTGCGTCGGCGTGATCAGCGATTCGTCACGTAAGGTCTACCAGCAAGTCATAGAGTCGCTCACCGCACGTGGCGCCCAGGCGATCATCCTCGGCTGCACGGAAATCGGCATGTTGATCAAACCCGAGCACAGCGCCCTGCCCTTGCTCGACACCACCGAGCTGCATGCGCAGGCGGCGGTGGCGTTTGCATTGGGTGACTGATTCAACCGACCTTGGGCATGAGGCGCAGACGCGACATGCTCAAGGCATCCACTAGCACGCCATCACGCACGGCGTAATCGCGAAACAGGCCTTCGTCTTCAAAACCGAACTTGCGGTACAACGCGATGGCCGCGTGGTTATCGGCGTACACCGAGAGTTCGACCCGGCGCAGGTTCATCCAGTTGTCAGCAATGTCCAATGCCGTTGCCAACAGTTTTGAACCGACACCTTTGCCCTGCCATTCCCCGGCGACGCCCATGCCAACGCTGCCGGCGTGGCTGCGACGGATACGCGAAAACTGCTCCAGCCCGATATTCCCAATGATCGTCCCTTGATGCAGCGCCACCAGTTGCACCACCCGCTCGTTTTCAGGCATCAGGCGTTTGCGCCAGACCTCAGTGGACTGAAACGGCATTTGCAGCACTTGACGGGTAATGGCCGGGTCGTTGTAGAGCGCGGTAATGCCCTCGATGTGGGATTCGCTGAAGCGCTGGATGGTGATGGTAGAGTCGGTGGTGGGCATGGCGATTCTTCCTTGAATGGCCGTTCACTCTAAACCGCGATCTACCGGTGTGGCGAGCCCCCTGCATCTGGAAATGTGTTCAGGCATACACCGGCCATATTTCGACGATTTTGCCTCCCCGAACCGCCAGTAGATCACCGAATTGCAGCAACACCGACTCAGTCTGGGTCGGACGCAAAAACACTTGATCCTCCACCGCCAACCCCACGGCGCTGGAGCCATTAACCATTTCCTGATTCGAACTGCGGCCATACACCCCATTGCTCTGCAACCCTTGGGGCGATTCGAACTCGGCCATCCAGTTGCCGCCGTAGATGAAAAAGGTCTCGCGCTGATTGGTGTCCCACCAGGAGAACAGTTTCGACTTGTCATCCAGCGCCGGAATGTTCACCGCCCCGGTGCTTTTCAACACCGGCGTGGCGATGTAGGCCGCCGGCACATGATCCACCAGCGACGGCAAGTCATAGTGCGTCGGCTTGAGCATCGCCGTACCGACCGAGACTTCGCTGCTCAGTTTTTCCTGCTCATGCATGCGATAACTCGGGCTGCCGGCGGTGTTGAGCGTCAACCCTTCCCGCCACAGGCCGGGATACTGCTGACGAGTGAAGTCGACGCAGCGGTTGTAGATCACCATGACCTTGGCGAACAGTTCCTCGGGCGAGCCGAGAATCCCCGGCACACCCATGCCCACGAACGGGTCGTAACCCATGAATCCGGCGAATTCCAGGTGTTGCGGGTGGGCGCTGATCAAGGTCAGCATCTGCCCGAGCACGCCGACGTCGCCGACGCCGCCACGGTGCAGACCCACATCCAGCTCGATATTCACCCGCAATCGCGTGCCCAAGCCTTGCGCCAATGCCAGGTATTGCTGGAGTCGTTCGGGGGTATCGAGCAGCCATTGCAATTGCTTTGCCGGGTCGAACGGCCCTTTGTGGGTTTCATAAAACAGCTGCGCCGAACGCACCGGCAGCGGTTTGCCCAGCAAGATGTCAGCGTCGGGGAACTGCACGGCGTCATGGTTGAGAAACGGCTGATGGAACGACATCAAGCGCTGAGTGCCCGCACGCCGGGCGATGTACGTCAGCAGCCCCGGCGCCGGCAAGGACTTTTCCACCAACCGCAGGTGCTTGCCGGCACGCTGGACCGATTGCATCACCACGTCGATGTTGTGATCGAGGCGATCCAGGTCGATCAGCATCACCGGGCGCATCGGACCGTGATCCTTGAGCTCACGATTCAGCGCACGAAAATAATCGCTGTACGCCCCGCCCCGATCTCCTGGCCGCAGCCATGCGCCAACCCCCACCAGCAAGGCGCCCACGCCCACAGTCCCGAGCAGGAAATTGCGACGATTGACGGCCATTAGCTCACCCCCAGAATTGACATCAGATGGGCGTTGAGAAACTTGCCGCTGGGGTCCAGCGTCTGGCGCACCTCAATGAATTCCTGCCAGCGCGGGTACAGCGGCTGCAGGTTCTTGGCGTTGAGGGTGTGCAGTTTCCCCCAATGCGGCCGGCCGTTGTACTTCCAGAAAATCGGCTCGACGGCGGCGAAGAAGTTGTGATGGTCCATCTGGTAATGCTGGTGCACCGAGATCGAGCAACTGTCGCGGCCTTCGAACATGCTCAGGGGAATGTCGTCGGCCTTGACGTAGCGGTACTCGATGGGAAACCAGGTGCGCAGGTCCTTGTCCTGAATCAGCTTGAGAATCTCCCGAAGGCAGGCCGGGCCGTGTTCCGCCGGCACCGAATATTCCATCTCGTTGAAGCGCACGGTGCGTACGTTGGCGTAGATGTCAAACGAGTCGCCGACCCGGTCATCGAAACTGGCGAGGTGGCGCAGATTGTTGAGCATCGTGCGACGTAAGTCGGGGAAGTCACTGCCGTACTTGTCGATCTTCTCGATCAGGGTCACGAACTCGTTGCCGCCCTCTTCGTCCGCAGGGATCGGTGGTGTGGCCGGGTCGGTGGTTTCGTTCAGGGCAATCGACAAGGCGTAGTCGGAATGGGTCACCACGAGCATTTCCCAGTGCTGGTTTTCCTGGGTGTTTTTGTCTATATCTTCGAGCAGCTCTTCGGTCTTGGCGATCCACTGGCGTTCTCTTAGGCGATAGGCCGGACGGTTTTGCAGGCGGATTTTAGTCGCCACGCCCAAGGCGCCGAGGGAAACACGAGCCGCACTGAACACTTCGGGATGACGGCTACTGTCACAGTCCAGCACCTCGCCGCTGGCGGTCACCAGTTGCAAGCCGCAGACGTGGGCCGAATAGGATTGAAAAGTCTTGCCGGTGCCGTGGGTCGAGGTGGAAATCGCCCCGGCGAGGGTCTGGTAGTCGATGTCCGCCATGTTTTGCAGGGCCTGGCCGATGTCTTTCAGCGGTGTGCCCATGCGTGACATCGGCGTGCCGGCGGCGAACTCGGCCTGCAAGGTGTTGGGGTCGTGGTCGAGCAATCCGGTGAAGTAGCTCAGGGACAACAACGTGCCGTCGGTGGGCACCAGGGCGCTGAAGGAATGGGCCGAGCCGACCGGTCTTATTTTGCCGGGGGCCTGGCGGATGACCTGGGTGAGCTCATCCAGATTTTTCGGCGCCAGTCGCGCCGCCGGCAGGCAACTCTGCCCACCCGACCAGTTACGCCAGGGAATCAACCGCGGTGCGCGCAACAATTCGGCCAACGCCGGGCTTGAGCCGAGGGCGGTGAAGGCGCCGATGATGCTCGCCCGTTGCAATAACTGACGTCGTGTCAGGTCCATTGTCATGAAGTGCACCTGCCGTTCTTATTGTTGGATGGACTGGCCGGACATAAACGAGATCAACGCGAGGAATTCTTCCTCCGAGCACTGCATGCACAGCCCCATCGGCGGCATGCCGTTGTAGCCGTTGATCGCGTGATCGAGCAGCGTGTCGGCGCCCTGTTGTACGCGCGGTTCCCAGGCTTTTTTATCGCCGGTCAGTGGTGCGCCGGCGGCAGGATTGGCGTGGCAGAGCTGGCAGCTGTTGGCGTAGACCTGGGCCAACGCGGCGTCGCTGGGTGCAGCGCTGGCGGCTTCGTGGCGGGTGGTCGGGGTTTTGGGCTCTTCGCCGCAACCGCTGAGCAGCGTGGCGATGAGCAGAAACGCCGCATACCTGTTTGTCGGCATAGCCGTCCTCTCGTGGGGTGCTCCGGCCAGCCGGGTGCACATTTTTTATTGTGATCAAGGAGAGGCCACGTTAAGCCAGGCTCGTCGCGGGGTTGAGGGCATTGCGGGACATTAAGGGGGGCTTCTGAGGCCAGCAAAAAACCTTGTGGGAGCGAGCCTGCTCGCGAAGGCGGTGTGGCATTCAACATTGATGTTGGCTGGTGCACCGCTTTCGCGAGCAGGCTCGCTCCCACAAGGGTTCAGTGTCGATTAATGCCAGCAGCGTCTATCTTGAATAAGCAACGCTCACCTGAGATGGGTCATGACAAGCGAGGCCCAGGTCTGCTAAAACGATTCATCAACGCCTTACCGAATCCAGACGGGGTAGCGACATGACCACAGCACACATCCTTGGCAATCTGTTTCCCGATAGCAGCGACATCCCGGAAAAATACCGCCTCGACGGCCAGACCGAGCAACGTGAATACCTGGTTGATGGCGAGTTGCGAACCTGGAACGGTCCCCTCGCCCAAGTCCGCAGCCCGGTGTACCTGACCGGAGAGAATGGCGACGAACAGGTGATCCTCGGCAGCACGCCGCTGCTGGATGCCGAAACCGCGCTGACCGCTCTCGACGCCGCCGTGCGTGCCTACGACCGTGGCCAGGGCCTGTGGCCGACCATGCGCGTGGCTGAACGCATTCAACACGTCGAAGCCTTTCTCGGGCGCATGCGCCAGCAGCGTGAAGCGGTGGTGAAGTTGCTGATGTGGGAAATCGGCAAAAACCTCAAGGACTCGGAAAAAGAGTTCGATCGCACCTGCGACTACATCGTCGACACCATCAACGCGCTGAAGGAACTCGACCGCCGCTCCAGCCGTTTCGAACTGGAACAGGACACCCTCGGGCAAATTCGTCGAGTGCCACTGGGCGTCGCATTGTGCATGGGGCCTTACAACTATCCGCTGAACGAAACCTTCACCACGCTGATCCCGGCGCTGATCATGGGCAACACCGTGGTATTCAAACCGGCCAAGCTCGGCGTGCTGCTGATTCGCCCGCTCCTGGAAGCTTTCCGCGACAGCTTCCCGACCGGCGTGATCAACGTGATCTACGGCAGTGGGCGGGAAACTGTCAGCGCGCTGATGGCCAGCGGCAAGATCGATATCTTTGCGTTTATCGGCACCAACAAGGCTGCCAGCGACCTGAAAAAACTCCACCCGAAACCACACCGTTTGCGCGCCGCGCTGGGCCTGGATGCGAAAAACCCCGGCATCGTCCTGCCCGAGGTCGACCTTGATAACGCCGTCAGCGAAGCGCTTACCGGCTCGCTGTCATTCAATGGCCAGCGCTGCACCGCGCTGAAAATCCTTTTCGTCCATGAAGACGTGGTCGAGTCGTTCATCGAGAAATTCAACGCCAAACTCGCCACCCTTAAACCCGGCATGCCGTGGGACAGCGGCGTGGCACTGACGCCGCTGCCGGAAGCGAGCAAGGTCGATTACCTGCATTCGCTGGTGGCGGATGCGGTCAGCAAGGGCGCGACCGTGGTCAACCCCAACGGTGGTGAAGCCCGCGCGTCGTTCTTCTACCCGGCGGTGCTGTACCCGGTGAACCCGCAGATGCGCGTCTATCAGGAAGAACAGTTCGGCCCCGTGGTGCCGATCGTACCGTACCGGCATCTGGACACAGTGATCGATTACGTCCTGGAATCGGACTTCGGCCAGCAGTTGAGTATCTTCGGCACCAACCCGGTAGCGGTCGGCCGACTGGTCGACACCTTCGCCAATCAGGTCGGGCGCATCAACATCAACGCCCAATGCCAGCGCGGTCCGGATACCTTCCCGTTCAACGGCCGCAAGAACTCCGCTGAAGGCACCTTGTCGGTACATGATGCGCTGCGGGTGTTCTCGATTCGCACACTGGTGGCCACCAAGTTCCAGGACAGCAATAAAGCGCTCATCAGCGAAATCATTCGCGGACGGGATTCGAGCTTCCTGACGACCGATTATATTTTCTGAGGAGAGCCGATCTGAGAGCCTATCGCCTGCCACCGCTGATGCGCCGACTGCTGCGTCCGTTGCTGGACCCGTATCGGCGTTATCGCAATGCCCGGGTGATCCACGCGGTGCGGGTTTCCCTGGGGCTGCTGGCGACGATCCTGCTGACCACCGGCATCCACCTGCCCCATGGCGAATGGGCATCGGTGACCATGCTGGTGGTGATCGGCGGCTTGCAGCACCACGGCAACATCGGCAAGAAAGCCGCCGAACGAGCGATCGGCACTTTGATCGGTGCCGGTGTCGGTTTGCTGCTGGTGGCGCAACAGGCCTGGCTCGGCATGCCTTGGCTGACTTATTTTGCGATGTCGGTGGTGTGCGGGTTCTTCTCGTATCACGCCATCGGCAAGGGTGGTTACACGGCGCTGCTGTCGGCCATCACCGTGTTTATCGTCGCAGGGCATGGCGATAACCCGGTGACTGATGGACTGTGGCGCGGGGTCGACATCTTGATCGGCATCGCCCTGGCCCTGGCGTTTTCCTTCGCCCTGCCGCTGTACGCGGTGTTCTCCTGGCGCTACAACCTGGCCGATGCCTTGCGCGACTGCGCGACTATTTATGGACGCATCATCAATGGCCAACCGGTCACCGATGACGAACACCTCAAGCTCATGGGCCGTTTGAATACGGTGATGGTGCAACTGCGCTCGCTGATGCCGTCGGTGTCCAAGGAAGTACGGATCTCCATGACCGAACTGGATGCCATTCAACGCAATCTACGCATGTGCATCAGCACCCTGGAGATTCTCGGCAATACGCGACCGGATGCCAGTGATCCGACCGCCATGGCTCATTTGCAAACAGCATTGAAGGCTGAACACCGGCAGATCCGCGTGCAACTGATTGGCATGGCCCGGGCCTTGAAGTCCGGCGCGTCCCAGCGGCTCAGTCGGTCTGCGGAGCTGCCGGACGCCAGCCTCGACGCGCCGGTCTACAGCCCGCTGGACGGCTACCGGTTATTGACCCGGCAACTGGCCGCCAACATCGGCGACATGCGCCAGCGCCTGGCCAAGACCGCGCCGCGCTGGAACCTCTAAAGCTTACTGCGTGGCCACTCGACGCAGCTTCAGGCCCCATCCTTGTTGCATACCAGCGGCGGCCAGCAGAATCGCCGCCACGCCGAGCCATTGCAGCGGTTCCAGGCGATGACCGAAAGCGAACCAGTCAACGAAAATCGCCGCAATCGGGTAGATGAACGACAACGCGCCGGTCAGTGCCGTCGGCAGTTTTTGAATCGCGCCGTAGAGCAGGACGTACATCACGCCGGTGTGCACGATGCCCAGCGTCACCAGACTGGCCCAGGCACTGGGCGCTTGGGGCAATGCCGAAAAATGCGCAAAAGGCGCGAGCAACAGCACGCCCGTGCAGACCTGAATCAACGCGATTAAGTGCGGCGGCGTGCCGGTCAGGCGCTTGATGATCAACGCGGCTACCGCGTAAAGGAGCGCCGCACCCAGCGCCAGGCCGATCCCCATCAGGTAATCATTGCCGCCAGCGCCCTGCTCGCCATGGGCGCTGACAATCGCCAACATCCCAAGGAATGAAACGCCCAGCCAGAACAGCTTCTGCAGGGTGATTTTCTCCCCGAGAAACAGCGCGGCCAAGCCAACCAGCATGAATGGCTGAACGTTGTAGACCGCCGTGCCGATGGCAATTGATGCGCGAGAGTAGGACGCGAACAACAACACCCAATTGCCGACAATCGCCACGCCGCTGAGCACCGCCAGCAGGAACGTGGTGCGGGTCAGAATACCCGGGCGCAGGAAGCCGAACGCCGCGCAGATCAGCAACAAGGTGCCAGCGCCGAACACACAGCGCCAGAACACCACGTCCAGCACCGGTTGCCCGGACACCAGCACGAACTAGCCGATGGTCCCGGAAATAAGCATAGCGGCGGTCATTTCGAATGAGCCGCGACGTAGTGTTTTGTCCATTTCAACCTCCCGTGTTTGAGGTCAAATTATGCCAACCCGCTCAGGGCCTTCTCCAGCGCAAAAATCAGGCTAAACTCGGTTTCTGCCTTTTTTATCGAGGCCGTTTTGTTTAATTGCCTAATCGAGGTTTCGCCATGACCGACGACATTGATCAAGTGCTGATCAGCGCCTTGATGGAAGACTCACGGCGTTCGCTCAAGGCCCTGGCCCAGATCAGTGGCCTCTCCTCACCCAGCGTGGCCGAGCGCCTGCGTCGTCTCGAAGAGCGTGGCGTGCTCAAGGGTTATACCGTCGAAATCGACCCCAAATGCTTCGGCTATCAGTTGCAGGCCATCGTGCGTATCCGCCCACTGCCGGGACAATTGCAGGAAGTCGAGCGGCAGATCCAGGCAATTCCAGAATTCACCGAGTGCGACAAGGTCACCGGCGATGACTGCTTCATAGCGCGTCTGCATGTGCGCTCGATGGAACAACTGGACACCCTGCTCGACCGCCTCAACACCCATGCAGAAACCAATACCGCGATCGTCAAGAAAACCCCGGTCAAGCGCCGGTTGCCGCCGATGGCGTGAGTGCTGTTTTGTCTGGATCGGCGTAGATTGATGATTTTGCAGCTAAGGAATGGCGGTATGAAAATTCAGGTAATGCTGTTGGCGGCGCTGATGCTAGCGGGATGCGGCACGGTTCAGACGGTTATACGTAAGGATGAAGTGGCCGTGCAAAGTCTGAAGGAGAAGAAAAGCTACTGCGGCGCGGTCCCGCGGATCTACAGCGGTGTGACCTATGATTTCTGCACCCTCCATGCGCCACTGGAGGCGGGCGTCGATCCGGAAAAATACAACAACGCCACGATCTTTGTGCTCATCGACGTGGTTATTTCCGGTGCCCTCGACACCATGCTGCTGCCCTACACCATTTATCGCCAGCAGGCCGATGGCAGCATTGTCGTGGTGGAATAAGGAGTAAGTGGAAGCTCGCCACGCTTTCACCACCAGATGCAAGCCGTTAGAGTGCGCGCACTTTGCCGTCTGGCAAAACCACAAGGAAGTCATTATGCGCCCGTCTCTACGGCACCTCCGGCCTTGCGCCGTACCTCGTTTCGTTCGTAGCTTGCTACTCGGCAGCCTGATCATGCAAGGAACAGGCTGCGCCATGATGTCCAATCACGTGACCCTCAAGACGGAAATGCCCGCACAATTTGCCGTTTATGTGACTGCATCCTATCGCCCGATTCTTGGCGGGTTGTGCATCTTGCCCGACGATTACGCGGGTGACCCCAATCCGGATAAAGCCACGTTTTCCAGTGAGCGTCATGCCACAACGCATACCTCTGAATTCGAGGTAGAGCTGGGCAAAAGAGTCGGCGACTGCCTGTTGGTACTCAGCGATGTTGATTTCATGATCGACGCTTTTTCAGGTACCGACGACAAGACATTTGGCTACTCCACCGTTGAACTGGAGGTCGAAACGCTACTGAAGGAGGGAGAACCGCTGGCGACCAGACTGGACGAGCAATTGCTTTCAGTGCGCTGTCAATGGAAAGCCCCTGACTCCGCGAGCCCTTCTAAACGAACACTTGAATGCCGTGGGCTGGATGCTAATAACCAGGAACTCAAAGGCCCACGGTTAGGCATGTTAAAAATGAGGCAACTCCAGGGCCTGACATTGAGGCTGAAAGTCAGCGCCGCGGACATCGCTGAAAAACCCCAACCTCTGAAATCAAGCATGCCTATCCGGTAGTCAAAGAGGCGATCATAAAAAAACCCGCCGAAGCGGGTTTTTTTACTTATGGCCTGCGATCAATCATCGCGGCTCATGATGCCGAAGAGCTGCAACAAGCTGATGAACAGGTTGTAGATCGATACATACAGGCTGATGGTCGCCATGATGTAGTTACGTTCGCCGCCATGAATGATGGCGCTGGTCTGGAACAGAATGCAGACCGAGGAGAACAGCACGAAACCTGCGCTGATCGCCAGTTGCAGACCACTGATCTGGAAGAACATGCCCGCCAGCGTCGCGCCCAGCAACACGAAGAACCCGGCAGTAATGAAGCCACCAAGGAAGCTCATGTCTTTGCGCGTGATCAACACGTAGGCCGACAGACCACCGAACACCAGCGCAGTCATCGCGAAAGCGGAACTGACTACTTCAGCCCCGCCCTGCATGCCCAGGTAACGGTTGAGAATCGGGCCGAGCAGGAAACCCATGAAACCGGTCAGGGCAAAAGCCGACACCAGGCCCCAAGCCGAGTCACGAAGTTTGTTGGTCAGGAAGAAAAGGCCATAAAAACCGATCAGCACCACGAAAACGTTCGGGTAGCCGACACGCATCTGCTGAGCAACGAACGCCATCACACCGCTGAATGCGAGGGTGAGAGCGAGCAAGCCGTATGTGTTGCGCAGGACGCGGCTAACCTCTAGCTGCTCAGCCTGCACGCTGTTATTAACTGCGTAATCCTGTTCGCGCATAGCGACACTCCTGTTGGTTTGAAACGTTCAGTGGCAAAGATCATAACAGACGCTCTGTAACAAGCCATGCAGAGAGTTTGACAGTGTGTTTCATTCAGGTATTATGGCGCCCGCAACGCAAACGGAGGTGTGGCCGAGTGGTTTAAGGCAACGGTCTTGAAAACCGTCGACTGTAACAGGTCCATGAGTTCGAATCCCATCGCCTCCGCCATATTTGTACCGACAAAGCCCTGATTAGTCAGGGCTTTGTCGTTTCTGGGGTTTGAGAATCGGCGCTGATTTTGCGAGGCGTTACAAAACTATTTGGTAACCGTTACAAAACTTTTCTCTTTTGCCCCCCTCTCCGGCGTCCTGCCGACCGCTTCACTTCCCCATATGTGTCACCACATTTCCGCTGCTACGCTGACCTCACAACCGAGGATTCGCGATGCCCCATTCAGATCTACTCCCTTCCCTGCTGTACAAGATCAACGAAAACCAACTCGCCCTGGAGGCGGCCATCCTGGAACTCACAAACTGGGTTGAGGCACGTGGCTCCGCCGATGTTGCCGACAACGTCCGCGGAGCGCTGAAGGCCATCGACAAGAACGAGGAGTTCATCAAGCTGACGTTGGCGGTGTTGCGTCGACCGGTTGAATCCACAGCCATATGCGGTCATTCGCTACAACGCCTATGATAGATACTGGAGGCAACAACCTCTCGCGCCAAAGCTCTATTTGAGAGGATTCCCTACGCAGAAAAGGGCGATCGGAAAAAGGGGCCGTTCAAGACACAAGGCTTCCTTCATCTTAATGTCGTCAAAACCCATCACGACTACACCGCCAAGACCAGCTGCGGTGACCGCCAAATATATATTTTGAACGGATGCTCCAGCTTCGAAATCAACGTAGCGTGCGCCCCTTAGACCGTCCGCTTGTTGAGCCGAGAAATGATCTATTGCGAGCCCTCGTTCAGCGACGATAGCGATGACGGCAGGTGCGTCTTCCAACCACTTTTCATCGCCTAAAGCCGCTGAGTTCAGCAATCCATTTTCGATCGGATCTGCGATACGGGAGAGCTTTCCTACCTGGGAATCGTATGTGTATACCCCAGGGGCGAGCCCTTCTACTTGACGCACGATCACCCGCAATACAAGTGGATGCAGAGCGTGTGCCGATGGTGCGGTTCGCCTTCCGTCCGTAGCAGTACACCCCTGTCCGGCATAAAGGAATGTCTCCAGAACTGCCAGGCTCAGCGGCTTTTCACTGAAGGATCTAACACTTCGTCTAGTGGACAGAAGGTCTTTGAGCAGCACAGTGTGTTGGGTATCCATCAACGTTCATCCATGCGAGTTTGTGCTGACAGTAGCAAAGGCACGAACTCCAACCAGGGAAAAATTTCCTTGGTTGAATCCTCTTAGCTAGTAAGCATGGCGTCTTCAAGGTTACTCGGCGCGCCTGATCATGATCGCGAAGTGTGCAACCCAAAGCGGACATTGGCTTCGGCAGGTATTGGCCTAGACTGGGTCATCTCACTAATCGAAGGACATAGAATGCTTATTGTCTTCAGCGGCCTTCCAGGTACTGGAAAAACGACTATAGCAAGTGACCTTGCCACCAGAACAAGTGCGGTGTATCTGCGGATCGATACGATTGAGCAGGCTATCCGAAATTCCGGTGCTCTGGCACAAGACGTGGGGCGGAGTGGTTATATGGTCGCTAATGAGCTTGCTCTGAGCAATCTTCGATTTGGCAGTACTGTCATAGTCGACTGTGTTAACCCAGTAATCGAAAGCCGAAAGGCGTGGAGCGAGATCGCTACTCGCTCTGGTGCTCCATTAGTGAATATCCAGGTGGTTTGCTCTGATAAATATGAACACCAGCGACGGGTAGAAACCAGGAGGATTGATATTCCTGGCCTGACGCCACCAACCTGGCAGTCTGTATTGGATCATGAATATGAGCCGTGGGATAACGCTCCGTTTGATATAGACACAGCCCTGACGTCTCCGGCGGAGGCAGTGGCAATGATCACTAAACGATTTTTATCCGAGGAGTAGCGCCAGCTAAAAGCTCAACGTAGCAAGGGGTGATCAGCAGACGCTTGCCGCTTTAGGCCGAACGCTGGCGGTTGAGAACGGCGGCTTTCGGCCAAAAGCTGCCTGTCGAGTAAGCGGAAAAAGTTGACTGAAAAACCACATAGGACCTGGCCTTCAGGCAGGGTTACTCTTCTCTTTGCCAACGTCTAGCAATTCTGAAAGCTTTGTGTCGAAAGGATTGTGAAAGAACTTTCTGAGATGAGCATTGAAGCAATAGTTCGGATAGCTTTTGGTCAACAGGAAACCCATCATCTAGCCATTTTATTGCAAGTTGAGACCAATATTCAGAGTCAGACTCCAGCGCCGTTACAAGCAACTGGGACAACGATATTTCTTCCGGGATCGAGCTTTTTATGCCCAGCGCCGATACAGCAACTGAAAGGTCCTGTTTTATAGTCCCATATGACTTTTCAAGCAGTGGCAGCAGCCAAACATAACTGAAACGCAGACTCATTGTCTCAAGGGCCCCATATAGCATAGTCGCTGACAGCTAATCCCGTTTTCAGGGTGACCGCATCACTCTGTCGTCGAAGCCAGCGCATTGTGTAGTTCTTGTCGGGCGAGAGGAAAATCCTCAAGCGTCATCCGGACGCCCAGCGTTTCGCGGGCTTTGGCCACCGATGCAGGCCCCAGGATCACAATGGCTCGTATGGCGGCCCAACGAGTAAAATGGTTCTCTGGGTCTGAAACCAGTGAAAGTATCTTTTCAAAGTCCGCATCGTCGGATGCGTGCTCTGCCAACAACCTAGCAGTACCTAAGATATCAATTGGGTATGCAACTTGATGTACGCCCAGATACATCGCCCTGTCGATCAATTCGTCAAAAGAAGAGTCCATGGTGCCTCGTAAGGTAAACAAAAATCCCCCACGCACCTGAATCCACTTATCCTGTCAGATTCCACTAGCGGTGCGACCGTAACCTCCCAGCTTACCCGACCGATCAGCCTGTGTCTGAGATCAGTAAATCATCGGCACGATTTTAAGCATGGCGGGTGACATGCATGTCAATCAACGCAATTCAGATGACTGGTTTGGGTCGACTGCCCCCCTTCACGACAGGCAGCAATCGGCCAGAAGCAGCCACTCGGCTGGATCCTTTCGTTTGATTAACGGATGGGGTTTATCCCGTCCCCGACGAGTGAAGCGAACGCTTGAACCGTAGGCTCGGCTCTAGGAGTACACGGTACCGGGCAGCATCTTTGTGCCGCACAGTGTTCGGTAGCAAACACCATTTCCATATACTAAGCATTTATCGTGGGCTTGGGCTTTAAGCATTAACGCTCGCAATCTTTGGACAATCCGAACGGCTCGACGTCTGAATAACAGCGGTTTGATTGGCCGCTTATCTTGCCTTGGATGTTGGATTTCACCGAGATACTCCTGCCAACTTTTTGGTTGCTGACAGAGCTGTGTTTCGAGATCGTTCAAAATTGCCAATACGTCAGCTAGATCGTCATTTCTCAAGCGGAACATTACATTCATTGATTCAATGCCTATCCCTGCATCTCTTTGTGCATATCGTTCAAAAGCAGGTGCTATAAGGGAAAAATACCCAAACGTATGAAAGCAGTCAGATCTGAAAACAATTCGGTCTTCTGGGTCTAGCGACCACAAATGCTCTGTTTTTTTCGAGGTATATAAGCCGATTATATGATGCATGGTACCTCTACCAGACTACTGACGTACTTATGGATGAAGGCAAGCTCTCACTCCTGAGAGGACTCAGCGTAGCAGGTTCGTGCCATCCATTGGCCACTTCTTCTGGCCGTTTTCTGACGGCTTTCACCGGCAGCTATGGGTCGATTGCGGCCCTTTACGACAGGCAGCAATCGGCCAGAAGCGGTCAGTCACTAGGGCCCGCAGCTAAGTATTCAACACCATCACAGGATTGCAGAAATACTCAACGCTTTATTCCGCGAGCAACGTTTCTGCAATCCAATAGCAAGTCATCCAGGAATGGATTGATTTCCAGCGATTCCATTAGCTCCAGCAACTCTGCAGCGGCCGTTCTGATCGGTCGCCACTCGTCATGATCAAATATCAGTTGATCGTGACAGTGGAATGCAGCCTCAGTAAGGCTATTGCATAGTTCCCAAATATCTTGCAGCCGTGCCTTGATTTCCGCTGGTAACGCGCTGTCGCAGATCGAAAGAACCTCGTTCAACGGAAGGATCATCTCTGACCAAGCTTCACATGCTGGGCAATCCGGGATGGTTCTCTGCTGTAAATCCGAGGTCAGTGCCAGGAACTCGAGCGCCGGGATCGCCTTGCACACCGCAAGAACTTGCTTGTATTCATCTTGGCCGTGCCACTCCCACAACGTTGTGGAGAAACCCATCATCAAGCTCCAAAAAAATCCAGTCGACCTATTACCATCAGCGGGCAGATTCAACTTACCAGTTCACTCTTGCGTAGGTCGAACGGCTACTTGAGGTCGAAAAAGGTCGCTCGCGAGCGGCCGGTTGAATCCACAGCCGATTGCCGTCACTCGGGATCGACAACCAGCCTGGATGGCTGTGCTGTTTCGCCGACCCGATCAAATGTGACAATACCCGGCCTAGCGCTAGGCTTTTCTACTCTGTGCCAGGCTCGGATGGAATGAGGACGACCAGATCCGTATCACCTGTGTCGACACCCGCTTGTGAAAGCAACGTAGTCACTTGTCCGCGGTGGTGCGTCTGATGGTTGAAAAAATGCATGACCAAACCATAAAAGCTCCTGTCAGCGGGTATTCCCTTCATGCTTGTGTAATTGAGGGTGTGATCCAGGTCCGACTCTGCAATGGAGCGAGACCACTCGACAATTTTCTGATCGAGCCACATTCGATGTGCCGAAAGTTCTCGGATATTCGAGAACAGCAGCTGGTCGAGGCTTTTGTGGGCAGGAAGCTGCTGAATCGGTCCCAGAGCCAAGTAGTTAGCTGGGTGCTTGGCGAATCGCTTTAGCCAGGCAGTGTCGCCGGCCACCAGGTGGTTCAACGTCCCGAGAATTGAACCAAAGAATGCTTTCCTATCCACTGAGAGCTCTTCATCTGACAGGCTTCTGGCTGCCTCATAAATCTTTGCGTTCATCCACTCGTTATAGGTGGCCATCAGGAAGATATGACGGGTTCGGTTCATCGTGCTCATCCTTTCAATGAATCGCTTTGTAAGCGATCCACGCTCATCTTGCATCCCAGTCTAGAGTTGGGCTTTGTTGTTTGGCGGCAACCGGGAGAGGGACCGCTCTTGCTTGATGTTTACATGTGGCTCGGCGAATGTCTTCATTTGGCCGATTTCTGCCTGTCGCGAAGGGCTATAATCCACAACCCATAGCGGACTCTGACCAGCATTTGGTTAAGGGGGGCTTTAGCCCGTCCCATTGAGCGAAGTGAACGATTTGAACCAGTTGTTATGCATGTTTTACTAGCCGTTTCTTTAAATGATACAGATTAGTCCCGATTGGGCGATCCTCAAGAACACCATAAATCTCATACCCATGCCGCTCATAGAACTTTTTAGCATCAACGGTTTTTAAGAATGCAACTACTGCCCCATTGTTGGCACCAATCACTTCTGCTTTTTCCAAAAGCATAGATCCTACTTTTTTACCGCGATGAGATTCCTTAACCCAAAAGGTGTCAATTTCTAAGCCATCCCAGTAACAATTACAGCTTATTGCACCGATGTAGTCGCCTACTTCATCGTGTGCAACCACCATAAATATTTTATCTTCCGATTCTGGAGGAAGATTTGGATATTGAGTTCGAAGATATTCTGAAAACCTATTATTCAGAACTCCTTTATCCTTTTCTGTTGGAGAACCCAATATATCAATCTTGATTTCCACTTTATTGCTCCTTAAATTAAACTTTTAGGTGCCGAACGACTTTTGGCATAACATTCCATGTTCATGCTTAATCCCTTGAGCAATCAAAAAATCGAGATTGTAAACGCGGCATCAAGAAGAGGGAAAGCGACATATTACTTTGCACATTACTGACGTATTAGCTGCGTGTCCATGGTCTGCTTCTGGCCGATTTCAGCCCTTTACGACAGGCAGCAATCGGCCAGGAGGAGTCACTGGACACCTCTGCCGTCAGTCGCTAGCCTCAGCCGTCACTGACATTCAGGTGTCTCACAAACTCTTCACATACAGCCAAAAGTCAGGAACTGGGGCACCTATGGCCTACGAAATTCATATTGTCAGACCGATGGAAATAGCTCTTGAAGAATGGCAATCACTTTGCGCAAGTGATCCATCAATGAAGCTAGAAAACGAGTTGGCTCGCAGAAATCCCGTCACCGGTGAAACCATTGTTTCCAGCGGGAAAAATTCAGCAATTTGGACGTCTTCACTAACACAGCAACAGTATCTCTTTGGTTATCGCAGGGGGATGATTTCCTTCGTCTACAGCGATGCTGCAATCATAAAGGCCAAGGAAATTGCGAAAGCACTCGCAGCCAATGTTGAAGGCGATGAAGGTGAGGCATATTGAAAATAGCTTGATGACGGATGCTCTCTAGCTTCCTATCAGCGGATTTCGCCTGCTAGCTGACTTGGCTTTGCACACGCCGGCATAGCCCTCACCCACCACGACTTGTCCTTGCCATCGTCCACTCGGTATCGAATGGTCCAGACCACGGTCACTAGACCGGCCGACGATTTGCCTCGCCCCACTGTGTGCAAGTGAAAATGTCGCGGTCTTTATCCGCTGCACTCACCACTTTTCTCCAGGCGAAAAAAAGCCCGCACTCGGCGCGATTCAATGGGTAAGCTATGTGCTCCACGCATGGAGGCATTTATGAAGTACACAACGATTTTTTTGATTGCAGCTTTGCTCGGCGGTTGCTCCTCATACAGTGAGCGCGGTACCGGCGAAGGCGCAAGGGAACTCAACAACAAAGGCTACACCGTCCGCTGCGATGCGACCCCGGCCAACCAGCCTGGCTGCTATACACCGCCGCCATCGTGGTCGTGGTGGCCGTCCAATAACATAAAATTTAAATTAGGGGCGAACTGAATCAACTACTCGTCCGGGCTTCCTGGTGAGCATAGTGTCGGCCATTATGTTGTTCTGATTGGATGTGACTCGTGATATTCGAATCAACCAATCACTGGCCTGGCTGAGCTTGCCGCCGACCATGCGTCCCTGTTCAGCGACGTTCAGCAGCGTGCACTCAAGGCCAATGATGACCTGGTAGCGCTGATCTAGCGTTTGTAACGAAAAGCCCTGATTATTCGGGGCTTTCTCGTTTCCGGGACTTAGTGAAATCATCGCCGACCGACATGTGCTCCATAACTCGTCCGTGTCCCCCTTCTCCGGCGTCCTGCCGATCGTTAAATATCCTTCACGCAACACGATGCTACGCTGACCTTACGACTGAGGATTCGCGATGCCACATTCAGACCTGCTCCCTTCCCTGCTGTACAAGATCAACGAAAACCAGCTCGCCCTTGAAGCGGCCATCCTGGAGCTTGCGAATTGGGCGCAAGCCAGCGGCGCAGCCGATGTCGCCGACAACGTGCGTAGCGCCATGGACGCCCTCGACAAGAACGAAGAATTCATCAAGCTGACGCTGGCGGTGCTGATGGCGCCTGAGTGAAGTTTGTCGAGACGAAACCACCGAATCGCCATCATATCGATATCATTCGACATTAAAGTTTTAACTCCCCCTTGCCCGATCATGCTCGCCTCGACTACTGTATATACAAACAGCATCGTGACCGCAATACATGCGCCCTTGAAAGCGCTGGCGTTAGCCGGTCACTAAGGGCGGCGACTGTCGTAGAGCCCCCAGCGGCTCATCTACGCATTCTGACAGCCTGAAAAAGGCTGCTTCTTCAACATGGCCATTCAGTCGAATGAGCCTGATAACCCCCATGTATGTGGGACCAACAAAACTTGAGGTAAATATGACTATCGGTGAATGGACTCAACTGGATGAAGTTATTCCGCATGTAAAAGGCCTGATTGATCCCAACCAGGGATCTGCACTTATTCCTTTTGTACCTCGCGGCGCAAGCTCAGTACTTTCCACGGTGGAGTCGGCGCTGCGGCGCAGTGTCCACGCGGATGACTACTGCCTACCTGGACTTGTCGACAACACAGAGGGTTTGGCAAATGCCGTTGCTGCTCTCGGCTCACTAGGCGGAACCGTACTGCTTGGGGCTCGAACTTACGTAGCGAGCACCGTGGTAATTCCAAGGGGAGTCATTATCCAGGGCGATAACCCCTTGGTATCAATCCTGCTGCAGCAAGCGGGGTCAAACGTAGACTTTGTAACGTCAGAAAACTTCGCGGCGTTGACTGGCAAGGGTTTTCCAGTCGCGACAGATAACCGGGTGCCATCCTGGTTCGGATTAAGAAACGTCCAGGTCAATGGCAATAGAGAAAACAACAGTATCGGCCGAGCATGCTGCTTCTATGGCGCCTATACGATCATAGATCACGTTGTTATCGGCTGGGGTGCTAGCGGCGGCCTATACACTGAGTACGCAACGAATGTCTCCAGCAATGCTTCGGTGGCCGATCAAGAAGAAGGCTTTGTTCGCGACTTAGTTGTCCGGGACAATAACGGAGACGGCTGGATCAACCGTGGACCGCACAATGTCCACATGGACAATATTACGGGCATGCGGAACGAAGGCTGGAACTACTTCAGCGAAGTTCTCGATGGGACGTACAACGGGGCACCCACTTACTGCACAATTTTGCATTGTTTCCAAGGCGATATGAGCTGGACAAGTGCAAGCGGTCGCAAGCGTAAGAACATCTATATCGGCACCAATGGCTCGTTTGGCCAGATTACGGTGGACGGTGGGGCATTAGAAATTAATGCAGGGTCGTGTTTGATTTCAAACCTTAACCAATACTTCGGTGGTCAAGGTGGCGACATGGTTACAATTTCGGGCTCTCGCAACATGATTGGAGTGTGGCGAGGTCTCGCTCGCGCAGCAGGATCTACAGCCACGCCGGACGCCTGGATCGCGAAGATCACCGGGGACTTTAACAGCGTCGGTGTTATGCAGATTTACGATAACTCTGAAGCCGCTGCATTTTCCAATGGTGTTCTTGTCACTGGCGTAGGTACAGCCATTGCAGATCTATTTATTCGTGGGACCAAGACTGGCCTGAAAGTGACCTCAAGCCGTAATAGAATTCGTGGCTGGGTTGCGAACACACTGGTGTCAGGTTTTGAATACACCACACCAGTGGACTCACACGGAGGCAGAAACCGGATCAACCTGGACATATCTCCGTCGTCGGGTGCCTATACAACAGGTAATGCACCAATGGCTAACTCGGACCGTTTTAATATCGAAGGAACGGGTTTGAGTGGCGGCACCAAATCAACCAATCTTTCTAAAGAGCAGTCAACCCTGGCCGGCGACCTGGACACTGCCGGGGTTAAAACCTTGGTGATTCCTCACGGCCTGCTTTATACGCCCAAGCGCCAAGACGTTAAACCGTCACTGACAGGGTTAACGGTAAAAACACTGGATCTTGGCTTCATGCGCTGTTCTGTGGTGGACGCTACGAATATCACCATAGAATATCGGGTGGTCACACCAGCTGTAGGGGGTGTCATGAGCATCGCCGTACAAACGACGGCACAGTAAATCGACGTAAGAGACTAAAGCCTCTTACTTCAAGTACCCTCTGCCAGGGAACTTGAAGCCAGGTTTATAATTTTTTGATTATTCACAAAGCCCTGAACAGTCAGGGCTTTGTCAATGTGGGTCATCGTGAATGCGTAGCCCAAGCTATCAGACAGGACTTCCGCGCTTCATAAAGTGAAAGATCGACACGCAGTAAAGAAGCAGCGCCATCGCCGCCAGCATGCCGCCAACCACTCCGATATAGGCGAACCCGAAGTGGCCGCCGACCCAACTTCCCAGCAGGGCACCGGCGCCAATGCCCACGTTATAGATTCCCGAAAACAGCGCCATCGCCACATCGGTCGCGTCCGGCGCCAGTACCAGGACCTTTGATTGCAGCGCCAGCCCAAAGCCCATGATCGCCATTCCCCAGAACAGACTCAGCGTCCCCAGATACGAGACCTTGCCGCTCAAAGGCAACAGCAACGCCAGGCACAACGAGAGCAACACCACGGTCACGATCAAAAAGCGCTGCGGGCTATATCGGTGCAACCAGCTGAAAAGCAGCGAGCCGAAAATGCCGGCCCCCCCAAACAACAGCAGAATGAACGTCACCACGTCGCCACTCAGACCGGCCACCACCTGAACGAAGGGCTCGATGTAGCTGTAGGCGGTGAACTGCGCCGTCACCACCAATGCCGTCAGAACATAGATTGATACCAACGCTGGTCGCTTGAACAACAGGGGCAGGCTTCTGAGAGAGCCCGAGTTCTGACTGGGCAACAACGGCAGGACCTTGGCCAGCCAGAACACTAGCGCAGCAGCCAGCACCGCGATCACGATAAACGTGGTGCGCCAGCCCATCGCCTCGCCCAACAACCTGCCAAGCGGAATACCCAGCACCATCGCCAGGGAAGTACCGGTTGCCAACAACCCCAAGGCCTGCACTTGCTTGCCCGGTGGCGCCAGGCGCACAGCCAGAGACGCCGTGATGGACCAGAACAGCGCATGCGACAGTGCCACGCCGATCCGGCTGAGCAGCAATATCCCGAAGCTTGTGGCCAGACTCGACAGGACGTGACTGACGATGAACATTCCAAACAGGACGATCAACAGCTTGCGCCGCTCGATGTTGCGGGTCAGCAGCATGACCGGAAGCGAGGTCAGCGATACCACCCACGCATAGATGGTCAGCATCAGCCCGACTTGCGCCGATGACATGTCAAAGCTGCTGCCGATCGAACTCAACAGGCCCACAGGCACGAATTCGGTGGTGTTGAATACAAACGCAGCCAACGCCAGCGCAATGACCGGATGCCAATTACCATCCGTTTCAGCCGTAGAAATGCTCATTAAAGGTTGTATTACTCTATCGATGATCAAACAGGTTCGTGATTCCTGCGCCGGAGGCTGAGCTCGCGGCGAAGGGTGCTTTGGAGTGTATCGAGCCAGGACAGAAAAGCGCAGGTACCAAACACAAGCAATCTGCGCGCCAGAGCGTGCCGGCGACTGCCCTCCTGATTAAGTCCCGGAGCCTTGGTCTACGCTCAATGTACAGGTGGAGGACCGGATCATGTGCGGACGACTTTCCCAGTACCGGGGCATTCACGACTTCGTCGCGACGCTGAGCATACCCAACGCCCTGATCAATACCGTCGGCGACCAGCCGCTTGAATACTACAACGCCGCGCCGACCACCCAGCTCGCCCTTTTCCATCAGGAAGGTGAAGTGCTGCACGTCGACAGGGTGCGCTGGGGATGGCGGCCCCACTGGGCGAAGGATCACGCCGTGCCGATTAACGCTCGCGTCGAGAAAGTCGCCCATGGCCCATTCTTCAAAGCGATCTGGCCGCACCGGGCGATCATCGCGATCGACAATTGGTTTGAGTGGGTTTATGAGGGCGGCCCGAATAAACAGCCCTACCTCATCCGCCGCAAGGATCGCGCGCCGATCCTGTGCGCCGCGATTGGACAGTACCCGCGGTACGAACATGAACCGGATGAGCATGACGGCTTTGTGATCATCACCGCCGACAGCGTTGGCGGCATGGTGGACATTCACGATCGCCGCCCCGTGACACTTTCACCGGAACTGGCCCGGGAATGGCTGGCCCCGGCCACGCCCAAGGAGCGTGCCGAGCAGATGGGGCTGGTCGAGGGCGAGCCGTCCGAGGCCTTCGAATGGTTCAAGGTCGATATGGCCGTGGGTAATGTGCGAAATCAGGGCGCTGAACTCCTCCAGCCAGCGCAATGAGGCAATGCAATAGATAGTTGGCGACAACGTAAAGTCATCACCTCATCTGCACGCCTGTGCCCGTTCAAGCACCAAGCGGATCATCCCCGTCGCGACTATTGATAAACGCATTCCAGTGCACATAAGCGTCGTGCTGGCGTTTGACGGCCTCCTCCCACTCCGGCCCTGACATCGATCGACATGAAATCAGCCTCATCATTTCCGTTGTTGCAGCATCTAGATCCGCCAACAGTGCGTGGGATTTGAGCCTGAATTCGTCGACTGATGTCATTGCGTCTGCTCCATTGGCGCTACCGCCACCGAGAAATAAATGGTTCAGGATCATTGAGCGCGGATCTGGTAAAAAATTCATGGCTTGCGATCACCGGCATCCGCCAGATATGAAAAGCCCAGCGCGGTGGCTGGGCTCTGGTTATTTTCTGTTTTCCATCATCTTGTCGGCGAGTGCCTTGGCCCGTTCAACCAACAGGTTTTGCCTGTCTTGGTGAGTGGCCACGCCTACAACCGGTGCGGTCAAATTGCTCTCGGCAATCAGCGCCGCGCAGAAGTACTGGTCCCAGACTCTGATTTGCGTTGCTTGCTTGTTTACTAGGTCGGCGTCCATGTGCGGCTCCTCTTGATGAAGTGCATGGCCATTTTACGCCCTAACGGCAACAAGCCCGCGCTGCGGGTGCTAGCCAGGGATATTAAGGAAGGCGTTCCAGCGTTCATAGGCATCGTGTTGCCTTTTCGTGGCCGCGTCCCATTCCGGCCCTGAAACACATTTTGATGTTACCAACGTCATCATCCCCATCGTTGCGGCATCAAGTTCTGTCAGAAGCTCTTGCGATTGGGCCCTGAAGTCTTCGAATGATGTCATTAACTTGCCTCGGCGCGGGGTTCACCGCCATTGAGGAACAATTGCCCCTCGAATGATGGAGTCCGGCCATTGCCGTTAATTCAAGGAGTCTGACGGTCGGTGTCGCGTAACAGACCCTTTGCATCACCATTCGTCGCCAATGAAAACCTGGCGCGAGGCGCGACCAAATCTTGGCTTGGGGTTTGCAAACGCCGGTCGTAGCGGCCACAGAACGACATATTTCTGACGCGGCAGCACTCACATCAATACGCTTGGTCAGTACCGGAGAAGTAACGTGTCAACTCTCAATGAAATCGCAATGAACCACGCGAGAATGGCTAAGGCAAAGGAAGAAGAGTCGACCGGGCTGAGTGAGCGACAGCTTCAGATAGTGGGCAGTTTCGAAGTCCCCGGCATCGATGCGCAACAACACATCCCACTGCATCTAATCGCCGGAGCTCAAGACAATCACCTCGGCCAGGCCTGCGCCTGATCGGGTGTCACTTGTCGCACGCCTTTTGATTCGACGTTGAGCGTGCGACAAGCCCTCTGCAAATAGCTGCCGCCAAGGAAAATAAAACAGTCCGCCGGGCAGCCGTCTGCAAGGGATTTACCAGCACCGATGGCTGGCAACAACGCGTTTCCTCAACTAGTGTTTCTACCTCATCGAACAGCGCCCACTTTATTGCAGGCGCCTAGTCAAGGAGAGATAGATGACCCCCGTTCGTATTGCCGAGCAAACCTATCGCACCTGGTCCAGCCCGATCCTGCTGGAACTCAAGGAGCGCGAAGATCAACTGGACCCGGTCGCCCGCCAGGCATTGCAGAATGTGCTGGTAGAGCGAAGACTCGTGGACACCGGCAATCCCGCCGGCCCGGAACGACGCAACGCCGGTCCGGTTAAACGCGACAAATTCTGGTAACTGTCACCCATCACCGATTCGCTGCCAGAGAGGCTTCAACCTCCCGTCGCTGCAGCGAATCCCCGCTCCAGATCCTCGATCAACGCCTCGACATCCTCCAGCCCGATATGCAATCGCAGCACTGGATTGAGTGCGCGATCCTCTGCGCTATTGCGCTCCTTGAGTTCGGCGACCGTGACCAGGCTTTCATAACCGCCCCAGGAAGCGCCCAGCCCAAACACGTGCAGCGCATCGATAAAGCGCTCGACATAGCCCTCGTCAGCGTCGTGCAGCTCGAACGAAAGCAAGCCGTTGCTGCCCTTGAAGTCGCGCTGCCACAGGGCATGGCCTGGGCGATCGGGCAACGCGGGATGGAACACTCGCTTCACCTGCGGTTGAGCCTGTAGCCAATGGGCGATTTCCAGGGCCTGGCGTTCGTGGACTTCCAGGCGTGGCGCCAGGGTTCGGGCGCCACGCAGCACCAGATAAGCGTCGTCGGGGCTGACGGCGTTGCCGAAGGTGTCGCTCATCGCCGCCAAGGGTTGCCACACCTCTTCCCGGGTGCAGACACTGCCCATGACCACATCGCTATGGCCGCACAGGTACTTGGTCAGCGCCATGATCGAGATGTCCGCGCCCAACGTCAGCGGCCGGTACAGGTAGCCCGAGCCCCAGGTGTTGTCCACGGCCAGCAGGATGCCCCGCGGTTTGCACAGGGCGGCGATGGCCGGCAGGTCACAGAGTTCGTACAGCAACGAACCGGGCACTTCGGTGTAAACCATTTTCGTGTTGGCTTGCAGCTTCGTGGATAGATCGCTGCCGTCGGGGGCGAAGTAGCTGACTTCAATACCAAACGGTTGAAGAAACTCTCGGGCCAGGCGCCGCACGGGCGAATACACGGCGTCGGTGATCAGCACATGATCGCCGGGTCGCAGATAGGCCAGGAATGTTTGCGCGACGGCTGCCAGTCCGGTGCCGAACAAGCGCGTGCGATAGCCACCCTCAAGCTCCGTGACCAGGTCTTCCAGGGCGAACGCTGTCGGATTGCCGCGTGCGCCGTAGCTCAGGACGCGTTCGTGGTCGCGGCGGGAACGGGCGTCGCGCATTTGGGCGAGGTTGTCGAACAGCACCGTGCTTAAGCGCGTGACCGGGACGTTGACGGCACGACCGCCATTGCCCTTTTCAGTACGCGCGGAATGAATCAGTTGGGTACGGACCCGGTCACCGCTGGAAACCTTCAGCGGCTTGAGGCTGGCGATTTCCTCTTTGCTCATTTGCGCCAGCAAACCGATTTCCCAGGCCAGGTACTGCCGCGCTGCGTCCTTGTTGCCAGAGTGACGGTCGTGGGTGAAGAACAGGAAATCGATGCATTGCTCGTCGGGCGGTGTGTTGGGCGTTTCTTGCAGCTCAAGACCCGCCACATTCCCGGCGAACCGGGTTTGCTGGCGCTGATGTTCGGGGAACTCCAGCGCCGCGAACGCCGCCAACCGTGGATCGTCGGCCAGCAGCACCAATGGCCGTTGCTCTCCGGCGACCTCGGCCGCCAGCAACGAACGGATCGACCAACGCGCCCCGGCGATATGACCTTTGCGATACACCATGCTCGGGCGCAGATCGATCAACGCGACTGCGTCGTCCTTCAACGCGTCAGCCAGCGCCTGTGCTGTGATCAATGGCAATGCTTCAGGCGCTGCGACTTCAAGCGCCGGCAATGCCAGAGCGCTGGCGGCGCCGCCCTCAAGCACATACGCCTCATGCCCCAACTGTCGCAGCCAACTGGCGACAATCGGTGCGCGCACGCCATCGCTGTCGATCAGCACCAGTCGCGCCTTGCGCACACCAATGTACAAATCGGTGGATTGAATCAACTGCCCGCCCGGCGTGTGTTGCGCGCCCGGCAGAGTGCCGGCGGCGAATTCCTCGGCGGTGCGCACGTCGCACAGAAACAGGCTGCGTCCGCTCTCTTTCGCCCACTGTTCAACTTGCGCGGCGCCAACGGTTTTCACCCCAGCCTTTTCCGCCAGTTGCGCAGCGGCCAAGCGTTGCCTTGGCAAAGCATCGGCTGACACTTCATCGGCGTAACGCCGCATGCTGCCATGCTCCAGCTGAAAATCTTCCAGATACCAACCCTGCGTGCCGTTCTCCAAGGCATAAACCGGATTCTTCACGCCCAGGTTGATCAGCGTCTGCGCGCCAATAATGCTGCGGGTCCGACCGGCGCAATTGACCACAATCGGCGTGCTCTCGTCCGGCACCAGATCGTGGACGCGATAGCCCAACTCGCCATTCGGGCAGCACACCGAACCGGGAATGGTCATCTTGCGGTATTCATCGAACGGCCGACCGTCGAGCACCACCAACGGCTCGCCTCGCGCCTGCCATTCGGCCAACTGCGTGGCAGTAACGTGGGGCGTATGGCTCGCCTCCTCCACCAACTCGCCAAACGCCTTGGACGGTACATGCACCCCGGCAAACAACTGGAAACCGGCGGCCTGCCAGCCATCGGCACCACCCGCAAGGATATGCACGCGGCCATAGCCCAGCGCCTGCAAACGTCGGGCGGCACGCGCCGCAACATCGCCACCGTCCTGGTCGTAAATCACCAGCCGTACTTGAGGATTCGGCGCCAGACGCCGGGCCTCCAGCTCCAGGCGGCTATAGGGCAAATTCACGCCGAAAAACAGATGGGCTTCGCCATATTGGCCATGCTCACGCACGTCGAACAGGGCAATTTCCTGCCCGTCGAACAGCCACTGCTGCAGTTGCCCTGGGGTTACGGTCTGGCTCATGGAAGTCCCGCTTGAAAATAGAAGTTATTGAAGCGCGAGGGAGCGCTCGTTGGCGGCGATGTCGCGGCCCTTGGCATAGGCGCGCTGGATCGCCGGCCGCGCCTTGAGGCGTTCGCGCCAGGCGTGGATTTGCGGGAAGTCCGCCAAATCCTGGCCCTGTCGCTGCGGCTGAATCCACGGGAAGATCGCCATGTCGGCAATGGAGTACTCGCCCGCCACATACGGCAGTTCGGACAGGCGTGTTTCCAGCACCCGATACAGCCGCGTCGCCTCGGCATTCAGCAGGTCAAGGGCGAACGGGATCGGTTCCGGCGCCTTCTCCTTGAACAGCTGCAACTGGCTCAGGTACGGCGTGACATGCCCGACCTGCCAGAACAGCCATTCCTGAACCTTCTGCCGTTCGGCCGTCCCGATTGGCGGCAGAAAACGCCCGGCCTTGTCCGCCAGATAATTGAGGATCGCCCCGGACTCAAACAGGCTCAGCGGTGCGTCCAGTGCCTCAGGCGCATGATCGACAATCGCCGGAATCCGCCCGTTGGCGCTGATGCGCTGGAACGCCGGTTGCTTCTGCTCGCCGGTACGGATGTTGACCGGCACCACGCGGTATTCCAGCCCGAGCTCTTCAAGCAGGATGCCGATCTTCAGCCCGTTGCCGGTCGGCCAGTAATACAAATCGATCATGCGTAGGCCTTGATCGACGGCGCCATTTGCGAGGCGTTGTAGTTGAGAATCCGCCCGTCGGCTTCGACGCCGTAGCGACCGTTGAGGGACTCCAGCGGCAAGCCGTAAAGGTGGAAATGCAGGGTCGCCTGCTCGCCTTCGACGCGAATCCCGTGCAGGTCTTCGCCCAGGAACGAGATCGACGTACCGGGTTGCACGATCACTTCTTTTTCCAGGTGCAGGGTGGTGAACCCCGGCTCGCGACCTTCATCACTGCGCCCGTAGACGTAGTTGATTTCCTGGCCTTCGACGGCGCTTATGATCGCCCAGGTTTCGTGGTTGTGCGCGATGGTGCTTTTGCCCGGCAACAACGAGTTCAAGTACAGCGTCGGCGTGTCGCCATCGTCGTTGAGGCGGTAGCGGAAAGCGGTACTGCCCTGCCCCGGCACGGGCGCCGGGAACGCGTCGAAGTTGAACAAGTCGCGGCGCTCGGCCAGGGTTTCGAGCAAGGCGACAATCTCCACCAACGCGGCGCGGTCGACGCCCCGTTGATTGATCACACGGATTTTCTTGAGGAAATCCTCGATGACGACGGCACGGTTATCGGTACTCATGAATTGTCTCCTCGTTACACAGACAGGCTGTAGCGGCTCAGGTTGGTCAACAGGTACGGATCATTGGAATTCGCCGGGCGACGGCCCGGATCACCCAAGGCGTGGCGCAGGAATTCCTGGGTGCGCTCGCTGCTCGGGTGCTGGAAGATTTGCGCGGCGCTGCCGTGTTCGACGATCACGCCGTTTTCGGTGAAGTAGACGATGTCGCTGATTTCCTCGGCGAAGCGCATTTCATGGGTCACCAGCACGCAGGTCATGCCTTCTTCGGTCAGCTCGCGAATCACCGTCAGCACCTCGCCGACGGTTTCCGGGTCGAGGGCCGAGGTCACTTCATCAAACAGGATCAGTTCCGGGCGCATCGCCAGTGCGCGAGCAATCGCCACCCGTTGCTGCTGGCCGCCGGACAACTGGCCCGGATAGGCATCAGCCTTGTGTTCCATGCGCACTTTGGCCAGCAGCGCCCGAGCCTCTTTCTCGGCCTCGGCGCGGCTGCGGCCCAACACTTTGCGCGGGGCGATCACCAGGTTTTCCAGCACCGACAAATGCGGGAACAGGTTGTATTGCTGGAACACAAAACCCACGCGTTTGCGCAATTCGATGCGCTGGGCTTCCTTGGCCAACGTGTGCACTTCGGTGCTGCCGACGCGAATGCTGCCGCGCTGGGGCTGCAACAGGCCGGTGATGCAGCGCAGGATCGTCGACTTGCCGGAACCGGACGGGCCGATAATCGACACGGCCTGACCGCGATGCACGTCGAGGTCGATGCCCTTGAGCACGGGGTTGGCGCCGAACGACAGGTGCAGGTCACACAGGCTGACCAGGGGCTCGGCGACGGTTTCAATAGAAGGCATAACGTCGCTCCAGGCGTTGGGTCAGTCGGGAAATCGGGTAGCAATAGGCAAAGAACAGCACCAGCAAACTCAGGTAAATCACCACGGTGAAACCGGTCATGTTCACGGTGTTGCTGGCGATCTGTGCGGTGTCGATCACGTCATGCACGCCCACCAGCGAGGCCAGTGCGGTGCCCATGGTGATCACCGCGTAAAGGTTCATCCACGGCGGCAACATGCGTTTGAAGCACTGCGGCAGGATGATCGAACGGAAAATCTGCCCACGGGTGAAGGCCAGGGAACGCGCGGCTTCCCATTGGGTGCTGGGGATCGAAGCGATGGCGCCACGGAATATTTCCGCGACGTTGGCACTCGCCGGCAAGGCCAGGCCGATGGTGACCTTGACCCAGTCAGGGAACGAGACATAGGTGCTGCCGAGCTTGATCTCGAACGGGAACACGTAGGTGGTGAAATAGATCAACACCAGCCACGGCGCGTTGCGGAAAATCTGCACCCAGATCTGCGCCGGCAAGCGCAACAGGCGCAGCGGTGACACCGCCAACGCACCCACTAATAATCCGAGCACCGAGCCCAAACCAATCGCCACCAGGCTGATCAGAATGTTCTGGCCAAAGCCCACCGCCAATGCCGGCGACCATTGCAGCAACGCCTTGAACACCGGACTTTGCGGCGCGAAATACAGCAGGAACAGCACCGCGCCAGCCAACAACAGCAACTTGCCGACATGCCGGCGCGGCCAGGCCAGCGGTGCGCTGACGGACGATTCAATGGCCATAGCCGGGCATCCTCAGGCGCGCTTCGAGCAGGCGCCCCACGCAATTGACGATAAAACTCAGCAGGCCGAAAAAGCTCAGGATCAGAATCATCAGCTCCAGCACGTTGTCGCTTTGGGTCCAGATCATGATCGCCGCATAGGTGATGTCGCCCACGGCGATCGCCGAGGCCACGGCGGTCATCTTCACCAGGTCGATCAGGTTGTTGATCAGCGACGGCAAGGCAAAACGCAGGGCCAGCGGCAGTTGCACATTCCACAGCAACTGGCGGCTGCTGAAGGCCAGGGAACTGGCGGCTTCCAGGGTCACCGCCGGCACCGCTTCGATACCCGCGCGCAAGGCTTCAGCGTGAAACGCGCCCTTGTGCAGCGAGATCACAATCACCACCCAGGCAAACGGCGTCAGCGGATTCGCCGCGCCGACGGCTTGGGTCAACAGCATGTTCAAGACCAGGAACGCGCAATACAGCTGCACCAGCGTCGGCGTGTTGCGGGTGACTTCGATAAACACCCGCGCCGGTTTGGCCAGCCACGGTTTGCCCGAGGTCAACATCGCCGCCAACCCGACACCCGCCAGCAAACTGCCGACGATGGTGAACAGGCACAGCAGCGCGGTAGTCAGTGCGCCTTGTTCCAGGGTGCCGCGTTGATAGGCGTCCAGCAGGAAGTTGTAATTAAGGCCAAACCCGGCGGTCCAGTGGACGAACAGCTCCAACAGATGACTCATGCTGCGCCTCGCAATTGCCCGCAGGCATGGGCGATGCGGCGCCCGGCTTCAGCGACACTTTCAGTCGCGGTGGCGATGGACAGGCGAAACCACGGCGACAGGCCATAGGCGCTGCCCGCTACACCGGCGGCGCCCTCCTCCAGCAAATACGCGACGACATCGGCGTCATTGTCGAGGCGCCCGCCGTCCGGGCGATAACGTCCCAACAAGCCTTCGCAGCGGACGAATACGAAAAAGCCGCCCTTGGGTTCGAGCACTTCCAGACCGTTTACGGCTTTTAATGCCATCACCAACAAGTCCCGACGCTGCTGATAGGCCGCGACCTGCGCCGGCAGGAAATCCAGCCCGCCATCGAAAGCAGCCAGCGCAGCGGCTTGTCCGACCGAGGAAGCCCCCGAAGTCGATTGCGATTGCACGACCGCCATGGCACTGGTCAGCACTTGCGGCCCGGCACCGAAACCGATGCGCCAACCGGTCATGGCGTAGGTCTTGGATACACCGCCCACCAACAGGCAACGCGGCTGCAAATCGGGGGCGACGTTAAGCAAACTCAACGGTTGTTGGCCGTCAAAGCGAATATGTTCGTAAAGCTCATCCAGCAGAATCAACACCTGCGGATGACGGCGCAGCACCTCGGCCAATGCCTGCAACTCGGCGGCGCTGTACACCGCGCCACTCGGATTGCCCGGACCGTTGAGAATCAGCCATCGCGTGCGTTCGCCGATGTGTTGTTCCAACTGCTGCGGCGTCAGCTTGCAGCCCTGGGCCAACCCGCACTCGATAAACACCGGCTCGCCGCCATTGATGCGCACGCTGTCCGGGAACGACGGCCAGTACGGCGTCGGCACCAGCACTTCATCGCCTTCATCAAGGGTCGCGGCGAACGCGTTGAAGATGATCTGTTTCGCGCCGTTGGCAATCACGATGGATTCCGGCGGATATTCCAGCCGGTTTTCGCGCTGGAGTTTGCGTTGTACGGCAAGTCTTAACGCCTTCACTCCGGGCGTCGGCGTGTACTTGGTGGCGCCCGCCGCGATGGCCGCATAGGCCGCTTGCTTGATGTGTTCCGGCGTATCGAAATCCGGCTCGCCGGTGGTCAGGTCGAGGATGTCCCGACCGCTTTCACGCAACGCCGTGGCCTGGGATTTGGCCGCCGCGTTGGCCGACAGCGAGACGCGCTGCACGCGTTTGGACAGGCGAACACTCATGGCTTGAGCACCTCCACGACTTTGCCCGGATTGAGCAGGTTTTTCGGGTCCAGCGCGTGCTTGATGCGGCGCATCAGGTCCAGCTCCACCGGGCTTTTGTAGCGATCCAGCAAACCGACCTTGCGCTGACCGATGCCGTGTTCGGCACTGATCGAACCGCCATGGGCGTGGGCGCTGTCGTGCACCAGCTCGCTGAGCGCCGCGTAGTTGGCCATGTGCGCCTCGACCGTCGAATCCAGCGGATGCGCGACGTTGTAGTGCAGATTACCGTCGCCCAAATGACCGAAGGTGAAATGCCGCACGCCGGGAAAGTGCTGTTGCAGCAGCGCATCGGTGTGCGCGACAAACGCCACGACCTGGGAAATCGGCACCGAGATGTCGTGCTTCATGTTGCGACCGGCACGCTTCTGCGCCTCGCTCATGTTTTCCCGTAGCAACCACAAGCCTTCGCTCTGGGCCAGGCTTTCAGCGATCAACGCGTTGGCCAGCAGTTCCCGCTCGAAGGCTTCACCCAGCACCGTTTCAAAAGCTTCGCGGGCATGGCTTTCGCTGTGGTTATCGGACAATTCCAGCAGCGCAAACCACGGCTGCAGCGCGCCGAGAAACGGTTGTGGGCCTTGGGGGAATTGTTCGCGCAACAACGCCAGGCAATCGGCGCTGAGCAATTCGAACGCGGTCAGGCTAGCGCCGAAACCAGCGCGGGCATGGGACAGGAATTTCACGGCTTGAGCCAGCGAGTCGAAAGCCAACAACGCGGTGGCCTGGGCCTTGGGCAGTGGAAAGAGTTTCAGGGTCGCGGCGGTGATAATGCCGAGGGTGCCTTCGCTGCCGATAAACAGGTCGCGCAGGTCGTAGCCGGTGTTGTCCTTGCGCAAACCGCGCAGGCCATTCCAGATTTCACCTTGGGCGGTGACCACTTCCAGGCCGAGAGTCAGTTCGCGAGTGTTGCCATAACGCAGCACAGCTGTGCCGCCGGCGTTGGTGCCGAGATTACCGCCAATCGTGCAACTGCCTTCGGCACCGAGGCTCAGCGGAAACAGGCGCCCGGCATTACGCGCCACGTCCTGCACGGTTTGCAGAATGCAGCCGGCCTCGACGGTCAGGGTGTCGTTATCCGTATCCACGTTGCGTACGCGATTCAAGCGATCGAGCAACAGCAACACGGCGCGGCCACTGGCGTCCGGGGTGGCGCCGCCCATCAAACCGGTGTTGCCGCCCTGCACCACGATTGGCGTGTCATTCGCCACGCAAGCGCGGACCACCGCCGCGACTTCCTCGGTGTTGGCCGGGTGCACGGCGGCAATCACCTGCCCGACGTAGCGCCCCTGCTTGTCCGTCAGGTACGGCGCAGCTTCTTCGCTGCTTTGCACATGGCGGGCGCCGAGCAATTGCTGCAATGTCGCGAACAACCCTTGGCTCATGGTTGAACCGCCAATGGTGCGGCGTTGCGATACTGTTCATGCAGGTCGCGCAAGGCCTGGGACGGCGCCATGCCGGTGCGTTCACCCAGCGCGATCAGCCAGCCGCTGCGGTGCCAATCGCGGACGATGGCATCCAGTTTGGCCTGGGTATCGTGCTCGCCTTTGCGAATCCAGATCACCGAGTTCGACGGGATCAAATCCCCCGGCAACGGGATTTCATAACCGGCCCATTCCGCATCGCTCAACAGCGCATGCATGGTCGGGCTGACATGCACTGCCGCCACGCAACCATTACCGCGCAGCGACAATAGCGATTCGGACTGGCTGCGGAACGCCTTGATCTCGGCGCCGTAGGTTTCCTGCAACGGCTTGATGAAGTTGCTGCCCTGGGACACGCACACCGGTTTGCCCTTCAGGTCGGCCCACTGGGTGATGCCCGCGCCTTTGCGAATCAGTGCGGCGCCGCCGACTTCTTCATAAGGCGTGGGCACGTAGTCGAGAATCTCGGCGCGCTCGTCGGCGTACTGCATGTTGGCGATCAGGATGTCGACCTTGCCCTGTTGCAGGAACTGCACGCGGTTCGGCGCCAGCACTGAAACTGTGTTGGCCTCGACCCCGAGTGCCTTGCCGATGCCCTTGGCCAATTCGACGTTGTAACCCAGGTGCTCGCCGGTCTTCGGGTCAATGGTGCCGAACGGCGGGCCACTGAGAATCACCCCGACGCTGATGGCGTGGCGCTGCTGGATTTTGTCCAGGGTGGCGTCGGCCTGGGCGAGGCTGGCGGCCAGCGCGGCGCACCCGGCCAGGCACAGGGCGGTCAGGCTTTTAGCGGAAAAAAGTGGCTGCATGCACGGCTACCTTGAGCGTTGATCGGTTGAAAAGGCTGAGCCGGGCTCAGGCGCCATTGGCCTGGAATTGTTTCTGCAACTCGACCAGCGCCGGGGACGCCGGGGTGATGTGGTTGCGGGTCTGGGCCTCGATCAGCCAGCCGCTGCGGTGCAGCTCCTTGATGATCGGGTCGAGTTTGGACTGGGTGTCGCTCTCGCCACGACGGGTCCAGATCACCGACGGCGCCGGGTTGAGTTCCGGGGAGATCGCGCGGTAGCCCTGCCATTCGGCGGTGTCGGCGATCAGTGGGTTGATCAGCGTGGCGTCATGCACGGCGGCGACGCAGTTGTTGCCGCGCAGGGCCAGCAAGGACTCCGAAGAGCTCTTGAACGCTTTGATTTCGGCACCCAGCTCGGTCAGCGGCTTGACGTAGCTGCTGCCCTGGGAGGTGCAGACCGGTTGATTCTTCAGGTCTTCCCAGCGAGTGATCTTGCTGTCCTTGAGCACGGCAGCAGTGCCGCCAACGCGATAGAACGGCGTTGGCACAAAGCCGAGGATCTCGCCGCGTTCAGCGGTCCATTCCATGTTGGCGATCAGCAAATCGACCTTGCCCTGTTGCAGGAATTGCACGCGGTTGGCCGGCAGCACCGGTACCAATTGCACTTCGGCGCCGAGTTGCCGACCCAGCTCGTTGGCGAGGTCGACGTTCAAGCCACGAGGTTTCTGGCTGGCGGGATCGATCCCGCCAAACGGGCCGCCGGACAGCAGCACGCCAACCACCAACACGTGGCGTTCCTGGATCTTGTCCAGGGTCGCATCGGCTTGCGCGGCAGTGATGCCGAACAAGGAGATCAAGGCGCCCAGCATCACAGGCAATAATCGTTTTACGGGTGAGCGCTCGAGCAACATGGATTTCCCCCTCATGGATGATCGGCGTACCCCGATCTAATGAGTGGGCATCCTGGGTACAGCGCCCAGGTAACGGAAATACAAATATCTAATATCGTTATAACTCGCAGTATTTCATTTTTGAGCAAAACGCTTATATCCCAGTATTTATTGGTACTCGCGAGCTTTCAAAAAAATACCCACCAACAAACACATAAATATATGTAATGTTTATGTTTGCTCCCTTGATATAAAAAGCAGCCGCCATGTCGACTCTTGATCTCGAATTACTGCGCACCTTCATTGCCGTGGTCGATCACCACAGCTTTGCCGAAGCCGGCGCGCAACTGGCCCGCACGCAATCGTCCGTCACCCAACACATGCAACGCCTGGAACAGCAGGTGGGCGTGAGCCTGTTCGAGAAACGTGGGCGACAAAAACAGCTGACGGAAGCGGGCCAGCAATTGCTGCGGCATGCGCGGCAGATGCTGTCCTTGAATGACGACGCGCTGAATTCCCTGCGCGAGAGCAGCTTGAGCGGCGTGTTGCGCATCGGTTCGCCCCACGACATCGCCGACACCATCCTGCCGCCGATGCTCAGCCACATTGCCCGCTCGGCGCCGCGTTTGCGCCTGGAGATCGATGTCGGGCGCAGTCCGTTTCTGATGGATGACCTGCACCGGGGCAAGGTCGATATGGTGATTTCCACCCGCGCTGACCCGAGCCTCGAAGGCTTCGCCTTGCGCACCTCACCGGTGTGGTGGATTTGCTCAGCGCAATACATCCACAACCCCGGCGAACCGTTGCCGCTGATCCTGGTGGATGAACCGAGCATCTATCGGCGTTATGCGCTGGAAGCGTTGGAACGCGCGAATATTCCCTGGCGCCAGGCGTACCTGGCGTCAAACCTGATCGGCATTAAAGCCGCGACCCGCGCAGGGTTGGGCGTGACCCCGAGAAGCATGGAAATGCTCGGGCCGGATATGCGGGTGCTGGGGGAAAACGATGGGTTACCGCGGTTGCCGGACGTGACGTATCACTTGTGGATTCGGCCGAATACCGTGAACCCGTTGGTACGCCGGGCCTACGATTTAATCAAAAGCAACCAAGGCCACTAACTAACACCACAAAACAAATGTGGGAGCGGGCTTGCTCGCGAAGGCAGTGTGTCAGTCGATAAAAATGCTGACTGACACGACACCTTCGCGAGCAAGCCCGCTCCCACATTCGATCGGGTTGAACCGGGCATTTGTGAACGACCAGAAACCACTGTGGGAGCGAGCCTGCTCGCGAAAGCGGTGTATCAGCCTACAACAGCGTCGACTGATAGATTGCCTTCGCGAGCAAGCCCGCTCCCACAGGGTAATGCGTTACTTCAGAGCCAACCGATCAACAACACTTCGGCCCAGCCTTGCTCCCGTAACGTGCTTCCTGACGTTCCCGAAAGAACATCTCGTAGTCCATCACCGGTTTGTCCGGGTGTTTGGTTTGCATATGCTCGACGTAGTTGTCGTAGTCGGGCATGCCGACCATCAGGCGTGCGGCCTGACCGAGGTATTTACCGAGGCGACTCAGGTCATTGAACATCTTTGCAATCCTCAGTTACGCGTCCGGTACAGCCTGGAATGGCGATTCTTTATCCGTGCGTTCTTTGGTGCCCCAGGCGGAAATCCCGACCTTGAGCGCATAGAACAGGATGCTGAACACCACGAACAGGAACAGCGCGGTCAGCGTTGCGTTGGTGTACGCGTTGTAGATCACATGCTGCATCTGGTTGATGTCCTTGGCCGGCGCGAGGATCTGGCCGTTGGCCAATGCGTCGCTGTATTTCTTGGCCAGGGCCAGGAAGCCGATCGCCGGGTTCGCATCGAACAGCTTGATGAAGCCCGCCGTCGTGGTGCAAATAAGCAACCACGCGGCTGGCAACAAGGTGACCCAGATGTAGCGTTGGCGTTTCATTTTGATCAGCACAACCGTGGCGAGCATCAGCGCGATGCCGGCGAGCATCTGGTTGGAGATGCCGAACAGCGGCCACAAGGTGTTGATGCCACCGAGAGGATCGATCACGCCTTGATAGAGCAAGTAACCCCACATCGCCACGCAGCCGGCAGTCGCGATCAGGTTAGCGGTCCACGACTCGGTGCGTTTCAGCGCCGGGACGAAGGAGCCAAGCAAATCCTGGAGCATGAAGCGTCCGGCACGCGTACCGGCGTCCACTGCGGTCAGGATAAACAGCGCTTCAAACAGAATCGCGAAGTGGTACCAGAACGCCATGGTGTTTTCACCCGGCAGGACGCTGTGCAGGATCTGCGCGATACCAACGGCCAGGGTCGGTGCACCGCCGGCGCGAGCCAGCACGGTGGTTTCACCGATGTCATGGGCCACCGCTTGCAGCGCTTCTGGAGTAATTGCAAAACCCCAGCTGCTGACGGTTTGCGCAACCTGGATCACATCACCACCCACCACGGCAGCCGGGCTGTTCATGGCGAAGTACACGCCTGGCTCTATCACCGAAGCAGCGACCATCGCCATGATGGCGACGAAGGATTCCATCAGCATGCCGCCGTAGCCGATGTAACGGGCATGGCCTTCGCTGGCGAGCAGCTTCGGCGTGGTGCCGGAAGCGATCAGTGCGTGAAAACCCGACACCGCGCCACAGGCGATGGTGATGAACAGGAACGGGAACAGACCGCCCTTCCACACCGGCCCGGTGCCGTCGATGAATTGGGTCAGCGCCGGCATTTTCAGCTCGGGCATGGTGACCAGGATCCCGACGGCCAACGCCAGGATGGTGCCGATTTTCAGGAAGGTCGACAGGTAGTCACGCGGCGCCAGGATCAGCCACACCGGCAACACCGCCGCGACAAAACCGTAGCCGATCAGCATCCAGGTGATTTGCACACCAGTGAAGCTGAAGACCTTGGCCCAGACCGGATCAGCGGCAATCTGCCCGCCGACGAAGATCGAACCGAGCAGCAACGCCACGCCGATCACCGAGATTTCGCCAATGCGACCCGGGCGGATGTAGCGCATGTAAATGCCCATGAACATCGCGATCGGGATGGTCGCCATCACCGTGAACATGCCCCACGGGCTGTCGGCCAGGGCTTTGACCACGATCAGCGCCAGCACCGCGAGGATGATGATCATGATCAGGAAGCAGCCAAACAGCGCGATGGTGCCAGGGATGCGGCCCATTTCTTCACGGACCATGTCGCCCAGGGAACGGCCATTGCGGCGTGTGGACATGAACAGGACCATGAAGTCCTGCACCGCACCGGCAAACACCACGCCGGCAATCAGCCACAGCGTGCCAGGCAGATAACCCATCTGCGCCGCCAACACTGGCCCGACCAAAGGCCCCGCGCCAGCAATCGCCGCGAAGTGGTGACCGAAAAGGATGTGTTTGTTGGTCGGAACGTAGTCCAGGCCATCGTTATTGAGAACAGCGGGAGTGGCGCGATTGGGGTCGAGTTGCATCACCCGGGTGGCGATGAACAGGCTGTAGTAGCGGTAGGCAACAAGGTAGATGGCGGTGGCGGCGACGACAATCCAGAGGGCGTTGATCGCTTCGCCGCGGCGCAAGGCCACGACACTCAGTGCAATCGCTCCAATGACAGCCACGACAAACCAGGCGAGGTGTTTAACCAGACGGGTCATTGCGTGTCTCCTGCCGGCAGTCCGATAGGCCGCGGCGATAATTTTTATAATGGTGCCCGTTATGCGGGCGTGCCTAATATCCGCGCATGTCGCCATCAGTGAAATCCGCAGTACTACGTAAGCCCCCTCTACGTAGTACTACGCAGACCAGATTTATCCATTAGTCCGACGGCGCTTTACGCTGGCGAAGTGCAGGTCTTTTTGGCCTATCATGCCCCCACCACGACACCCGCCAACGGCCCTGCCGCACCGTCGCCCGGTCTGGACAGGAGTAGAACATGCAGCTCAAACACAAAATCGTTGCCCTGGGCATCCTGCCGCTGATCCTGGCGATTGCGGTCATCTGTGCCTTGGTCATTTTCCAGAACCGACAGCTCGGCGAGCAGCAGGCGCAGTTGATCGAGGACAGCATCCTCGCCAGCAAACGCGCGGAGCTGAAAAACTACGTAGAAATGGCCAAGAGCCTGATCGAGCCGCTGTATGCCGATGGCAAGGGCGACGAAGTGGCGCAGCAGCGCGTACTCGAAGAATTGCGCAAACTCAGTTTCGGCATCGACGGCTACTTCTTCGTTTACGACCGCCAGGGCCGCAGCCTGATGCACGCCCGACAATCGGAACTGGTGGGCAAATACCTGTGGAACATGACCGACCCGCACGGCTTGCCAGTGATTCAAGCCCTGCTGAAAAGCGCGGAATCCGGCGCCGGTTTCCAACGCTACGCCTGGAAAAAACCCTCGACCGGTGCGGTCACCGACAAACTCGCCTACGTGGTCATGCTCGACCGTTGGGGCTGGATGCTCGGCACCGGCATCTACCTCGAAGACGTCGAGCAGGCCACCCAACAAGCCCGGGATGAAGTTGCCAATGGCATCCACGGCACCATGCTGGCGATTGCCGCAGTCGCACTGATTGCGGTGCTGCTGGTGTTCGTCAGCGGCATGACATTGAACGTCAGCGAACATCGCCTAGCCGACAAAAAACTCCAGCGTCTCAACCAGCGCATCGTCAGCTTGCAGGAAGAGGAACGCTCGCGGGTCTCCCGGGAACTGCATGACGGCATCAGCCAGTTACTGGTGTCGATCAAGTTTCAGTTCGAACTGGCCAGCCATCTGATCGAGGCCGGGCGCGACAATGGCCTGAGTATTTTGCGCGAAGCCACGGAGCGTCTGGGCAGTGCCATCGGCGAGGTGCGGAGCATTTCCCATGACTTGCGTTCATCGCTGCTCGACACCCTCGGCCTGCCCGCCGCCATGGGGCAACTGGCTGCCGAGTTCCAGCAGCGCAGCGGCTTGCAGGTGAACTATGAAAGCGACCTGATCGATTGTGATCTGGTGGACGGCGCGGCTGTCGCCTTGTTCCGCATTGCTCAGGAAGGGCTGACCAACATTGAACGACACGCCCAGGCCAGCACGGTGTCGATCACCTTGCAGGGATCGAAAGAGGCGTTGCGACTGATCGTCGTGGATGACGGAGTCGGCTTTAATGTCAATCGAGTCGAACGCCTGAACGCCGGGATCGGCCTGCGCAATATCCGTGAACGGGTCGAGCACTTTGGTGGCCGACTCGACCTTCATTCAACGCCGGGTCGAAGCGAACTGAACGTCCTTATCCCGATGAGCATGACGGCTGCTTGAAGCCGTCATCCTCACAAAACAAAATAAGAGAACTGCATTGATGAGCCTGCCCTTCCCGATCCGTGTCGCCCTGGTCGACGATCATTCCCTGGTGCGTGACGGCATTCGCGCCTTGCTCACGGTGGTGGATTTTCTGGCCATCGTCGGTGAAGCCGACAGCGGCGCGAGCGCGATTGAAATGGTCCGCGAGACCCAGCCGGATTTACTGCTGGTGGATATTGGACTGAAGGACATGAACGGCCTGGAGCTGACCCGACAACTTCGTCGCGAGCACCCGGAGATCAAGATTCTCATCCTGAGCATGTACGACAACAACGAGTACGTAAGCGAGTCGGTACGCTCGGGGGCCAGCGGCTATGTGCTGAAGAACTCCCCTTCCCGGGAAATCATTGCCGCGATCGAAGCGATTGCCAGTGGCGGCACTTTTTATAGCGCGGAAATCGCCCGAAAACTGGCCGCCGAGCGCCCCATCGACAACGAACTGACCCCGCGTGAGAGCGAGGTGCTGTGCAAAATGGTGTTGGGCATGAACAACAAGGAAATGGCCCGCGAACTCGACATCAGCGTGCGCACCGTGGAAACCCATCGCCTGAGCATTCGCCGCAAACTCAACATCGACAAACCGGCGGCGCTGCTCAACTACGCGATAGAGCGTGGATTGATTTCCCGCTGAGCATTCTGGGTGAAGCGCAAAACCTGTGGCGAGGGAGCTTGCTCCCGCTTGAGTGCGCAGCGCTCACAAAATCTTGGGGCCGCTGCGCAGCCCAGCGGGAGCAAGCTCCCTCGCCACAGGGACAGTGTTTCAACTTGAAAGCTCTTCAGAGCTTGGCAATTGACACTTCGGTGGATTTCACGAAGGCAATCACTTCACTGCCGATTTTCAATTCCAGATCGCGCACGGAACGGGTGGTAATCACCGAGGTAACGATACCGGACGCGGTTTGCACATCGATTTCCGAGACCACTTCGCCTTCCAGGATTTCTTTGATAACACCTTTGAACTGGTTACGAACGTTGATCGCTTTGATAGTCATGTTGAGGCTTCCTGTCTTATGTGGGGCGAAACCGCACTGAGGTGCAGGCCTTCAAAATGCACTGCTTCAGGAGATAACAAAAGGAATAAATAACGATTTATTTATTCCTAGATCGCATATACAAACTCCCTAAGCTAAGACCTAAAAATTATTTAAAGAATAATTCTTAGAACTCTATGCTCACGACAGTTCGCCACCTTCTCCATTGCCAACTGTCGAGTTCGCCATGTCAAAACCCCTCAAGAATGCTCTCCTGTCCGGCCTGGTTGTCGCACTGGCCTTGTCCTTCGCACTGCCCGCTCAAGCCCGGGAAACGGTGCGCATCGGGTATCAGAAATCATCGACCCTGATCACCTTGCTGAAAACCCAGGGCACTCTGGAAAAGACCCTCGCGCAGAACAACATCGACGTGACCTGGCATGAGTTCTCCAGTGGCTTGCCGCTGCTGGAGGCGTTGAATGTCGGCAATGTCGATATCAGCGCCGACGTGGCCGATACCGTGCCGATTTTCGCCCAGGCCGCGCAGGCCAAATTGACTTACTTTGCCGAGGAAGCACCCTCGCCTTCGGCTCAGGCGATTATCGTGCGCAAGGACTCACCCTTGCAGCAACTGGCGGATTTGAAAGGCAAGAAAGTCGCCGTGACCAAAGCCGCAGGTTCCCACTATTTGCTGATCGCTGCGTTGAACAAGGCTGGCTTGAAGTTTTCCGACATTGAGCCGGCCTACCTGTCCCCTGCCGATGGCCGGGCGGCTTTCGAGAACAACAAGGTCGACGCCTGGGTCACCTGGGAACCGTTCCTCACCGGCGTGCAACGCCAACTGCCGACCCGCACCCTGGCGGACGGCGCCGGCCTGGCCAGTTACAAGCGCTACTACCTGACCAGCAACAGCTACGCCAAGGAACACCCCGAAGTGCTGAAACTGGTTTACGAACAACTGCACAAGGCCGGCGACTGGATCAAACACAACCCCCGCGATGCCGCGCAGGTGCTCGGGCCACTGTGGGGCAATCTGGATGTGGAAACCGTCGAGGCGGCGAATGCCCATCGCAGTTACCAGGTGCAACCGGTGAAGGCTGACCAGTTGGGCGAACAGCAGAAAATCGCCGATGCGTTTTTTGCCGAGGGGTTACTGCCCAAGGCAGTGAACGCCAAAGACGTCGACATCTGGAAGCCATGACACCCACCCTGTGGGAGCGAGCCTGCTCGCGAAGACGGTGTAACAGTCAACCTGGATGTTGACTGGGATGGCCCCTTCGCGAGCAGGCTCGCTCCCACAGGGGAGTGTGGTGGTACGCAAATACCTGATCCACCCCCGATCAACTGTGGGAGCGGGCTTGCTCGCGAAAGCGGTATTCCAGGCAAAGGAGATGTGTTGGATGTACCGGCCCCTTCGCGAGCAAGCCCGCTCCCACAGGGGGGATTGGGGTGATGGGCAGATAGCTGATTCGCCCTGGGCTTGAGGTTAACCCACAGCGCCCAGGTAGTAAGTGTGCAAGTCCTCCCGCGCGGCCAGTTCGGCCGCTGAACCTTCGTCCACCACCCGGCCATTCTCCAGCACAAACGCATACTGAGCGTAATCCAGCGCGATGTTGATGTTCTGTTCGGCCACCAGCAGGCTCAGGCCTTCCTCGCGGTTAAGCCGGGCGAGAATATCGAAGATCTCCTCGACCACCTGGGGCGCCAACCCCATGGACGGTTCGTCCAGCAACAACAGGCGCGGCTCGGACATCAGCGCACGCCCAATGGCCACCATTTGCTGCTCGCCGCCTGAGGTGTAGCCCGTGAGGCGTTTGCGCAACAGCCGCAACCTCGGGAAATAGCCATAGATGCGTTCCAGCCGCTGACCCAGAATCTTGCGTGACGGACGCCCGGCAAAGCCGCCGATCAATAGATTCTGCTCGACGCTCAGGTGCGTGAAGCAGTGCCGTCCCTCAAGCACCTGCGCCAAACCCGCCAGCACCAAACTGGCGGGATCGGCCTCGGTGATCTCTTGCCCTTGATAGATAATCCGCCCCGTGGTCACTTCACCGCGTTCGGCCCGCACCAGGCTGGAAATCGCCTTGAGGGTGGTGCTTTTGCCGGCACCGTTGGCCCCGAGCAACGCCACCATCTGCCCATTGCCGACCTGCAACGAGACGCCGCGCAAGGCGAGAATCGACTGTTCGTAGAAAACTTCGACCTGCTCCACGCTCAGCAGCGGGTCGGCTATCGGGCTCTGGCTCATCGGACCTTATTGCTCCTGGCTGCAATTGCGCGGGGTGATGCCTTTTTCCTTGGCGTACTGGGCGGCGGAAGCTTCGATGATCGGCCGCAACAAGGCGCGGTCGGCCTGGACCCAATCACTGATCAGGTTCCAGCGCTGGCCGTCCCATTGCTGGAAACGCACCGCACCGCCGCCTTCATGATCGGCGCACGACAGCTTCAATGGCTGCACCAGTCCCTTCGCGCCCAAGGCCTGCAAGCGCGCATCGTCGAGGTTCAGGTGTTCGAAGCCCCAGCGCACTTGCTCGCCGGTCAGCGGTTTGTTGCCGTACTTTTCCTGGGCCAGGCGCACGGCTTCGACGTTGAGAATGCCGTTCACCACGCCGAGGTTGTAATACACGGTGCCGAAGCGTTTCGGATCGGCCAGGTTGCCCTTGCCAGCGTCCACTACGCTTTGCTTGATGCCTTGCAGCACCGGGAAATCGGTGCCCGACGGGTGCGTGGTAATCGCAATGAAACCCTTGGCCGCCGCACCTGCCGGCACCACGTCTTCTTCCGAGTTACTCCAGATATTGCCGATGATGTGATCCGCCGGGTAACCGACTTTTTGCGCCGACTTCAGCGCCACCGGATTCATCACGCCCCAGCCGCGCAGGATCACCCAGTCCGGCTTCAGGCGACGGATGTTCAGCCATTGCGATTGCTGCTCGTTGCCGGGGTGCGGAACTTCCAGCAAGGTCAGTTCAAAACCGGCGTTTTTCGCCAGGGTTTCCAGCACGCCGTTGGTTTCCTTGCCGTACGGCGAGCCGTGGTAGAGCACGGCGATTTTCTTGCCTTTGAGTTTGTCCGCCCCGCCTTCGCGCTCGCCGATGTAATTGATGATCGCCGACACTTCGGAATACGGGTTGAGCTGCAACGGGAATACGTACGGGAACACACTGCCGTCGGTGGAATCTGTGCGCCCGTGGTTGATGGTGATCAGCGGCAGTTTGTCGGCGGTCGAGCGGTCGAGGGTTGCGTAGGCAATGCCCACCGACAGCGGGTTGGTGGCGGCGGCCGGCGCACCGTTCAGGCCACCCTTGAGGCGCTCATAGCACTCGACGCCCTTCTCCACCACGTACTCGGTTTCGCATTCGCTCCAGGTCAACTTGACCCCATTCACCCCACCCTTGGCGTTGATGTATTGCAGGTAGTCGATAAACCCGCCGAAGAAACCGGTGCCGCCAGCGGCGTAAGGCCCGACCCGATAGCTCTGCAACGGGAAATACTGTTCGTTGGCAGCCTGGACCCCGGCACTCAGCCCGGCGGTCAGTAAAGCCAGGCCCAGTGCCAGGCGGCGCAGCGTTGTGCGGTGAGTCATGAAGGCAGTTCCTCGTGGGAGATCGATGGTGTTTTTGTCAGGGATGAAAGCAATCAGTAACGCAGCGGCCAGACCCTGGCCCGTTGCCGAAAGCGCTGCCACAGTCGGGCCAGGCCTTCGGGTTCCTTGATCAGAAAGGCGATGATCAGTGCGCCGAACAGCATTTTCTGAATGTTTTCCAACTGGCCGGAATCGATCAGCCCCGCCGGTAATAACCCGCAGACATTGGCCAGCAGAATCGGAAACAGCACGATGAACGCGGCGCCAAGGAAGTTGCCGAGCACACTGCCCAAGCCGCCGATAATGATGATGAACAACACCTGAAACGAACGGCTGAGGTCGAAGCCGTGAGGTTCCACCGTGCCCAGGTAAGCGAAGGCCCACAGCGACCCGGCCACCCCGAGGTAGAAGCCGCTGATGGCAAATGCCAGCAGCTTGGCCTTGAACAGGCGGATGCCGATCACTGCGGCGGCGGTGTCCATGTCGCGCACCGCCATCCAGTTGCGGCCCAACTCGCTGCGCACCAGGTTTTTGCCAAGCCAGAACAGCGCGACCACCACCGCCAGGGTCAGCAGGTAACGGCCCCGGGGCGAACTGAAATCCAGCCCGGCGATCAACAACGGCGGCGAGGTGATGACCCCGGAAGCGTTGTCGTTGGTGAACCAACTGAAACGGGTCAACACCCATTCCACGACAAACTGCGCGGCCAGGGTCGCCACCAGAAGGTAAAAACCCTTGATCCGCAGGCTCGGCAAGCCGAACAGCACCGCCACCAACGCGGCGATCACCCCGCCCAGAGCGAAGCTCACCAGCAATGGCAAACCGGGCACGCGCAATTGCAGGTTGTAGGCGGCAAACGCCCCCACCGCCATGAACGCCGCCGAGCCCAGCGAAAGTTGTCCGGCATACCCGGTCAGCAGGTTCAAACCGAGCCCTGCCAGGGACAGCACCAGCAGTGGCACCAGAATCGCGCTGAACCAATAGTCATTGCCCAGCCAAGGCACGGCGACGAAGGCAAAACCCAACAGCAGCCACAGGCCGAGGCGATCCTGGCGCAAGCGAAACGTGCGCCGCTCGGCCGCATAGGTGCTGTTCAGTTGACCGGCTTCTTGATAAAGCATGGAGGCATTCCTTGAAAAAATGTCAGACCCGCTCGATCGCGCGCTCGCCGAATAGCCCGGCAGGCCGCACCAGCAGGAACAGCAACGCGAGGACGTAAGGCACCCAGTTTTCGATGCCGCTGCCGATGATCGGGCCGAGGTAGATCTCGGCGATTTTTTCCGCCGCGCCGATGATCAAGCCGCCGACAATCGCACCGCCAATCGAGGAGAAACCGCCGATGATCAACACCGGCAACGCCTTGAGCACCACCAGCGACAACGAGAACTGCACTCCCAGACGCGCGCCCCACAGCAGCCCCGCCACCAGTCCAACAAAACCCGCCACCGCCCACACCAACGCCCAGATCCGTGGCAGGCGAATGCCTACTGCCAGCGACGCCAGCGGATCATCGGCGACCGCGCGCAAGGACAAACCAACCCGGGTTTTGTTGAACAGCAGCGACAAGGCGATCACCAACGTCGCGGCGGTGCCGGCGGCGAACAGATCGAACTGCGAGAGCAGCATCCCGCGGATTTCCAGCGGCTCATCGGGAATGCCCAATTCCAGGCCATGCACCTGCGCGCCCCAAAGGAATTGCGCGAGGCCTTCGATCATGTAAGACAGCCCGAGGGTGGCCATGAACAGGATGATCGGCGGGCGATTCACCAGAGGCCGCAGCACCATTTTTTCGATCAGCAACGCCAGCACCACCATGCTCGCCAGCGTTGCGACAAACGCCCAGAAGAATGGCAAACCGCGTTCCAGCAGACTGACGAAAGTCAGCGCAGCAAACAGCACCATCGCGCCCTGGGCAAAGTTGAAAACTCCGGAGGCCTTGTGGATCAACACAAACCCGATCGCCACCAGGGCGTACATGACGCCGGCCAGCAAACCGCCAATCAGCACTTCAAAGAAAAACTCCATGTTCAGCGGGCCTCCGCGCGGGAGCGTCGAGTGCCCAGGTAGGCCGCGATCACTTCTGGATTGGCGCGCACTTGCTCAGGGGTGCCGTCGCCGATTTTGCGGCCGTAGTCGAGCACCACCACGTGATCGGAAAGGCCCATGACCACGCTGATGTCATGTTCGATCAGCACCACGGTGGTGCCGAATTCACGATTGATATCGCGGATGAATTGGCTCATCTCGCCCTTCTCTTCCGCGTTCATGCCGGCCATGGGTTCGTCCAGCAGCAACAACTTCGGCTCTGCGGCCAAGGCCCGGGCCAGTTCCACGCGCTTTTGCAAACCGTAAGAAAGCTTGCCCACCAGCACGTGGCGCCAGGAATGGATGCGCAGGAACTCGATGATTTTTTCGGCGTGGCGGCGTTGCTCGTCGTCTTCGCGTGGGGCGCGGCCAATGCGCAACATTTGCTCGATCCAGCAGCTGCGGCGCTTGAGGTTGCGCCCGGTCAGCACGTTGTCGAGCACGCTCATGCCTTTGAACAGCGCGATGTTCTGGAAGGTGCGGGCAATCCCGCCCTCGGCGGCTTGGTGCGGACGCATGCGGCGTCGGGTCTGGCCGGCATAGCTGACGCTGCCGCTCTGGGCCTGGTAGACGCCATTGATCACGTTCAGCAACGAACTTTTGCCGGCGCCATTCGGGCCGATCAGGGCGCAGATTTCCCCGGTCTTCACTTCGAAGCTGATGGAGGTGATGGCCTTGACGCCCTTGAACGACAGGGAGATGTCATCGAGCCGCAGTAGGATGGATTCAGTGGTCGCGCGCATGGTGGCTCGTCAGACGGAGTGAGGAATCAGGTGGGCCGGGACTTCGGCGGGCTCGCGCGGGGTGGACGGTTCTTGCCAGTGGCCGGGGCGAATCCCCAGAGCCGCGAAGAACTCGGCGCTGTCCTCGGTCAGCGCCGGCCCCACCAGCAACGGCACGCGCAAACGGCTCATGCCCAGCACATCGAGCAAGGGTCGGCGGATCAGCCAATGGCCGAGCCAGCGCCGCAACCCATGCGTATCCGGGACCATCGCCCAGCGATACAGGTGGTGGCTGAGTGTCCCCGACAGTGGCAGGCGTTCCCGAGCCCAGTTTTCAAGGCGTGCATAGGATTCGCGAGTGCCCAGCACCAGCGTCGGCCCGAGCTCGCGGCGGTCGGTGTCGCGGGTGGCCAGGGCTTCGGGAAAGTTCAGGCAGAACCCGGCGTTCAGCCAGGGCGCCAGCAGATAACGGGCCTGACCGCTGGCGGCGAACACCCTGGCGGCCAGCGCTTCTTCATTGGCGGTGAGGTTTTCCCGCACGACCAATTTGCGTGCGCCCTCCAGCAACTGGCCGTGGCTCAAGCGCTGGGGCTGGCAGTCATCAGCACGATGAAATACGAAGGCTGTTGACGCTGACTCAGTCACGGGCGCCGGAGGCTCGGCCGTGATGCCTACCGTCAATTCGGCATACGCGCTCAACCCGGTATCGGTGGCGGCATTCAGTCCACGTCCGTCGAGGTACAACAGAACCCGAGGCGCGTGATCGGCGGTGCGCACTTGCTGCACGGCGGCCAGGGCTTCGGCCAGGACAAACGCCGGTTTCAGCGTGGCCAATAGATGCCGGTGATCGAGGTCCGGGTCCAACAGCGTGACACTGCCACCCAGCCATTGCGCCGCCAGTGCCAGCAACACGGCTTCGGCCCTGGCCTGGCTAATGATGAGTAAGTCATCGCCGCGACCGAACCCGCGTTGCTGCAAAGCCGCAGCGAGACGGCTGACGTCCTGCGCCACATCGCTCCAGCGCCGGACCTGCCAGATACCCAGCTGTTTATAACGCAGGGCAATCGCCGAACCTCGGGTGGCGGCTTGCAACAACAAGGTCTGGGGCAATGTCTGGGTCATGGGGCGATCTCTTCGGGGGCTGACTGCAAACAGCCATTGCAGCCTCCGTGCCAGCCACTAAATCCTTAACTATCAAACAGTTAAGCCGTAGTGCTGGTTCGGCCCCGTGTATCGCCGGAGCACAGCCTGCCGAATCCCTGTTGCCCCACCAACACTTGAGTCTTGTCGCTGCCCCTATAAGAACCAAAACGAATTAATAAATACAAAATCAGTATTTATCGTTATAAAAATATTCGCGTACTGTCAGCACATCCCGTCATTCATCACACAGTGAAGTGCCCCATGAATCCGACTGCCAACGTCATCGACTTCGCCAGCTACCGCAAACGCAAACAGGCTCAGCAACGGGCACGGGCCATGTGGGAAATGTACGCACGCAACGCCGGCTTGCAGGCCTTTCAATGGGTGCAAGCGGCCAAGGCTTCCGAGACGCGTCACGCGTGAACGGGCAGCAACCCTCGCGCTTTCTGGCGAGCGCCGACGAACCTGTCGTGGATTTGAATAACCTGGAATCCCTGGAAGAAGACCCGATCTGTGATCGCGTCGCGCAGAACCTGCAACGCCTGCGCGGCAAGCGGCATCTGTCCCTCGATGCCCTCGCCCGCCAGTGCGGTGTGAGCCGGGCGATGCTGGCGCAGATCGAATCCGGGCGCAGCGTGCCGTCGATCAAAGTCCTGTGCAAAATCGCCAAGGGTTTGAAAGTGTCGGTGGCAGCCTTTCTTGAGCACCGCGCCTTTGAAGGCGTGGCTGTGTTGTCGGCGAACCAGAGCAAACGCCTGGTCAGTGCCAGTGGTGCGTTTGTCAGCCGGGCGCTGTTTCCGTTCGACGTGGCGCGGCAATCGGAGTTTTATGAACTGCGCTTGAGCCCGCTGGGTGAGGATGTTTCCGAAGGCCATGGCCCCGGCGTGCAGGAGAACCTGGTGGTGTCCCAAGGCGTGCTGGAGATCAGCGTCAACGATGAACGCTACCTGCTCTCCACCGGCGACTCGATCCTGTTCTACGCCGACCAGCCCCACCGCTATCGCAACCCTGCGGACAGCGAAGCCGTCGCCTATCTGGTAGTCACCTACCCCGAACGCCTGGACTAAACCACATCCCCCTGCCCTCTGTGGGAGCGAGCCTGCTCGCGAAGGCGATTTACCATTCAACATTGATAGTGACTGAACCACCGCGTTCGCGAGCAGGCTCGCACCCACCGGGGATCATCGGTGGGCGCAGAATTTATGTTCGGCGCCAGTCCCTGTAGGAGCGAGGCTTGCCCGCGAAGGCGGCGTGTCAGACAACAACAATGCTCAATGAACGACCGCTTTCGCGAGCAAGCTCAGCTCCTACAGTTTTGGCGTCTGCCAGCTCACCACTCGTCGCTACTGTCAGATCTGACAGTAGCCAGCCCCCTGCTCTTTCCCGTGTGATACCTCCATCCCGCAGGCCCCTTCCGGCCAGCCCCGTTTTGCGGTGAAGGAGCGTTCCCATGACCCAATTCCCTGCGATTGAATCCGAAGCGTCCAACGAACTCCCCGCGTCGTTGCGCCCGCCGTACTTCCCGTCCAGCACCACGCTGGTCGACCCGCGGCACTACGCCGGCGGTATTCCGATTCGGGCGCTCGAAGGGAACCTGCAATGCATCATCCCGCCCTGGGCCGTCATGGGCGTTGGCGATCAGGTTGATGTGTTTTGGCAAAGCCTCACCTCGCCGGCCGCCAGCAAAACCATCGAGTTTGATCACGAACTGGATCAGCAAGTGGTGCGCTGGATCCCTCGCGGCCACGTCCTGGACGGCGATGCGATGCCGGTGTTTTACCAGATCACGCGACGCAACCAGGCCCCGGAGCGTTCGGTGCCGCTGGAGACCTACCTGGTCAAAACCACCCGCCCCGGCGGCTATGACGACAGTCCTGAAGAGGGGCATTCCGGGTTCAACTACACCTTTCTCACCGACATCTCCGGTGGCGTCGATTCAGCCATGGCGGACGCCGGCATCGAGATGCGCATCCAGCCTTACCAGCACATGACCGCGTACGACCGCATCGTCTGCCGCTGGGGCAGTCAGGAAGTCATGCATTACCCGGTGACCCAGGCGCAAGTCGACGACCCGGTGAACCATCCGATCATCATCACCTTCACCCGCGCCGTGATCGAAGCCGCCGGGGATGGCGACCGCGTGGTGGTGACCTTTCAGGTGATCGACTGCGTCGATAACCGCCCGGATGAACGCGCGCCGTGGGCGAAATACACCTATGTGCTGGTGGATTTGGGCGGCAATCGACTGAGTGCGCCGCTGGTTCTGGTGGCGGGCCGACCGACCAATAGCATCGACCTCGATCAGTTGGGCGATGACGAGGTCAGCGTCCGTCTCTACACCCCGGGCAGCAATTTCGCCGTGAACGACAAGGTGCAGATGACCTGGACCGGCACCCCCGCCCAAGGCTCGCCGATCATCATCGGACCGCTGGAGCAAACCGTCGATTTCGTGGACTTTCAACTCGACTTCCCCATCTCCAACGCCGCCGTCAAAGCCATCGCCCAAGGCTACGCCACGGTCTCCTACGTGCGCATCCGCAGTGGTGAGGCCAATCGTCCATCGAAAAACGCCAGCGTCAGCGTGCGCGGCGACATCAACCGTTTGCCCGCGCCGAGCGTGGCGCAAGCCCCGGGCGGCACCCTGCCCGCGGATGCACTCTATGCGACGATTTCCGTGGCGTACTTTGAAGGTCGAAAAACCGGCGACCTGATCACGATCCATTGCCAGGGCCAACGTCCGGGCGGCAGCGATACCTATTACCCGATCCGCATCATCGTCGCCGACAGTGACGGCCGATCAGCCATCACCCGCGACCTGCCCGGCAGCGAAATTGCCCCGTTGGCCGGCGGCACCCTGAAGCTCTACTACGTGGTGGCTAACGATGACCAGGCAGTGCGCAGCGAGCGCGAATCTCTGCCGCTGGAACTCCGGGTCGGCGTGGCCCTGCCCGACTTCAACCAACCGGAGATCACCGAAGCCGACGGCGATGTATTGCTGCCGGAAAACACCCCGAACGGCGCCAACATCATCGCGCCGTTCAACGTGCCGGGGGATACTCTGGCGGGCGACATCGTGGGCCTGCGCTGGACCGGTTCGGTCACCGGTGCACACCCGCTGTACGAAATCCCCCTGACCACCCAGACCGCCGGCAAACCGGTGCCGTTTCTGGTCAGAGCGGAGCATATTCATCCCAACGTCACTGGCACGGTGGAAGTGGATTACTACCGCAAGCGCGGGACTGAGGCGACACGGTTTTCCCGCAAACGGGTGTTGAGTGTTGGCAATGCGTTGCCGGATTGGGACGCGCCAGCCATCAAGGAAGCGAGCGGCGGCACCCTCGATCCTATGAGGGCGACGCTCACCCTGATCGTGCAGGTTCCCGGCACCTTACAACCCGACGATTTGCTGAGCGTGACCTGGTCAGGTGCGGCAGGTGCCGGTTCCTACACTAGCGAAGCGAAACCGGTACGGGAAATCGGTCAGAACATCGAAATTTCGGTATCGCTCGTCGCCTACAACCTCGGTCGGGCCGTGACGGTGAGTTATGCCGTGAGCCAGGGCGGCGCACCGGCGAAACCCTCGAAGCCGTTGGTGCTGAATGTGCAGCGTATTCCTGATGAACATCCTGACTTTCCAACGCCCAGGATCAGTCGCGCCCAAGGGAATGAACTGGATGTCAACCAACTGGTTGGCACTGATACGTTGCTGATTGATCGGTGGTCGTTTCCGGCTGTGGGGCAATGCCTTTGGCTGACATTACAAGCCCTCCGAGCTGACGGAGTAGACGACCCCTTGGTGATCTGGACCGGGCATGCGCATAACCAAGAGCCGGGGATCACGTTGCCCTTGCAAGACTATCTGGATTGGTTAAAGGGGCGTCAGAATGGCGCGATGTTGAGCATCACTTTTAAAGTGAATTTGGACACAGTACCGAATGAGGCAACGGCGACGAAGTTTTCGGTAAAAACCTACACTGTGATGGCGATAGATAACGAAGACATCATTGATTGGGTAGACTTTGATACGGACCTTAATGGATGGACCGTCGGGAGATCACAAGGCGAACTAAGAAATGAAAGCGGGATAAGTTACCTTCGAATGACTGGCGGGGCGGACCCCTATATTGAAAAATCATTTGTCCTCGACGTTGGTCATTACGAAATCAGTTTCCAGTCAAAGAATTTCGGCCCAGCAGCGGTAACAGGGTTGATAGCTACGTTTGGAGTCAGCACTAGATTTACTCTCACGTCTGAATGGAACGCCTATTCGGCTGAGTTCATTGCCAACGGAAGGGGTGCAATTACTCTCAAATGGGAAAGATCACATATCCAACTCGGCGTTGGCATAGACAGTCTCAAAATAGTAAAGACCCCTGATAAGCCTACCGGTTGACTGCCCTGCCCTCACTCCCAATCCTAGTGCCTATCACGATTCATTCGTGATCGGGTTTGACGGTGAGAAGGTGGTGACTTCCACTTTCTCAAGCGTCAACAGCGCTGACAGTTGAGTCGATGTTGAATTTACCGGCCTCATCTCGGGCAAGCCCTGCTCCCACAGGGATCTGCGGTGTGCGCGAAATTTGTGTTCGGCGATGCTCCATTGTGGGAGCGGGCTTGCTCGCGAAAGCTGTGTGTCATTAAACATAGATGTCGGCTGACACACCGCTTTCGCGAGCAAGCCCGCTCCCACAGGGTTTCTCTTTTCACAGGGGATTTGTGGTGTTTGCGGGAATGAAAAAGCCCCCGCGACCTGATGGCCTGCGGGGGCTTTTTTGTACTGCCTGGTATCAGCAGGTGCAGCACATCAGCGGCATGCCGTTGCAGCTCATCATCATCGGCATGCTGCAGTCGTTCATCATTTTCATTATCAGGGTGCAGCAGTTTTTCATCATGTCCATGTTCATGCCGGCCATCGGCATGATTTTGCACATCATGCTGTCGTCCATCATGGTGCATTCCATGACGCACTTCATCGATGGCATCGGCATGCCCATCATCGGCATTGGCATCATCATGTTCATCATCGGCATGGTCATGGCCGCCTGGGACATGCACATCATGCTCATGTTGCCGCAATGCATCATCATCGGCATGCCGCAGTTCATCATCATCTGCATCATTTCAGCGCTGTTCTTGAACATCGCCATGTCCATGCCAGCCGCCGGCATCATTTTGCACATCATGCCGTCGTCCATCATGTCGCAGGTCATTGTCGCCATCATCATCGGCATGCCCATCATCGGCATCATTGGCATGTTGGCGTTCATTGGCATTTGCATCTGCATGGCGTTCATCATGGTGTTGTTCCCCGAAGGATTGAATAGTTGGACGAAGCTGATGGAGTGGATTCTAAAGATTGCCGACCGGGCGACAAGAGGCTGACAAAACAGCAAAAACGGACGCCGGAGCCGATTTAGTGTCGCGCACGGGACACTTGTGACTGCTGTAGCAGCGTATTGATGGTCATGACGGAAAATAAGAATACTGCGGCATGTTTTCATCGGTCATGGATATTCGACTGGAAGCTATATAAATAACTGAAAGAAATATTCGTTCTAACCAGCGCCAACTTTTTTCATTCGCTCGCTTATTCCGTTAGTTGCCACCAGCCTTACTTTTTAATCTTTTCTAGCTATTAAGCCGCCACCTTATAATAGCCACGCTCTCCAACTCGCTAAATAAGGACGTTCCATGCCTCAACGCCTTTTACTGGCAGCACTGTTCCTGGCGGTCGCCGGGTGTGCCAGCCCGCCTCCGGTTTCCGTACATACCAAAGATCCCGCCAGTTCGACCCTGCAAGGCGACGCCACGCGTCCGGCGCAGGCGCAATGGGTGCGCACCGAGTTGTATTTCTCGGTGGGACCACTGGAAGGCAAGGAAGGTGTGATCAGCCCCGCGCGCTGGCGCGAGTTTCTCGATCAAGAGGTCACGCCGCGTTTTCCGGACGGCTTCAGCGTGCTCGACGCCTACGGCCAATGGCGTGACCACGGCACCAAGGAGCCCGAGCGCCTGGGCACCAAAGTCATCGTGATTCTTCACGAGAACGACGCCCGGCATGACAAGGACATCGAAGCGATTCGCCTCGCCTGGAAACGGATTACCGGCGACCTGTCGGTGCTGCGGCTGTCGCAACCGGCGCAAGTCTCTTTCTAAATAGCCAATGAACCGCCACCCACGCAGGGTGGCGGCAGCACTTAGAAGCCGTAAGTGGCGCGAGCGTAGTAGTAAGCGCCGTTAGTACCAATCGGCGACAGCACGTCATACGGCAGGTTGCCGCCGTAGTTGATTTCCGACTTGGAGCGCTCCGGGTAGTTGTCGGTCAGGTTGTTGCCACCCAGGGCGATGTCGAACTTGGGGGTGAATTTGTATTGCACTTCGGCATCCAGCTGCCAGACCGCGCCGTAGGTTTGCTCAGGCTGCGAATCGCCGAAATCGAAGACCCGGGTGGTTTCGCCCTGACGGGTCAGGCGTCCGAGCAAACCCCAGTGCTGACTGGCCCAATTCGCGGAAATCATGAAGCGATCCTTGGGCGCGGCGTCGGTCAAGGTGTTGCGTTCCTCGACGCCGACCAACGCGTCGTTGCCGATCCCCAGCGCAGTGAGTTGCGACGGCGTGCCTTTGGTCTTGGTGACTTTGGTGTGGTTGTAGGTGTAGGCCGTGGTCAATCCCAGCAACCCTTCGTACAACGGCTGATGGTAGTTGAGCACCAGTTCGGCGCCATCGGTGCGGGTGTCGGCAGCGTTGGTGAAGAAGTTCACGTCGTGCACGCCGGCCACACCGAAGTTGTCGTTGATGTACTGCTCCAGCGCGTCGCTGCCGATGCGTTGCGACAGCGTCACGCGATCCTTGACGTCGATGCGGAACACATCGAGGGACGCATCGAAGCGCTCGCTCAGTTGCGCGGTCAGGCCGAGGCTGAAGTTTTTCGAGGTTTCCGGATCGAGCTTTTCAGCACCGAGGGCACGGGCAATCGGGTCGTTGACCGAGAGCACCCGAATGTCGGTGAGCGTGCCGCCGTCGCCGAAGTTGCTGGTGGTGTTCTGGAAGCCGATTTGTGCCAGGGACGGTGCACGGAAGTTGTTGGAGACCGCGCCGCGCAACGCCCATTGATCAGTCAAACGATAACGCCCGCTGAGCTTGCCAGTGAGTTTGCTGCCGGCGTCGTCGTAACGCTCCCAGCGCGTGGCGGCGTCGACGAACAAGCGGTCAGTGACGTCGCCGGACAACTCGGCGTAGGTACCGAACACGTTGCGATCCAGGTCCACCTCTTCACTCGGGCGTAAACCGTTCGCGCCGTCCGCGCCCGTGCCGACGTACGAAGCTTCGTCGCCGGCAAAGGTCAGGTAGTTTTCGTAGCGATATTCACCGCCCACGGCCAGCACGAACGGACGTCCGGCCAGGCGCAACTCGCGGGTGAAATCGAGGTTGGCGGTGGTCTGGCGCAACTCGTATTCGCCGGTGTCGAACCGCGTCGGCGAATCGGCGCCGAGGGTAACGTTGAGGGTGCGCCGGGTCGCGGAATCAAAGTGATTGCGGCCGTGGGTGACGCTGCTGTCGAAGTCCCAATCGTCACCGATCAGGCCCTTGAAACCGGCGGTGGCGGAGATGTCCTGGTTGTCGCCCAGGGATTGCGGCAGGTAACCGTTGGGATAGAACTGCGGCTGCTCGGACGGGTAGCGATAGAACTCGGCGCCGGTGGTGTGGCGTTCGTTGTAAGTGCCGAAGGAATAGGCCTTGCCGCCGGCCAGGGGCAATTCGGAGTTGAACCAGGCATTGACGTCCCGGGCGATACCGTCGCCCATCACGTAGTTGCGCTGGCCCGGCGTATCGGCGAAACCGTCGAAACCGGCGCGGTTGGTCGGGTCGCGATCCTTGTACTCAGTGCCGCCACGAATGAACCCGCCCTCCTCGCCAAGGCGTGTGCCGATCTTGGCGGTGGTCATGCTGTTCTGGCCGTCGGTGGTGGTCTTGCCGATCGCATCCTGATGGGTGTGGTAGGCGCCATAAGTGGTGGAGACTTCACCGCCCTCTGGCGCGTCGTCGAGGATGATGTTGATCACCCCGGCAATCGCATCGGACCCGTATTGCGCACCGGCGCCGTCGCGCAGTACCTCGATGCGCTTGATCGCACTGATCGGAATCGAGTTGAAGTCCACCGGCGCCGTGCCCCGGCCGATCTTCGACGAATCATTGACCAGCGCTGAAGTGTGGCGGCGCTTGCCATTGACCAGCACCAGCACTTGATCGGGACTCATGCCACGCAACTGCGCGGCCCGCACATGGTCGGCGCCGCCGGAGTTGGATTGGCGCGGAAAACTGAACGACGGCAACAACGTCTGCAACGCCTGGCCGAGTTCGCCGTTACTGGCCCCGGCGGACTTGAGATCCTCGGCGGTCAGCACGTCCACCGGCACTGGCGAATCCAGCACCGTACGCGCGGTGCCACGGGTGCCGGTGACCAGCACGGTCCCCAGCCGTGTGTCGTCGTCGGCACGTGCCGAAACTTCTTCGGCCTGCACGGGAAGTTGTGTCATTGCTGTGACTACAGCAGCGGCGAGTAATGAACGAGAACGGTGATACATGGAACAGCTCCTTTTATCGCAGCTAATACCCGGCCCTTTGCCAACAAAATGAAGTCGGCAAAAAGTGCACGGCAATGTCTGCTGTAGTTTTAGTAATCAGGAAGGCAGCGAAGGCTGTTAAAGCATGTTTTCAAGTGCAATAGCACCCGAACAATAGAACCCCAAAGTTAGTACAGGGCGATGCTAGACGAGGGGCTGAAGATTGGAAAAGAACCAATACTACTTAGGTTATATCGGCAAAAAACCAACTAAGCCAAACCACCTATATCAAATAAAACACAGCACCCTGTGGGAGCGAGCTTGCTCGCGATAGTGGCTTAACATTCAACATAAATATTGACTGATAGACCGCTATCGCGAGCAAGCTCGCTCCCACAGGGTATGTAAACAGTAGTCAGGGCAATGTTAGTCCGCAGCAGGAATCCACGAAGTCCGCGCCACATTCGCCGTATCACCAAACGCCGGCAGTTTCTGCGCCAGATCCCGAACGTTCTTTACATCCAGATCCAGCAGTTGTTGCCGGGTAATCAACGTCGGCGGCACCAGCACTTTGTGCCCCGGATTCTCCCCGGCAATCAGCATCGCCAGACTGCGCACGCTGATCGCCCCAGCTACTTGCGGATTCACCGCCGCCGTCGCCGCCCACGCACTGTCTGGCTCTTTCATGATCTGGATATCGGCGGTGGAAATATCCGCACTGTAGATTTTCACCTTCTTGCCAAGACCCGCCTCGTCCACCGCAATTTTCGCGCCTTTGGCGAACTCGTCGAACGGCGCGAAGATCACGCTGATCCCCGGATTGGCGCGCAACACGGCGCTGGCCTGATCCGCAACGGAGTTGGCAATCGGTGGATTGAGTGTGCCGAAGCGCGCCTTCTCGATGATCCCCGGATTCGCGGCTTTGACCTGGCTCCAGATCTCGTCGCGGCGCTCCATCGGAGTGAAGCCGCTGATGTAGACGTAACCGGCATCGAAGCGCGTGCCGTTGTCCTTGACCGCTTGATCCAGTGCCAGACGCGCCAAAGCGTGGTGATCCTGCTCGACCTGGGTGACTTGCGGGGTGTTCAGGTCGACGTCGAACGCGACTACCTTGATGCCCTTGGCGATGGCCCGGTCAATCGGGCCCTTGAGGGTTTCCGCCAGGCCGAGCTGGACGATGATGCCGTCAACCCCGAGGTCAATCGCCTGATCAATCATCTCGCGCTGGCTGGCCGCCTGCTGCCGGGCGTCGAACACGCGCAAGGTCGCGCCCAGGGCTTCGGTCTGTTTCTCGACGCCGCGCAAATAGGCTTCGGTGAAATCCCCGGAGAACAAATAACCCACCAGGGCAATTTGCACATTGCCCTTGTCGAACGGTGCTGGCGCCCCCGGCAGTGCTTTGGCCTGGGCATTTAGCGCCAGTGCCGAGAACACGGCAGTGGCCAGGCAATGACGAACAAAAACCTTGAGTGATCCGCACATACATCTTCCTTGGTCGAACGTTAAAAGCGGCTCAACGCGCCCGATGCGCGAGGCCGAAGGTGAACATCAGGGCCAGCACCAACACCAGTCCCTTGACGAAATCCTGCGCGTAATACGGCGCGTTGAGCATGGTCAGCCCGTTCAGCAACGTGGCTACCAGCAACGCGCCGACCAGGGTGCCGAAGGCATTCGGCTTCTTCGCCCCAAGCACTGCAAAACCGATCAACGCCGCGCCCAACGCATCGAGCACCAGGCCATTGCCGGAACTGACATCGCCTCGACCCAAACGCGCCGCCAGCAACAACCCGCCGAGTGACGCAAGCAAGGCTGAAAGCACATAGGCCAGCAACTTAAAGCGCTGCACCGGCGCGCCCGCCAGACGTGCCGCCTGCTCGTTGCCGCCAATGGCGTAGAACAAACGGCCGATGCGCGTGCGCTCCAGAAACAGCCACACCACCAGCGCCACCACGGCGGTGATCAACACCGGGATCGGCACCGTGTCCCACAGCCGCCCGCGACCGAGCGCCAGAAACAGCGCACTGAACGTGCCTTCGGCCTCGTCGCCATTGGGCAGGGTCATGCCCACTGCAATCGAGCGTCCGCCCGTAGGAATCAACTGCACACCGATCACCAGAAACATGCTGCCGAGGGTCGCGAGAATGTCCGGCACCCGCATCTTCACAATCAGCCAGCCGTTGAGCAGCCCCACCAATGCGCCACCCGCGAGACTGATCAGCACCGCCGGCACCGCGCCCCAACCGAGCACCACCATCACGTAACTGGCGATCATCAAGCTCATGGCCGCCACCGCGCCAATCGACAAATCGAGGCCGCCAACCGCCATGGTCAGGGTCACGCCCAACGCAAGCAACGCGACAATCGACACCGACTGCAAGATGCTGAACAGGTTGCCGACCCGCAGGAATGCCGGCTCGGCGACACTGAAAAACACCAGGATCAGTGCCAGCACCCAGAGCAATCCATAGCGAATCAGCGCTTGCAGCAGCCGCTCCGCTGGTGCGGGGGCGGTCGATAACAACGAACTCGAATCAGGCACTCGCTCTACTCCTTGGCGTGGCATGAACAGGTGAAACCGTGGGCTCGACACCGGCCAGCGCGGCCACCAGCGTGGCGCGGCTCAGGCTGACGCGAGGGTATTCGGCGACCACGGCGTGATGGCGCACCAACAGAATCCGGTCGGCGATTTCCAGGGCTTCGTCGACGTCGGCGCAGATCACCAGGGTTGCGCGGCCCGCGGCACTGTCACGCAGCAATTGGCCGATCTCGCGGCGGGCGCGCACGTCGACACCCTGGAACGGTTCATCGAGAATCAACACCCGCCCTTCCCCCAGCAGCCAGCGGCCCAGCACGACTTTCTGCTGGTTGCCGCCGGACAACGCACTCATGGGCACGTCGATCCCGGCAGTCTTGATCCCGAGTGCCGCGACCTGCGCTTCCACCGCCGCTGCCTCCGCCCGGTTGCGGATAAAACCGCCACGGGTGAAGCGTTCGAGGAATGGCAACGTCAGGGTGCGGCGCAGGGAAAAGTCGGCGATCAACGACTGGCTGGCGCGATCCTCGGCGGCGAAAAACACGCCGCTGCGAATCGCCTCCCGTGGTGAGCCCGGTTGCCAGTCAACGCCATCCAGTTGCAACGTGCCGGCCGCCGCTTCTCGCAGGCCAAACAACACTTCGGCGATCTCGCTTTTGCCAGCGCCGAGCAACCCGGTGAGCACTACGACTTCGCCTTCATGAAGGGTCAGGTCGAAGGTCTGTTTGTGCGGTGCGATTTTCGCCCCGCGCAACGTCAGGACTTCCCGACCCGCCGTGCGCGGTTCATAAACATGGGTGTCCAGCGCGTGGCCGAGCATGGCCTCGACCGCTTCGGGCAGTTGGCGGGCGCTGAATTCGCCGGCCAGTTGACCGTCACGCAGGACAATGGCGCGGTCGGCGACCCGCTGCAGGTCGGACAGACGATGGGAGATGTACAAAATCGCCACGCCGCGACTGCGCAACGTGTCGATCAAACCGAACAATCGCTGGGCCTCGACATCCGACAAAGCAGCCGTCGGTTCATCAAGAATCAGCAAACGCGGTTGCAGGGCGAAGGCCCGGGCCAGCACCACCAGTTGCCGCTCGGCCTGGCCGAGACGTTCAATCGGTTGCTCCAATGGCAGCTCCAGACCGAGGCCGGCAGCGATGCTCGCGGCCCGCTCAAACAGGCGCTTGCGGTTGAGCCAGAAGTCCGCGCCGGGCTGGCAGAGTTCATCGAGCAAGAGGTTTTCCGCCACGCTCAATCCGGGGGCGATGCCGTCGTTGACCTGCTGATGCACCGCGACAATCCCGACCCGGCGCGCCGACAGTGGCGAGGCGAAATGCCGGGGCTGGCCATCGACCCACAGCTCACCGGAATCGGCGGCCTGACTGCCGCCGAGAATCTTTACCAGGGTCGATTTGCCTGCGCCGTTGGCGCCCAGCAGCGCTACCACTTCGGCGGGATAAATCTCCAGGCTGACACGCTCCAGCGCGCGGTTGGCGCCAAAGGTTTTGCTCAGTTCATGCACACGAATCAGCGGCTCGGGCGCCACGGCCAGCGACCTCATCGACGGTGCGCCAACGAGCGCACCAACCGATCGCCGAGGCTTTGCACGCTCTGCACCAGAATCACCAGCACCACCACCGTGGCGACCATCACTTGATTGTTGAAGCGCTGGTAACCGTAGCGAATCGCCAGGTCGCCGAGTCCACCGCCGCCGATAACCCCGGCCATGGAGGAAAAGCCGATTAGCATCACCAACGTCAGCGTGATGCCCGCCAGCAACGCCGGCAGCGCTTCGGGCAACAGCACTTTGAAAATCACATGCCAGATATCACCGCCCATGGCGAGGATCGCTTCGATGCGACCCTTGTCCACTTCGTCCAAAGCGTTCTCGACGATACGCGCGAAGAACGGAAAGGCGCCGATGGTGATCGGCACCACGGCGGCGGTGCTGCCCAGGGTCGTGCCGACCACCAGCCGGGTCAGCGGGATCAGCGCAATCAGCATCACCACAAAGGGCAACGAGCGACCCAGGTTGACCAGGCTGCCCAGGCTTTTGTTGAGTCGTGGCATCGGGTACAAACCACCACTGCGGCTGATGAACAGCAACACGCCCAGCGGCAAGCCGATCAGCAAGGTGAACAACCCCGCCAACAGGACCATGTACAGGGTTTCACCGGTGGCTGTGAGCACCAGTTGCAAGATCTCGTTCCAGTCGATCACACGGTTCATGAGCGCTCCACCCTGACGCCACGTTGCTCGAGAAACGCCACCACCTGGTTCAATTTCGGCTCATCGGCGGGGTGTCGGAAAGCCACGCGCAGGCGACCGACTCGTCGCCCGCCAATGGATTCGACGCCGCTGGCCAGCAAGTCCAGCTCCACGCCGTGTTGCTTGAGTTCGTTGAGCACCGGGGTGGCCAACAGGTTGTCGAAAAAACTCAGGTCGAGGGCATCGCTGCCCAACGGTGTGCTGTAGCCCGGCAGCAGTGAGCGGCCAAGGCTGGAATCCGGATTGGCCAGTAATTCGGTAATCGGCCCGGCCTCAACTAATCGGCCATGGGCCAGTGAAGCGGCGTGATCGCAGATCGACTTGACCACGTCCAGCTCATGGGTGATCAGCACAATGGTCAGGCCCAATTGGCGATTGATGTCGCGCAGCAGTTGCAGAATCGAAGCGGTGGTTTCCGGGTCGAGGGCGCTGGTGGCTTCGTCCGACAGCAGATACGCCGGTCGCGCCGCCAAGGCTCGGGCAATGCCCACCCGTTGTTTCTGCCCGCCAGACAGTTGCGAGGGAAACGCCTGGGCCTTGTCGCTCAGGCCTACCAGAACCAGCAATTCCTTGACCCGAGCATGGCGCTGCGCTTTATCGACGCGGGCGATTTCCAGCGGCACGGCGATGTTGTCGAAGACGTTGCGCGAGTGCAGCAGGTTGAAGCCCTGGAAGATCATGCCGATGCGCTGGCGCTGGCGGCGCAGTTCGATGTCGGACAGCGCCGTCAGGTCCTCGCCATCCAGCAGAATGCGCCCGGAGCTGGGCCGTTCGAGCAGATTGAGGCAACGCAGCAGCGTCGATTTGCCCGCCCCGCTGCGCCCCAGAATCCCGTAGATCGCGCCATCGGGAATGCTCAGGGACACCTGATCCAGCGCCGGTGCCTGCCCTGGCCCATAGGTTTTGCTCAACTGCTCGACGACGATCATGGCTTGTTAGCCGCCACGCTCACCGGCACCACCGGGATTACCGAACCGGCAAAGTTATCGGTGATGAACTTGGCCACTTCCGGCGACGTCAGATCCTTGGCCAGTTGCTTGATCCGTGGGTCGTCCTGCAATTTTGGCGTGGTCACCAGGATATTCGCGTAAGGGTTGTGCTCAGCCTTCTCCAGCCCCAGCGCATCCTTGGCCGGCACCAGACCGGCCTCCAGCGCGTAGTTACCGTTGATCACCGCAAGGTCGACATCATCCAAAGCGCGAGGGATCTGTGGCGACTCGATTTCGAGGATTTTCAGTTGTTTCGGGTTTTCGGCAATGTCCTTCGGCGTTGCCTGATCGGTCGCCGGGTCGTTGAAGCCAGCCTTGAGCTTGATCAGGCCGTTGTCCTGCAACAGGTACAACGCGCGGCTGAGGTTGGTGACGTTATTCGGTACGGCCACGGTGCCTTGTTGCGGGACCTGGGCGAAGGTCTTGTGTCGATGGGAATAGATCCCCAGCGGTTCGATATGCACGGTCGCCGCCACCGCGAGTTTTTCACCGAGGGCCTGTTCCTGGGACTTCAGGTACGGCAAGTGCTGGAAGTAATTGGCATCGACATCGCCGTGCACCAGCAACTCATTGGAGTTCACACCGTTAGGGATCTCGATCACTTTGAGGTTCAGTTTTGGGTCGAGCTTTTGCACGAACGCCAGAATCTGTGCGTGGGGCACCGGGTCGGCGGCGACGCGCAACGGCTCCACGGCCAAGGCATTGAAAGAAGTCACCAGAGCGCCCAGCACGGCCAGGGTCAATCCTGTTTTTTTCAACATGTTTGTAGTCCTTTTTGATTAGGCAGACAGTGCTTTGGGGATCAGTGCATCGGCGTAAAAACGCTGGGCAACATCGGGATGGGAGCGCAGGCGACCCTTGAGGTAGTTCCAGCCCACATCACGAAACAATGGATTGTCCGGATCACTCGCCGGGCCTCGCGCTTCGCGCAACAGCGCGGTAGGCAACGGATACAGCGGCACCACCGCGTCGAGTTGCGCGCCGAGGAAAAACGCAATCGACAAGCGCTCGCTGCCCTTGGGCGGCGACACCACCCGATGCACCGTGGCGCGCAAATAACCGTTGGTGGCCAGCTCCAGCAGTTCGCCAATATTCACCACCAACGTGTTGTCCCGAGGCAGCGCATCGATCCAGCGGCCCTCTTCGATTTCGACTTGCAAACCGGCTTGCTGGTCTTGCAGCAGGAAGCTCAGGAAACCCGAATCCTTGTGTGCGCCGACGCCTTGATGGCTACCGCCAGGCCCCTGCCCCGGATAGCGCATCAGCTTGATGTGTTCGTTGGGTTTGTCGCCGTACAAGCGGTCGAACGCGTCGTGTGGCAGCGCCAGCGCCTGGGCGAAAGCTTGTAGCAGGCGCAGGGACATGCGCGTCATGGCGTGCTGCCAATCCAGCAGCAACGGCTTGAGCGCCGGCAGTGCGGCCGGCCATTGATTAGGGCCTTGCAGGCGCGCCCAGAACGGGCTGTTTTCATCTTGCGGCAACACCTCGCGCTCGGCGCCCAGATCGAACTGCTCGCGCAAGTCAGGCTTGCCGCGAGTGATCTCCGAAGCGGCGCGGTTGTAGCCGCGAAAGTGTGGCGAGTTGATCATGCCGACCGCGGTCTTTTCGCTGTCAGGCAAGGCAAAGAATTGGCGAGCGTGGCCCTGTACCTGACTCAGCAAATCGCTGTCGATGCCATGCCCGGTCAGGTAGAAAAAACCCACGTCCCGGGCGGCGTGGCGCAGGTCGTCAAGAAAGCCCTGGCGTTGTTCCGGGGTGCCGTCGAGCAATGACAGGTCGAGGGTCGGTAAGGTGGTGATGTCCAGTGGATGCGGCATGGTTCACTCCCATGTGAAACGATGTTTTGTGTGGCGATGCATCCAAGCTAAACGATCTTAAAAACTCGTAATAAATATCTTTTTTGCATTAGCTTAGGTTCGCTTCACCCAGGCTTTTCCCGGATTCCAGGCACAAAAACGCCCCTGTCAGAGACAGGAGCGTTGTTGACGATCAACCCGGACTTATTGGGTGGAAGTGCTTCGACTCAGTGCCAATGACTCACTGGAAAACACCTGGGCATCGGTGAACTTTTCCACGTCCACGCGATGGGGAAAGATCTTCTTCTCGACAAATAAATCGTCAACCTGCTGCAAGGCCTGGACATCTCGCGGCTCGACCGGCAGCAACGACTCATCGCCCCAACTGCGCAGCCGCTGCGAGACTTCCAGCGGTACATCGTTGGCCTTGGCGAACACCCGCGCGTACTCGTCGGGGTTTTGTCGGGCCCATTCGAAGGCCTTGGCGAAACGCTGCAATACATCGCTGAGGGCCTGGCGCTTGAGCGGGTCGCTCAGCACCTCATCCGACGCCGTGATGAACGTCAGCCCGGTGTTGATCCCTTCGCCGCTGATCAGCACCCGGGCGCCCTGCTGTTCGGCAAATGCCTGGTAGATACCGAACGTGGCCCAGGCTTCGATCTTGCCGGCGTTGAACGCGGACAAAGCATCGGTGGGCAGGACGAAACCGACATTAACGTCCTTCTCATCGACCCCGGCGTTGGCCAGTGCGCGAATCAACAGATACTGGGAAATGCTGCCCCGTGCCGACGACACCACCACGTTGCGACCCTTCAGATCGGCGACGCTATGGATAGGCGAATCCTGCGGCACCAGAATGCCGATGCCTCGGGATTGACTGCGGCGTACCGCGACGATGCGCAGCGGCGTGCCACCGGTAGCGACGGCGAGCACCGGTGTATCACCGGCCGGCCCCAGGTCCACAGCACCGGCGCGCAACGCTTCGAACAGCGGCGCGGCGCCCTGGAAATTGGCCCACTCGACCTTGTACGGAATGCCCTCCAGCGCATTGGCTGCCTCGACCACCGTGCGCAGCCCCTTGGCTTGATCGCCGAGGATCAGTTTGACGCTGGACAGGTCCGCCTGGGCTTTTGGCGCAACGGCGTCACCGCAGCCACCGAGCAACAGCGCGGCACCGGACAACAACAGCATCGCCGATTTCCATATAGGCCGATCAAGCATGGGCAAAACGCCGAAGCACAGGCTGACGCTCAGCCACGGCAGCGCTTTCCACTTCCACACCCAACAAGCTCAACAACCGTGCACGGATGGCCTGGAAGCCGTCCTGCCCAGTATCCCGAGCACGCGGTAAATCGATGGTCAATTGCTCGGCAATCTTGCCGTTGGCCAACACAATGACGCGGTCGGCGAGCAGGATCGCTTCGTCCACGTCGTGGGTCACCAGCAGTACCGCCGGGGTGTGTTTGCGCCACAACTCGATGATCAGCCGATGCATCTTGATCCGGGTCAGGGCATCGAGGGCGGCGAACGGTTCGTCGAGGAGTAACAGCTTGGGTTCGCGCACCAGGCCACGAGCCAGGGCTACTCGCTGCGCTTCGCCGCCGGAGAGGGTTGCCGGGTAGGCTTCCAGTCGATGGGCCAGCCCGACTTCGGTCAAGGCTTGCACTGCACGCTCCTTGGCATTCGGGACGCGCAGGCCGAGGATCACGTTCTTCCAGGCACGTTTCCAGGGCATCAAGCGCGGCTCCTGGAACACGGCGGCCCGGGCCTTGGGCACGCGCAATTGGCCGCTGTCGATGCTGTCGAGCCCGGCCAGGCTGCGCAATAAAGTTGTTTTCCCGGAACCGCTGGCCCCGAGCAACGCGACGAACTCGCCCGGGGCGATGTCCAGGTCCAGGCCATCGATGACCCGTTGCTGACCGAACTGGCGCACGACGTTACGCAGTTGCACGGGCGCCGTTGATGGTGTGTCCAGAATATCGATGTTCGACATGTCAGTTCCTCACAAAAGATGGGCGCCAGGCCAGGGCGAAACGCTCCAGCGTGCGGATCAGTCCGTCGATCAACAAACCGAGGACGCTGTAAATCAACAGGCAGATAACGATCACGTCAGTGCGCATAAAGTCCCGGGCGTCACTGGCCAGGAAACCAATGCCGGCGGTGGTGTTGATCTGCTCGACAAACACGAGGGCCAGCCAGGAAATCCCCAACGAATACCGTAAGCCGACAAAGAACGAAGGCAAGGAGCCCGGCAGGATCACGTGCCAGATCAACTCGCGACGATTCAGGCCCAGGGTGTTGGCGGCCTCGATCAATTTGGGGTCGATGTTGCGAATGCCGGAGAACAGATTGAGGTACACCGGAAAGGTCGTACCGGTGACGATCAGCGCGATCTTGGTGAACTCGCCGATGCCAAACCAAAGAATGAACAGCGGCACCAGGGCCAGGGAAGGAATGGTACGCAGCATCTGCATCGGCGAATCGAGGATCACCTCGCCGCGCTTCGACAAGCCGGTGATCAGCGCCGCGATCACGCCGATGCTGACCCCGATGCTCAAGCCCAACAACGCGCGCTGAAGGGAGACCAGCAAATGCTTGCCCAGCTCGCCGGAGACGATCATCGCCCATAGCGTGCCGCCAATCTGTGACGGTGCAGCAATGACCCGCTGCGGGATCAAGCCGAACTGTGACGCCAGCTCCCACAACAACAGCAGCGCAATCGGGCTGAGCAAACGCAGCAAGACTTCCGGGGTTCGCCAATTGCTTAGCCAGTTGGGGATCAGCCGCGACGCAGGTGGGCTATCAATCGCCTTGTTGACGGAAAATGAGCTACTGGCGCTCGGTGTATCGAAGGTCTTTTCAGTCATCAGGCTTCCTTCCTCATCAAGAACATGGCTTCGGATTCATGCTATTCGCATAAAAAACGCCAGTGAAATTCTTTTTGGGAATAACCTAATATGATTAAAAATCAGATAGAACATTATCCAGATAAATTATTTGCATAATTAAAACGCTCAGCCCCCGCCCTTCGCTGCGTGCATCTCCGACCCCGATTAAAATGCGGACTTCTTATATCTGTAATTTCTTATGATTCATTAAATTAATAATTAACTTAGAACAAAACGGCATTTCACAGCACTGCCCCGCTGCGCCTACTTTCGACACCATGGACCGACCCCCTGCCCGGTGGAGGCTTGAATCACGCCAATCCAAAGACAAGGAACTCAGCATGAGTATCGAATTTATCGGCTACATCGGCGGCCACCATTCCTCGGAAATTCACCCTCGCAGCGGCCCGGTGTTGCAGCCTGATTATGTGGAGACCGTCGCCCGCGCCCATGATGAGGCCGGTTTCGACCGTGCCTTGGTGGCGTTCCACTCCAACAGCCCGGACAGCACGCTGATTGCCTCCCACGCCGCCATCGTGACGAAAAACCTCAAGTTCCTCATCGCGCATCGCCCGGGCTTCGCCGCGCCAACCCTGGCCGCACGACAGTTCAATACCCTCGATGTGTTCAATGGCGGCCGCACCGCCGTGCATATCATTACCGGTGGCGATGACCGCGAATTGCGAGCCGATGGCAGCTATATAGGCAAGGACGAACGCTACGCCCGCACCGATGAATACCTCGACGTACTGCGCCAGGAATGGACCAGCGAAAAGCCCTTCGACTATCAGGGCAAGTACTACCAGGTCGAAGGCGCGCACTCAGCCGTGAAGTCGCCGCAGCAGCCGCACATTCCATTGTATTTCGGTGGCTCGTCGGCGGCTGCCATTGAGGTAGCGGGAAAGCACGCGGACGTGTACGCGCTGTGGGGTGAAACCTACGAGCAGGTGCGCGAAGTGGTGAACCAGGTGCGCGCCGAAGCAGCGAAGCATGGGCGCAGTATTCGCTTCAGCCTGTCGCTGCGCCCGATTTTGGCGGACACCGAAGCGCAGGCCTGGGAGCGTGCCGAAAGCATTCTGGAACAGGCTACGGCTTTGGCGGAAAAGAATGGCTTTGTACGCCGCGAACCGCCGAACGAAGGCTCCCGGCGGTTGTTGGCGGCTGCGGCTCAGGGCTCGCGATTGGACAAGCGGCTGTGGACCGGGATTGCCGGGTTGCTCGGCGCGCAAGGGAATTCGACATCGCTGGTTGGTACGCCGGAACAAGTGGCGGAAGCGCTGCTCGACTATTACGACCTGGGCATCACCACGTTCCTGATTCGCGGTTTCGATCCGCTTAATGACGCTATCGATTATGGCAAGCGTCTGATCCCGCTGGTTCGCCAATTGGTGGCCGAGCGGGAGCGGCAGGCGGCGGAAAAAGTGGCGTGAGCGGTTTGATTCGGTGGTGGATTTGAAGGCCCCTTCGCGAGCAAGCCCGCTCCCACAGGGGATCTTCTGTGTGTGTGCAGAGTTTGTGTCCGGCGGTGATTCATTGTGGGAGCGAGCCTGCTCGCGAAGGCGTCGTGCCAGGCGAAATCAATGTTGCCTTACCTACCGCTTTCGCGAGCAAGCTCGCTCCCACAGGGGATCTTCTGTGTGTGCAGAATTTGTGTCCAGCGGTGATTTATTGTGGGAGCGAGCCTGCTCGCGAAGGCGTCGTGCCAGGCGAAATCAATGTTGCCTTACCTACCGCTTTCGCGAGCAAGCCCGCTCCCACAGGGGATCTTCTGTGTGTGCTGAATTTGTGTCCGGCGGTGATTCATTGCGGGAGCGGG
>NZ_JBSPCZ010000014.1:0-99197 GCF_056161485.1 Pseudomonas sp. 5Vm1k
GCGAGCAAGCCCGCTCCCACAGGAGATCGCATTTCCATGTGGGAGCGGGCTTGCTCGCGAACCGATTGCGCAGCAAGCGGCCATACTCCGCTTACCTCGGGATCAGCGCTCCCGGCACTTGAATAACCTGGCTCGCCAACCGATGCCCTGCCTCAGCCGCCTCCGCCGGGCTGCCACCCTTGAGCCGACTGGCCAGATACGCCGCACTGAACGAATCCCCTGCCGCCGTGGTGTCCACCACACGTTCGACCTTCTGCGCCGGTACTTCGAACGACTCGCCATCACAGCGAATCAGGCACGCCTCGGCGCCACGCTTGAGCACCACCTCCGGCGTGCCGATCTGCTCGTACGCGTCAAACACCGCGTCTACACCGGAAAAATGAAACAGCGCCTGTTCGTCATCAACGGTGAGCAACGCCAAATCCACATACGGTAAAACACTGCGATACACCGCCCGAGCCTCTTCCAGCGATGCCCACAAACGTGGTCGATAGTTGTTGTCGAAAACAATGCGCGCGTCCCGCTGCCGGGCCTCGATCAGGGTTTCCAGTAACTTTTCCCGACCTTGCTCACCCAGTACTGCCAGAGTGATACCGCTGAAATACAAAACGTCGTAATCCGGCAACGCCGCCAGAATCGGCGCGGCCGCCGGAGTGGTGAAGCAACTGCGGACCGCCGCTTCGTTGCGCCAGTACAGAAAGCGGCGCTCGCCAGCGGCGTCAGTCTGGATGCAATACAAACCTGGCAAGCGCCCGGGCAAACGCTGGACCATTTCCAGGCCGATGTTCTCGGCCGCCCAGCTCTGGCACATGGCGTCGCTGAAGCTGTCATCGCCCAGGGCGGTGACGTAATCCACCGTGCCACCTTCGCCCAGTTCCCGGGACAGATAGACCGCCGTGTTCAGGGTGTCGCCGCCGAAGCTCTGTTGCAGGCTGCCGTCGGCCCGCTGCTGCAACTCGATCATGCACTCGCCGATCAGCGCGATGCGCGGGGTGTTGGGGCCGAGGGTGTTGATGGTGTTCATGGGTGTGGAATCTCGCGGTTCGGTGGTGTCTGGGCGGACCTCTTCGCGAGCAAGCCCGCTCCCACAGGGAAACGCATTCCAAATGTGGGAGCGGGCTTGCTCGCGAAGGCCTCGCCTCGGTGTGGAACCTTAGAAACAGGTGTCCATGGTTTCAATCACCTGCAACTGCTCATCCACCAGACACCCCGTACGCCATTTGTCGAACGTCAGGCACGGATGGGATGCGCCGAACGAAATGATGTCCCCAACCCGCAATTCAACCCCCGGTGCCACGGTCATGAACGCATGCTGGTCCATCACCGCCGTCACTTTGCAGGCGCTGACATCGTCGCCAATCGCCGGAATCACACCCGCCTTGTAGCGCAACAACGGCACCGGCAAACCGGCGTCGTACGCCACGTCGCGCTTGCCGAGGGCGATCACCGCAAAGCCCGGCTCCGGCAACGACTGCACGTGCGCCCAGACTTCCAGCGCCGGGCGCAGGCCTTCGTGCAGATCGCTGCGACGGTCGAGCACGCAGCATTGCGCTTCTTTGTAGATGCCGTGGTCGTGGGCCACGTAACTGCCGGGGCGCAGCACGCTGAGGAAACGTCCGCCGGCGTTCTGGGCTTCGAAGGATTCGGCGATCAGGTCGTACCAGGCCGAGCCCGAGGCGGTGATGATCGGCTTGGGAATCGCGAATGCCCCGCTGTCCTGCAACTGCACCGCCAGGCGCACCAAAGAAGAGGCGAATTCACGGATACCGCTGACCGCATGATCGCCATGGATGACGCCTTCGTACCCTTCGATACCGGTCAACGCCAGCGCCGGTTGTGCGGCGATGGCCTGGGCCAGCGCCACCACTTCGGTCTCGGTACGGCAACCGCAACGACCGCCAACCACGCCGTATTCGATCATCACGTTCAAACGCACGCCACGGGACGCGAAGTACGCCCCCAGGTCGGCGACGTTGTCCGGGTGATCAACCATGCAATGGAAGTCGAAGGTCGGGTCCGCCAGCAAATCAGCGATCAACGCCATGTTCGGCGTGCCAACCAGTTGGTTGGCCATCAACACGCGGCGCACGCCATGCGCATAGGCCGCACGGGTCTGCGTGGCGCTGGCCAGGGTAATGCCCCAGGCGCCAGCGTCCAGTTGGCGGCGAAACAACGCCGGGGTCATGCTGGTTTTGCCGTGGGGCGCCAGTTCTGCGCCGCTGTTGCTGACGAACGCCTGCATCCAGCGGATGTTGTGTTCCAGCGCTTCACGGTGCAACACCAGCGCCGGCAGGCTGACGTCGCGCACCAGATGGGCGCCGGTTTGCGCAAAGCCTTTTTCTACGGCGGCAGTCGTTTCGGCAGAAGACATGTTCGAACTCCTTACATTCGCGGCCGCAGGCAGCCGCGGTTATTCGTTGATACGTCGGGCCAGGTTGTTGGCACTGTCGATCAGTACCCGACGATAGTCGTTGTAATTGTTCTTGGCATCTGCCCGTGGGGCGACGATGCACAGGGTCGCAATGGCCACGCCGCTAGGGTCTTTGACCGGGGCGGCGAAGCAATGGGTGAAGGTGTCGGCGACGCTATCGAAAGAGAAAAACCCATCGATCCCGGCCTGGCGGATTTCCTTGAGAAACACCTCCAGCGGCAGGCGTTCACCGTTGGGCAGGATGAAGTCATCGTGGTCGATCAGGTCGATGATTTCGTCATCGCTCAAGTGCGCCAGCAGCAGGCGTCCGGACGCGGTCCAGGGAATCGGTGCGTTTTCGCCGATGTCCGAGGAAATACGGAAATGCCGCTCACCCTCTTTCATCAACGCCACCGTGTATTTGCGCCCGTTGAGCAGGCACATCTGCGCGGTTTCCCGGGTCTGGCTGACGATTTCCTGCAAGGCGTGATCGGCTTCGCGGGTCAGGTCGAAATGGCGCAAGTGCGCCTGCCCGAGGAAGTACAACTGACGACCAAGGTAGACGTGACCGTCCTTGCCCACGGGTTCGAGGATGCGTCGTTCCAGCAGCGAGGCCACCAGTTCGTAGACCGTGGATTTCGGGCTGCCGATGCCGCTGGCGATTTCGTTCGGACGCAGGGGCTGGCCGATTTCCTTGAGGAAATCGAGGATATCGAACGCCCGGTCCAGACCGCGAGCCCGGCGCTTGATGGTGTCTTCGGTCATTTCTTCAGGTTCCCATTCAAAGTCGCCGGGATAGTAACGGGCCGCAGTGTTGATGTCAGTCAGATCCACCCCTCACCCCCCGCCCTCACCCCAAGGGGGAGAGGGCGCCTGACCGTATCGATGCGGGAATTTCTGTCTGACATCAACATTGGCATCGATACAAATCAGTCCCCTCTCCCCTCTGGGGAGAGGGTTAGGGTGAGGGGTGGCCCTCAAGACCGCCCCACATCTCAAGCCTTTTTCTTGTACGCCACGCAGTCAATCTCAACCTTGCAATCGACCATCATGTTCGCCTGCACGCAGGCTCGGGCCGGGGCGTGTTCGGGTTTGAAGTACTCGGAGAAGACCTTGTTGAAACTCGTGAAATCCCGCGGATCCTCCAGCCACACGCCAGCACGCACCACGTCTTCCAGGCCATAACCGGCCTCTTCGAGAATCGCGATCAGGTTCTTCATGGTCTGGCGGGTCTGTTCGACGATACCGCCAGTGATGATCTCGCCGTCCAGCGCCGGCACCTGCCCGGACACGTGCAGCCAGCCATCGGCTTCAACGGCGCGGGCGAAAGGACGAGGCTGACCGCCAGCGGCGGTGCTGCCGGTGCCGTAACGAGTAATGCTCATGAGTGTTTCTCCTGCTTAAAAATTCTTTTGAAAAAATCAGAAACGCGTGTTCTTGAGAAATTCCGCCAAACGCGGCGATTTTGGGTGTTCGAACAATTCTTTCGGCGGCCCCTGCTCTTCGATCCGGCCCTGATTCATGAACACGATCTTGTCCGAGACTTCGAAGGCAAAACGCATTTCGTGGGTCACCAGCAACATGGTCATGCCTTCATCAGCCAGGCCCTTGATCACGTTCAGCACTTCGCCGACCAGTTCCGGGTCGAGGGCCGAGGTGACTTCGTCGAACAGCATCAGGCTCGGGTTCATCGCAATCGCCCGGGCAATCGCCACCCGCTGTTGCTGACCACCGGACAACTGACCCGGATAGTGATCGCGTCGTTCATACAGGCCGACCCGCTCCAGCCATTTCTCGGCCAGGGCGACGGCTTCATCCTTGTGCAGCTTTTTGACTTTGAGCAGACCGAGGGTGACGTTCTGCAACGCGGTGAGGTGCGGAAACAGGTTGAACTGCTGGAACGCCATGCCAGTCATCGCACGATGACGCGCAATGACTTTTTCGGCGTGGCGCACGCGCTTGCCGTTGACCTCGTCATAACCGATGGATTCGCCGTCGAGCAGAATCTGCCCGCCCTGGAATTCTTCGAGCATGTTCACGCAACGCAGCAGCGTGGTCTTGCCCGAGCCGCTGGAGCCGATCAGCGTGACGACGTTGCCGCGCTGCATGGTCAGGTCGACGCCCTTGAGCACTTCAAGCTTGCCGTATTGTTTGTGCAGGCCGCGAATGTCCAGCAGGGCCTGGCCGTTTGGTGCAGTAGAAGTCTGAGTCATGGCAAAGCCACCCGCTTTTCAATGTGCCGGCCGAGTAATTCGATGGCGTAGTTGATGACGAAAAAGAGGAAACCGGCGAACAGGTAGAACTCCAGGGTCATAAAGGTCCGGGCGATGATCTGTTGCGTGCTGAGCAGCAACTCGGCGACGCCGATCACCGACAACAAGGTCGAGGCCTTGACGATCTCGGTGGATGAGTTGACCCAGGTCGGCAAGATCTGCCGCAACGCCTGGGGCAGTAACACATAGCCCAGGGATTGATAAAACGTCAGGCCAATCGCCTTGCTCGCTTCCATCTGCCCCCGCGGCAATGCTTGTAATGCACCGCGCACGATCTCGGCGACGTGGGAGCCGCAGAACAACGTCAGCCCTAGCGCACCGGCCTGAAACGCGCTGATCTGCCAGCCCAGTGCCGGCGCCATATAGAAGCAGGCCAGCACCAATACAAACACCGGCGTGCCACGAATCAGATCGACGTAGAAACGGAACGGGGCGCGCATCCAGACATTGCCGTAGGTCAGCACCAGTCCGGCGACAATGCCGATCAGCGTACCGAGCAAAATCGCCAACGCCGAACACTGCACGCTGGTCAAAAAGCCTTGCCACAGGACTTCCCGCGCCACCCATAACTCATGCAACCAACTTGGGGATTCGTACATGGGAGGCTCCTATCGGCGGATCGCCAGACGCTGTTCGAGGTAACGCAGCATCATGGCAATGAGGTAACAGGCCGCAACATAGAGCGCTGTGGTCACCATCCAGGTTTCAATCACCCGGTAGCTCTCGACATTGATCTTGCGCGCGTAATAAGTCAGCTCCGGCACCGCAATCGCGGCCGCCAGTGAGGTGTCCTTGAACAGCGAAATGAAGTTGTTCGACAGAGCAGGCAGCACGTTGCGCAGCATCACCGGCACGGTGACGTAGGCCTTGACCTGCCATTCGCCCAGACCGATCGCCAGCCCGGCTTCGCGCTGGCCCTTGGGAATGCTCAACAGCCCGCCACGGAACACTTCGGTCAGGTACGCCCCGGCATACAGCGACAGGGTGATGATGAACGAAGGGATCTTGTCCAGACGAATGCCCAGGCTCGGCAAAGCGAAGTAAATCAACAGAATCAACACCAGAATCGGCGTGTTACGGATCACCGTCACGTACACCGACGCCAGCACCCGCAACGCGCGGTGCTTTGAAAGCAAAGCAAACGCCATCATCAGGCCGATCACGCAGCCAATGGCGATCGACACCAGCGCCAGCTCCAGGCCCAGACCGAGCCCCGCCAGCAAACTGGGGAAATCACGCCACACGGCGGCAAAGTTCAACTGATAGTTCATGGTCAGCAGTACCTTGAACGGGGCGCTCTATAGCCGCCCCGCTCTCACGGGATCATTTGAATTCGACAGGGAAACCGATGGCAGGGGTCGGCAGATCGACACCGAACCATTGTTTGAACGACGCCGCGTAAGCCGGGAACTCAACGCCGGTCATGGCTTCATGCAATACGGTGTTAACGAAGTTCAGCCAATCCTGATCGCCACGCTTGACGGCGCAGGCGTAGGTTTGCGGGCTCCAGGCGTAGGTTGGGCTGCGATAGCGACCAGGGTTCTGCACCATCAGGTATTTGACCGAGGACTGATCGGTGGCGGCAGTGTCGGCGCGGCCGGAGTTCACGGCCTGGTACATCAGGTCAACGCTGTCGTACTGATCAACCTTGGCTTTAGGCAACGCCTGATGAACCAGTTCTTCGGCGTACACGTTCTGCAGCACGGCCACGGTCACGCTGTCGCCAGCGGCTTTGAGGTCTTCGATTTCCTTGTACTTGCTGTTGGCCGGCAGCAGTAGGCCGACGCCTTCGCGGTAGTACGGCAGAGTAAAGGCCACTTGCTGCGCACGGCTGGCGGTGACGGTGATGAACTGGCAGCTGATATCGACCTTGTCCGTCAGCAGGTTCGGAATCCGCGCATCGGAGGACTGCACCACGTACTCGACCTTGCTTGGATCATTGAACAAGCCCTTGGCGATCATGTGCCCGATGTCGATATCAAAACCCTGCAACTTGCCGTCCGCTCCCTGGAAATGCCACGGCGCGTTGGTACTGCCGGTCCCCACGATCAATTTGCCACGGGCCAGCACGCTATCGAGCTTGCTGTCCGCCGCCTGGGCAACACCCATGGCAGCGGCCGAAGCCGCGAGGATAAAAACACACGCTTTGAACAAGGAAGGTCGGCGATGCATGGCAAGCACTCCAGAGTGTTGTGTATTCCGTTATACCGGACGTTGGTGTGTAACAACGGAATAGACAGCAGAAAGTGTGCCATAGGATGTGAGGCCTATGTTGGGAAGATTGAAAAGTGTTTTGAATCAGAGGGATGCGTGATGGGCGGGGAAAAGCGTTACCGAACGCACGGGATTAGGGAGCGCTACCGTTGGCTACAGAGGGCGGGTACTTGCACCACATTCGAAGCAAGGCGATTCAAAATGTGGCACAGGACGATCCGCAAGGACGGGCCTGTGACACCTGTAATTTCTGACAGTAGACCCACCTTCCGCCCTCCTTTAACGTCAACGAGCCTTCGATGATGTTGTGAAAAGGAGACATCAATGACTTCGACAACCCCTCCCACGGCGTTGGCCGCGACCTACCGCAAAGCCCTGAAAACCTGGCGCCCGGTGATTCTGTACTTCGGCAATCAGCACTGTCCTGCTTGTGAAGAGGCCGGACCGGTTTTTCGGGCGATTGCCGAGACGTATCGGCATCGTGCGGACATTTATATGTTGAACACCAGTGAGTCGCCTCGGCATCCGAATGTCACCGGGACGCCGACGGTGTTGTTTTACAAGGATGGGAAACTGGTGAAGAAGCTTAAGGGGATTGGTACTCCGCAGACGCTGGTGGCGGATTTCGTGGCGCATATTGGCAAGGTGAAGCCTCGGAATGTGGCTCGAAAACCGAGGCATGATTTAGTGTGGTTGCGGCGGACGTTGCGTGGTTTATGTACGGTGGCGCGGGCGCGTCAGGTGGGCAGGGTTTGAGTGAGTGGTTGCCAGATAGATCGCCTTCGCGAGCAAGCCCGCTCCCACATGGATTCAGTGGAGTACACAAATAATGTGCTCGCCGCAGATCCAGTGTGGGAGCGGGCTTGCTCGCGAAGAGACCCTCAAACCCAACGCAAAATTACCCGCTGATACGTACCAACAACACCCGCACCACCCGCCGCTCTTCAACCGCCATCACCGTCATGCTCCACCCATCCCGTTCATGCCGGTCGCCCATCATCGGCAACCGATCCAACACGCTCATCACCAACCCGGCCAGGGTATGGTAATTCTCGGTGGGTTCAGCGCTGAAGCCAGTCAACTGCCTCACCCGCGCCAGGCTCAATGCGCCGCTGACCATGAACCCGCCCTGCTCTTCGACCAAATCCGGGCCTTCGATTTCGCTGGCGTCCGGCAGTTCGCCGGCGATCGACTCAAGAATATCGGTTATGGTCAGTACGCCGACGAAATCGCCGAATTCATTGACCACAAAGGCAATGTGGGTCGAGGCCTGACGCATCTGTTCCAGGGCGTTGAGGATCGAGTAGCTGTCGAGCAAGTTGATGGTCGTGCGCGCCAGCTCTTCGAGGTCGGGCTCATTGCCAGCCAGGTAGTCCTTCAACAATTCCTTTTTATGCACGAAGCCCAGTGGCTCATCCACCGCGCCATCGCGAATCAGCGGCAGGCGTGAGTAGGACGAGTGCATCAGGCGTGTACGAATGGTTTCGGCATCGTCGGCCAAATCGATGTGATCGACGTCAGCCCGTACCGTCATCAGTGTACGAATCGGCCGCTCGGCCAATTGCAGAACGCCGCTGATCATCACCCGTTCACGGCGGTCGAACAGCACTTCACTCGGCGCCTCACCGTTATCCAACAAGTCGGCAATCTCTTCACCGACCTCTTCCACCGCCAACCGGCGACCACCGAGCAAACGCATCACCGCATGGGCCGTGCGCTCGCGCATCGGTCGCAAGCCCTGCATGGAGCGCTTGCGCCGGGCACGGGCGATCTGGTTGAACACTTCGATCAGGATCGAGAAACCGATGGCCGCATACAGATAACCCTTGGGAATGTGGAACCCCAGGCCCTCGGCGGTCAGGGCGAAACCGATCATCATCAGGAAGCCCAGGCAGAGCATGATCACCGTCGGGTGTTCGTTGACGAAGCGGGTCAGCGGCTTGCTGGCGACGATCATCAGGCCGATGGAAATGATCACCGCGATCATCATCACCGCCAGCTCATCAACCATACCCACGGCGGTAATCACCGCATCCAGGGAAAACACCGCGTCAAGCACCACGATCTGCGCCACGATTGGCCAGAACATCGCATAAGCGGCGTTGCTAGACCGTTGGCCGACATGGCCTTCGAGTCGCTCGTGCAGTTCCATGGTGGCCTTGAACAACAGGAACACACCGCCGAACAGCATGATCAAGTCACGCCCGGAAAAGCTCTTGTCGAACACCTCGAACAGCGGCTGGGTCAGGGTCACCAACCAGGAAATACTCGCCAGCAAGCCAAGGCGCATCAGCAACGCCAGGGACAAACCGATGATCCGCGCACGGTCGCGCTGATGCGGCGGCAATTTGTCCGCCAGGATCGCGATAAACACCAGGTTGTCGATGCCCAGCACCAGCTCCAGCACGATCAACGTCAACAAGCCCAGCCATGCGGTGGGGTCAGCTATCCATTCCATAAAACTGTCTCGTTCTCTTCAGCGAATTCAGAATGCCGGGCACGGCAAGGTACGGCGCGAGGGCCGTGGGGCTGTAATGGCAGGAAGAGATGGTAGTCGGAAAACCGGGTGTTTGGCGTGCGTCAGAGTTGCGCGAATGCGCGAGATGAAGGGCTGACTGGGAGGCTCCGAGAGGGTGTTCATGCAAGTCCTGAAAGGAAAAAGGACTTGGAGCGTACAGGTGGTGGTGACTTTTCCCACAGCGGGAAATCATTACAAGATCTGTAGGTCACCTGGAATCACGGTTGTTCTTCTAACCGCTATCGCGAGCAAGCTCGCTCCCACATTGGTTTTGTGGACACTGAGTATCCCTTGTGGGAGCGAGCTTGCTCGCGATGCTTTTGTTCTTAACTATCTCTGACCCGCTCAATATATCTGGCCACCGCCCGCGACTTCTCAAAACGCCGATAAATCATCGACAACCACGAACTCGCCTCACACGCCTCGATCTCCCGGTACACCACCCCGGGCAACCCGACATGCCCCACCACCGACTCCGGCACCACCGCCACGCCCTGCCCCAACGATACAAGGGCAATCACCGCCACCAACCCGCCCGGTTGCACCCCCAGCTTCGGCGCGAATCCGCCATGGGCCGCGACCTGCAAGGTGCCGTTGATTTGTTCCGGCAGGATGAAGGTTTCTTTTTGCAAATGCGCCGGGCTGATCTGCGGCAGGCGGCACAGCCAGGATTCGCTCGACAACGCCAACACAAAGCCTTCCGCATCGAGCCGAATCGCCTCCAACCCCTCGGGCAAGGTCATGGGCGAGCGGACATAACCGATATCGAACCGGCCCTCAATCACCAGGCCCGGCAACGCGGCCATCGGGCTTTCCCGCACATTCAGGCTGACGTCCGGGCATTCGCGGCCAAAGGCTTGCACCTGTTTTTGCAACAACCCCGAGTACACCGCTGAGGCTACATATCCGAGTTCGATATGGCCGATATCGCCACGCCCGGCGCGCTGGGCATTGCGCTGGGCGAATTCAAATTGGCGCACCGTGGCCTCGGCCTCGATCACCAGCGCGGCGCCAGCCTCGGTCAGGCTGACTTCCCGTTGCTGGCGCAGGAACAATCGGGTGCCGAGTTCGGTTTCCATGTCCTGGATCTGCCGGCTCAAGGTCGGCGGCGCGATGCCCAGTTGTTCGGCGGCGCGGGTGAAATTGCGCTGCCGGGCAACGGCCAGAAAGTAGCGGAAATGGCGTATGTCCATCGGTGGATTAGCTCAAAGGTAATGAAGTCCCGACTGCTAGCTAACAAAGCCTGACGCCGCCCGGGATAAGCTTTCGATGCAATCACAGTAGAGAGCCGAAAGCATGCCCGTCAAACACCTTACTCAAAAGGCAACCACCTTATGAACCGGATCAGCCCGCGCCTGACGCTGTTGACCGCCTCCGGGGTGTGTTCGCTGATCGTCCTCGACACCAATATTGTCGCCGTCACCCTGCCGACCATCGCCCGCGACCTGGGCGCCAATTTTGCTGACATCGAGTGGGTGGTCAGCGCTTACATGCTGGCCTTCGCCGCGTTGTTGCTGCCGGCGGGCAGCATCGCCGACCGTTTTGGCCGGCAGAAAACCCTGCTCTGGGGCCTGGGGATTTTCATTCTTGCCTCGCTCGGTTGCGGGGCCGCGCCGAATGCGTTGTTCCTCGACATTGCCCGGGCGATCAAGGGGGTTGGCGCAGCTCTGCTGTTGACCTCGGCGCTGGCCTCCATCGGCCATACCTTCCACGACGAAGTGGAACGGGCCAAGGCCTGGGCGTTCTGGGGCGCGTGCATGGGCGTGGCGATGACCGCTGCGCCAACCCTCGGCGGTTTGATCACCGAGTACGTTGGCTGGCGCTGGATCTTCTACCTCAACCTCCCAGTAGGTTTACTGCTGATGGCAATGGTCTGGCGCAACGTACCGGAATCCCGGGACACCCAGTCCGCGCGCCTCGATCCGTGGGGCAGCCTGGCGTTCAGTGCGAGTTTGTTGTGCCTGATCTGGGGCTTGATCGAAGCCAACCGCATCGGTTGGGCCAATCCACTCACCTACACGCGACTGATCGGAGGCGCGGTGCTGCTGGGGCTGTTCGTGGTGATCGAACGGATGCAGCAGCGGCCGATGATCGACCTGCAATTGTTCAAGCATCCACGCTTCATCGGTGCGCTACTGGGGATGTTCGCTTATGCCGGTTGCGCTCAGGTGATGATGACGTTGCTGCCGTTTTACCTGCAAAACGGCCTGGGTTTTTCGGCTATCGCGTCGGGACTCGGGATGTTGCCGTTTGCCCTGACGATGCTGATCTGCCCACGCATCGGCGCACGGCTGGCGAGCCGGTTTGCCCCCGCGACCTTGATGGCCGCAGGGCTGACGCTGGTCGGCAGCGGCAATCTGCTCAGCGCCTGGGCGGTCAACAGCGGCAGCTACCTGCCCTTCGCCCTGGCGATTGCCGTGACGGGTGCCGGCGCCGGGTTGCTGAATGGCGACACGCAGAAAAACATCATGGCCTGCGTGCCACGGGACCGCGCCGGCATGGCGTCGGGCATGAGCACCACCATGCGTTTCAGCGCGATCATGCTGGCCATCGGCGTGTACGGCGCGTTGCTGGCCAGTCATACCGAGTTGTTGCTGCGTAACAGCCTGTCGGGGCAATGGCTGGAGCAGACGCGCGGCATTGCTTCGCGGGTGGTGGCTGGCGACATGACGGCGGCGCTGGGCTTGTTGCCGGACACCGCGCGAAGCGTGGTTGAACCGTTGGCGCGGCAAGCGTTCGTTGGCGGCTTCAGTCTGTTGCTGTTGGTCGCGGGGTTATTGGCGCTGCTGGGTGCGATGGTGGTGGGGACGTTGATGCGTAATCCGATTCCGGTCCCTTCAAACCACTTTTCGGAGGGTGTAACAGGATCCGGCTGAGGGCGCTGACTGTCAGGGCCTCATCGCGAGCAAGCTCGCTCCCAAAGGGTAGCTGTGGTGAACACAGAATTTGTGTTCGACGATGATCCCCTGTGGGAGCGAGCTTGCTCGCGATGGCGGCTGATCAGTCAGTAACGATGTTGCCTGACAAACCGCTTTCGCGAGCAAGCTTTGCTCCTACAGGGGATCTGCGGTGGGCACAGAATCTGTGGTCGACAATGATCCCTTGTGGGAGCGGGCTTGCTCGCGAAGAGGCCCTGTCAATCGCCACCCATGCAGCAATCAGCGCGACTGTTTGAACGATGAAAGCACCCGCTCGGCATTGGCATCGCAGCCCATGCCTTCGGGCTTCGCCTGAATGTCGTCGATCACCGCCAGCAGCTTTGCCTTGCTCTGCGCCAGGTGCTGCTGCATTTCTTCGATCTGCTCGACTTTACGCGTCAGGCCTGCCAGCAGTTCGTCGTGCTTGAATTCTCCGGTCGCCGCGTCCGGCATCAACTGCTTCAACTCTTCCAGGCTGAAACCGGCCTGTTGCGCGCACTGGATCAGATACAGGGTTTGCAACACCTGTTCGGGGTAATGCCGGTAGCCGTTGGCCCGACGCTCGACTTTCTGGATCAACCCTTGAGCCTCGTAAAACCGAATGCGCGACGGATTGAACCCGCTTAACTCCGCCAATTCACCAATCTTCATCTGCGCCTCATTTGCCTGCTTGACATTAAAGTTAACTTTAAGCTTAGCCTCCACGCATTACTTATGAGGAGTCAAGCCATGTCGCCCTTCCAAGCGTTGAATTTGCCCAACGGCCAGACCATCGGCAATCGCATTGCAAAAGCCGCGATGGAAGAAAACCTCGCGGACACTCAACAGGCGCCTTCGACTGCGCTGCTGCGTTTGTATCAAGCCTGGGCCGAGGGCGAAGCTGGTTTGTTGCTGACCGGTAACGTGATGATCGACCGGCGTGCCATGACCGGCCCCGGCGGCGTGGTGCTGGAAGACGAGCGCCACCTCGAGCGCTTTCGCCAATGGGCGACGATTGGCCGGGCCGGTGGCGCGCAGTTTTGGGTGCAGCTCAACCATCCGGGCCGTCAGACCATGGCCAATCTTGGCCAGCAAGCCTGGGCGCCGTCGGCGGTCGCGCTGGATCTGGGCGGGTTCTCGAAAATGTTCGCTGAGCCTAAACCGATGTCAGAAAGCGATATCAATGAGGTGATCCAGCGTTTCGCCTCCAGCGCCACTCTGGCGGAAAAAGCCGGGTTCACGGGGGTGCAGATTCACGCGGCCCACGGTTATTTGCTCAGCCAGTTCTTGTCGCCGCTGACCAATCGCCGCACCGATCAGTGGGGCGGGTCTCTGGAAAACCGTGCACGTCTGCTGCTGAATGTGGTCAGTGCTGTGCGCAAAGCAGTCTCGCCGCAATTCTGTGTGTCGGTGAAGCTCAACTCGGCGGACTTCCAACGCGGCGGCTTCGATGCCGACGATGCCAGGCAAGTGATCCAGTGGCTCAACGAACAGCAGATCGACTTGCTGGAGTTGTCCGGCGGCAGCTACGAAGCCCCGGCCATGCAAGGCGAAGCCCGGGACGGCCGGACCCTGGCGCGCGAAGCGTACTTTCTGGAAATGGCCGGCGATCTGGCCAGCGTGGCGCGCATGCCGGTGATGGTGACGGGTGGTATCCGCCGTTTGGCGATTGTCGAGCAAGTGCTCGACAGCGGCATCGCCATGGCCGGGATCGGCACCGCGATGGCGGTTGAACCGCAATTGGTCAAACACTGGCGCGAAGGCCGGAACAGCCACCCGCAACTGCCGCCGATCCACTGGAAACGCAAACCCCTGGCCGCGCTGGCGACCATGGCGGTGGTGAAATTCCAGTTGCATCGTCTGAGCCGAGGACACCAGCCCCGCCCTCAGGTCTCAGCCCTGTGGGCGTTGATCCGCGATCAGGTCTACATTGCCCGACGCACCCGCCAGTACAAACAGGCGATGGCCAAGTAAGCGCAAATCGGCGTGAGTCATGAGTGCCGTTGAGTTGTCCTCTTTTAACCCCGAGGACAATTCATCGATCACTGGAGCACCTCATTCATGGCGAAAATCACCATTGCCCAGCAACTGGCAACCACCCTTGAACAGGCCGGCGTCAAACGCATCTGGGGCCTGACCGGCGACAGCCTCAACGGCCTGACCGAAGCCCTGCGCACCATGGACAGCATCGAGTGGATGCACGTGCGCCACGAAGAAGTCGCGGCGTTTGCCGCCGGGGCTGAAGCGGCGGTCACCGGGGAACTGGCGGTGTGTGCCGGCAGTTGCGGGCCGGGCAACCTGCACCTGATCAACGGGTTGTTCGACTGCCATAAAAACCATGTGCCGGTGCTAGCGATTGCGGCGCAGATTCCTTCGTCGGAAGTCGGCCTCAACTATTTTCAGGAAACCCATCCGCAGGAGCTGTTCAAGGAGTGCTGCCACTTCGTCGAACTGGTCAGCAACCCGGCGCAGATGCCGCAGGTGCTGCACCGGGCGATGCGCAGCGCAATCCTCAATCGTGGCGTCGCGGTAGTGGTGATTCCCGGTGACGTGGCGTTGCAGGAAGTCGAAGACAACCTCAAACCCTGGCCGACCCTTTCCCGACCACGCACCCTGCCCGCGCCCCAGGATCTGGATCGACTGGTCGAACTGCTGAGCCAAAGCAAAGCCGTGACCCTGATGTGCGGCGCAGGTACAGCCGGGGCGCATGATCAAGTGGTGGCGCTGGCCGACGCACTCGGCGCGCCGGTGGTGCATGCGTTGCGCGGCAAGGAACACGTGGAATGGGACAACCCTTTCGACGTCGGCATGACCGGGCTGATCGGCTTCAGCTCCGGCTATCACGCGATGCTCAATTGCGACACCCTGGTGATGCTCGGCACTGATTTCCCGTATCGGCAGTTCTACCCCACCGATGCCACCATCATTCAGATCGACCACAACCCCGAGGCCCTCGGGCGCCGTACCACGCTGGACCTGGGCATCGCCGCCGACGTCGGCGAAACCCTCGCCGCGTTGCTGCCGCGCCTGCCGTATCGCGGCGACCGGAGTTTTCTCGAATCGTCGCTCAAGCATTACGAGAAAGCGCGTCAGGGCCTCGATGACCTGGCCCAGCCGTCCGCGCCGGGCCGGCCGATTCACCCGCAATACCTAACGCGCTTGCTCAGCGAACTGGCGGATGAAGACGCGATCTTCACCGCCGACGTCGGCACGCCAACGGTGTGGGCGGCGCGCTATCTGAAAATGAATGGCAAACGCCGGCTGCTGGGTTCGTTCAACCATGGCTCGATGGCCAATGCCATGCCTCAGGCGATTGGCGCTCAGGCTGCATTTCCTGATCGACAGGTCATTTCGCTGTCGGGCGACGGCGGTTTCAGCATGTTGATGGGGGACTTCATTTCCCTGGCGCAGTTGAAGTTACCGGTGAAGATCATCGTCTACGACAACGCATCGTTGGGCTTTGTCGCGATGGAAATGAAGTCCAGCGGGTTGCTCGATACCGGCACGGATTTGCATAACCCGGACTTTGCGGCGATGGCCAACTCAATGGGCATTCTCGGGATTCGGGTTGAAGAGTCTGAAGCCCTGGAACCGGCGTTGCACCGAGCGTTGGCCCATGACGGACCGGTTTTGGTGGATGTGATCACCGCGACCCAGGAACTGGCGATGCCGCCGACCATCAAGCTGGAACAGGCCAAGGGGTTCAGCCTGTACATGCTTAAAGCAGTGATGAGTGGGCGTGGGGATGAAGTGATTGAGTTGGCGCGGACTAACTGGTTTCGTTAAGGCTTGCGAAGATTCCCTGTGGGAGCGGGCTTGCTCGCGAAAGCGGTGGGTCAGTTGGCATAAATGCTGACTGACACGACGCCTTCGCGCTCCCACAAGGGGAATTCTATCGACCGGAAAACCGCAGCCGCGACAACGCCCGCAAATCCCCTTCCACATAATAATCATTGGCCCAGCTGTCATCCGCCGCCAACGGCTGCACCTCTTTCAACGCCAGTTTCTTCGCAAAATAGCGAAACCGGTAATGCTCATAAAACCGCAGCAACTCCAACCCATACCGGTCCGCCAGGTCGGTATCGCCACGAATGATCAGGTAGTTTTCATCGTTGCCATTACTGGCCGACACGCTGAGGTTGTGACTGCCGCTGATGATCGTCGGCGTATCGGTGGTGAAGTCGGTGACGATGGCTTTGGTGTGCACCAGCAGGTTGCCCTTCTGGCCTTTCATGTTTTCCTTGAGCCAGCCTTCCAGCCCGGTGTTGAGCAGCGCCGTGGCGGCGAATTCGGCGGTGCGGTCGGCGTGAAAACCGGTGATGCGGCTGACGGTGTTTTGCAGGCCGTAGCGCAGGATGTCGTCGTGGGGTTCGCCGAGCAAAGCGTTAAGGATGTCATCGGGCAACGCGAACGCGGTGACGAACAGCACGTCCTTTTTCGCCGCGTTGATGATCTGCACAAACTCGTGCAAGTCGCCCTGGCCGGTGCGCGGTGAGAACCCGGCGAACAGCGGCTGGGTTGGGTCCATCGGGTTGTTCTTGGTCAGCCAGGTGCGCGTCGCACCGACATCCGCCGGATTGGCCCAGACCTCTTCGAAGGTTTGCAGGTAACTGGCGCCGATCCGCGCATCGTCGAGCACATGCACCACGTTAGCCTGGCGGTAGACGCCATTGGGCGTGAAGTTGGTGCTGCCGCAAAGCACCGCTTGCGGCCTGTGCTCCCCGCCCTCCAGTTTGCTCAGCACAATGAATTTGTCGTGAAAGATGCTGTGAGTGACCCGCCCGCGCTTGTTCGCTACCGGGATCTTTTCCAGGCTGGCCTCGTTCATCGTGGTGTCAGGATCGTCCGGTTGCGCGTGATACAGCACCCGCACCTTGACCCCGCGGGCGAACGCGGCGTTCACCTCATCGATGATTGACTGCAACTGGTATTCGTAAATGGCGATGTCCAGCGCCCATTGATCGTCCACGGCACGCTGAATAAACCCCAGCAAGCGCCCGAGCAAACCGTTTTCCAGCCATTGCTGCGCCGCCACGGGCCAGGCTTCGATAGGCAGGCCTTTGTTCGCGCTGATCTGCGCATCAAGGTCGGGAAACTTGCGCTGGAACGCCTGGCTCGCCGCCACGGCGCGGTTAAAGATCACGCTCTGGTTGTGCGGCAGGCCATCGTCGGAAGTGATGGTCAATTCGAGGAATTCACCCAGTTGTGGCGCGTCGGGTGTGCCGTAGGCCAGGTGGACGCGGTAATGCATGGTCGTCCCCGGATTGACCGCGTAATCGGCCCAGCGGAATTTCTGCAGCGGGGCGATATCGCTGGGGGTGGCGTGGTATTGGGGGAACGTGTGGACTTTGCCGGGAAAGGTCAGGCTGTTGAACAGAAATAGCCAGGGTTTGGTGCCTGACTGTTTCTCGATGGCAAAACCCAGCAAGCCTTTGCGGCGGGGCTCGGCCAGGTCCATGGCCAACAGTACGCCGTTGGTGCCGGCGTAGGCTTTGACACGGAAATCGTCCTGAGGGTTAGCGGCTATAACGCGCATGGGTCACTCCTGTGAAGATCAAAAGATCGCAGCCTTCGGCAGCTCCTACAGGTTAGGTGTACACATCAATCAATGTAGGAGCTGCCGAAAGCTGCGATCTTTTCGGTCCGCTACACATCATCGATATGTCGGTACTCTGCCTGTAACTCGCTAGCCAACACCTTAGCCCGTCCCAGCCGAATCGGCCCGCGCTCGATATCAATCAACAGCCCTGGACACCCCAGCACCGGCAACCCCGGCCAGTCTTTCAACCGTCCATCGGTCACCAGCAACAAACGCTGCAGTTCCGCCGGGAAGCGCTTCTGCCGAGCAGCCAGCCACTGCCCCGCCTCATGCAGCGCCGCCAGCATTGGCGTGCCACCGCCGGCGCCCAAGCCATCAAGCCAGGTACGCAAACCGCTGGAAGCCTTCAAACCTTGCACCTGCCACTTCGGCGCACTGCCACTGGCCGTCAACAACGCCAGACGCGCACGCTGACGGTAGGCGTTGTCGAACAGTTGCGCGAGCAAGCCCTTGGCATCACTCAACGCCTGATGACGTCGGGTCGACGCCGAGGCATCGACGATCACCAACCACAGTTCGTGGGCCGAACGGGTGCGCAGATGAAACAACAGGTCTTCACGCAAACGCGGGCGCCCGTTGAGCAAGGTGCCCGGCCAGTTGATCGAGCCTTGCGGGGCCGCACGGCGCTTGCCCTGTCGGCCATTGTCCAACCGTCCAGCGCGGGGTTTGGCATTCGCCCCCGCGTCAGATCGAGGGCGAATGCCTAGGGCTTTTTTGGCCAGCTCGGCACGTCACGTCGAGCGCCGACCGGCAGGGCTTGGGCGGGCAATTCGCCCCATTGGCCTTGGCCTTCGCTGGGGTTGGTGTTTTGAGTCGAGGGTGGCTGACTTTGTTGCGGTGCCGATGGTGAGTGCTCACGACGACGATGGCGCAAGGCAAATTCAGCGACGGCGTCGATATCTTCCTCGGTGATCGCCTTCGCCCCACGCCATGCCGCGTGGGCACGGGCAGCGCGCAGCCAGACCAGGTCGGCGCGCAGGCCATCGACACCGGCAGCAAAGCAGCGCTCGGTGATCTGCGCCAGTGCGGCGTCGTCCAGCGGAATGCTCGCCAAGGCACCGCGTGCTTGCTGACAACGCTCGCGCAGTGCGTGTTGTTGACTCTCCCACTCAGCGCAGAAGCCTTGGGGATCACTGTCGAAATCCAGTCGTCGGCGAATGATCTGACCGCGCTCGACGGGTGCGGTGTGACCACTAAGGGCGACGTTCAAGCCAAAGCGGTCGAGCAATTGCGGGCGCAGTTCACCCTCTTCCGGGTTCATGGTGCCGATCAGCACAAACCTGGCCGAATGCCGGTGGGAAATGCCGTCGCGCTCGATCAGGTTGGTGCCGCTGGCTGCCACGTCGAGCAGCAGGTCAACGAGGTGATCGGGCAGCAGATTGACTTCATCGACGTACAGCACACCGCCGTCAGCCTTGGCCAGCACGCCGGGGGAAAACTGCGCGCGACCGTCGCTCAGAGCGGCGTCCAGGTCGAGGGTGCCGACCAGGCGTTCTTCGGTGGCGCCCAGGGGCAAGGTAACGAATTGGCCGCTGGCGAGCAGGTCCGCCAGGCCACGGGCCAGGGTGGATTTGGCCATGCCGCGCGGGCCTTCGATCAGCACGCCGCCGATTTTCGGGTCGATGGCGGTCAGGTAGAGGGCGAGCTTCAAGTCATCGGCGCCGACCACGGCGGAGAGCGGGAAATGGGGGGTGTCGGTCATTGGGATTGTCTCGGTTCGTGGTCTTGGGGTTTTCGGTGCTGTTGATGATTGTTGCGTGTCAGGTCGAACCACCCCTCACCCTAACCCTCTCCCCAGAGGGTAGAGGGGACTGACCAAGGTGTCTTGCGAGCTACATCGACCTGAAATATCGAGTCGAACTCGGGATTTGAAAAGCATGAAGATCGGCTCCCTTTCCCCCTCTCCCCCGTGGGGAGAGGGCTGGGGTGAGGGGTCGCTCTTGAAGCACTCACCCCTCTTCCTCTATATCCAACAACAAATTCTCCAGCGCCTCGCGGTACTCACCCGGTTCCTTCCACATCCCCCGCTGCTGCGCCTCCAGCATCCGCTCAGTCATATCACGCAAGGCATGAGGATTGTGCTCGCGGACAAAATCCCGAGTCGCCGGGTCGAGCAAGTACGCATCCGCCAACAACGCGTACTGGTGATCGTCAATCAATTGCGTCGTCGCATCGAACGCGAACAGGTTATCAACCGTGGCCGCCAGTTCAAACGCACCTTTATAGCCATGACGCTTCACGCCGTCGATCCACTTCGGATTCGCTGCCCGGGAACGAATCACCCGGTTCAGCTCTTCCTTCAATGTGCGGATTTTTGGCAAGTCCGGCTGGCTGTGATCGCCGTGATAACTGGCCGCCGCTTCGCCGCTGAGGCTTTCCACGGCGGCGAGCATACCGCCCTGAAATTGGTAGTAGTCATTGGAATCGAGCAAGTCATGCTCGCGGTTGTCCTGATTCTGCAGCACCGCTTGCACCTGGCTCAGGCGTTGGGCGAATTGTTCGCGGGCCGCGGTGCCTTCGTCGGCACCGCCATAGGCGTAACCGCCCCAGTTCAGATAGACCTCGGCCAGATCTTCGCGGCTTTGCCACAAGCGCCCGTCGATAGCGCCCTGCACGCCCGCGCCGTAGGCACCGGGTTTGGCCCCGAAAATCCGCCAACCGGCCTGACGCCGAGCTGTTTCTTCATCCAGACCAGAGGCCAGCAAGGCTTCACGCTCGGCGCGCACCTTGGCCGCCAGCGGATTGAGATCGTCCGGTTCGTCCAGTTCGGCGACCGCTTGCACGGCGGCATCAAACAGACGAATCAGGTTGGCAAACGCGTCGCGGAAGAACCCGGACACGCGCAAGGTCACGTCCACTCGCGGACGGTCGAGCAAACTGATCGGCAGGATCTCGAAATCATCGACCCGCTGACTGCCGGTGGCCCACACAGGACGCACGCCCATCAGTGCCATGGCCTGGGCGATGTCATCGCCGCCGGTGCGCATGGTCGCCGTGCCCCAGACCGACAGGCCGAGCTGACGCAAGTGGTCGCCGTGGTCCTGCAAGTGCCGTTCAAGAATCAGGTTGGCGGACTGGAAACCGATACGCCACGCCGTGGTGGTCGGCAGGTTGCGCACGTCCACCGAATAGAAATTGCGCCCGGTGGGCAGGACATCGAGACGACCGCGACTCGGTGCGCCGCTCGGCCCGGCCGGGACGAAACGGCCGCTGAGGGCGTCGAGCAAGCCGCGCATTTCTGCCGGGCCGCAGGCGTCCAGGCGTGGGGCGACGACTTCGCGCAGGTTGTCGAGGATGGCATGCACTTCCGCCCAACTCGCCCCGTGTGGGAGCGAGCTTTTGTGGCGAGGGGGCTTGCCCCCGTTGGACTGCGTAGCAGTCCCATTTTCTGGGGCCGCTTCGCGACCCAACGGGGGCAAGCCCCCTCGCCACAGTTGCTCGGTCTCGGAACTCAAAGTCTGAGTGATCAGTTGTGCGGCAAAAAGCTCCAGCCGCTCACGGGTATCCCCCGCCGTGCGCCAGGCTTCATCGCTGATCGATTGCAGCTCATCGGGACGCGCACCGGTCCACGGCTCGGCCAACTCACAATCCAGCGGATCAAACCCCAGCGCAAACGCCTTGGCCAACGCCCGCAATAAACTCGATTGGGCCCCGCGCCCATCGCCCCGGGGAATCCGCAGCAGCGCCAACAAGGTATCAATACGCAAGCGCCCGGTCGGTGATTCGCCAAAGATATGCAGGCCATCACGGATCTGCGATTCCTTCAAATCACACAAGTACGTGTCCAGGCGCGGCAGCCAGATCGCCGCATCCGCATCGCTGTCGAGTTTCTCGTCCAGTTGCAGTTCGCGGTCGATGTGGGTGTCGCGCACCAGTTGCAGGATGTCGCGTTGCAACTCCCGAGCGCGGCGCGGATCGAGCAATTGTGCTTCGTAATACTCGTCCGCCAGCAGTTCAAGATTACGCAGCGGGCCGTAGGTTTCGGCGCGGGTCAGCGGCGGCATCAGGTGATCGATGATCACCGCTTGGGTCCGGCGCTTGGCCTGGGCGCCCTCACCCGGGTCGTTGACGATAAACGGATAGATGTTCGGCAGCGGCCCAAGCAACGCATCCGGCCAGCAGTTTTCCGACAGCCCGACACCCTTGCCCGGCAGCCATTCCAGATTGCCGTGCTTACCGACATGGATCACGCCGTGGGCGCCATAGGTGCTGCGCAGCCAGAAGTAGAAGGCCAGATAAGCGTGAGGCGGCACCAGGTCCGGGTCGTGATAAACCGCACTCGGATCGACCTGATAACCCCTGGCCGGTTGAATGCCGACGAAGGTCAGGCCGAAGCGCAACCCCGCAATCATCATCCGTCCGCCACGGAACATAGGGTCGTTTTGCGGCGGGCCCCAACGCTCCAGCACCGCTTGGCGATTGGCTTCCGGCAACGCATCGAACATCAGTAAGTAGGCGTCCAGCACCAGGCTTTGCATGCACGGGCGCTGGTCGAGGGTGTCGAGGTCATTGCTGACGCCGCCGAGCAACTGCTGGATCAATTCGGTGCCGCTGTCCGGCAACTCGGCGGGCAGCGGATAACCTTCTTTATACAGCGCACGCAAAATATTCAGCGCCGCTGCCGGCGTATCGAGGCCGACTCCGTTGCCGATACGACCGTCCCGCGTCGGGTAGTTGGCGAGGATCAGCGCGATGCGTTTTTCGCCGTTGGGCACCCGCGCCAGATCGATCCAGCGCCGCGCCAGTTCCGCGACGAAGTCCATGCGTTCCGGTTGCGGCCGGTAGCAGACCACGTCGGACTGGCTGCGCTCGCTGCGCCAGGCCAGATCCTTGAAGCTGATCGGCCGGCTGATGATGCGACCGTCGAGTTCCGGCAGCGCGATGTGCATCGCCAGATCCCGTGGGCCGAGGCCTTGTTCGCTGGCGCGCCAGCCGGGTTCGTTGTCCTGGGCGCAAATCGCCTGGATCACCGGGATGTTGCGGCGAAACGGGCGCAAGTGCGGCGCTTCGGGGCTGGATTGGGCGAAACCGGTGGTATTGAGAATCACCGCCGCTTCGACGTCATCCAGCAAGTCCTCGACCACCGTCAGGCAGCCGGGCTCTTTCAAACTGGCCAGCGCAATCGGCAACGGGTTCAGCCCCGCTGCTTGCAGACGCTGACAGAAAATATTGATGAAACCAGTGTTCGCCGCCTGCAAATGCGAGCGGTAGAACAGCACCGCCGCCACCGGTTGATCGGCCTGCCAATCGGCTTGCCAGTCACTCAGTTCAGCGGGGCTTTTGTGTGGGTGATAGATCGCGGTGCGCGGCAGGGTTTGCGGCTCGGCCCACGCGTAGTCGCGGTCCAGCCAGCGAGTGGCCAGACAGCGGAAAAAATCCAGGGCATTGCCCATGCCGCCCTGACGCAAAAACTGCCAGAGCCGCTCGCGATCTTCCGCGCCGACGGTGCTGAGGTCGCTGAGTTCCGGGTCCGGGCGGTCATCGCCGGGCACCAGAATCAGTTGCACACCGCGCTCGGACAGTTCGACCAGCCGCTCGACGCCGTAACGCCAATAGGCGATACCGCCGTGCAGCGAGATCAGAATCACTTTGGCGTGGCGCAGCACTTCGTCGACGTACAAGTCCACCGACGCATGGTTCTGCACCTGCATCGGGTTGGCCAGGCGCACGCTCGGGTAGTCGTCGGGTAATTGCTGCGCGGCTTCGGCGAGCAGCGCCAGGCTGGAATCGCCGCTGCACAGGATCACCAGCTCGGCGGGGGTTTGTCCAAGGTCGGCAATGTTGTCATCCGACACGAAACCGCCGGGCTGGGTCCTGAGCAGGTGCATGGCTTAAACGCTGAGCGCGGCGCGCAGTTGCGCTTCGAGTTGAGCGGCGTCCAGTTCCTGGCCGATCAATACCAGGCGAGTGGTACGCGCTTCATCGGCGCCCCATTGACGGTCGAAATGCTTGTCGAAACGGGTGCCCACACCCTGGATCAGCAGGCGCATCGGCTTGTTCGGGATCGCGGCGAAGCCTTTAACGCGCAGGATGCCGTGCTTGACCACCAGTTGAGTCAGCGCGTCCATCAGCAGGCTTTCGTCGGCTTGTGGCAGTTCAATTGAAATGGAATCGAAGGCGTCGTGGTCGTGATCGTCTTCACCTTCATGATGATGATCGTGATGGCTGTGACGGCTGTCGATGTGTTCTTCGGAACCGGCGCCGAGGCCGATCAGCACATCCAGTGGCACGCGACCGCTGCTGGCCTCGATGACTTTTACTGCTGGCGGCAGCTCTTCGGCGACTTCCAGGCGCACGCGGGCCAAGTCTTCAGGGCTGATCAGGTCGGCTTTGTTGAGGATTACGAGGTCGGCACTGGCCAGTTGGTCGGCGAACAATTCGTGCAGCGGCGATTCGTGGTCCAGGTTCGGGTCGAGTTTGCGCTGGGCGTCGACTTGATCCGGGAATGCGGCGAAGGTGCCGGCGGCCACGGCCGGGCTGTCGACCACGGTGATCACCGCATCAACCGTGCAGGCGCTGCGGATTTCCGGCCACTGGAACGCTTGCACCAGTGGTTTTGGCAGGGCAAGGCCCGAGGTTTCGATCAGGATGTGGTCGAGGTCGCCGCGACGTGCCACCAACTCGCGCATCACCGGGAAGAACTCTTCCTGGACGGTGCAGCACAGGCAGCCGTTGGCCAGTTCGTAGACGCGGCCGTTGGCTTCTTCCTCGGTGCAGCCGATGGAGCACTGCTTGAGGATTTCGCCGTCGATGCCCAGCTCGCCGAATTCGTTGACGATCACCGCGATGCGGCGACCCTGGGCGTTGTCGAGCATATGGCGCAGCAAGGTGGTTTTGCCCGAGCCGAGGAAGCCGGTAACGATGGTGACGGGGAGTTTGGCCAGTGTTTTCATCGGATGCCCTTTGGCAAGGTGGCGGGCATACGGGACGACGACCGCGGCGATAAATGCGCGGAAGATTTCGCCACCGGATCACCCCGCCCGGTTGTAGTGAGAATTCGTTTCGAGGCAGGTCTCCTGGCTTTCAGTGCGCCAGCCTTGCGGGCCTGGCATTCGCTGCGCCTTCCCGCGAACCCTTTGCCAGGGTTTGCAGTGGCGTGGCAGCGAACATCACCGTTCACAGTTGCGGGGGCAGCCGCGGCATCGACCGCGTTCCCTTCTTAGCTTCGGCAAACGCCGAAGAACCTCGAAAGCGCAAGGCTACGCATGGTGTGGGGGCGGGTCAATGTTCTGCTGAGTTCTGTAGCGACTGTGATGACGCCTTCGCGAGCAAGCCCGCTCCCACATGGGAATGCGGTCACCTGTGGGAGCGGGCTTGCTCGCGAAGGGCGCGACTCGGTTTCCAACTGAGAACCCTTGCCAATTGACTACCCCGCCCCGCCCATGCTCTCCTACACGCCTTGTTACGGGTGCCCTTCACAGGGTGAAACGGGAAACCGGTGAATCATGTGCTTTACTCTAAAGTCATGTCAGTCCGGTGCTGCCCCCGCAACGGTAAGCGAGCGAAGAATCAGATCCACTGTGCCGGCAGTTCGGCATGGGAAGGTGATTCTTGCAGGTTTCGGCGCAAGCCTTGACCCCTCGTGAGCCCGGAGACCGGCCCGCAACACAAAGTGACCAGTACGATCACTGAATAACAAACCCGCGGTGGGCGGGCGCTGTTTGAATCTCTGCGCGCACGCTCGCAGGGGTTTGCATGCGCTCAATTCACCCGCTGACAGACCAGAGGGAAGCGCCATGTCGATCATCAGCAGCACCGACCACAGCAGCACCGCCAGCACCACAACCACCCTGAGCCAACGCCTGACCGCCGCCGTTTGTGCGTCGATCCTGGGCGCGTGCCTGGTGTATTTCGCCGGTTTCTCGCACATCGAAGCGGTGCACAACGCCGCGCACGATACCCGTCACAGCTCCGCGTTCCCGTGCCATTGAGACCTGCCGACATGATCAAGCGTATCGCGCAAACTGCAGGTTTCACCGGGCTGCTGGCCGCCCTGCTGCTGACCCTGCTGCAAAGTTTCTGGGTCGCCCCGCTGATTCTTCAGGCGGAAACCTATGAAAAATCCGAGCCTGCCGCGGTTGTCGCTCACGAGCACACCGAAGGCGCCATGGCCGCCCACACCCACGACGCCGAAGCCTGGGAGCCGGAAGACGGCTGGCAGCGCGTGCTGTCGACTACGGGCGGTAATCTGGTGGTCGCGGTTGGCTTTGCGCTGATGCTTGCCGGCCTCTACACCCTGCGCGCGCCGACCAAAACCGCTCAGGGCCTGCTCTGGGGCCTGGCGGGGTACGCGACGTTCGTGCTGGCGCCGACCCTTGGCCTGCCGCCTGAATTGCCGGGCACTGCCGCCGCCGATCTGGCGCAACGGCAGATCTGGTGGATTGGCACCGCGGCGTCTACCGCTGTCGGCATCGCGCTGATCGTGTTCAGCCGTCACTGGCTGATGAAGATTCTCGGCGTGGCGATTCTGGCGGTTCCGCACGTCATTGGCGCGCCGCAGCCGGAAGTCCACTCGATGCTGGCCCCGGAAGCTCTGGAATTCCAATTCAAAATCGCTTCGCAGTTGACCAACGTGGTGTTCTGGCTGGCCCTGGGCCTGATCAGCGCCTGGTTGTTCCGCCGCAAAAGCGATGGCCAATACCACGCATGACTGACACCAGCACAGCGCCGACGTTAGTGGTCGGCCTGGGCTGCCAGCGCGGCTGCCCCGCCAGCACGTTGCGGGCGCTGCTCGATCAGGCATTACAGGCGCATCACATCGAACTTCGCCAGATCAAGGCCTTGGCCAGTATTGATCTCAAACGTGATGAGCCGGGCCTGATCGAGTTGGCCGCGCAACTTGGGCTGGAGGTGATGTACTTCAGCAGCGAGCAATTGGCCGGTTATCAACCGCAACTCAGTCATCAATCGCAGATCGCGTTTGAACGCACCGGTTGCTACGGTGTAGCGGAAAGTGCCGCCCTGGCCTTGGCCGAACACCTGGCCCAGGCACCGGCGAAGCTGCTGATTTCCCGACAAAAATACGCCCAGGCCACCCTCGCATTGGCCAGCGCTGCGTAAAATCCCCGATAATCCCCGCCTCGATCATGAGCAATCTTCATCTGAAGCCTTGCCCAGCCCTTTTTTCACAGCTCTTTTTTCAGGAACTGACGATGACCGTCTACTTCATTGGCGCAGGTCCCGGCGACCCGGAACTGATTACCGTCAAGGGCCAGCGGCTGATTCGCAGCTGCCCGGTGATCATCTACGCTGGCTCCCTGGTGCCGGCTGCCGTGCTGGAAGGCCACCAGGCGCAAACGGTGGCCAACAGCGCCGAGTTGCACCTGGAACAGATCATCGAACTGATCAAGACCGCCCACACCAACGGGCAGGATGTGGCGCGGGTGCATTCCGGCGATCCGAGTCTGTATGGCGCGATTGGTGAGCAGATACGTTACCTGCGTGAGCTCGATATTCCGTTTGAAATCATTCCGGGTGTCACGGCGACGGCTGCCTGCGCGGCGTTGTTGGGTGCCGAGCTGACGTTACCCGATATCTCGCAAAGCGTGATCCTGACTCGCTATGCCGACAAAACCGCGATGCCGGCGGGCGAAGAACTGGGCAGTTTGGCGCAGCACGGGGCGACCATGGCGATTCATCTGGGGGTCAATCATCTGGAGAAGATTCTGGCTGAGCTGCTGCCGCATTACGGCGCGGACTGCCCGATCGCGGTGATTCACCGGGCGACCTGGCCGGATCAGGATTGGGTGGTGGGGACGCTTGAGGACATTGCCGCGAAGGTTGAGGCCAAGGGGTTTCGGCGCACGGCATTGATTCTGGTGGGTCGGGTGTTGGGGAGCGATCACTTTAGTGAGTCGTCGTTGTATCGCGCGGGGCATGCGCATCTTTACAGACCTTGAGCCAACCACCCCCTGTGGCGATGGGGCTCGCCCCCGTCCGGCGGCGGAGCCGTCGCAAAACCTGCATGTAAGGTATACCTGAAAAAATGTCGGGGCCGCTTCGCAGCCCAACGGGGGCACCCCCCCCTCGCCACAGGTAACTGTTCACCCATAAAAAAAACGGCACTCACGGGTGCCGTTTTTTTATGCCGCAGCGAACACCTTAGTAGTAGGCGTTTTCTTTCTGCGTGTGGTCGGTCACGTCGCGAACGCCCTTGAGCTCGGGAACGCGTTCGAGCAAGGTGCGCTCGATGCCTTCGCGCAAGGTGACGTCTGCCTGGCCGCAGCCCTGGCAACCGCCGCCGAACTTCAGAACGGCGATGCCGTCCTCGACCACATCGATCAGGCTGACCTGGCCGCCGTGGCTCGCGAGCCCCGGGTTGATCTCGGTTTGCAGGTAGTAGTTGATGCGCTCGTTGACCGGGCTGTCGGCGTTGACCATCGGAACTTTGGCGTTTGGCGCCTTGATGGTCAGCTGGCCGCCCATGCGGTCGGTGGCGTAGTCGACAACCGCATCGTCCAGGAAAGCTTCGCTGAACGAGTCGATGTACGCGGTGAAGCTTTTGAGCCCCAACGCGGTGTCTTCAGGTTTTTCTTCGCCCGGCTTGCAGTAGGCAATGCAGGTTTCGGCGTACTGGGTGCCAGGCTGGGTGATAAAGACGCGGATGCCGATGCTTGGGGTGTTCTGCTTGGAGAGCAGATCAGCCAGATAATCGTGGGCGGCGTCAGTGATGGTAATAGCGGTCATGGAAACTCCTCGCAGGCTTGGGCGCAGTTTACGCCAATCATCGCGCCGCACAAAGTCCTAGTATTTTTGTCGGGAAAGCACCAACGCCGGTTGAGCGGCCGTTTCCCCGTCAATCCTGGCTTTAAGCCACCGATAGCTGCGTTTTTCCACCCATTCGTAACTTGCCCAGGACGCCAGACCGATAGTCGCCGCGCAAACGGCGAACATGACGTAGGGATTCACGCCATACCGCTGTGCGACAAATCCCCCGGCAGACAGCACTAATACGTGCATCAGGTACACCGAGTAGGAACAGTTGCCCAGCAGCTCGAATACCCGATTGCTCTCGAAATAACGCTCCAGCGCGATGCACGCTATCACCAACACCGCACTCGGCAAGCCCCAGGCCAGGAAGCGCGGCACCGGCGCCCAGTGATAAATCACCAGCAATGCACCGCCAATCCCCAGCAGCGGCAGCCACAGCCCGGGTTTTATCCAGCCTCGGCGGTAAATCATGCCGATGGCGATCCCCAGCAAGAACTCGTAAACGATATCGGAATGATAGAACTCGCTGACCCAGCCATATCCGGTCCAGGCCTGGCACACCGCGAACAGCAACGCCGCGACGATCAATAGCCTGAAGTTCAGGCGGAACAACAGCGCCCAGCCGAACAACAGATAGAAGAGCATTTCGTAGTTGAGGGTCCAGCCGACGTTGAGTGTCGGATAAATCCCGTAACCGCCGGGGTTCTCCGTAGGAATGAACAACAGCGACAGCAGGAAATGCGACCAGTCGACGGTTTGATCCGGCAATACCGGCCGGGCAAACACCACCACCAACGCCATCAGCGCGGTGTACAGCCAGTACGCCGGGACGATGCGAAACAGTCGATACAGCAGGAACCGCGCTGGCGGCAGCGCCTTACCCTCGGTGGAGAGGAAAATCACCAGGCCGCTGATGACGAAGAAGATGTCGACGCCGACGGCGCCCTTGTCGATGAACATCTGGCCCACCGGTCCGCGGGCCTGGAAGTCGAAGAAAATCTGCATGAAATGGTGGCAGACCACCGCCCAGGCTGCGATAGCGCGCAGGGCTTGTACTGAAATCAACATCAATCGCCCTCCTGATCGCATCTCCCCTTGTGGGAGCGGGCTTGCTCGCGAAGGCGGCGTGTCAGTCGACATTGTTAGTGCCTGACACACCGCTTTCGCGAGCAAGCCCGCTCCCACAGGGGATTTGCGGTGCCTTACAGATCCGACACCGAGCGATCTTCAAAGGTCGATCAAAGATTCTCGTACCGATTCATGTCCAGCACGCCCTCTTCCACCGGGTCGGTTTCATGGACGTAGGTACTCAGGTCGTGAAAGTAAAACCAGAACTGCGGATGGCTACGCCGAATCCCCCAGCGCTCGACGATTTTCTCGAAGCGGTTGGCGTCCTTGGCGTTCTCCATCGCATCCACAAACGCCGGCACCTGCTCCGCCGGGATGTTGAACATGAAGTTCGGATAGCTGCTGAGCACGCCCGGATAAATAGTCAGTGTGTCGAGCCCCGGCTGGTAACGCAGGGATTCACCGAGCAGGAACGCCACGTTGCTGTGGGCACGGTTGCGCAGCAGGCTGTAAATCTCGCGTTTGCCGCTCGCGGTTTCGATGCGCAGCATGGTCGCTTCCGGCAACTGGTCGATCACCTTTAACCCCGCCGCCGGACGTGAAGTAAGGCGACTCAAGGCCTGTTCGGCGTTCTGCAACGCCGGATCAATGTTCGGCCGCGAGCAATACGCGCCGTCGCAGCGGTTGATCGGGTCGGGCTTGGCGTTGAGGTCGCCGTAACGGGCCAGCAACTGCATGGCAAAATCCCGTTTCGGGTCTTTTTCGTCGAGTTTCAGCGCCGTTGGCTTGTCGTTGTCGATCGCCTCGTAATCCAGCCACATCTTGAACTTACCGCTGCTTTGGTACCAATCGTCGAGATAGTCATCGCGGGAATCGGCGGGCATCAGGCGCAGGAAGTTTTGCTCGGCACCGTTGCGGATCAGGTCGAAATACAGCCGCGTCTGGGCCTGGTGGGACACATTGCCGAACACGTCGAAGTTGACCGCCAACTGGTAATAGGTGCGCTCCAGCAACGGAAAGTCGAACAGCCAGATGGTTTGCGGCACGTCGCCGATCAGGCCTTTGTTCACCGAGGCGCTGTCGAAGTGGCGGAAGATCGAAAGCAACGCGTTGTCATTCCCCGCCCACAGCGTTGACCAGCTCGGCGCCGGTGCATCGGCATAACTGTCGCGGCGCAGGGCTTCATATTCATTACGTTTGTCGCGGTAGTTGTGCCACAGGCTCAGGACGCTGCCGACATCGTCGTTTTGCCCCGGCATCGCCAGCAGCGGCGTGGCCTGGCCACGGTATTTCGGATCGGTGATGTACAGATCATGTTCAGGGGCCTGGAACAGCGCCCAGAAGTTGTCGCGGATGACGTCGGTGGCAATCTGGCCACGACACACCGGGCCGCGAATAAAGGTGCGCACGAAGTATTCGGCGTTATCGAGCATGAACTGATACCGCGCCTGGGCCGGGATCGCCTCGAACGTGGTGAACGGATTGGCCCGACGTTCCGGGCCGTAGCCCGGCAAGGCGTTGACCTGCCAGTTGCCATTGAAGAACAGGCTTTTGACCCGAGCCAGCTTCGCCGCGCTCAGTGGGTAGGTGATGTGGGTCTTCTGAACGATCACGCCTTGCACCGGCCATAACCGGTAATAAACCTGCGTACCCGGATCGTCGTTCGGCCGGCGCGTGTTGATCAGGTCGATCGGTTGGCCAGTCGGCGTGCGCGAACGCACCCACTGAAAGAAATGCCCCGGCTCGCCATCCTTGAAGTAGTTGTGCGCCAAAAACCAATGCTCAAACAGCCAGCGCCCTACCAGACTGCCGCGAGAGCCGTTTGTGTTGAGCAGGTTTTCCCACTGCACCACCTGCAACGCTTCCTTCGCAGAAGGCACCAAACCTTGTTCGTCAATCGGCGCACCGGACGCCAGCCAGCGCTGCAACGTCTGGTATTGCTGATCGGTCAGGCCGGTGACCGCCAGCGGCATGCCTTCTTTCGGGTGAGCGCCGGCATAACCGTCAAACTCCGCCGGCATCGCGCACATGTTTTCCCGGTTCAGGCCCAGCACGATGTCTTCCGGCAACTTGGCGTTGGGCGTCAGCGGGGTTTTGTGGCCGAGTTCGAGCATCCGCGCCATCAGCGCCGCCTGGCTGCCTTGAGCGTCGAGTACCGAATAGAAGTCCTTGTGCTGCCAGGCGAGTTTGCCGAAGGCGTCATAAAACAGCCGGGTCGGCGCGGCGGCCACACTGCGCTCGCCGTCATAGACCGGGATTTTAGTCGCGCCACGGGCTGCGCCTTCGCCACTGCCCAGGTTGAGCTGACAGGCGGAGTCATAGCAGGCGTGGCAGGCGACGCACTTTTCGGTGAAGATCGGTTGAATGTCGCGGGTGTAGGAAATGGCCGGTTCCTGCGCAACGGCGCCCCAGCTTAGAAACAGCAAAACAATGCTGACGACGACGCGATACGACATGTCCCTGGTCCCGATCATGGAAAAACGCCGCGATTCTACCGGTCTGCCGTCGCCACCAACATGAGCGATATTCATGCAAAACCTTGGCATGCTCTAAAAGCGCACAGGTTTGCTATTATCCCGGCCCTTCGTCATGGTCTTTCCGAGTAGTCCAAATGTCCGATCGCAGTGTTCGCCTTCAAGCTCTCAAGCACGCCCTCAAAGAGCGCATCCTGATTCTCGACGGCGGCATGGGCACGATGATCCAGAGCTATAAGCTCGAAGAACAGGATTACCGTGGCAAACGCTTCGCCGACTGGCCGAGCGATGTGAAAGGCAACAACGACCTGTTGGTGCTGACGCGCCCGGACGTGATCGGCTCGATTGAAAAAGCCTACCTGGATGCCGGCGCCGACATTCTGGAAACCAACACCTTTAACGCCACCCAGGTTTCCCTCGCCGATTACGGCATGCAAGGCCTGGCGTACGAGTTAAACGTAGAAGGCGCGCGCCTGGCGCGCAAGGTGGCCGACGCCAAGACCCTGGAAACCCCCGAGAAGCCGCGCTTCGTCGCCGGCGTGATCGGGCCGACCAGCCGCACCTGCTCGCTGTCGCCGGACGTGAACAACCCCGGCTACCGCAACGTGACCTTCGATGAACTGGTGGAAAACTACACCGAGGCCACCAAAGGCCTGATCGAAGGCGGCGCCGACCTGATCCTGATCGAAACCATCTTCGACACTTTGAACGCCAAAGCCGCGATCTTCGCCGTGCAAGGTGTGTTCGAAGAGTTGGGCATCGAGTTGCCGATCATGATCTCCGGCACCATCACCGATGCTTCCGGCCGTACCCTGTCGGGCCAGACCACCGAAGCGTTCTGGAACTCCGTGGCCCACGCCAAGCCAATTTCGGTCGGCCTGAACTGCGCCCTCGGCGCCAGTGAGTTGCGTCCGTACCTGGAAGAGCTGTCGAACAAGGCCAGCACCCACGTTTCCGCGCACCCGAACGCCGGCCTGCCGAACGAATTCGGCGAGTACGACGAACTGCCGGCGGAAACCGCCAAAGTCATCGAAGAATTCGCCCAAAGCGGCTTTTTGAACATCGTCGGCGGTTGCTGCGGCACCACGCCGGGGCACATCGAAGCCATCGCCAAAGCCGTGGCCGGTTACGCACCGCGTGAAATTCCGGAGATCCCGAAGGCTTGCCGCCTGTCCGGCCTGGAACCGTTCACCATCGATCGCAGTTCGTTGTTCGTCAACGTCGGCGAGCGCACCAACATTACCGGTTCGGCCAAATTCGCCCGTCTGATCCGTGAAGACAACTACACCGAAGCCCTGGAAGTCGCCCTGCAACAAGTTGAAGCCGGCGCCCAGATCATCGACATCAACATGGACGAGGGGATGCTCGATTCGAAGAAGGCCATGGTGACCTTCCTCAATCTGATTGCCGGTGAACCGGACATCTCTCGTGTGCCAATCATGATCGACTCCTCGAAGTGGGAAGTGATCGAAGCCGGCCTGAAGTGCATCCAGGGCAAGGGCATCGTCAACTCGATCAGCATGAAAGAAGGCGTCGAGCAGTTCATTCATCACGCCAAACTGTGCAAGCGCTACGGTGCCGCAGTCGTCGTAATGGCGTTCGACGAAGCCGGTCAGGCCGACACCGAAGCGCGCAAGAAAGAAATCTGCAAACGCTCCTACGACATTCTGGTCAACGAAGTCGGCTTCCCGCCGGAAGACATCATTTTCGACCCGAACATCTTCGCCGTGGCCACCGGTATCGAAGAACACAACAACTACGCTGTGGACTTCATCAACGCCTGTGCCTACATCCGCGACGAACTGCCGTATGCGCTGACCTCCGGCGGCGTGTCCAACGTGTCGTTCTCGTTCCGGGGCAACAACCCGGTGCGCGAGGCGATTCACTCGGTGTTCCTGCTGTATGCGATTCGCAACGGCCTGACCATGGGCATCGTCAACGCCGGTCAGCTGGAGATCTACGACCAGATCCCGGCCGAGTTGCGTGACGCCGTGGAAGACGTGGTGCTCAACCGCACCCCGGAAGGCACTGACGCCCTCCTCGCCATTGCCGACAAGTACAAGGGCGACGGCAGCGTCAAGGAAGCCGAGACCGAAGAATGGCGCGGCTGGCCGGTCAACAAACGCCTGGAGCATGCGCTGGTCAAAGGCATCACCACGCACATCGTTGAAGACACCGAGGAATCCCGTCAGTCCTTTGCCCGGCCGATCGAGGTCATCGAAGGCCCGCTGATGTCCGGCATGAACATCGTTGGCGACCTGTTTGGTGCCGGCAAAATGTTCCTGCCGCAGGTGGTGAAATCCGCCCGCGTGATGAAGCAGGCCGTGGCCCACTTGATCCCGTTCATCGAACTGGAAAAAGGCGACAAGCCGGAAGCCAAGGGCAAGATCCTGATGGCGACTGTAAAAGGCGACGTGCACGACATCGGCAAGAACATCGTCGGCGTGGTGCTGGGCTGTAACGGCTACGACATCGTCGACCTCGGCGTGATGGTGCCGGCGGAGAAGATCCTGCAGGTGGCCAAGGAACAGAAGTGCGACATCATCGGCTTGTCCGGTTTGATCACGCCGTCGCTGGACGAGATGGTCCACGTCGCTCGCGAGATGCAGCGCCAGGACTTCCATCTGCCGCTGATGATCGGTGGCGCGACCACCTCGAAAGCGCACACGGCGGTGAAGATCGAACCGAAGTACAGCAACGATGCGGTGATCTACGTCACCGACGCCTCCCGCGCCGTGGGTGTGGCGACGCAGTTGCTGTCCAAGGAATTGAAGCCGGCGTTCATCGAAAAGACGCGCCTGGAATACATCGAAGTCCGCGAGCGCACCGCCAACCGCAGTGCCCGCACCGAACGCCTGAGCTACCCGGCGTCCATTGCCAAGAAGCCGCAGTTTGACTGGAGCACTTACGAGCCGGTCAAACCGACTTTCACCGGTTCGAAGGTGCTGGACAATATCGATCTGAAGGTACTGGCGGAATACATCGACTGGACGCCGTTCTTTATCTCCTGGGACCTGGCCGGCAAGTTCCCGCGCATCCTCGAAGACGAAGTGGTGGGTGAAGCGGCTACCGCGCTGTATGCCGATGCCAAGGAAATGCTCGCCAAGCTGATCGACGAGAAACTGATCAGCGCCCGTGCGGTATTCGGTTTCTGGCCGGCCAACCAGGTGCGTGAGGATGACATCGAAGTCTACGGCGATGACGGCAAGCCGATTGCCAAGTTGCATCACTTGCGCCAGCAGATCATCAAGACCGACGGCAAGCCGAACTTCTCCCTCGCCGACTTCGTCGCACCGAAGGACAGCGAAATAACCGACTACGTGGGTGGCTTCATCACCACCGCAGGCATCGGCGCCGAAGAAGTGGCCAAGGCTTATCAGGACGCAGGCGACGATTACAACTCGATCATGGTCAAGGCCCTGGCCGACCGTTTGGCCGAGGCCTGCGCCGAGTGGCTGCACCAGCAGGTGCGTAAAGAACACTGGGGTTACGCCAAGGATGAGACGCTCGATAACGAGGCGCTGATCAAAGAGCAATACACCGGCATCCGCCCGGCGCCTGGCTACCCGGCCTGCCCTGATCACACCGAGAAAGGCACGCTGTTCGCCCTGCTCGACCCTGAAGCCAGCGAAATGCACGCGGGCCGCAGCGGTGTGTTCCTTACCGAACACTACGCGATGTTCCCGGCGGCGGCGGTCAGCGGCTGGTACTTCGCGCATCCGCAGGCCCAGTATTTCGCCGTGGGCAAGATCGACAAAGACCAGGTGCAGAGCTATACCTCGCGCAAGGGCCAGGAACTGAGCGTCACCGAACGCTGGCTGGCGCCGAACCTCGGGTACGACAACTAAGACCCTCGAACTGGCCACAGCTCTGTGGCCAACAGAGATACCCTGTGGGAGCGAGCTTGCTCGCGATGAGGCCATGACAGTCGAAATCAATGCGACTGTCAGGCCGCTATCGCGAGCAAGCTCGCTCCCACAGTGGTTTTGGGTTGTTCACAAATGCCCGGTTCAACCCTGATCCATTGTGGGAGCGGGCTTGCTCGCGAAGGCGGTGTGACAGTCAACGAAGATGTTGAATGTGACGGCCCCTTCGCGGGCAAGCCTCGCTCCTACAGGGGTTTGGGGGTGTTCACAAATGCCCGGTTCAACCCTGATCCATTGTGGGAGCGGGCTTGCTCGCGAAGGCGGTGTAACAGTCAACGAAGATGTTGAATGTGACGGCCCCTTCGCGGGCAAGCCTCGCTCCTACAGGGGTTTGGGGTGTTCACAAATGCCCGGTTCAACCCTGATCCATTGTGGGAGCGAGCCTGCTCGCGAAGGCGGTGTGACAGTCAACGAAGGCGTTGAATGTGACGACCCCTTCGCGAGCAGGCTCGCTCCTACAGGAACCGTGTGGATTGTCTATGCTTGCCTGACACACAGCCATGACGAGGGATTTATGGACGATCCGGTCGACAACAAGCCACCGACTTTGTGGCAGATGCTGCATAGCGTGGTAGCAGCGGCGTTCGGGGTGCAGAGCGGGAAGAATCGCGCCCGGGACTTTACCCACGGCAAGCCAAGTCATTTCGTGATTCTGGGGATTCTGTTCACGGCGGTTTTTGCGCTGTCGCTGTTTGGCATCGTGAAGCTGGTTCTGCTACTGGCCGGGGTTTGAAGCCGCTTCAGTGCATCAACGTTTGCAGGCTGAACGGGTAGCGATAGGACGTCGGTCGGCCCTTGGCCGACAGGTGCCGGAAGTTCACCCCGAAATCCGGTGCATCGCCCATGGCCAGCATCCGCCTGGCCTGGGTCTTGTCGATCAGTTGCAATAACGGAAGTTGCCGGTCACGGCCACCGTACTGATTCAAGTCCACGCCCTGATCGATATCGTGCAACTCCACCATCGCCCAGCCACCCAGGGTGAAATGCCCGCCCAACAACACGCTCAAGCGTCCATCAATAATGGCCTTCAACGCCGCGGGCGAGGTATTGAAAGCGCTGAACAACGCATCCACGCCCGGCCTCCTCCCCGTCTCGGCATACGCCTGCATCGCACCGAACGCCATCTCGTCATTGGCTGACCACACCAGCGACACCTGCGGGTAACGCCGGAACAGCATTTTCGCCTGCTCATACGCACGATCACGGGTCCAGCCGCTGTAGACCAGTTGCCGCAAGCGTACTTCTGGGTGCTCGGCCAAGGCGCGCAGCATGCCTTTCTCGCGCAATTGCGCCGATGGAGTGATCTTCAGGCCGGAAAACGCCAGTAAGTCGATGGTCTGACCGGGCGTCACCGGTGGATGCTGGCGGATCAGTTCCTTGAGCATCAGGTAGCCGCCCTCCTCGTCGTTGGGCACCAGGCTGCCCAACCGGTCCGGACGATCACCCAACAAACTCAGCTGATTGTCGGTCAGTGACGCATTGACCATAAACAACTTCACACCACTACCCTGGGCCAGGCGCAGGATTTGCGGGGCGACGTATTGTTCGTTGGCGAATACCAGATAGTCCGGGCGATCAGGTCCCTGCAACGCCGTGCGGGCCTGGGCAATCGTCAGTTCGGGCATGCGCTGGGAATAGAGAATCCGCAGGTCCATGCCCAAGTCCGTGGCCGCTGCCTGCATGAATTGCCCATAGCTGACCCAGAACGTTTCATTGGTGCTTCCCGGACTCAGGAACAGCACCGATGCCGCCTGGGCGCAGGGTCCAAAGACCGAGCCAAGCGTCAGCAATACACCACACAGAAACTTCAACATTAATGGTCCGAGCCCCGGAAATTCGCCGCGCATTATAGCCAGCGAACGCCCGAAAAACGGGGTTTATTCCGGTTTTTGTCCGACAATCGTCGGAACCGGGCCCGGACGGGGTCGCTATTGGTGACTGACCCAGAAAACGGCGGTTCCTACGACCAGGATAATCAGGAACAAAATCGCCCAAGCGTCAACGGTACTGTCGCTTTTCCTTGCTTTAGTCGGGTTGCTCATTGCATCGCCTCTTGTCGGTTTTATCGGTGATTGCATAAAGACTCGACCACAGTAAAGACGACGATTGCCCTCACCACAAACAGGGGTTTAGTAATAACGGTTCTCGTTAGTCGTTTTGGTTCTTTACATATACTCAAACATCACTTTTGCGCATAACTCCAAACTGGTATCTTGCCCCGGCTCCGTAGGGAGTGCGCGGCCGTGCGCGCAGAATTGCCGAGGCAGTATCGGAGACTTCAGCAAGCGAAAAACGCAACTGGAACCGACCGGCCCAAGCCTGAGAACAGGACTTATATGTACGTATACGACGAGTACGATCAGCGGATCATCGAGGACCGCGTCAAGCAGTTCCGTGATCAGACCCGACGCTATCTGGCAGGCGAGCTGAGCGAAGAAGAATTCCGCCCCCTGCGCCTGCAAAATGGCCTTTACATCCAGCGTTTCGCGCCGATGTTGCGAGTCGCGGTGCCTTACGGCCAACTGACTTCGCGCCAAACGCGAATGATGGCCAAGATTGCCCGTGACTACGACAAGGGCTACGCCCACATCAGTACCCGGCAGAACGTGCAGTTCAACTGGCCGGCGCTGGAAGACATTCCGGACATCCTGGCTGAGCTGGCCACCGTGCAGATGCACGCGATCCAGACCAGCGGCAACTGCCTGCGCAACGTCACCACCGATCAGTTCGCCGGTGTCGCTGCCGACGAGTTGATCGACCCGCGTCCATGGTGCGAAATCGTCCGTCAGTGGACCACTTTCCACCCGGAATTCGCCTACCTGCCGCGCAAATTCAAGATCGCCATCAACGGTTCGACTTCCGACCGTGCGGCCATCGAAGTCCATGACATTGGCCTTGAGCCGGTGCACAACGCCGCTGGCGAATTGGGTTTCCGTGTGCTGGTCGGTGGCGGCCTGGGCCGTACGCCGGTCGTTGGCGCGTTCATCAATGAGTTCCTGCCGTGGCAGGACCTGTTGAGCTACCTCGACGCCATCCTGCGGGTCTACAACCGCTATGGCCGTCGCGACAACAAGTACAAGGCGCGGATCAAGATCCTGGTCAAAGCGCTGACGCCTGAAGTCTTCGCGCAAAAAGTCGACGCGGAAATGGAACACCTTCGCGGTGGCCAGACCACGCTGACCGAAGCCGAAGTGCATCGCGTCGCCAAGCATTTCGTCGACCCGGACTACAAGGCCCTGGACAACCAGACCGCCGCACTGGCCGATCTCGATAAAGAACACCCAGGTTTCGCCCGCTGGCGCACCCGCAACACCCTGGCCCACAAAAAGCCGGGTTATGTGGCGGTGACCCTGTCCCTGAAGCCGACCGGTGTTGCACCGGGCGACATCACCGACAAGCAGCTCGACGCTGTGGCCGACCTGGCCGAGCGTTACAGCTTCGGTCAACTGCGCACCTCCCACGAGCAGAACATCATTCTGGCCGACGTTGAACAGTCCCAACTGTTCGCGATGTGGGGCGAATTGCGCGAGCAAGGTTTCGCCACACCGAACATCGGCCTGCTGACCGACATCATCTGCTGCCCGGGCGGTGACTTCTGCTCCTTGGCCAACGCCAAGTCGATCCCGATCGCCGAATCGATCCAGCGTCGTTTCGACAACCTGGATTACCTGTTCGACATCGGTGAACTGGACCTGAACATCTCCGGTTGCATGAACGCTTGCGGTCACCACCACGTCGGCCATATCGGCATTCTAGGGGTGGACAAAAAAGGCGAAGAGTTCTACCAAGTGTCCCTGGGTGGCAGCGCCAGCCGTGACGCCAGCCTGGGCAAGATCCTCGGCCCGTCCTTCGCCCAGGAAGCCATGCCTGATGTGATCGAGAAGCTGATCAACGTGTACATCGAACAACGTCACGAAGACGAGCGCTTCATCGACACCTATCAGCGTATTGGTATCGACCTCTTCAAGGAGCGCGTCTATGCAGCGAATCATTAAGAACAACGAAGTCGTCGACGAAACCTGGCACTTGCTGCCCAAGGATTTCAACATCGACGAGATCAGCAACTGCGATGACCTGATCGTGCCGCTGTCGCTGTGGCGCGAACACGCCCGCATGCTCAAGGCCCGCGACGGCGGCCTGGGTGTGTGGCTGGACGCCGATGAAGAAGCCGAGGAAATCGGTGATGACGTGGAAAACTTCCAGGTCATCGCTCTGAACTTCCCCGCCTTCACCGATGGCCGCAATTACTCCAACGCCCGCCTGCTGCGCGACCGTTATGGTTTCAAAGGCGAATTGCGGGCGATTGGTGATGTGCTGCGCGACCAGTTGTTCTATCTGCGCCGCTGCGGTTTCGACGCTTTTGCGTTGCGCGCCGACAAAGACCCGTATGAAGCCCTTGAAAGCCTCAAGGATTTCTCGGTGACGTACCAAGCCGCCACCGACGAACCGCTGCCGCTGTTCCGTCGCCGCTGATGGCTAAAAGGCCTTGGGCCCTGGCATTGTGCCGGGGTCCAAGGTTTTTTTTCGTCTGGCAAAAGGTGTTTGCGTTATTGACCAGGCATTGGCGCCTGATACGTCATGATGTGTTCCTCAAGCCTGGCCAGACTCACAAAAGGGTCATTGCCGTTGATAGCCGGCCATTGCACCTCCTGAAACAGGTGCTGGCAAAGGGTCGGTGACGCCTCCACCGCGTCGACCATGTGCCATACCCGTTGTTGCAGCGGCACGTAGTCCACCTGAAAATCCGCCGTGCGCCGAAGTACCGCAAGGGTTTCAAAAAACCGCTCGCTCCCCGCCTCCGTCACCAGCCGTTGCCAGCGCTGAATCTGCAAAGCAGCGTGCTCCGGCGACAACCCAACCAGCCAGGCATCGGGCCGCAGGGCATCCACGTTCGGCAGCCCCATCCACACGTTGATACCGGTTTGCTGGCGATGGTTCGCGACCCAGCGCAAGGTATCGATATCCGATAACGGATTGCCCGCCAGCAATAGATTATCAGCGGCCACGGACTGTTTTCTGACCGCTTCGGGAATCCGGGGAATCAGGTTGTCGCGCAGATCAAGACGCTGCAAATACGGTTGATCGAGCACACCAACCGGGCAAATGCGGATACCCGTACCCCGCAGGTTCAATCGTCGCAAGGCCGTCATCTGCAACACCATCGGCGGCACACCCAATGGGTTGTCGCTCAGGTCGAGAGCTTCGAGACGGGTCAGTTCGCCGAACTTGCCGGCGGTTTGCTCAGTCAGCGTCAACCCGGTCTCATTGAGACTCAGGCGGGTGAGCCGGATCATTTGGCTGATAGGCTCAGGCAGGCTGGCGCGCGACCCACCTCCCGCAAGCGCAATACGCAAGTCGGTCGCCCCCAGATCCAGCCTGCGCAGATTGGGCAAACACTCCAGAAATCCCGACAAGCTCTCGGGCTGCGTCAAGGCGAAATTCGAAGCCGACAGCACCACGACATCCGGCAACTTGACGTTCAGGGTTGGCAGGCTGTGCAACTGTTCGAAGTCCAGGTCCAGTTGAAAGCCGACAAACTGACCGTCGATATACACACGACTGACTGTGTCGCCCCGCCGCTGCCACAGTGCTTCGAGCTCCCTCGCCAGTTCGATTCTGGTGCGCCGTTCGTACTCCACGGCCTCGTCGATGCGCGCGTCATTTTCCTCCTCGATTTCTTCAAGGCTCATGCCTTGGGCGTCCTCCTCACCCGGAGCGAGTAAATCGATGTCCATGTCTTCGGCATCGGCTTCGACGTGCTCGATCCAGCCCACCAGATCAATGCGCAGTTGCTGCAACTGATCGGTGAGACTCGCCAGCCTGGTCTGGACGCTGAGGCCTGCGTCTTCAACCCATGCTTCTATTTCTTGCGGCGTCATCTGCGGATAAAGCTCCTTGAGCTGCCACTTCGCCAGGTCCCTGGACAGCTCCCCACCCTGTGGGGTCGCCGGGAAGCCCCCGCCACGCAAGCCCATGCTGTCGAACGGCATGCCGGCGTCCATTCGGCGCAACCCCACTTCCAGTTCAGTGCGGGGCAGCACGCCTTCCCGCAGTTTGATCGTCAAGTCCTGCACTGCGCTTTCCGGGCGCAGGCCCAAGGCCGTGCGTTGCTCAGAGGGCAGCGCTTGCAGTAACGCGGTCGGGAATTCCACCGTCTTGCCGGGGACCGGCGGGTTGGCCTGATAGCGCGAACCTTGCTTGATCAGTTGCCGATAGTGACCACCACTGCGAGGACCGATGCTGTCCAGCACCCGAGTGTTCGCCGATGCACCGTCGAGGATTTCGATGCGGGTCAGCGGCGACCATCCCGGCAGCCGCCGCAGTGAATGCAGCGCCAGCACGTCGCTGTCGGCCTGCTCCACCGATCGCAAATACAAACCCTCATAGGCACGGGTCAGCCGCACATGAAACGCGTACTGCTGCGCCTTGGCGCTCAATTCACTGAGTACACGTTTGGCATCGGCCGGGGTATGGAGTGCCTCGATATCCACGCCAGAGCGGTCGAGCATCTGTTCGATAGCGCTCTTCGGCAAGCCGGGATAGTGCTGCTGGAACAGCTTCACCCATGCATGTTCCGAGTGTTGAAGCGCGGCGTAGCGTTGGGTGAATAGCTCGGCTGCCTGCGAGTCCTGCCGCACCTCATGATCAATGTGAAACCGTGTGAGCGTGTCCGCCAGGATCGGCGTCGGTGGGCGCTGGCCCGCCTGCATCTGGGCCAGCAGGTCATTGTCGATATCACAGACATGGCCAACCTGAACCAACACTTCGTCGCTGAAGGGTTCTGCCTCAAATCCGAGGCCGCGTAGCAAGCGCAGGCGTTCGTTGACTGCGGAGCCTTCGCTGACGATTGTCGGCGCGGGCGCCTCGATCACCTCAGGCTCCCGGAGCGTGGCCGTCGCTGCACGTTCTTCGGCCTTGAGCGCCATGCCTGCCATGGCTACCGGCAAGGCGTTGAGCAAACCGAATATCGTGCGGGTGACCCCGGCCGAACGTTCATCCGGCGTCTGGCCATCCACCGCATGCGCCAGCCCATAACCGGCATCAATCAGCCCGGCCAGGGCCAGCAAGCCCTCGGCGCCGGGTACGAACAAGGCCAACGGGCCAAACTTCTCGATCCATTGCGCCACCGGTTCGACTACCGCACTCAGGTTGTCCCGATTGACCTGGGCATCGTCACGAATGCTTTCGATGCTGGCCTGGGCCGCTTGCTTCATGACCTGCACCCATTGGGCAAATGGATCGGTTATCGCCTCGGGTACTAGCAGATGAATGTAATCCTCCGCAGGCCAGTAACCATCGTTGTTGAAAAAACCATGGCCCTTTTTCAACCGGTATTGCCGAGGGTACGTGGCCACGCCCTCCAACGCTGTGAGCACACCTGCATGAAAAGTCCCGTCCTCGCGATCGTCCTCGACAAAATGCGCTGCCAGTGCCTTGCGTTTGTTGTGATCCCGGCTGCTATCGACGAGCCATGCGCGCAAGGCGTGGAGATCGACAAACTCATGGAACGGCGAAGAGTTTCCCGGCACGTAAAGAATAATCCGGCCACTGACCTTGTCCTTGAAACTCCAGATATCGTTGGAGGTGTAGCGATAGATCATCAGACGTGCCACTTCAACTGACGGCGGAATCGATGTCTGCACCTGCATGTGCTCGACCGTCAGTTGCACCCATGTTTGTTGAGGGTCAAGCCCGGCGGCGCGCAGAGCCAAGCTGAGACCTTCCGCGCTCAAGCTGTTTTCCTGGTGTTGCAACCAGGCGGCCATCACAAAAGCGGTTTTGACCCCGGTGCGCAACGGGTAGGCCGCAGACGCCAGAATCGTCTCGTCTCCTGGCCAGGCATCGCGCACGTAAGCGGCGTAAAGGTCCTTGAACTCCAGTTCCCAAACCCACTGTTTGAACTCGGCCGGTTGCACGGCCAATTGCGTGTCCGGACCGTAGCGCTGTGGCTTGGTTAGCCGGTAAATACCTTCGTAATCGCGAAAGCCGCCGCCGGGGTTGATCGACTCGTCGATCTCGACGATACGCACCTGCGGCCCCACTGCCGGCGGCGTGTACAGACCAAACGCCGTCTCGCCAAAACGGCCGGCGCCGACAGTCTGGTAGTTGTTCAGCAGGACCTCAACCAGACGTTGCGAGGTCCGGGCCTTGCCCAAATGAACGTCACCGATGGCCGGATAGCCATAAAAATCGTAATTGAGGTCCACCAGCAGTGCCTTCAAGGGCGCTTCGCCCCAGCGCTGGCGGATCTGTTTTGCCGCGTATTGTGCGGCGGTCATCGGCAGGATCGCGTCCAGCCCGAGACTGGAAATCCCCCCGGCAGCCTTACCTTGTTGTTCGAACGTGTTCATATGCAATCCTTGCAGTGATCAGATTCCGTTTTTTTGCTCATGACTTTCTCAGCCCGCGGCAATGACCGGCAGCGCAAGCTCGGGATGCCGGGCCAGGGCTTGCGACGTCAACTGCCTGAACAGCGCCGTGCGTTGGTTGGCGTAGTTGTTGACGATGCCGTCCATGCTCTGGTTGAACTGCTCTCGGGTGTAATTGTGTTGCCCGTCGAGTCGCGCGAAGGCGGTCGCGGTGCTGATAACCAGTTCGTCGAATTGTTCGAGGTGGGTGTTTTCCAGGTATTGAGTCCAGAATTCCTGGACCGAGATCCAATCGACCAACTGCGTCGTGTGTTCTGCCTTCACCACTTGGGCGTACACCCAATCGAGGGTTGGCGGAATAACCTCCACACTCAAAAGATTGTTCATCTCCCGGGGCTGGGCGGGCAGGTTCAGGCGTTCGGCCAGGCCTACCCGAAATGCCAGGCTGATTTCCATGGCCTGTTCGTCGCTCAACGGGCCGATGCTGCGGCGCGAGAGGATGTTGTTGAGGGCTAGCCGCTCGACTTCCTGCAACCGGAACAAGCCACGCAATAGCGAGGCCAGCTGGCCTTCCAGAGCATTGACTCCGGACCTGGCGGCGGTCATGGCCCGGTAGCACAGCACCCGCACATGCAGGTCGCTGAACAACAATGAAATCCCGTCGGCACTGCTGCGCCCGTTACTGGCCATGCGAAACAGCACGCGCCTCAGGGCGTCGTCTTCGGCCGCCGCCGAGACCACGTCCCAGACGCGCAGACTTAACGAGCGATAGACCATCCGGAAATCGGCGGTATAACGCAGCCGCGTCAACAGCGAAAAAAACGGCTGGCCATCCGGGTAAGCCAACAGCGAGCCCCACATGACGCGTTTTTGCACCGCTTCCTGAGTGGTGATCCCTGTCAGCCAGGTCGCGCTCATGCTCATGTCCGCGACGGCTTCAACCAGGCCCAGCGAGCGTCCCGACAGTAATAGCCCCATGCTGATTTGCGCGGTGAGTTGATAAGCCGTTACCCGCTGTTGTGTCGCGGGGGTCAAGGGATTACCGCCAATATCAGTACCCCTGTTCAAGCGACCGGACGCTGCATACACGTCTTCGGGGATCTGGCTGATTCGGTTGTCACGCAGGTCCAGCACTTGCAGCGTGGAAAGCCCGGTTGCCCCTGCCGGCCACTGGCTGATGCCCGTATTGCCTAACTCCAGGCGTGCGAGCCGGGTCATTCGGGCGACATTGGGGGTCAGGCTCAAGTCCGCGTTATTACTCAAGTTCAAGGTCTTGAGCTGGGTCAATCCGCCCAGCTCATCGGCGGAAGCGCTGGTCAGTCGTATCTGGTTGTCGCTCAGGTTCAGGGTTTCAAGCTGGGGCATGTCGCCGATGGCCAGGGCAAACCGGGTCAGTTGATTGCCGACCAGTGACAGGTGGCGCAACTGTTTGAAGTTGTGCAAAAAGCTGTTCATCCCGGTACTGGCCCCCATGCGATCCATGACCAGCGAGCCAACGTGGCTGAAGTCACCGGTAATGATCGGCATGTCCCCCACATGCAGCGGCGGGAACGACAGCTCATAGAGCCGGCCGTCGAGAGTGAGCCGGCTAGGGGTTTCCTTGCGCCAGCAACGGATGATTTCCCGGCTGACCCTGGATTTGGCCAGCCTCGACACTTTGACCCGAGGCCCATCGCCCTGCTGGGACCAGTTCTCGCGGCCGATCCAGCCCTGCAATACCTCGACGATCTTCAGGAACTCGAGCCTGAGCTCCTCCAACTTCCTGGCGGCCAGCACCTCGACCGGTCCCAACCCCGTCAGAAACAGATCGATCCGTTCCGGTGAATGGGTGGGATACAACTCTTGGGCACGCTGGATCAACGCGGCAGACTTGACCGGCGACGTCAGGGGCTTAGGGAGATGCATCTTCGAACCCGCCCCCAGCAACGGATCGGCCAGGCGCATGGGTGACACATACCCCGCGTGGCGGAATGCAATGCCCAGGACCTGCCCGGCCATCCCGTGGCGCTCCAGCGCCTGTGCCGTGATCTTTTCGCGCAACGCCAGCGCACCGGACTCCCCGGCCACACCCAGCGTTTCGCGACGAGCTGGCGTCAACCCGTCCCAGAGAACCTGGAAATAATGTTCGCGGGTCCGGCCCGCAAGAATGCTGCGTGCGACGTAATTCTCGTCCGCCACTTCATAGCGATCAGGATGAGCACTGATCAACACTTTTTGCGTGGCGTCTTCGGAGCCCAGACTGGCGAATTCTTCGGTGTAAAACGACCACTCGAGGACGCGAAGATAAATATCGCCTTTCCAGCCCGGCAGATTTTTCAATGTATTGAACACCAAACGGTCGGTATCGACGCCACCGGTCGCATTCAGGTACAGCCCCTCGTAAGCCCGGCTGATGCGCACCACCTGTTGGAAGCGACGGGCTTCTTCGGCAAGCCGCAAAGGGACTTTGCCGTCATCCAGTTCATTCCATTCACTGTCCTCGGCGTAATGGACCAACTCATCGAGCACGCTGATCGGCAGGTCGGGAAACTGATTGCGCAAAGGTGTAGCGCGGTTTTCGTGCACAGAGACAACGCGCTGGTAAATCCAGCCGAACAGCTCCAGTCGCTTGCGATCCGCCTGTTCCGCCAGCACGTTCACCAAGGCCTTGATCTGTTCGGCGGGCACCTGGGTCGTCGAGTCCAGCAGGCTTTCCCGTTCGGCGGCGCTCAGGCCGGCTAGCAGAGGGGTGTAAAACTGCCCTTCCTTCACCTGCGCCTGGGTCAGGGTGATGGTTTTCGTCGTCGCCTTGGCATCGACGTGAGCGAATTCCTCAAGCGCTCGACTTTCGACATCGACCACCTTGAGCCCTGCCTGCAAAGGCCACTTCTTCAGGGTCATCAATAACCGCATCTGTAGATCCGCATCGGCCAGGGGCTCGGCGGTTGCGCCCTGCAACTGTTCAATAAACCGGCTCACGGACTGATCGGTGGCGAAGCGGCGAACGGTATCGACCAACAGCGCAGGCGGGTTCATGCGATCAATCAGCGTCCGGCGCAACATCCGCTCATCGACGGCACTCACCGCCAGAATCTGCAGCGCCGTGGTGTCCGGAATGTCCTGCTCCGAATAGCCCATTCGCCGGAACAGCTTCAGTCGATCCCACTCTTGAGGCAGCTCGGAATCATGGCGCCAGGCCCCAGCGTCGTTGGTTTCGAGTCGCGGATGATAGGTTTCCCGGATCGCCGGCCTCTGCACCTCCCACAGGCCGCTGTCCGCCTGCTGGCGAACGGCATAGACGTGTTTATCTACGGTCAGGTAGGCCTGATCGTTGATCCAGCGCAGCCCCTTTTCATCGGGTTTGAGCCAGGCCGGCAGCGTCATGTCCTGTCGGTAAGGCACCAGGCTCGGCTTCCACAGACGCTCCTCGTCGCTGGATAACCTGACCCGGCGCAAGCTTTCGACAAAGCTCGAACCTCTGACTTTCAGGAAGGTGGCTTTCGCCGCCGCCCCGCCTGCGGCCAGCGCCGCCATGATGATGAGGTTTTCCAGGGTGTCGAAGAAGTAATCCGTGGCCTGTTCCTGCTCCCCGGCGGCCCAGCTCTCGACGCCGTGGTAAACCCCCAGCAACAGCTGGACCGCAGCCACCGCCATCAATACCTCGCCCACCACCGGGATGAATGAAGCGGCGAACAACGCAATATTGAGCCCCAGCTCTTTGTAGCCTTCCAGGCGGGCCACGCGGGTTTTCTCGTCTTCGTCATCGGTCGGCACTACCAGTTGCCGTGCATCGGCCATCACCCTGACCACGCGCTGGCGGTAAAGCTCGGCGAAATAATCGCTCCCCGTCCCGATAGCCATCACTGGAATGAAAGCCGTGCGGGTTGGCAGCATCCAGCCTGTTGTCCCGAACAGACGCTGCTTGAGCATGTCTTCAAATCCCACCCGATCCACCAGGGTGACCAACCCCGTGATGAAGGACTGGAACGCCTCGGTGCGCAATCGATCGCTCAGGCCAAGCTCAAATCGCCTGTAGGTCGGGTATTCCTTCAATGGCTGTATCGGGTCGCCGGGTAAATACAGCACGCAGGGATTATCGAAATAAGCACCCTCGCTGACCGCGACAATCAGCATGGCGCCGTGCAGCGAATACTCCTGCAACTCCAGGCGCTTGAAGGCGATGGTGTGATTGTCGAGCTTGATCGACGCTTGGTTTCCCACGAGCTCTGCGAGCATCTGAAAAACGTTTTCGCCGATATGTTTCTGCATCAGTGCCGTGTGCCGATCAACGTCGAGTTGTCGCCAGGCGTGAGCCGAACATTTTTTTTGCACCTCGCTGGTGCTGACGTAAGGTTGGAAAACACCGTCGAGATGCGTCTGGTATTGCTTGCCCAAGTCCAGCTGGCGGCACAGTTGCGCAAACTCATGGGGCTGGATATCTAGCACTTTGTTGGCGTTTCCGTTTATACGCTCCGGCTGATAGATCAGTGATCTTTCATGATAATTAGTGGCAAGCGTTTCACTCTCTTCAAAGTTCTCACATGCGGCGACCAACAAATCTCTATCGATCGGCAACACAAGTTTATTATTAAGACCCAGAAAACTTGAAGTGGAGCGAACATGTTGAAAAACAACACCGGTTATATCCAGAGGCTCGCCCAACTTATCGGACATGGCCTTGGTCAATAGTGGAGCACAGAATTTTTCCGGGCTTTTCAATCCGGCAATCGCCTTGATGACATCGGCCCGGGAATGATGACTGGCGACGAGGGCCGCGTGTAGGCCTTTGCGCCTTTGCGGGGTAGCTTCCAGTAGCCATGCAGGGAGTTTTTTACGCTTGAAGAAATCGAAGAAAACGCCTTGCTCTTCGGGCGTCATATCTTGCGGTGGTGTATTAACTGGAGTTGAAGACATAGTCAGCGATCCTTGCGACTGGTAAGAGACTATCAGTCTATCGCCCGGCAACTCTATTAATAGCGCTAAAAGCTGATGGGAACGTGCGCAAACAAATCAACAACTCGAATTTAAACAATACATATATACCACCCACTTCTTGTTTATGCCGTAAAAACCATCGTCCATAAAAAAGCCCGGCCACCGAAGTGGCCGGGCTCATATGCCGATTACCAGAAGCGTTGTTGGGTCAAACGACTCCACCAACTCAGCAACACCCGGTCGATAGAACCGCTGGCTGCCAAACCGACGCGTTCCTGAAGGCTTTTGCGTTCGGCGTAGTGCAAGTGGTACAGCTCGGCGCCCTTGGCGCGTTCGGAGAGGTATTCGTCGCTGGTCTTCAGTTCGTCCACCAGTTGCTTGTCCAGCGCCGCCACACCGAGCCAGACTTCACCGGTGGCCACTTCATTGATGGCCAGTTGCGGGCGATAGCGGGAAACGAAGTTCTTGAACAGCGCGTGGGTGATGTCCAGGTCTTCCTGGAACTTCTCCCGGCCCTTCTCAGTGTTTTCGCCAAACACGGTGAGGGTGCGCTTGTACTCGCCGGCGGTCAGCACTTCAAAGTCGATGTCGTGCTTTTTCAGCAGGCGGTTGACGTTCGGCAGCTGCGCGACCACGCCGATGGAACCGAGGATGGCGAACGGGGCACTGATAATTTTCTCGCCGATGCAGGCCATCATGTAGCCGCCGCTGGCGGCGACCTTGTCGATGCATACGGTCAGCGGCACGCCGGCGTCACGGATCCGCGCCAGTTGTGACGACGCCAGGCCATAGCTGTGGACCATACCGCCGCCGCTTTCCAGGCGCAGGACAACCTCGTCCTTGGGCGTTGCGAGGGTCAGCAGCGCGGTGATCTCGTGACGCAGGCTTTCAGTGGCGGACGCCTTGATGTCGCCATCGAAATCCAGCACGAATACCCGCGCCTTGGCCTCGGGTTTCTTCTTTTGTTTTTTTTCGGTTTTAGTCTGGGACTTGCGCAGGGCCTTGAGCTGATCCTTGTCGAGCAGGGATTGCTCCAGGCGTTCGCGCAGCCCTTTGTAGAAATCATTGAGTTTGCTGACCTGCAACTGACCGGCCGACTTGCGTCGACCTTTGCTGCGCAATGCCGCGAAACTGGCCAGGACCACCAGAATGGCGATCACCAGTGTCACGGTCTTGGCCAGGAAACTGGCGTACTCGGCAAAAAACTCCACACAGGACTCCTTTAATACTGATGCGCCGCTGAAACACTCGCGCGGGATGGCTCCAGCATACCCATGCCCCGCCTTTGGGGCCAGCCATGAAACCTCTGGCAACAGGCCTGCAACGGGCATTTCAAACAAGCGTATGTTTTTTCATTGACAGCTCACGGTCATCCTCATAACCTCGCCAAACCTTCAACGTACCGGGATGACGCGGACGTGGGCAGCATCTACTTGATTCGACATGGCCAGGCCTCCTTTGGTGCAGACGACTATGACGTCCTGTCGCCGACCGGTATCCGCCAGGCAGAAATCCTCGGCCAGCACCTTGCCGGGCTGGGTGTCAGCTTTGATCGCTGCCTGTCGGGGGACCTTCGCCGCCAGCAACATACGGCCAACAGCGCGCTGGAGCAGTACGCCGCCACGGGTCTGCCAGTGCCGGCCCTGGAAATCGATTCCGCCTTCAACGAATTCGACGCCGACGCGGTGATTCGCGCCCTGCTCCCAGCCATGCTGGAAGACGAACCCGAAGCCCTGGACATCCTGCGCAACGCCGCGCAAAACCGCGCTGAATTCCAGCGCATCTTCGCCCTGATCATCGAGCGCTGGCTGGCCGGCACCTACGACACGCCGGGGCTGGAAAGCTGGCTGGGCTTTGTCGAACGCGTACAGGCCGGTTTGCATCGCATCCTTGAGCAAGCCGACAACACCCAGAAAATCGCCGTGTTCACCTCCGGCGGCACCATCACTGCCCTGCTCCACCTCATTACCCAAATGCCTGCGCGGCAGGCGTTTGAGCTCAACTGGCAAATCGTCAACACCTCGCTCAACCAACTGAAGTTTCGTGGTCGCGAGGTGGCTCTGGCTTCCTTCAACAGTCATGCGCACCTGCAACTGCTGAAGGCCCCGGAACTCATCACGTTTCGCTGAGTCCGGATTATTGTGACCCTGGCTGTAATCACCCAGCTGTAATTACCAGCCGTAATTCCCCAGCTCTTATTAACCAAGAAAGGATCGAACCATGACCTCCGTAGCTGATGCCGTACAAGCAATGAAAGCCAAGTTCAACCCAGCCGCTGCTGCCGGTCTGGACCTGGTATTCGGTTTCCGCATCGACGACACCAAGAACTTCTCGCTGATCGTCAAAGACAGCACCTGCGAGCTCAAAGAAGGCGAAAACCCGGACGCCCAGGTCACTCTGGTGATGGACGGCGAAACCCTGGAAGGCATCGTCGACGGTTCGACCGACGGCATGCAAGCGTTCATGGGCGGCAAACTGCGCGCTGAAGGCGACATGATGCTGGCGATGAAACTGTCCGAGCTGTTCCCTTCGTAAGATGACGGCTCCCTGTTTCGGGGAGCCTCTCTGGCTGCACACGAATCCCGTCTATATGGCGGGATTCGTCGTTTCTGTGTAGGAGTTGCCGAAGGCTGCGATCTTTTGATCTTGATCCTTTCGGAGCCGATGAAGATCACAAGCAAGGTCAAAAGATCGCAGCCTTCGGCAGCTCCTACAGAGGCACCGTTCTCAGCGAGTCCCTGCGTCGTCCATTTCTTCGAAGATTTTGGTGTGCTCTTCTTCCAGCGCATCGACGCTGTTGACCTCGGTCACATCATCGTCATAACGCAGTTCACCTTCATCGCCTTCGAGCCTGAGGCTGATGACAAACCTGCGATAGCTCACTTGCAGATACAGGTTATAAAGATCCGCCGGCTTATCCGGGGCCAGGAAAACGCTGGATTCGTAACGCACGCGCCGGGTCAGCACCGGCCACGTATCCCAGATGAGTTGAGTATTCACTTCGGGCTGAACATCTTTCAGCGCCTCAAGGGCTTCCTGGACCAGGAATACGTTGTCCTTGGCCTTGAAAACAAACGGCTTGCTGCGCGTCATGATGTACGGATTGATCTGGCCGTCAAGTTCCTGCGGCACGTACATGCCACTTCGAAACCATTTCGTGGCATCGAACCTCGGCCCAACGGGACCTGCTTCGCGAGACGTCATCATCACCGTGTCGGGAACAGGGAGGGTGCTGCTCTGCCCGGCATACAGATAAGTCCCGACCAGCCCGACGGCGATCAACACGGCGATCAAGATACCTTTCGGGTGATTGAGTTTAATCATCGTCTACATCCTTGTTTGGGCGGGCGGGAAATCTAACCGATCTGCCCTTGAGTTAAAACAGGCCGCCCGTGGATTTGCGGTCTATATTCCTTCTGGCCGCATGCGTCAGACATCGGCTGTTCAACCCCTGTTTTTTTATGAAGAACTGAGCGGAGAACGTTGCCATGAACCCACCTGACGACCGCGACGGATTCAATCGCCGCCACGTACTGCAAGGCCTTTCAGCAGGCGCCGTCGGTGCTTGGGTCAGCCCACTTTTCGCAGGGAGTAAAACCATGCCCGATGTCCCGGCCGATCTGATTTTGTACAACGGACGCTTGCACACCGTTGACCGCAAGAAACCCCAGGCCAGCGCGGTGGCGATCAAGGACGGACGCTTCGTGGTGGTCGGCAGCGACGCCCAGGCCATGGCCCTGCAAGGCCCTGGCACGCAGATCATCGACCTGCACGGGCGCACGGTAATCCCCGGTCTCAACGACTCGCACCTGCACCTGATTCGCGGCGGCCTCAATTACAACCTCGAACTGCGCTGGGAAGGTGTTCCATCGCTGGTCGACGCCTTGCGGATGCTAAAGGACCAGGCCGACCGCACACCGACGCCGCAATGGGTGCGAGTGGTCGGTGGCTGGAACGAATTCCAGTTCGCCGAAAAACGCCTGCCCACGATTGAAGAATTGAACAAAGCCGCGCCAGATACGCCGGTGTTTGTCCTGCACCTCTACGACCGCGCCCTGCTCAACCGCGCCGCACTGAAAGTGGTCGGCTACACCCGCGACACGCCGAACCCACCGGGTGGCGAGATTGTTCGCGACGCGAATGGCGACCCGACCGGCATGTTGATCGCGCGGCCTAACGCGATGATCCTCTACTCGACCCTGGCTAAAGGACCGAAGCTGCCGCTGGAGTATCAGGTCAACTCGACTCGCCAGTTCATGCGTGAACTCAATCGCCTGGGCCTGACCAGCGCAATCGATGCCGGTGGCGGTTATCAGAATTACCCGGACGACTATCAAGTCATTCAGCAACTGGCCAAAGACCAGCAGCTCACGGTGCGCATCGCCTACAACCTGTTCACCCAGAAACCCAAGGAAGAGCTAACCGATTTCAAGAACTGGACCAGCACTTCACAGTACGGTCAGGGCGACGACTTCCTGCGGCATAACGGTGCCGGGGAAATGCTGGTGTTCTCGGCGGCGGACTTCGAAGACTTCCTCGAACCACGCCCCGACCTGCCGCAAACCATGGAGCAGGAGCTGGAACCGGTGGTGCGCCACCTCGTCGAGCAGCGCTGGCCGTTCCGCTTGCACGCCACCTACAACGAATCCATCAGCCGCATGCTCGACGTGTTCGAGAAGGTCAACCGCGACATCCCGTTCAATGGCTTGCCGTGGTTTTTCGACCATGCCGAAACCATCACCCCGCAGAACATCGAACGGGTCAAAGCCCTGGGCGGCGGCATTGCGATTCAGGACCGGATGGCGTTCCAGGGTGAGTACTTCGTCGACCGCTACGGCGCCAAAGCCGCCGAGCACACACCGCCCATCGCGCGCATGCTCGCCGAAGGCATCCCGGTCGGGGCTGGCACCGATGCCACGCGGGTGTCGAGTTACAACCCCTGGACCTCAATGTACTGGCTGGTCAGCGGCCGCACCGTTGGTGGTCTGGAGCTGTACCCGCAAGGCTTGAGCCGCGACACCGCGCTGGAACTGTTCACCCATGGCAGCGCCTGGTTCTCCTCCGAGCAAGGCAAGAAGGGCCAGATCAAGGTCGGGCAACTGGCGGACTTGATTGCGCTGTCGGCGGACTACTTCCACATCGAGGACGAAGCGATCAAGTGGATCGAGTCGGTGCTGACCATTGTTGATGGCAAGATCGTCTACGGCAGCGTCGAGTTTGAAAAACTCTCACCACCGCCGATCCCGGTCGTGCCCGAGTGGTCGCCGGTGACCAAGGTGCCGGGACACTGGCAACCGTTGGCGCCGCTGACGGCGCAGGTTCACCAGTGCGTCGGGGCGTGTGCGGTGCATGCCCACAGTCACCAACGAGCGCGGCTGTCGTCGGCACCGGTCAGTGATTTCCAAGGCTTCTGGGGCGCGTTTGGCTGCTCCTGTTTCGCGTTCTGATCACCGACCAACTGTAGGAGCGAAGCTTGCTCGCGAAGGCGGCATGTCAGTCAACTTTAATGTTGAATGTTAAGCCGCCTTCGCGAGCAAGCTTCGCTCCTACAAGGGGCTTTGCGTGAACGAAGCCGCCAACAACTCCCGCGTATACGGATGCCGCGCCGCGCTAAACAGCTCATCCGTGGTCCCGCGCTCCAGCACCTCGCCATCCTTCATCACGATCAAGTCATGGGCCAGCGCCCGCACCACTGCCAGGTCGTGACTAATAAATAAGTACGTCAGGCCATGTTCCTCCTGAAGCCTTCGCAACAACCCGACAATCTGCTTCTGCACGGTGCGATCCAGCGCCGAGGTCGGTTCATCAAGCAAGATCAGATCAGGCTTGAGCACCAGCGCCCGGGCAATCGCGATACGTTGTCGCTGACCACCGGAAAACTCGTGGGGATAACGATGGCGAGTGGCTGGATCAAGACCGACTTCGCGCAGTACATCAATGACCGCCTTCTCGCGCTGCCCGACATTCAAGTCGCTGTGCACCTGCAAGCCTTCGGCGATGATCTGTTCCACGCTCAGGCGCGGGCTCAGACTGCCGAACGGGTCCTGAAACACCACCTGCAAGCGCTTGCGCAAAGGGCGTAGCGCTTTGCCGTTGAGTGATTGCAACGCCTGGCCTTGGAAGCGAATGCTACCCTCGGCATCGATCAACCGCAGGATCGCCTGGCCCAGCGTCGACTTGCCCGAACCCGACTCGCCGACAATGCCCAACGTCTTGCCCCGCTGCAGGCTCAAATCAATGCCGTTCACAGCCTTAAGGTAAGACTTGGGACGCAGCAAGCCAGCGCCCAAGGGAAACCAGACCTTCAAGTCATTCACCGCAAGCAACGTCTCAGCATCGGCGCGACACAACGCAACCCCACCCGGTTCGGCATTCAGCAATTCAACGCTGTAAGGATGCTGCGGTGCGCTGAACAATTGCTCGCAAGACGCTTGCTCGACAATCACCCCACCCCGCATCACCGCCACCCGCTGGGCGATGCTGCGCACCAGGTTGAGATCGTGGCTGATGATCAGTAGCGCCATGCCCAACCGCTGTTGCAGGTCCTTGAGCAGCAGCAGAATCTTGCGCTGCACCGTGACGTCCAACGCGGTGGTCGGCTCGTCGGCGATCAGCAGTTCCGGTTCACAGGCCAGGGCCATGGCGATCATCACCCGCTGCCGTTGACCGCCGGACAGTTGATGCGGATAGGCCTTCAGGCGATTCGAAGCCTGTTGAATGCCCACCAGTTCCAGCAACTCAAGAATGCGCTGACGCGCGGAAGCACCAGCCAGGCCTTTGTGCAACGCCAGGGTTTCACCCAGTTGCCGTTCGATGGAGTGCAGTGGATTGAGCGAGCTCATGGGTTCCTGAAAAATCATCGCGATGCGGTTACCGCGCAGTTGCCGCAGACGCTTTGATGAAGCCCCCAACAACTCTTCACCCGCATAACGAATGCTGCCGTCGATGCGGGTGGTCGATGGCTCGAGCAGTTGCAGGATGCTGTGCGCCGTCACCGATTTACCCGAGCCGGACTCGCCCACCAACGCCAGGCATTCACCGGCGCGGATATCCAGATCAATCCCGTGCACCACTTCGCTGCCATTGAACGCCACCCGCAGGTTGCGCAGTTCCATCAGGTTATCGGTCATTTCAAGTCCTTGGGTCAAAAGCATCACGGCAGGCTTCACCGATAAACACCAGCAACGACAGAATCAGCGCCAGGGCAAAAAACGCCGTCAGGCCCAGCCAGGGGGCTTGCAGATTGTTTTTGCCCTGGCCGATCAGCTCGCCAAGCGATGCGCTGCCGGCGGGCATGCCGAAGCCGAGAAAATCCAGTGCCGACAAGGTTGCAATGGCACCGGTCAGAATGAACGGCAGATAGGTCAGGGTCGCGCTCATGGCGTTAGGCAGGATGTGCCGCCACATCACCTGGGCATCGCCGACACCCAGAGCCCGCGCGGCTTTCACGTATTCCAGTCCTCGACTGCGCAAGAACTCGGCGCGCACTACATCCACCAGGCTCAGCCAGGAAAACAGCGCCATGATCCCCAGCAACCACCAGAAATTCGGCTCGACGAAACCCGACAAAATGATCAGCAGATACAACACCGGCAGCCCCGACCAGACTTCCAGCAGCCGTTGCCCGAGCAAATCGATCCAGCCACCGTAATAACCCTGCAACGCCCCAGCCGCGATGCCGATCAGCGCGCTGGCGGCGGTCAGGGCCAAGGCAAATAACAGCGAGATTCGCGTACCGAAAATTACCCGCGCCAGTACGTCTCGCGCCTGATCATCGGTGCCCAGCCAGTTCTCAAGTGACGGCGGACTCGGTGCTGGTTCAGTCAGGTCGTAATTGACCGTGTCAAAGCCGAACGGGATCGGCGCGAATAACAGCCAGCCGCCCTGCCCCTCAATCAATTCCCGTGTTTGCACACTGCGATAGTCCGGCTGGAACGGCAGTTCGCCGCCAAAATCCTGCTCGGTGTAGCGCTTGAACACCGGGAAGTACCACTCGCCCTGATACGAAACCAGCAGCGGTTTATCGTTGGCCACCAGTTCACCGCCGAGGCTCAGGCCGAACAGCGCCAGAAACAGCCACAACGACCACCAGCCGCGCCGATGCGCCTTGAACCGCGCCCAGCGCCGTAAACCGATAGGAGATAACGTCAGCATCAGGCAGCCCTCGCGGTGAAATCGATGCGCGGGTCAACCAGGGTGTAGCAAAGGTCACCCAACAGTTTTATCAGCAGGCCAAACAGGGTGAAGATGAACAGCGAACCGAACACCACCGGGTAATCCCGGGCGACAGCGGCCTCGTAACTCATCCGGCCGAGGCCATCCAGAGAGAAGATCACTTCGATCAGCAACGAGCCGCCGAAGAACACCGTCACCAATGCCTGGGGCAAACCGGCGACTACCAACAGCATGGCGTTACGAAAAACATGGCCGTACAGCACCTGATTTTCACTCAAGCCTTTGGCTCGGGCAGTCACCACGTACAGCCGCGAGATCTCGTTGAGGAAGCTGTTTTTGGTCAGGATTGTCAGTGTCGCAAACCCGCCAATCACCAGCGCGCTGACTGGCAGCACCAAGTGCCAGAAGTAGTCCGCGACCTTGCCCCAGGCCGACAGCTCGGCGAAGTTTTCCGAGACCAGCCCGCGCACCGGAAACCAGTCCAGCACGGTGCCGCCGCCGAACACCACGATCAGCAACAACGCGAACAGAAACCCCGGCATCGCGTAACCGATGATGATCGCCGCACTGCTCCAGACGTCGAACGCCGAGCCGTGGTGCACCGCTTTGCGAATCCCCAATGGAATCGATACCAGATAAGTGATCAGCGTCGCCCACAAGCCAAGCGACAAGGTCACCGGGAGTTTTTGCAGGATCAGATCAATCACCGAGGCGCCACGGAAAAAACTCGAGCCGAAGTCCAGTCGCGCATAGCTTTTGAGCATCAGCCACAAGCGTTCGCCAGCCGGTTTGTCGAAGCCGTATTGGCGCTCGATATCGGCCACCAGTTTCGGGTCCAGGCCACGGGTGGCGCGGGATTCGCCGCCGACGGTCTCGACATGTCCGCCGCCCACCGCGCCGCCCACACCAATGCCCTGCAAGCGCGCGATGGCTTGCTCCACCGGCCCGCCCGGCGCGGCCTGTACGATGACGAAATTGACCAGCAAAATGCACAACAAGGTCGGCACGATCAGCAGCAAACGCCGCAGGCTATAACCCCACATGGGAATACTCCCGAGTGAGTTGTAGCATCTGGGTTTGGGTCAGCGCCGAAGGGCTGATTTCCCACCACGTTTCCAGCCCGGCGTCGTACAGCGGCGCAATCGCCGGGCGACCGAAACGGTTCCACCACACGGTGGAAATGCCCGGTGGGTAATAGTTGGGAATCCAGTAGTAACCCCACTGCAACACCCGATCCAGCGCTCGCGCGTGGCGCAGCATGCTCGCGCGGCTGTCGGCCTGGACCAGCCCGGTGAGCAAGCCATCCACCGCCGGATCGCGCAGGACCATGTAGTTGTTGGAGCCTAAGTCATCGGCGCCATCAGCCCCGAAATAGTTGAACAGCTCCCGCCCCGGTGCCTGGCTCACCGGGTAGCCAGCGACGATCATGTCGTAGTCGCGGCTGCGCACCCGGTTGGTGTATTGCGCGGTGTCGACCTGGCGGATATCGAAGCCGATGCCGATCTGCGTGAGGTTGCGTTTGAACGGCAGCAGCAGCCGTTCGAAACCTTTCTGGCCGTTGAGAAAGGTAAAGTGCAGCGGTTCGCCGTTGGCGTTCACCAGTTGATCGCCATCGGGCTTCCACCCCGCTTCTTCCAGCAATTTCAGCGCCTGCAATTGCTGGCCACGAATGATCCCGCTGCCGTCGGTGTGCGGTGCCTGGAACACTTCACTGAACACTTCATCCGGGATCTTGCCGCGCCACGGTTCGAGGATTTTCAGCTCTTCGGCGTCCGGCAGTTCCGTGGCTGAGAGTTCGCTGTGGGAGAAGAAGCTGCGCTGACGCAGGTACATGCTGCGCATCATCTGCCGATTGCTCCATTCGAAGTCCCACAGCAGCGCAATCGCCTGACGCACGCGACGGTCCTGGAACAGCGGTTTTTGCAGGTTGAACACAAAACCCTGAGCGCCTTGGGCTGCGCCGGGGGCCAGGTGCTCGCGGATCAGGCGTCCTTGATCCAGCGCACTGCCGGCGTAACCGATGGTGAAACTGGTGGCGGAGAATTCGCGGTTGTAATCGAAGCCGCCGGCCTTGAGCACTTGCCGCGAGACGTCGGTGTCGGCGAAGAATTCGACCCGCAGGGCGTCGAAGTTGTAGAGGCCACGGGTGATTGGCAGGTCGTTTCCCCACCAATTTTTGACCCGCTCGAAATTGATGCTGCGCCCGGCGTCCACGGCGCTGACCCGATATGGCCCACTGCCCAGCGGCCCTTCAAAGCCGCCGCCGTCGGCGAAGTTTCGGGTTTGCCACCAGTGTTCCGGTAGCACCGGCAGTGTCGCCAGGTCCAGCGGCAAGGTGCGGCTCTCGTTGTTTTTGAACACGAACCGCACCTGGGTCGGCGACTCAACGATGACCTCAGCGACATCGGCAAATTGCTGGCGATATTTGAGGCTGCCCTGAGTGGTGAACAGGTTGAAGGTGTAGCGCACGTCTTCGGCGGTGATCGGGCTGCCATCGTCGAAACGTGCAGCCGGGTTCAGGTAGAACCGCAGCCAGGTTCGGTCGGGGGCCAGTTCCATTTGCTGCGCGACCAGGCCGTAGACGCTGTAAGGCTCATCCTTGGAGCGATAGGCCAACGGAGCGTAGAGCCAGGTGTCGATCTCGGCGACGCCGGTGCCTTTATCGACGTACGGAATCAGGTGATCGAACGGCCCACTTTCCAGCGAAGAACGGCGCAAGCTGCCGCCCTTGGGGGCGTTCGGGTTCACATAGTCGAGATGTTGGAAGCCAGGAGCGTATTTCGGGGCTTCGCCGTAGACCGTGAGGGCGGATTGCGGCGCAGCGAAAACGGCGGGGCTCAGTACGAGGCAGAGGCCCAACAAGCAGAATCGGGATGGCATCGGGGCAGGCCTTTTATCTCTGGCCGGGAGGGTGGGTGTCGCTGGCGGCCTCTTCGCGGGCAAGCCTCGCTCCTACAGGGGAATGCACTTCCTTATAGAAGTGAGGCTTGTCCGCGAAGAGGCCATCCCAATCGCCACACATCCCGAACCGTGACAGTCAAATCAGGACACCCACCCTTCCCGCCTACCTGTTATGTGCAACAGGCCAGCGGTTTTTATAGGGTGACGTTTAGAACGTTGGGTTACTAAAACCCGTCCCGACTGGTTGGTTTAAATCAAAAGTTGTAACTGACCCGCGTGTACAACGTCCGCCCGAAAGGGTCGCCGTATTTAGGGTCGTAACCACTCTGGAAGGTGTAGGTCTGGTTGCTGAACGGCGGCTCACGGTCGAACAGGTTCTTCACCCCGAGGGTCACGCCCAGGGTCTTGCGCCAGGTGTAGGTGCCTGCCACATCCCAGACGTTGTACGAGCCGACGTAGTCGTGGGTCTCGCGGTCGGAGTCGTGGTAGCCGCTGGTGTAGCGGTTGGTCAGGCTTGCGCCGAACGGGCCACGGTTCCAGGTGCCGGTCAAGCTGTGACGCCAACGGGCAACGGCGCCAGCCGAGGAAAAGTCGCCGCCACGAAAGTCGCCGAGCTTGTCGATGTAGTCGCCCTTGAGTTGCTGCTGATACTCGTAACGGCTGACGTAGGTGCCTTGCAGACCGATGCCGAAATCGCCAATCGAGGTGCTCGGCAAACGGTAGTCGAAGCTCACGTCGACCCCGTTAGTCTTGATCTTGCCTAGGTTCGCCAGGCCGGTGACGATGTGATCGATGGAGCCGTCAGGCTTGCGAATCAGACGTTCCGGATACAACTCAGGGTTTTCGAACACCGCCGATTCGGGAAATTCGGCGATCTGGTTGGCAATGTTGATCCACCAGAAATCCAGCCCGGTGGTCAGGCGATCGAAGGGTTGATAGACGAAGCCCACCGTCACGTTACGCGCGGTTTCCGGGCTCAAGTCGGTGTTGCCGCCGGAGGTGCGATTGAACTGCTGCGCGCAGTCGCGGTTGGCGATCCCGCCGTTGCTTGGGTTGCCACCGGCACACAGGCGCGGGTCGTTGTAGTTGGCGTTGGTGAACGAGGTGAAATTCGGGTTGTACAGCTCATACAACGATGGCGCACGGAAGCCTTCGCTGTAGGCGCCACGAACCACCAGTTCCTTGAACGGCTGGAAGCGGAACGAGTATTTCGGGTTGGTGGTGCTGCCGAAATCGCTGTATTTGTCATGACGAACGGCAGCGGACAACTCCAGGCTGTCGAGCACCGGCACGTTGACCTCGGCGTACTCGGCCGAGACGCTGCGATCCCCGGTCACACTGCCGTTGGGGTCGACGCCGAGGCTCTGGATATCGCCGGCAAACTGGGCGAAGTCCTGATGGAAATCTTCCTTGCGGTACTCGCCGCCCAGTGCCAGGCCTGTTGGACCGGAACCGAACCAGTCGCCGATCTCGCGGCTGATGCGCCCGTCAATCGCCTTCACCCGTCCGACGGCTGTGCCGTAATCGCCGTCTACGGTGTTGGCCGCCAATAAGGCATTGCCCGCTGCGGTTTGCGGGCCGAACGGGTTGATCACGCCGGTGGCAATGCCCTGACTGACGGCGCGGTCGTTCACGTAACCGTCGAGGATCGTATTGACCACTTTGTTCTGGTTGTACGACGCACCGACGTTGTAATCCCAGCCCACCAGATTGCCGTCGAAGCTCAACAGCAAGCGCTGGCTGGTGTTGTCGTCTTCATGCTTGCGCGCGCCGACAGCGGTTTCGCGCCAGTTCACATCCACCGGTTGCGTCGGGTCCAAAGCGAAACCGCTGGAGCCAGGGGTGACGCCGTTGCCCGGATAGAATGTAGTGCCCGGATTGACCTGATTGCCCATCAACGTGCCGGGGCCGATCTGCGTGCGGTTTTCGTTGCGCGCCCAGAAGTATTCGAGGCTGACGTTATGGTCGTCCGAGAGTTTGCCGGTGGCTTTGGCGAAGGCCGAAGTCTTCTCGGTTTCCGGCACCAGGTCGAGGTAATTCCACAGGCTCTGGCGGCAGATGCCATTGCGCGACAACAACCCCGGCGCGTTGCAGCCGCCACCTGCGAGCGGGTTGGTCGCATTGCTGCCTTGGCTCCAGTTGGCCGGCGACGCGGTGCCGGAGGTGTAATCCAGCCCGCGACCGGGCTGGTAGTTGTAGGTGTAACTGCGGTCCTCGGCGGCCAGGCGTTTCTGTTTGTCGTAGCTGACCACACCGAACACGTTGAAGCGGTCGTCTTGCAGATCACCGAAACCCCAGCTGCCGCTGAAGTTGTGGCTGTCACCTCCGCCCGCGTGGGTCGGGGTGTCGTAACCGGTGGTGAGCTGGCCGTTGGTCAGGCTTTTCTTGGTAATGAAGTTGATCACTCCACCGATGGCGTCGGTGCCGTACAGCGCTGAAGCGCCGTCGCGCAGCACTTCGACCCGGTCGATGGCGGCGAACGGGATGGTGTTCAGGTCCACACCGGAACCGTTGATTGCGTTGGTGGCGTTGTTGCTCAGGCGTCGACCGTTAAGCAACACCAACGTTTTGTTCGGGCCGATACCGCGCAAGTCCGCATACGAGGCGCCGCCGCTGCTGGAACCCACCGAGCGTCCCGAGCCAACCGAGGATTGGTTGGCGGAAATGCGACTGACCAGTTCTTCAGTACTGGTCACGCCCTGCTCGCGCAACTGCTCGACCCGCAGGATGGTGATCGGCACGGCGGTTTCGGCATCGACCCGGCGGATTGCGCTGCCAGTGACTTCGACGCGCTGGAGTTGGGTGGTGGGTTCGGCGAAGGTTTTGACGGGGGCAGCGCTTGTTGGCGTCGCAGCGCTGATCACGCCGTCGTCATCTTTCAGACCACTGCCCTGCAAGGCCAGGGTCAACGCCTGGGCCTGGGTCAGTTGGCCATGGATCGCCGGGGCATTGATGCCATTTACCAGGGACTGATCAAAGGAGATCGGCGTACCCGTCTGACGAGAAATCCCGAGCAAGGTCTGGTCCAGCGGACCGGCCGGCAGGTTGAAATCGACACTGCTCGCGGCGAAGGCCGGCAGCGTGTTCAAGGCAAGCAGCAAGGCCAGGGTCAGTGGGGATTTAAGCGGTGAAAACTGGATCATGGACAGCCATCCCTGCGTTTTGGTTTATGCAGGGTTGTGCAATGACGGAAGGGATTTTATAGAGGGTTGGTTAGACCAATGAGTGATGACCTTATGCCGACTTTCACGCGATCAGCGCAAAGACACAAAACCTGTGGGAGCGAGCTTGCTCGCGAATGCGGTGTGCCAGGCGACAGCGATGTCGAATGACAGGCCCCTTCGCGAGCAGGCTCGCTCCTACAAGTGATCAACTGCCAAAGTGATAACTCACATCCAGCCACCATTGCCGTCCATAAGGGTCGTAGTTGCCTGTCGGGTAATACGGCCAGCCCGCCGAGTCGTCGTGTTTGATCTGGTTCAGCACGTTGTTTACCGTCAACCCGACACTCGCCCGGTCGTTGAGCTTGTAGCGCGCGCTGGCATTGAACACCGTCCACGGTGACAACCTCCCATCCCCGGCACCATTGGTGACGCTGCCGTAGCGGATGCCCATCAACGTCGCCGTCGCCTTTTGATATTCCCAGGTCAGGCTGGCGTTGACCTTGCTGCGCCAGTCGAAATTCGTGCGGGAGGTGCGCCAGTCCTGGGTCGGCGCGTCGGCGGATTCCTTGTAGAAGTGCGACAGCACCAGGGTGTAGCCCAGCGCCGAACTGAAAGCCCCGTACTGCCCCGCGCCCCAGCGAATGTTGCTCTTGAAATCCAGTCCGCTGACCCGCTCGCTGGCGGCGTTGATCGCGTTTACCTGCACTTTGTTCAACTGATTCGGATCAATCGCCGCGTTTGCCGGGTTGCGGTCAATCCGCGCCAATGTCGCCTGGCAACCGGCGGAGTTGATGTCCTGGGTGCCATTGCGACAGGCGTTTTCGTCTTGCAGCAGGCGATTTTCATCGACGGTGGTCAGCAGGTCATCGATCTCGACCCGCCAGAAATCGGTGGAGAAATCGAAGTTGTGCGACGGCGACCAGACGAAGCCATAGGTCCAGGATTTGCCCCGCTCAGACTTGAGGTCCGTCGAGCCGCTTTGGGTGTAGTCGACCCGACCGCGATCACACGCGCCCTCCACGCCCTGGCTGCAACCGTAGTAGTCAATCTGCGCCGGGTAGTAACCGTTGCTGTCGGACTGATAGATGTAGTTGAGGTCCGGCGCACGGAAACTGGTGCCGTAGCTGCCGCGCACCAACAGGCTGTTGAGCGGACGCCATTCCAGGCCCAGGTTGTAGGTTTTCTGCTGCTCGGTGCGGCCGCTGAATTTGTATTGGTCCCAACGTCCGGCGGCAGTGGCCAGCAGACTGTCGGTGAGCGGAATACTGAACTCGCCACCCGCCGCATAACGCTTGCGAGAGCCGCCGGAACTCTGGGACGGCGAGACACCGTAGAAGGTCCCGTCGTTCAAACCGTCATCGGTATCGACGTGATATTCCTGCTTGCCCGCCTCCAGCACGCCCGCAAAACCCACCGGGCCTGCAGGCAAGTCGAACAACTCGCCATTGATCGAGGCGTTGTAGCTCTGGGATACCGACTTGCTGCTTTGGGTCAGGTTGCTGCGAAACTGCTCCCACTCTTGTGGCGTCAGCGGCCGGTCGAGGCGCGAGGCATTCGGGGCGAACAACGGGTAACCGCCCTGCTCGCCCAGTTGCGGCCCGAGGTAGAAATCGCGGATGGTCGACAGCGGCGTATAGCGGGTGGTGCGCACGCTGCGGTATTCGGAGCGGTTGGCCGCCAATTCATAGCTCCAGTTTGTGTCGGCAATCTTGTCCGACAGCCCCAGCGTTCCGGTCCACGACGTATCGCGCCATTTGCTGTTATTGGTGGTGCGCCCACCGATTTCTTCTTCACCGAATCGCCGGTACCAACGTTCGAGATTGCCGCTGTTCTGGTTGATGAAATCCGGCGAGGTGAAGGTCGGTCCTCGGGTGTTGTTCTGGATGTGATCGAGACCGTACATCAGGTCGGCGAACACCTGGCCGCTGTCGTTGAAATGCCAGGTGCCACGGGTGTAGCCGTCGTAGTTTTCCTTTTGCGTCTGGATCGTCCAGTAATCGTTGTAGACCTGATCAGTGCGGCAGCGGCCACCGTTGTTCGTGAGTTTATTGTCGAACACGCCTTGGTAGGCGCCGCACCCAGGTCCCAGGTATTTACCACTGTTCAAATCGCGCCGATAACCCACGTCCGCCAACGGGCTGCTCTGCATAAAGCCGCGATCCTCGGACCAGATCGGGTCGCGATTGGTCAGCTCCAGGCCGAACAAACCGTCGAAGTCCCCCCAACTGCCGCCGCCACTGAGTTGCAGTCGCTGATTGTCGCCACCGCCGCGCTCAGTGGTGCCGCCCTTGAGGTTGACGTCGATGCCGTTCATTTGCTTCTTGAGGATAATGTTGACCACCCCGGCAATCGCGTCGGAACCGTAGATCGCCGAAGCGCCGCTGCTGAGAATCTCGATGCGCTCGATGATCGCCGACGGGATGTTCGCCAGGTTGGTGAAGTTGACCTTGCCGTCATACGGCGTTGGGTAATCGGCGACGCGTCGGCCGTTGATCAGTACCAGTGTGTGATTGGGCCCGAGCCCGCGCAGGTTGAGCGCACTGGCCGCCGGCTGCCAGGTGTTGCCGTAGTCTTCGCCCTGGGTCATACCGGTGTTTTGCGTCTGGGTGGCCAAGGCGTCGTAGACGTTTTTATAGCCTCCGGCTTCCATTTCTTCGTGGGTGATCACGTTCACCGGCGTGGCGCCATCGGTCTGTGCGCGGGCTATGCGCGAACCGGTAACGGTCACTTTTTCCATGCGGTAATCGGCGTTGCTGGCCGGCGCCGCCGCCGTGACTTTCGCCGCAGCAGCGGCTTGGTGCACGGTCAAGCCTTGCTCGCTGTGATCGACTTCCAGACCACTGCCCTGCAAGGCCTTTTCCACGGCTTGCTGGCTGCCGAGCGCACCGCGAATCGCCGCGCTGCGCTTGCCTTGCACCAGGTTCTGACTGAAGGAAATCGGCACACCGGTCTGCCGTGAGATGTCCAGCAGCACTTCGTCCAGCGGGCCGGTGGCGATGTCGAAAGTGAACACCGGGCTGGCGGGTTGCTGCGCCAAGGTCAGCGACGGGCAGATGCCGACTGCCAGCGCGGCGGCCAGGGTCAGGCGCGGTAGTTGTTGTTTGAGTGAAAACATCGAAGAGCTTCCCTGTTGAAGACGTATGCAGGGAATGAGCAGCGGCACACGGTTTTTTATAGGCCGGCAGATAGGCCAAGAAGTTATGGGTCTATAACCAGGATCAAAAGACCGGGCCCGTAAGAGCTGTCGAGAGAAACGAGGCTGCGAGCTTTGATCTTCTGCGAATTAAAATTCGCTGCAAATCAAGATCAAAAGATCGCAGCCTCGTTTCACTTGGCAGCTCCTACAGGTGTTCGATGCTGACCCAATAAGCGCTGTGGTACGTCACCCGAATCGGCAACGAATGCTCCAGCAACTGCAAGGTGCGGTCGCTGTCGTCCAGCGGATAAATCCCGCTCAAGCGCAACCCCGCGACATCCGGACTGACGCGCACAATCCCTCGGCGGTAACCGCGCAAACTGTCGATCACTTCGCTCAACGGCCGGTCGCGAACTTCCAGTCGCCCAGATGTCCAGGCCAGTTCATGGCCATTCGTGCGCTCCAGAGCCAGAATATTTTGCTCATCGAAACGCAGGCTCTCACCGGCCTCGACCACTTGCCGCGCGCCACTGCGCGTCACCACTTCGACCTGCGAGTGCAACATCACCAACCGCGTCGAATCATCCCCACGCTGCACCAGAAACCTGGTGCCCAAGGCACGCAGGCGACCGTGTTCGGTCTCCACCACAAACGGCCGCGTCGGGTCCTTGGCCACGTCCACCAACAACTCGCCATCGCGCAATTGGAGCAAGCGCTGACTGGTATCAAACCGGCTGATCACCCGACTGCGGGCGTTAAGAGTCAGGGCACTGCCATCCTCAAGGGTAAAGTCCCGGCGCTCGCCGGTGCCGGTGTACAGCTCACCGGCCTGCGGCAGCAACCCATAACGGCGCCCCAACAACCCGGCAACCACCGCCAATCCCACCACACTCAAACTGCCGGTAACAAACCGCCGCCGACTCGAAGGCGCATTCAAGCTGTGCAACAAGCTCTGGCTAGGCACGCCGCGCAAGGCATTGCTGCGCAGCACGTTCAGCCCGCCGCTCATTTGCTCGATCACCAAGCGGTGCCGTGGATCGGCGCTACGCCAAGCCTCAAACGCCTCGTGCTCCTGCGCGCTGACATCCCCCGATTGCAGCAACGCCATCCACTGCGCGGCTTCATCGACCACCGCCTCATCCGGCCTGGGCAAGCTCATGCCTGGGCCATCGCTTGATAGCAGCGCTTGAACGCGTCCGCCATGTATTGCTGCACGCGACTGGTGGACACACCAAGGCGTTCGCCGATCTGGCTGTAGGTCAGGCCATCGAGTTGATGATAGAGAAACGCTGCTTTGGCCTTGGCCGACAAACCACTGAGCAAGCGATCCACCGCCAGCAGCGCCTCGATCACCAGCACTCGTTCCTCTGGTGACGGATGCACCAACGCTGGCGCGAGGGCCAGACTTTCGAGGTAGGCGCGCTCCAGATCCTGCCGACGCCAGCCTTCATACACCAGGCGCCTGGCGATGGTGGTGAGCAACGCCCGGGGCTCGCGAATCGCCAGTGGATCGGGCAACGCCAGCACTCGCAAGAAGGTTTCCGAGGCAATGTCCTGGGCGCTGTGATAGCACCCGAGCGTGCGGCTGACGGTGGTGCACAGCCACTGATAATCCTTTTGGAACATCTTCCCGATCAACGGGTAGTGAGGGTTCTGATTTCCACCCATGCCTTGCTCCCTCATGAAACGGGTCCGACCCGCTTCGAAAATCACTGGTTCTGCCGGGATCGTCCGGCTCTGGATTAGGGGTGCGACTGTGCAACAGGGCTTGATACATTTGAAGTAATAAAAAATCAGGATCTGCTAACCAGCAGGAATAAGCAGTAGTCACACAAGGTTGATCCCGGTCAGTGGTCGCCACTGCCGCACTCTCTACTATCGCGCTTCCATCGAAAGCCAGGGACGGCTCATAGGGAGCCGCGGCTGAACATTCTCAAGGAAGAGGCAATCATGCGTTCACTGAAGATCATTTTGCTGGCATCGGCCTTCAACGGCCTGACCCAACGGGCCTGGCTGGAATTGCGTCAGGCCGGTCATTCTCCCAGCGTGGTGCTGTTTACAGACGAAGATGCAGTGTGTGAACAGATCGAACATTCAGGCGCCGACCTGGTGATCTGCCCATTCCTCAAGGACCGGGTGCCGCAACAGTTATGGAGCAATGCCCGGCGCCCTGTGGTGATCATCCATCCGGGCATCGTCGGTGATCGTGGCGCCAGCGCGCTGGACTGGGCCATCACCCATGAACTGGAGCGCTGGGGCGTCACCGCTCTGCAAGCGGTTGAAGAAATGGACGCCGGGCCGGTCTGGGCCACCTGCGAATTCAACCTGCCACGGGGCCTGCGCAAATCCGAGCTGTATAACGGACGGGTCAGCGACGCGGCGATCCGTTGCATTCGCGACGTGGTGGAAAAATTCATCGACGGTTTCGTGCCGGTGCCGCTGGATTACAGCCAATCTCAGGTACTGGGCCGTTTGCAGCCGAACATGAAACAGGCAGACCGGTCTTTCAGCTGGCACGATTGCTCGCGCTTTATCAAACGCAGCATCGATGCAGCCGACGGTCAGCCCGGTGTGTTGGCCAGTCTGGCGGGCAGTCAGTACTACCTGTATGACGCCCATCTGGACTCACGCAGCGGTACGCCGGGGGAGATTCTGGCCATGCACGACGACGCGGTGTTGGTGGCGACCGGTGATCACAGCGTGTGGATCGGTTCGTTGCGGCGCAAACCGTTGCCCGGCGAAGAAACCTTCAAGCGCCCGGCCCGGCATGTGCTCCCACAACAGTTGAGCGAAGTGCCGACCCTGAACTGGTCAATAGCGTCCAACCCGTTCAATACCGAAGCCTATCAACCGATCAGTTATCGCGAATCCGGGCAGGTCGGTGAACTGACGTTCGAGTTCTACAACGGCGCCATGAGCACCGAGCAATGCCAGCGGTTGGTGGACGCTCTGCGCTGGGCCAAGGCCCGAGACACGAAGGTGTTGCTGATCAAGGGTGGACACGGCAGTTTTTCCAATGGCGTGCACCTGAATGTGATTCAGGCCGCAGAGGTGCCGGGGCTGGAAGCCTGGGCGAATATTCAGGCGATCGATGATGTGTGCGAGGAACTGCTCACCGCCCGGCAACTGGTGATCAGCGGCTTGACCGGCAGTGCCGGGGCCGGCGGCGTGATGCTGGCGTTGGCCGCCGACATCGTCTTCGCTCGCGCCGAAGTCGTCCTCAACCCGCACTACAAAACCATGGGCCTGTATGGCTCCGAATACTGGACCTACAGCTTGCCCCGTGCGGTGGGCCAGGCCATGGCGGAAAAACTCACTGAGGAATGCCTGCCAGTCAGCGCGACCCAGGCGTTGCAAATGGGCATGGTCCAGGAAATCGGCCCGCGTTGTCCGGATGAGTTTGGGCTGTGGTTGCTGCAGCGGGCCAATGGTGCGTTGAGTGATCCGGCGTATGCGGCGATTCGTCAGCGCAAGGGTCGCAGCGATACTCAGTTGATGCAGCATTGCCGGAATGCGGAGTTGGAAGAGATGCATCTGGACATGGTGCAAAACCGCAAGCAGTTTGCCGAGAAATGCCGCAATTTTGTGTTCAAGCGTAAGGCGTGTAGGACGCCGCAGCGATTGGTGGCGGCGTGGGCGCGTGAGGTTGAATTAGCCGGTTGATTTTTCGGCGCCTGTGAGGGCCTCTTCGCGATCAAGCCCGCTCCCACAGGGGACTTTTGAACGCCACAGATCCAATGTGGGAGCGGGCTTGCTCGCGAAGAACGATAACGCGGTCTCAAGGTTGTAAAAGCAACGCCACCAACGCCGTCCACCCGGTCTGATGGCTGGCCCCCAACCCGCGCCCGGTCTCGCCATGAAAGTACTCATGGAACAACACCAGATCGCGACTCGCCGGGTCAGCCTGTAACTGCGCATAGCCGGCCATCGACGGCCGATTGCCCTCTTCATCCCGCAAAAACAGCTTGGTCAGCCGCTGGCTCAAGCTGTCCGCGACCTCTTCCAGCGACGCCAGAAACCCCGAGCCCGTCGGGTATTCCACCGAGAAATTCTGATCGTAGTAACGGTGAAACTCGCGCAAGGATTCGATCAGCATGTAGTTGATCGGCATCCACACCGGCCCGCGCCAGTTGGAGTTGCCGCCATACAGCCGCGATTCGGACTCCGCCGGTTCGTAACGGGCGCACAGGCTGTCACCGTTGATGCGGATACCGAAGGGTTGTCCGGCGAAGGACTTGGACAAGGAGCGTATGCCAAACGGTGACAGAAACTCGCCCTCGTCGAGCATGCGCTTGAGCAAGTCCTTGGTGCGTTCGCCTCGCAACAGCGCCAGCAACATGCGATTGCCTTCACCGGGTTCGGTCCAGCGCGACACCAGGCTGGCCAAGTCCGGGCGATGGCGCATAAACCCGAGCAAGCGCTCGCGCAAACCGGGCAAGCCTTCGTGTTCGTGCTGCTCTAAAACCTGCACGGCAAACAGCGGCATCAGGCCGACAATCGAGCGCAAGCGCAACGGTTCGTTGACACCGTCGGGGCGGTGCAGTACGTCGTAGAAAAACTGATCCTGCTCATCCCACAAGCCTTCAGCGTCGGAGTCGATTTTATTGATCGCCCCGGCGATGTAGAGGAAGTGCTCGAAGAACTTCACCGCGATGTCGACGTACACGTTGTTGCGCTTGGCCAGCTCCAGGGCGATGCGCATCAGGTCCAGCGCATAGGCGGCGACCCACGCCGTGCCGTCGGCCTGATCGAGTTGATAACCGGGCGGCAAAATCGCCGAGCGGTCGAACAGAGCGATGTTGTCCAGCCCGAGAAAACCGCCCTGAAACAGATTGCGGCCCTCGGCGTCCTTACGGTTGACCCACCAGGAAAAATTCAGCAGCAGTTTGTGGAAAACCCGTTCGAGGAAGTCCATGTCCCCTGCCCCGGTCAGCGCTTTATCCTGCTGATACACCCGCCAGCAGGCCCAGGCATGCACCGGCGGGTTGGCATCGTCGAAGCGCCATTCGTAGGCCGGCAACTGGCCGTTGGGGTGCATGAAGCGGTCTTTGACCAGCAGCAATAATTGATGCTTGGCGAAGCCCGGATCGATCAGCGCGAATGCCACCGCTTGAAAGCCCAGGTCCCACGAGGCGTACCACGGGTATTCCCAGGTATCGGGCATGGAGACGATGTCGAAATTCGACAAGTGCCGCCAATGAGTGTTGCGGATGTGCGTACGCTCGGGCGGCGGCGCCGGTTGTGTCGGATCGCCGTCGAGCCACTGATTGACGTCGAAATAGTAGAGCTGTTTTGACCAGAGCAAACCGGCCAGGGCCTGGCGCTGCACATTGCGTGCATCGGCGTCTTTGATTCCGACTTGCAATGCCGCGTAGAAGCCATCGGCTTCGGCACGCCGATGTTCAAACAAGGTTCGGGCGTTGACCTGCGGCGAACCTGCCGGGGCAAAGCGCAGGAACACGCTGCGGCTTTGGCCGGGTTCGAAGGTCAGCACGAAATGCGCGGCGACCTTGGTTCCGTGGTCATGGCGCACCGCGTCGGCGACGCCATCGACGATAAAATCGTTGATCCCGTCCTTGAACGGCCCTTGCGCCGGCACACCGTCGAGCTTGGGAAAATTGCTTTGGTTTTCGCAGAACAGCCAGGCGCAATCGGCCTCACCCCACGCGGTGGCTTGTCGGTCGGGCAATTGCGGATGATGGGCCAGGAGCTGATTGCCGTCGAGAATCAGGCTCGGTTTTTCCCCGTCGGCGACCCAGCTCCAGGTGTTGCGCGCCCACAGCTGCGGCAACACTTGCAGGCGCGCGGGTTGATCGGAGCGATTGTGCACGGTGACGCGCATGAAGATATCGTCGGGGGTGTGTTTGGCGTATTCCACGGTCACGTCGAAATAGCGACCGTCATCGAACACACCGGTGTCGAGGATTTCGTACTCGGTCTCGGCCAGACCCCGACGGGCGTTTTCGGCCACCAGGTCGGCGTAAGGAAACTCGGCCTGCGGGTATTTGTAGAGCATGCGCATATAGGCATGGCTCGGCACGCCATCGACGAAGAAATACAGTTCCTTGACGTCTTCGCCGTGATTGCCTTCGCTGTTGTTCAGGCCGAACAGACGCTCCTTGAGAATCGGGTCGCGCTCGTTCCACAACCCCAGGCCCAGGCACCAATGCTGAGCCTTGTCGCTGAACCCGGCGAGGCCATCCTCACCCCAGCGATAGGCGCGGCTGCGCGCATGTTCGTGGGGGAAATAGCGCCAGGCATCGCCGTCGCGGCTGTAGTCCTCACGTACCGTGCCCCACTGCCGTTCGCTCAAGTAAGGCCCCCACTCGCGCCAGTCCTGGGCCTCGCTGCCGGCCAAGCGCTGGCCTTCAGGGGTGTCGAGGATATTCGCTGCGGGTTTTGCCGGCATGGGGTGGTCCGTTGAGGCGGGAGACGGTTGCAGTGTAGTGCGCATGGCTTGGGGGGAATGTGAAAACTCTGACACTTTGCACACCTCAGAAATTGCGGGCACCACAGAACCTGTGGCGAGGGGGCTTGCCCCCGTTGGGTCGCGAAGCGGCCCCAAAATCTTCAGCGCGCCCGCTATTTTGCGTCTGCTGCGCAGCCGAACGGGGGCAAGCCCCCTCGCCACAGGATCGAGTGCAGCCATCAAGGTAGGCGAACACCAAGGAGGCTCTTACAATGCGGGCACTTCACTCTTCGGCCACCCCATGGACATCGATCTCGCCCGCACCTTCCTGGAAATCGTCCGCCACGGCAGCCTCGCCGCCGCCGCGCAAAAACTCCATGTGACCCAGACCGCGATCACCGCCCGGGTGCAGAAACTCGAAAGCCAATTGGGCAGCACCTTGTTCGTGCGCAACCGCGCCGGCGCGCGCCTGACGCCGAACGGCGAGGCCTTTGTGGTCTACGCCAATCAATTGGTGCAGACCTGGGAAGCCGCCCGCCGCGACCTGCCGTTACCCGAAGGCTATCGCGACGTGTTGCACATCGGCGGAGAAGTCAGTCTGTGCAATCCGCTGATGCTCAGTTGGGCCGCCGAGCTGCGGGAGAAGATCCCCAGCCACGCCCTGCGCATGGAAATCCGTGACGGCGAAAACCTGCTGCGCCAACTGGAGCTGGGCGTATTGGACGCGGCGCTGGTCTACCAGCCGGAATACTGGCCGCGCCTGCAAGTGGAACAGGTGCTGGAAGAAAAACTGATCCTCGTGCGCCTGGCCGGCCAACCCGACCCATACGTTTACATCGACTGGGGCCCGGACTTCCGTCGCCAGCACGACGCCGCCCTGCCGGAAAAAGCCAAGGCCGCCCTGACTTTCAACCTCGGGCCGCTGGCCTTGCAGTACCTGCTGGAGCACGGCGGCAGTGGTTATTTCCGCACGCGGGTGGTCCAGAGCTACCTGGAAAGCGGCGTGCTGGAAGCCGTGGCCAAGGCCCCGGAATTCAGTTACCCGACCTACCTGGTTTACTCCCGTGACCGGGATTCAGCGACGCTGCAACAGGCGTTCGACCTGCTGCGCGAAGTGATCAAGACCGACGATGACTGGTCCCAACGCTGGAACCCGTTGGGCTGAGTGCATCGAGAGGCAGCTTTTTCACCGGAGCATGGCATTTGTGCCCTCAAGCTTCGTCGAGCCTGATCGGCGGGATCGGCTAATCTGCTGTGATAACAATAATCACAGGTGAGCGCAGTGAGGCAGACCACCCAGGCATTTCGCACCCGTTACCGTGCCGACATTCATCGGCTCTACAACCCGTGGCTGCACGGCGCGTTTGTACTGCTGTTCGGTATTGTCGCCATCGGCGGGTTCTGGCGCACCGTGCAGCAGGTCCAGCCGCTGGAATGGCTGGCGGTGCCGCTGACGCTGTTGTTCTTCAACTTCGGCGTGTACATGGTGCATCGGCATCTGGGGCATCACAAAAAAAGCTTCGCGCGGATGTTCTATGCCCGGCATGCCGGTGACCATCACAGCTTTTTCGCCCCCGGCCACATGACCTACGACAGCGCCCGGGACTGGCGGGTGATTCTGTTTCCGGCCTGGCTGATCGTGCTGCACACGGTGGTGATCACCCTGCCCCTCTGGTGGCTGTTTTCACAGCTCAACGCCAACGTCGCCGGGCTGTTCGGCGGCTGCATGGTCCTGGGCTATCTGACGTATGAAGTGTTTCACGCCTGCGAGCATTTACCGCCGCGTAACCCGATTACACGCTTGCCGTGGATTCGCCAGATGCGCCGCCTGCATGAACTGCATCACCGCCGCGAGCTGATGCAGGAGCGCAACTTCAATATCGTGTTTCCGCTGATGGATTACCTGTTCGGCACCCTCTATTGGGAACCGGAGCACGCCAACCCGCACCCGACGAGAACGCCCATGACCCGCATGCAACATCAGATCGAGATTGCCGGTAATCCAATTGCCGTGCTCGCCTACGCCAGCACCGTTACCCGTTGGCCGGAGTGGCATCCGTCTTCTCTCAAGGTCGATGGCCAGACGGGCCCGCTGCATGCCGGGTCGCGGTTCGAGGAGGACATCCGCGCCGGCGGGCGTGACGGGCACTTGCGCTGGAAGGTCGAGGAGTATCTGCCGGGGCGCCGCTGGAGTGCCCAGGCCCGGGGCGATCATGGCTTGTCGCTGGTGGTGACTTACGAGTGCGAGGCCATGGGTGACGGCACGCGGTTTGTTCGTACCCTGGATTATCAGTTCAGCGGCTTGGGCATGCGTATCGCCAATCAACTGCTGCTCAAACGGCGTATCGATCAAGAATCGGCAGCGTCGATGCTGGCGCTGCGCGACATGGCGCAAAAGCACCTGGCCCCCGCAGGAGTAAGCGCGTGAAAGCAGTCTTCAGGGTTCTGTTGCTGCTGATCATCGTCATTGTTGCCTATTTGCTGTTGATGCCGAACAAGGCGCAACCGGTGGCCTGGACACCGCCATCGGCGCCATCCCTGACCAGCGGCGTGTATGCCGAGAATCAACGGCTCAAGGACGTGGAGCGTATCGGTTCTTCAGACATCGACGGGCCCGAGGCGCTGCTGTTGGAAAACGATGAGCTGCTCACCGGCCTGCATGACGGTCGGGTGATTCGCAGCAGCCTCGACGGCAACGTCAGGACCGTGCTGACCGATACGGGTGGCCGGCCTCTGGGGTTGGCCCGGCATCCCAACGGTTTGCTGGTGATCGCTGACGGGGTCAAGGGTTTGCTGTCTCTCGATGCACAGGGTCGGGTCATTCCGTTGACCACCGAGGCGAATGGCGTGCCGTTCGGTTTTACCGATGACGTGGTGATCGACAAGCCAGGGCACTATGCCTACTTCAGCGATGCGTCGAGTCGTTGGGGTTATGGCAAGGATGGCGAGGCGATCATCGAGCACGGCGGCGACGGTCGTTTGCTGCGCTATGACTTCCAGACCGGCAAGACCGCCCTGCTGCTGGACAAACTGGAGTTCGCCAACGGCGTCACCCTCGGGCCGGACGATTCCTTTGTGCTGGTCAATGAAACCGGTGCGTATCGCATCAGCCGTTATTGGCTGACCGGGCCGAAAGCCGGGACGCATGATGTGTTCATCGACAACTTGCCGGGGTTACCGGACAACCTGGCGTTCAACGGCAGCAACCGTTTCTGGGTGGCACTGTATGCGCCGCGCAGCAAACTGCTTGATGCCACGGCACAGCATCCGTTCGTACGCAAAATGATCGTGCGGGCGCTGACCGTGCTGCCCAAACCGGTGGAGAAACGGGCGTTCGCGCTGGGGCTGGATCTGGACGGCAAGGTGATTGCCAATCTGCAGGACGCCGGCAGCGGCAATTACTCGCCGATCACCACGGTGCGCGAGTATGGGGACTGGCTGTATTTCGGTTCGCTTACAGAGAAGCACATGGTGCGGTTGCCGTTGGCCAAGGCATTGCACTAAAGATCACAATCAAAAGATCGCAGCCTTCGGCAGCTCGGGTATTCGCAATCCCATGTAGGCGCTGCCGAAGGCTGCGATCTTTTGATCTTACGGTTTTGCCCTGTCACGCTGCTCCGAAGGCTTGCCCTTCTCATCCTCAGGCAATTCGTCACCATCCGGCTCTTCGGGCTTGACTGTATTGTGCTGCGGGCTAAGCGGTTCAGGATGCGTCGGGATCGGGTCGTACCCGCCCTGCTCTTCGCTCGGGAATTTGGGGTGAGTCATGAAGGCACCTCTCAGCGAGTCATGAATGTTGAGACTCTGTACGTTCGAGGTGCCGGTCTTTATCGCCGTTCCAATTATTCATCCACCGATTGTCGGTGAATCAGGACGACGCCTGGAGTTGTTTGACGATCTTGTCCTTGACCAGCAATCGCTGTTCCTTGAGCTTTTTCAGTGCGTCGTCGCTGGGTGCATCCGATTGGGCGGTTTCAGCCTTGACCACCTCGGCGTCCGCCTGGGAATACTTGTTGATCAGTGAATCCAGTAACGGATCCTTGGTGCGTTTTTGCTGGATAACTTCCTTTGAAATTTTCAAGTCCTGATAAAGGTCGTGTGGCACCGGCATGGAACACCTCCGTTTGTTGATCGGTAGCAAACGCGATCAATTGCGTTCACCAACTATCAGAATGGCCTCGGTTACCCGGTTCTGTCGACCTCCTGTCAGACCAGCGGTGTCCGTTCGTCGTCCTTTTGCATTTGCGATCAAACCTTTCGTCCAGCGCCAGCCTCCATTGAATAACGATCACCTCGATCGCTTATCACCCGTGTGGAGAATAACCAATGGACGGATTTACCCTGCGCCACCTCGCCCTGGCTGTTGCCTTGAGCACCAGCATGGGCACCGCGTTCGCGGCCACTTCCAATGATTTTGTCGATAACGCTGCCGCTGGCGGTATCGCTGAAGTTGAAACCAGCAAACTGGCCCTGGAAAAAAGCTCATCGGCGGACATCAAGTCTTTCGCCAACATGATGATCACCGATCACACCAAGGCCAACGATGAGCTGGCAGCCCTGGCGAAACAGCACGACATCAAGGTGCCGGACAGCACGACGATGGTGAATCAGGCCAAGGCGAAAATACTCGACCTGCGCGATGAATCCTTCGACGCGGCCTACGCCAACAATCAGGTGAAGGCCCACGAAGACACCATTGCACTGTTCAAGAAAGAAGCCGATACGGTGACCGACGACAAAAAACCGGGCGCCACTGAGCTGAAAGGCTTTGCGCAGAAAATGCTGCCGGCGCTGCAAAAACACTTGGAAGCGGCGAAAGAACTGCAAGCGAAGCATCCAAGCAAATAACCGGCGCAATCCCCTGTAGGAGCGAAGCTTGTGTGGCGAGGGGGCTTGCCCCCGTTGGGGTGCGAAGCACACCTAAACCAGTCACCGCAATCTTGCAATTGTAATGCGGTGACTAAGTTTACGATTGCTCCGCAATCGAACGGGGGCAAGCCCCCTCGCCACACAAGCTCGCTCCCACAGTTTTTATAGGTGTGGGTTCTTATTCCGCGCCTAGCCGCCATCCGTGTCGATATCGGCATCCGTCTCATCACTGGGCTTTGGCCGGTCGGGATGCGGTTTGAAGCCCGGGCTGAACTCGTTGTCGTTGTCGGTGTGGATATTTTTCTGGTCGACGGCGCTGTTGGCGCTGTCCGGCTCAGGGGTTTCGCTGTCACCTTCTCCCGGCGTCTGCGGGTCGATTGCCGGGTCATTGCGGTTGACCGCCTGGTCCTGCTGCTGCGTCATTGATTCTTCTTTCATAAGCACCTCGTTTTTCACTGCACAAGCGCGGCTGAAACAGTCGTGCCTTGAAGATTCGAAGCCATCCCCGGCGCAACGTTCAATTGCATGAACCGTAGGAGCTGCCGAAGGCTGCGATCTTTTGATCTTCGGCGCCTGTTGAATCGCTATAAATCAAGAGAAAGATCAAAAGATCGCAGCCTTCGGCAGCTCCTACTAGAGTTGTGCCCTAAGGATGAAAAAATCCTTCCGTCAGCGAACAACTATTTCGCACGGCAAATGTCACTGATTTGCGCCGATCACTTTTCACGGTATCGGCCTTTCATTTTCAGGGAGTCAAGGCATATGGCGGCACTGCAACGCAACACACTCGACGCGATCAAAAACAACCAGACGCAACTGCTCGCCGAATGGACGAACAGCCTCGAGACCAGTGGTGCTACGCGTAACATCAAGGAACTCGACCTCAAGCAACAGACGTCGGATTTCCTTCATCTGATCATTTCCGGGCTGGAACAAGGCAACAGCCAGAACGTCGCCGCCCCGGGTTGGGACGAGATTCGCCAGTTCCTCGAAAAACTGTCCCAAAGCCGTGCTCAACTGGGCCTGGACTCGCAACAGACCGCCAGTTTCATCTTCGCACTCAAAGGCCCGCTGTTTACCCTGTTGCAGGCGCACTACCGCGACGACCCCGCGCAATTGGCCGAACAACTCTGGGAAATCTCCGAGCTGCTCGACTCATTGGGCATGCACACCATCCGCACGTTCCAGAAGTCCCGCGAAGCGGTGATCAAACGCCAGCAGGAAGAACTGCTGGAGCTGTCGACCCCGGTGGTCAAGCTCTGGGATGGCGTGCTCGCGCTGCCGATGATCGGCACCCTCGATTCGCAACGCACCCAGGTGGTGATGGAATCGCTGCTGCAACGGATCGTCGACACAGGATCGGAAATCGCCATTATCGACATCACCGGTGTGCCAACCGTCGATACCCTGGTGGCGCAACACTTGCTCAAGACTGTCACCGCGATTCGCCTGATGGGCGCCGACTGCATCATCAGCGGCGTGCGTCCGCAGATCGCCCAGACCATCGTGCACCTGGGCCTGGACCTGCAAGGCGTGGTGACCAAGGCCAACCTGGCCGATGCCCTGAAACTGGCCCTGACCCGCCTGGGAATCAGCGTCAACAAGGCGGTATAAGCCGATGGAGCGTATTCCGATTCTGAAAATGGGCGACTTCCTGCTGGTGACCATTCAGGTCGACATGCATGACCAGCTCGCCATGACCCTTCAGGACGACCTGTCCGAGCGCATCAGCAATACCTCCGCCCGGGGCGTGCTGATCGATATCTCGGCGCTGGACATGGTCGACTCATTCATCGGCAGGATGATCGGGACCATCTCTGGGTTGTCGAAAATCATGGACGCTGAAACCGTGTTAGTGGGCATGCAACCGGCCGTGGCGATCACCTTGGTCGAGCTCGGCCTGACGCTGCCTGGCGTCAGCACCGCGTTGAATGTCGAGCGCGGCATGAAACTGTTGCAGGACCGAGTACGCGAACAATGACTGTGCGCAGCAGCGGTAGCCAACCGATTTCTATCGAGCAGGACGTCGTGCTGGCCCGTCAGACCGCGCGCAAACTGGCGCAGGAATGCGGCATGCGTCTCATCGACCTGACCAAACTGGTGACTGCCGTCAGCGAGCTGGCGCGCAATACCATGGTCTACGGCGGTGGCGGCGACATGGACTGGCAGATTCTCGACGAGAACGCCCGCACCGGGCTGCGCCTGACCTTCCGCGACGAAGGGCCTGGCATCCCGGACATCAAACTGGCAATGACCGACGGCTGGACCTCCGGTAGCGGCCTTGGCCTGGGGCTGACCGGGGCCAAGCGCCTGGTGGAAGAGTTTGAGCTGGAAACCGAGCCTGGCAAAGGCACTCGCATAACGATTACCCGATGGACATGAATATTGGCGGCACTCTGACGCAGGTTCTGCCGATCGAGGACAGCAGTCAGATCGGTCATGCCCGGCGCACCGCACAACAACTGGCGGAGAAACACGGCTTCGATGCCACCGATGCCGGTCGCGTCGCGCTGGTGGTCACGGAGCTGGCGAGCAATGTGCTCAAGCATGCGGGACGGGGCGAACTGCATGTGCGGACCTTGCCTCGTCCGTCAGGCTTCGGGATCGAAATTCTTGCGGTGGACCGCGCCGCAGGCTTTGATTTGCAGGCGTGCCTGGCCGATGGCTTTTCGACTCGCGGCACCCAGGGCATCGGATTGGGCGCGGTGTCGCGCCAGACAGAAGTGTTTGATGTGTATGCCGATCACCGAGGCGCGGTGCTGCTGACCCGTTTATACCCGCGCAGCGACAAGGCGCCGGATCGACGTGTCGGCGTCAGCCAGCACTCATTGCACCAAGACCCGGCATGCGGCGATGTCTGGCACCTGGCCTTCGACGGTGGCTGCATCAGCGCCTTGGTGATCGATGGCCTCGGCCATGGCGAAGAAGCCGAACGGGCCGCCCGCGCCGGAGAGAAAGTCTTTGCCCTGGCACCGTTCGCCTCGCCGACACTGTTGCTTGAGGACATGCACCAAGCCATGATCGGCACCCGTGGCGGCGCGGCGGCCTTTGCACAATTCAACGGCGATGCCTTGAAGTTCGTCGGTATCGGCAACATTGGCGCCAGCCTGATCGGCGCGGACAAATCCCGTGGCCTGGCCTCCCACCCTGGCATCGTCGGCGGCCAATACCGGCGCGCTCAACCTTTTGACTATGCTCAAGTGAACGGACACCTATTGATCATGTACAGCGATGGCCTGCAGTCCCGTTGGAACCTGCAAGACTACCCCGGGCTGGTGCACCGTCATCCCGCCGTGATTGCCGCTGTCCTGCACCGCGATTTCTGTCGTGGGCGGGACGATGTCACGGTATTGGTCGTTGCCCTGGAGGCCGCCCATGGCTGAGTCACCCAACCTTACGCCAGACGAACAGTCGACGCTGATCGCGCAATTGCAGGGCGAGGCCATTGCGTTGCGCGACGAACTCGACGAAACCAATCAGGGCGTGCTGGCGCTGTACGCCGAACTCGATGAACAGGCCGAGCAATTGCGCCAGGCCTCGGACCTGAAAAGCCGATTCCTGTCGTACATGAGCCATGAATTCCGCACGCCACTGGGCTCGATCCTGAGCATTACCGGCCTGCTGACCGATGAGCTCGACGGTCCCTTGAGCCCCGAGCAACACAAACAAGTGGCGTTTGTCAGCGGTGCCGCGCGGGAACTGAGCGACATGGTCGACGACCTGCTGGATCTGGCGAAAATCGAGGCCGGGCGCATCAGCATTTCCCCGGCATGGTTCGACATGCTCGACCTGTTCGCCGCCCTGCGCGGCATGTTCCGGCCGATTGTCGATGGCAGCGCCGTGGACCTGATCTTCGAAGAGCCGGTCGGCCTTCCACGGCTGTTCACCGATGACAAAAAACTCGCGCAAATCCTGCGCAACTTCATTTCCAACTCGCTGAAGTTCACCACCCGCGGTGAAGTACGGGTCTCGGCGCGGCTGGAAGACAGTGATCACGTGCGTTTTGCCGTCAGCGACACTGGAATAGGTATCGCCCCGGAGCTACATGGCGCATTGTTCGAGGACTTTTCCCAGGTCGATTCGCCATTGCAGAAACGCCTGCGCGGCACCGGGCTTGGACTGTCCCTGTGCAAACGCTTCGCCGAGCTGCTGGGGGGCGAGGTCGGGGTGCAGAGCACGCCAGGGACGGGTTCGACCTTTTTCGTGATCATCCCGCTGGCCATCGCCGTGGAGCCTGCCGATGAAACGTGACATTCGTTTGTTGATCGTCGATGACAACGTCGCCACCCGCTACGCCCTGCGCCGACGCCTGGAACGCCACGGCTACGAAATCCTCGAGGCCGGTACCGGTGGCGACGGCTTGGCGCTGATCGACAGCGAACTGATCGATGCACTGATCCTCGACGTCAATCTGCCGGACATGAGCGGCTTCGACATCGTGCGCAAACTGCGCGCCGAGGCGGCCACCGCCCTGCTCCCGGTGATTCATGTGTCGGCGGCCTCGATCCAGACCGGCGACATCATTACCGGCCTCGACGCGGGCGCCGATGCCTACCTGATCCACCCCGTGGACCCGGACGTATTGTTGGCGACCCTGCGCACGTTGCTGCGGGTGCGCGACACCGAGAACGCCTTGCGCGAAAGCGAGGCGCGGTTCCGCGAGATTTTCACCAATGTCTCGGCGCCTATCGCGGTGATGGACGCGACGCTCAAAGTCCACGAATGCAATCACGCCTTCGCCCAGTTGATCCAGGAAAACCTCGACCCGAACAGCCTGCGCGAATGCTTTGCCGACGATCAGGGCGCGGTGATTGATGAGCTGCGCCTGCGCCTGGCCTACGGCGAGCGCTGGAAAGGCACGCTGAACATGCGGGTCGAAGGCCAGGTACGGGAAACCGAGTGGCAGATTTCGCCGTATCGCACCCCGGAATTGAGCCTGGTGTTCGTCGAAGACGTCACCGAACACCGCCATCGCGAACGCTCGCACCTGGCCCGGCTCGATGACGCCACCACGCAACTGGCCAAGGAAGTCGCCGAACGGGTGCGCACCGAGGCACAGCTGCTGCAAGTGCAAAAGATGGATGCGCTGGGCAAGCTGACCGGGGGCATCGCCCATGACTTCAATAATTTGCTCACCGGCATCATCACCAGCCTGGAGCTGATCCAGAAACGGGTCGCCGATGGCCGCACCGACAAGGTTCAGTTCTACGCCGAAGCCGCGCTTAACTCAGCCATGAGCGCCGCGTCCCTGACCCATCGCCTGCTGGCCTTCGCCCGTCAGCAACCGCTGGATACCCGGCCGGTGGACATTAACGAGAACATCCGCTCCCTTGAAGAACTGCTGGTGCGTACCATCGGCGAGCGCATCGCGTTGAAACTGGAATTGACCACCAAGCCCTCCATTGCCCTGGTCGATCCGATCCAGTTGGAAAGCGCCGTGCTCAACCTGGTGATCAATGCCCGGGATGCGCTGCCTCAGGGCGGCAATATCTGGGTCAGCACCTACGCCGCCTATTCCCACGGCGACCCGAATCTGGCGGACGGCGCTTATATCGCGCTGGCAGTGCGTGATGACGGTACCGGCATCGAACACAGCGTGATCGACAAAGTGTTCGACCCGTTCTTCACCACCAAGCCCCTCGGCCAGGGCACCGGGCTGGGGCTGTCGACCATTTACGGCTTCGCCCGGCAGTCCGGGGGCGATGCGCATATCCGCAGCGTGGCGCGGCGTGGCACCGAGGTGACTATCATGCTGCCGGCCAGCGCTGATTCCCTGGCGACTGAAACGGCATCGGTGGTAGTGGATTCCCAGGGCTCGGGCGAGCATGTGCTGATCGTCGAAGACATGCCGTCGGTGCGGATGTTCGTCGCCGAGGTGCTGGTGGACGCCGGTTATCGCTGCACCCAGGTGGAAGACATTGAAAGTGCCCTGGAGCGGTTACAGAACGATCCGTCGATTGACCTGATGCTGACTGACGTTGGCCTGCCGCGCATGAGCGGTCGCGAGTTGGCGGATGTCGCCCGAGGCTGGCGCGAAGGGTTGCCGATCCTGTTCATGACCGGCTACGCGGAAAACGCCCTCAACCGCCAAGTGTTCCTCGGCGAAGGCATGGACATGCTGGTCAAGCCGTTTCAGATCAGCGAATTGCTGGACAAGGTTCGGCGCAGCCTCGACGGCGCCTGAGTAACTCAAGATCAAAAGATCGCAGCCTTCGGCAGCTCCTACGCCGATCCCTGTAGGAGCTGCCGAAGGCTGCGATCTTTTGACTGTTCGTTCCCACGCTCCGCGTGGGAATGCCTCAAGGGATGCTCCGCGTTCCAAGGGGACGCAGAGCGTCCCGGGCTGCATTCCCACACGGCGCGTGGAAACGATCATCAGCGCAGCACCCTCGCCAAAAACGGCGCTGTCCGGCTCTTCTTGTTCTTGGCGACTTGTTGCGGTGTGCCGGCCACCACGATTTTGCCACCCTGATCCCCGGCCCCCGGCCCGATGTCGATCACCCAGTCACTCTGGGCCACCACGCGCATTTCATGCTCGACCACAATCACCGTGTGCCCCGCCGTCACCAACGTATTCAACTGCTCCAGCAACCGGTCCACATCCCGTGGATGCAAACCAGTGGTGGGCTCATCGAGTACATACAAGGTCGCGCCGCGCTGGTTGCGTTGCAGCTCAGTCGCCAGTTTGATCCGCTGGGCTTCGCCGCCGGACAGTTCGGTCGCCGGTTGACCCAGTCGCAGATAACCCAGGCCTATATCGCGAAGTACTTCCAGCGAACGGCGAATCCCCGGTTGCTCGGCAAACACCGTAACCGCATCGTCCACCGTCAATTGCAACACCTGGGCGATGCTCAGGTCCTGCCAGGTGATGGCCAGGGTCTGCGGGTTGTAGCGCGCACCGTGGCAGGTCGGGCACGGCGCGTAGACGCTCGGCATGAACAGCAACTCGACACTGACAAACCCCTCGCCTTCGCAAGTCGGGCAACGGCCCTTGGCGACGTTGAAGGAAAACTGCCCGGCATCAAAACCCTCGGCCTGTGCCTGGGGCGTGGCGGCGAACAGTTTGCGCACGTTGTCGAATAGCCCGGTGTAAGTCGCCAGGTTCGAACGCGGCGTACGGCCGATGGGTTTCTGATCGACTTGCACCAGGCGCTTGATCGATTCCAGCCCCGCCGTGACCTGTCCGCCGCTGACTTGCGGCGCGTCGTCTTCAAGGCTCAATTCTTCCGGCTCGCTGGCCGTCGTCGCACGGCCCAAGTGCGCGCCGACCAATTCGAGTAACGCCTGGCTGACCAGACTCGACTTGCCGGAACCCGACACGCCAGTCACCGCTGTAAAGCAGCCCAAGGGAAACTCGGCGCTGAGGTTGTTCAGGTTATTGCGGGTGATGCCTTCCAGGCGCAGCCAGTCCTTTGCCTTGCGGGTGGTGCGTTTCGCGCTGACCTGCTCGGCGAACAGGTAGGTGCGGGTCTGGGAATCGGTGATGTGCTCCAGCCCTGAAGGATGGCCGCTGTAGAGAATGTGGCCGCCATGCTCGCCCGCCGCCGGGCCCACATCGATCAACCAATCGGCACGGCGCATGGTTTCCAGATCGTGCTCGACCACAAACAAGGTGTTGCCCGCCGCTTTCAAGCGCTGCAAAGCTTCAAATAATGCTTCGCCATCCGCCGGGTGCAGGCCGGCGGATGGCTCGTCCAGTACGTAGATCACGCCAAACAACTGCGAGCCCAATTGCGTTGCCAGGCGCAGACGCTGCAACTCACCGGAAGACAGGGTCGGCGTGCTGCGCTCCAGGGCCAGATAACCGAGGCCGAGGTCAGTCAAGGTGCTGACCCGCTCCAGCAAATCCTGGGCGATGCGTTGCGCCGCCAGGCGTTTCTCCACGGACAGGTTCGGCGTGTGGCGCACGTCCGGCGCGTTGGCGTGACCGCTGGCACCGTGGGCGACGCGCTGTTCGCGGGCCTCGCGGGTCTGCGCATGGGTCAGCACTTCGCCGGGTTGATCCGGTTGTTCAAGGTAACTGTGAGCCGCGACAGGACGCAGCACTTCGGCCACTTGCAGCAACGGCATCTGCGACAGTTCACCGATGTCGTATCCGGCAAACGTCACCGACAACGCTTCACGCTTGAGCCGCTTGCCGTCGCACAACGGACAGGGGCTGCCGAGCATGAACTGCGAGACGCGCTTCTTCATCAAGGCACTTTGGGATTGGCTGAAGGTGTGCAGGATGTAGCGCCGGGCGCCGGTGAAGGTGCCTTGGTAACTCGGTTCCATTTTGCGCTGGAGGGCAACTCTGGTTTCTTGCGGGGTGAGCCCGGCGTACACCGGCACGGTCGGGGTTTCTTCGGTGAGGAGAATCCAGTCGCGCTGCTTTTTCGGCAGCTTTTTCCAGGGAATGTCGACGTCGATACCCATGGTCACCAGGATGTCGCGCAGGTTCTGGCCCTGCCAGGCCAGCGGCCACGAGGCGACGGCCCGCTGGCGGATGGTCAGACTCGGGTCCGGGACCATCAGCGCTTCGGTCACTTCATAGACGCGCCCCAGACCATGGCATTCAGCGCACGCACCTTGCGGCGTGTTCGGTGAAAAGTCCTCGGCATACAACATCGCCTGCCCTGGCGGATAACTGCCGGCGCGGGAATAGAGCATGCGGATCAGGCTCGACAGCGTGGTCACGCTGCCCACCGAAGAACGGGTACTCGGCGTGCCTCGCTGTTGTTGCAGGGCCACGGCGGGCGGCAGGCCTTCGATGGAATCGACGTCCGGCACCCCGACCTGATCGATTAAGCGTCGGGCATAAGGCGCCACGGATTCGAAATAGCGCCGTTGCGCTTCGGCGTAGAGGGTTGAAAACGCCAGCGACGACTTGCCCGAACCGGACACACCGGTGAACACCACCAGGGCATCCCGGGGAATGTCCACGTCAATGTTCTTGAGGTTGTGTTCCCGGGCGCCGCGCACCCTGACCATGCCGGAGGGAGGGTTGGAGGTGCGCTTTGAAGTCATGAAATAACCTTAAATAAATAACTGAAAAAACACCGAACCCCTGTGGGAGCGGGCTTGCTCGCGAAAGCGGTGTGTCAGACGACATCAATGTTGAATGTCAGACCGCATTCGCGAGCAAGCCCGCTCCCACATTTGACTGGGGTTAACCATTGAGGACCATACGCACCATTTGGGTCAGTGCTTCAGGCCCATACGGTTTGCTGAGCAAATGCGTATCCGGGCTCAACTGGTGATTGCGCGAAATAATGTCTCGGGTGTGGCCTGAGGTAAACAGCACCGCCACTGGCGGGTTCTGCACCTTGGCCCAGGCCGCGAGGTCCGAACTTTTGATCAGGCCAGGCATGACCACGTCGGTGAAGATCATGTCCACGGCCACGCCCTCCAGCAACATTTTCATGGCCATGTCGCCGTTGGCGGCGGTCAGCACCCGGTAGCCTTCTTCGCGCAGCAATTCCACCGCCGAGACGCGCACCGCTTCGTTATCCTCGACCACCATAATGGTTTCATGCCCGCCCCGTTGCTGCGGCCCCGGCAGCGGTGTTTCATTGGGCAACGGTCGCAGGCTGCGCGGGAAATACAACTGCACTCGCGTGCCTTCGCCGACCACGCTGGACATCTCGATATGCCCGCCGCTCTGCTTGACGAACCCGAACACCATGCTCAAACCAAGACCGGTGCCCTGGCCCTCAGCCTTGGTGGTGAAAAACGGTTCGAACGCCTGGGCCAGCACCTGGGGTGACATGCCGCCGCCGGCGTCAGTCACCGTGACGCGAAGGTAGTCACCGGCGACGATGTCCTTACCCGCGCAGAACCGCCGGTCCAGGACGATGTTCTCGGCGCTCAGGCCAATCATGCCCTCGCCCTTCATGGCATCACGGGCATTGATCGCCAGATTGAGGATGGCGTTTTCCAACTGATTGCGATCCACATGAATACGCCAGGCATCGTTGGCCACCGCCACATTGATCTGAATGGTTTCCCCCAGCGCCCGTTGCAGCAATTCCCCCAGTCCATCGAAGATCTGCCGGGGTTCGCAGACGGCCGGCGACAGGGGTTGGCGTCGGGCAAACGCGAGCAGTTGCGAAGACAACTTGGCCCCGCGCTCGACCGCCGCAATCGAGGCACTGACCCGGCGCTGCACATTGAGGTTGTCCGGCTCATGGCGAGCCAGCAAATGCAGGTTGCCGGCAATCACTTGCAGCAAGTTATTGAAGTCATGGGCCACGCCGCCGGTGAGGCCGCCGATGGCTTCGAGCTTCTGCGCCTGGCGCAATTGCTCTTCCGCCGCCAGCCGCGCATCGACTTCATCGGCAACGCGCTGCTCCAGGTTGCGGGTGAACTTGAGCAAGGATTCTTCGGCTATTTTGCGTTCGTGGATATCGATCAACACACCTGGAAACCGAAACGGTTTGCCCTGTTCATTGAACTCGCAGCAGCCGCTGGCCAGCACCCACAGGTAAGTGCCGTCGGGGCGCAAGACGCGGTATTCGGCGTTGTAGGGCGCGCCGGTTTTCACCGATTGATCGACTTGCTCCTGAACCCAGTCAAAGTCATCGGGGTGAATCCGCGACTCAGCGATGCCGGTGGGCAAATCGGCCAGGTCCTGGTGCGCAGGATAGGAAAAGGTGCGGGCAAAACGCTCATCCCCGGACAGCACATTGGCCTCGATGTCCCAGACGAACGAGCCGAGCAACGCCCCGGCATTGAGCGCCAGGCGCACCCGTTCGTTGTCGGCACGGTAGGCGTTCTCGGCTTCCTGGCGCCGACGTTCGGAAATCACATGGTCGGTGGTTTCGACCACCATCGCCAGAACCCCGGCAGGACGCCCTTCATCATCGGCAATCGGGCTGTAATAGAGGTCCAGCCAGACGTCTTCCGGAACGCCATCGCGCAACAACACCAGCTCTTTATTGCGATAGGACAACGTGCCGCCCGCCAGACAGGTATCGAGCACATGACGATTGAACTCAGCCACTTCCGGCCACCCCAACTCTACCGGCACCCCCAGCAGATAGGGATGGCGGCCGCCGGCGAAGACCGAGTAAGCGTCGTTGTAGATCATGTAGCCGAGCCGCCCCCAGAGCATCACCATCGGCAGCGGCGAAGCGAGCATCAACTGCACCGTGCTGCTCAGGCTGCGGGGCCAGTCATCGATGTTGCCAAGCTCGGTCTGGCGCCAGTCGAACGCACGAATGCGCCCGGCCATTTCGCCAGTCCAGCCAGCACACCCGTGGCTATCTGATAAAAACTGCATTGGCTGACTCTGTGTCCTGTATTGGCGCCCGTTTGTTTCGAGCACTGCGGTTGCCAATGGTTTCATAGAGGTATAGCTGATTCTTGCATTCCCTAATATGGGAGCGTACGACGTCGAGATGTTTTCTCTATAGGCCATTCGATGCGGCTGGGGAATGGGTGGTCTTACGGATGTATGTGGATCATGTAGGAGCTGCCGCAGGCTGCGATCTTTTGGCGCCCTCCAGATTGCGGAAGATCAAGATCAAAAGATCGCAGCCTTCGGCAGCTCCTACAGGGGACTCAGCGGAAATCCCGGCTGCGCACGCTGATGCCGTCGAGCAGCGGACTCAAATCGCTCAAGCGTCCGGCAATCAGGTGTCGCACCTCGCCTTCCCTTTCCCAACGCCCGTCAACCTTGAGCAATTGCGAGCCGACCAGCACCTGGCGCTGCCGTTCGGCGAGGTCGCGCCAGACCACCACGTTGACGTTACCGAACTCGTCTTCGAGGGTGACGAAGGTCACGCCGCTGGCGGTGGCCGGTCGTTGGCGACCGGTCACCAGCCCCGCGATGCTGACGGGCCGGCCATGTTCGACGTCGAGCAATTCCTGCGAACTGCGGCAACGCCGGGCCTTCAACTGCGGGCGCAACAGCGCCAGCGGATGCGGGCCGAGGGTGGTGCCAACGGCGGCGTAATCGGCTTGCAGGTCTTCGCCTACGGTGGGCTTGGGCAGTGCCACTTCAGGTTCTTCCTGACGCGGCAACCCGGCGAACAACCCGAGTTGCTTTTGCACCCCCGCCACTTCCCAGCGCGCCCGATGGCGGTCGCCGGCCAGACCACGCAAGGCCCCGGCATCGGCCAGTTGCTCCTGGGCGCGGGCGTCGAGTTGCGCTCGCTCGCCGAGGTCGGCGATGTCGGTGAACGCGCCCCTCGACCGTGCGGTTTCGATGCGCCGGGCATCGTCCTCGCGAAAGCCCTTGATCATCCGCAGCCCCATGCGAATCGCCGGTTGCGCCCCGCTGATCGGTTCCAGGCTGCAATCCCAGTCGCTGGCGCGCACGTCCACCGGGCGAATCTGCAAATGATGCCGGCGGGCGTCCTGCAGAATCTGGTCCGGGCTGTAGAAGCCCATGGGCCAGCTGTTGATCAGTGCACAGGCGAAGGCCGCCGGTTCGTGGCATTTGAGCCAGCAACTGGCGTAGGTCAGCAAGGCGAAACTGGCGGCGTGGGATTCGGGAAAACCGTAGCTGCCGAAGCCTTTGATCTGTTCGAAGATCTGCGCGGCGAACTCTGCCGTGTAGCCGTTGTGCTTCATCCCGGCGGCCAGACGTTCCTTGTGCGGTTCCAACCCGCCATGACGTTTCCAGGCAGCCATGGAGCGGCGCAGTTGATCGGCCTCGCCGGGGCTGTAATCGGCGGCGACGATGGCGATCTGCATCACCTGTTCCTGGAACAGTGGCACGCCCAAGGTGCGCTTGAGCACGGTTTCCAGTGCCGGAGACGGATAGACCTCGGGTTCTTCCTTGTTTCGACGGCGCAGATACGGATGCACCATGCCGCCCTGGATCGGCCCCGGACGGACAATCGCTACCTCGATCACCAGGTCGTAGAAATTCACCGGTTTGAGCCGGGGCAGCATCGACATCTGCGCCCGGGACTCGATCTGGAACACCCCGATGGTGTCGGCACGGCCAATCATTTCGTAGGTGGGTTTGTCTTCGGACGGGATCGTCGCCAGGCTCAGGTCAAGGTTTCGATGGCGACGCAGCAGATCGAAACAGCGGCGAATCGCGCTGAGCATGCCCAGCGCGAGGATATCGACCTTGAGCAACCCGACCGCGTCGAGGTCGTCTTTGTCCCACTGAATAATGGTGCGCTCGGCCATGGCGGCGTTTTCCACCGGCACCAGGCTGTCCAGCGGTTGCTCGGAAATCACGAAGCCGCCGGGGTGTTGGGACAGGTGCCGAGGGAAACCGATCAACTGCCCGGTCAGGCTCAAGACCCGGTGCAACACCGGGCTCTCAGGATCGAACCCGCCTTCCAGCAGGCGTTCTACGGGTGGGGTCTTGTCACTCCAGTGACCACAGCAATCGGCCAGGGCGTTAACCTGATCCGGCGGCAAGCCCAAGGCCTTGGCCACATCGCGCACCGCGCCGGCCGCATGGTAAGTGCTGACCACGGCGGTCAGCGCGGCGCGGGTGCGGCCATAGCGCTGGAACACGTACTGCAAGACCTCCTCACGGCGTTCATGCTCGAAATCCACGTCGATGTCCGGCGGTTCGTTGCGCTCCTTCGAGAGGAAACGCTCGAACAACAATGTGGTGCGATCCGGGTCGATTTCCGTGATTCCCAAGGCATAACACACCGCCGAGTTGGCCGCCGAACCGCGACCCTGACAGAGAATTTTTTGCTCGCGGGCGAAGCGCACAATGTCGTGAACCGTGAGGAAATAGCTTTCGTAGCCCAGCTCGGCGATCAGCTTCAACTCTGCGTCGATCTGCGTCAGCACCTCAGGTTTTGGCGCTATTTTCCAGCGCCACTGGATGCCCTCTTCGGTCAAATGACGCAGCCAGGAAGTGGCTGTATGTCCTTGCGGCACCAACTCCCGGGGATATTGATAGCGCAACTGGCCGAGATCGAAGGTGCAACGCCGGGCAATGACCAGGGTTTCATCGAGCAAGGCTCGCGGATAGATTTCGCCCACAACGTCGAGGCTGCGAAGGTGCCGCTCGCCATTCGGATGAAGGCGCAACCCGGCCGCCGCCACCGGCAGGTGATGGCGGATCGCGGTCATGGTGTCCTGCAAGGCACGCCGGCCACGGGCATGCATATGCACATCGCCACTGGCCACTGCCGGGATTCGCAGCTCCCTGGCCAACATCAGCAGGTCATTCAGCCGCCGGGGATCATCCTGCCCACGATGCAACTGGACCGCCAGCCACAGGCGCTCGGCGAAGACCTGTTTGAGCCAATGACCGCTTTGAAAATCATCTACCGCATCCGGCACCCACAATGCCAGTAACCCTGGCAACGGTTCGCTGAAGTCCTCGCGCAGCACTTGGTACTGGCCTTTTTGCGTGCGCCGACGGGCACGGGTGATCAGCCGGCACAACGTTTGATAGCCCTCGAGGTTTTCCACCAACAGCACCAGTTTCGGCCCACCCTCGATGCGGATTTCGCTGCCGATAATCAGCGGCAGCTCGACAGACTTGGCCGCTTGCCAGGCCCGGACAATGCCGGCCAACGTGCATTCATCAGTGATTGCCAGGGCCTGATAGCCTTGGTGTTTCGCCCGCTGAAATAACTCCAGAGCGCTGGAGGCCCCGCGCTGGAAACTGAAGTTCGACAGGCAATGCAGTTCGGCATATTCGACGTTCATGCGAACCAGCCCTGCAGCCACAAAGGACCGTCTTCACCCACCGCCCGATAGGCCCAACCCTGTTGGCCGGAGTGGGTCTGGATCAGGTAGTAATCCCGGCGCACATCGGCGCCGTCCCACCAGCCGGACTCGATGCGTTCCGGCCCCATGAGGATGCGCGTCGACGCTTCGTGCACCGCCAGCGGTTCGGTCAGCAGCCAGCCCGGCCGCTTTACCTCCGGCAGCCCGCCACAGAACTGGCTGTCGACACTCGTCTGCCAGGCACACTCGGGGCGGTGATCGGCCTGGAAACGCAAACCCTGCACCGCCTCGTCCCCCAGTCGTGCGCGCAGACGTTCGCGCAACTGCTCCCAGGGCAAGGACTGCTGCGGACGGTCGTCGAACAGTTCCTGGCGTTGCGGCACGAAGCTCGGCAGGTCTTCGGCGCGCAGGCGAAAACCGCGCACCGGGGCCTCGACCTGCACCTGCTCCAGACGCCCCCGGGCCAGTTCGAAGAGCATCGCCGGATCGCGTTCGGCGCTGAGCAGCCCGACCTTGATCACACTGTCCGGCAACCCGGCGTGTTCCAGGTGCAGGTCGAAGCGCTGCACGCCGCTGTCCCGTCCGCAGAGGAACGCCGACAGATCACCGGTCAGTCGACGCAATGGAAACAGCAGCGCCTGATGGGATTGCACATCGAAGTTGAGCTCGATGCGCACATCGAAGCGGTCCGGCGGCAGATAAAACGCCAGGGCCAGGTGGCGCAAACCAAGCAAGGCGTCCAGATGCTTGAGCACCTGGGCCTCGAAACGCCGGGCCAGGGTATGCCGGGGCAACGCCTGCACCTGGCTCAAGGTGCGCAGGCCCATGCGCATCAACGCCGTGGACACCGAAGGTTCGAGGGCGATCCGGTCGATGGGCAACTGCCCCAGGTGATAGCCCAAGGCCTGATCGTCCGGCACCACCAGCCCGTCATAAACATTGGCCAGTACCCGCGCCGCCACCGGGTTGGGCGCGGCGACAATCCGGTGACGAAAGCCCAGTTCGGTGAGTTCGCTACGCAAGCGCGCTTCAAACTGCGGCCAGGCACCGAACAGGCCCAGGCTCGACTCGATTTCAAACACCACCGCGCGCGGGTAATGCACGCTGACCTGGGAGCTGAAACCATAGGCCCAGGCCGCAAGAAACTGCTGCCAGTGCTCGATTTCGGCGGCGTCGTACTCGGCCGTGGCAAAGCCTTTACTCAAGGCCTGGGCCGCAGTCATCGACTGGCCGGGGCGCAAGCCCAACGCCCGGGCCGCGCCATTGACCGCTTGCAACACCCGGCGTTGGGCCGGGCCGGTCAGCAGCGCCAACGGCTCGTCGGGATCGGGACGCTGACGCAGTACCGCGTCCAGCGCCAATTGCGGGAACAGAATGCACACCCAGCGCATGGCAACCTCAATGTCCCATGGCAAAGGCAATCGGCGCCGTACGGGCCAACCCGCCCCGGCACTTCAAGACCCGCAATTGCGCAGGCTTGGCATCGATGGCAATGCGCAGGGCAGCCGGCGAAGGGTTGACCGCCTCGGCCAGCGAGCGATAGGCAAACGCCAGGGTCGAACCGGTTTCCGCCGCCACCTGCAAACGTCGCAACGCCCGATCATCGGCCTTGTGCGGCCAACATAGCACCGCGCCGCAACTGCCCGAGCGCAGGCATTGTTCCGCCGCCCACAGCGCATCGCGTTCGCTGGCCTGGATGATCGACAACTGGCGCAGATCGACCCCGGCGTTCTGCCAGGCCTGGGGATACGGCACGTACGGTGGCGCGATCAGCACGATGCGCTCGCCCGCCGCCGACAGCCGCGCCAGCGCCGGCCACACCAGTTGCAACTCGCCGACGCCCTGCCCGGTCAACAAGATTTCGGTAAGCGCCGCTTCCGGCCAGCCCTCGGTCGGCAACGCCGCATCCAGCGCCGCGTGCCCGGTGGGTTGCGGGCTGACGGCCGGGGGCGCAGGTCGGCCCTTCCAGACCTGGCCGCCATTGAACAGCGTATCCAACGCAACGACGGCGCCCATCACCCTTGCCTCACCAGACCGCAGAACACTCCTTCGATGGCCAGATCCTGATCGGCTTCGACGATGATCGGTTTATAGGCCGGGTTGCGCGGCAACAACCGCACCGTGTCGCCGACCCGTTCGAAACGCTTGATGGTGACTTCGCCGTCGAGCCGCGCCACCACGATCTGGCCGTTAAGCGCCTCGGGATTGCGGTGCACGCCCACCAGGTCGCCGTCGAGAATGCCATCCTCGATCATTGAATCGCCCTGGACCCGCAGCATGTAATCCGGCACCCGGGAGAAGATCGACGGATCGAACAGCAAACGGCTGTGCACCTCGGCATCGGCACCAATCGGCGCACCCGCCGCGACCCGGCCGAGCACCGGGATGTCCAGCAACTCGGGACGTGCCGGTTGCCCAAGCAAGCGAATGCCCCGGGCCTGATGCGGGTTGACCTCGATAAAACCGGCCTCGGTCAGCGCCAGCACATGCTTGCGCGCCACGCTGCGAGAGGCGAAACCAAAGGCCTCGCTGATTTCAGCGAGGCTCGGGGACTGACCGTGCTCCGCGATTCGATCGCGGATAAAAGTCAGGATGGCGGTACGGCGGGGAGTGAGAGTCGTCATGGAGTACATTTGTACTCTTTTCAGGTTTTCCTGACAACAACCGTCAATCCGGTAAGCGTTATGTAGGCACCGCGTAGGAGCCGTGTAGGAGCTGACGAGTGAAACGAGGCTGCGATCTCTTGATCTTGCTTTAAAAACAAAGTCAAAAGATCGCAGCCTCGTTTCACTCGTCAGCTCCTACAGGGGAAACCATGTCAGTGACGAGCGCAGTCATCACCCAATCCACGGGCCGCCAGAAACTCCGCGATGTAATCGATAAACGCCACCACCTTGGCCGTCGCCCGCCGATGGCTCGGGTACACCGCCAGAATGTGTGCACCAAAGCTGTCCGGGTCGATGTCGTAGTCGGCCATCAACCGCACCAGTCGCCCGTCGGCGATGTACGGCGCGGCGCTCCAAAGTGGCGTATGCAGCAAGCCACGTCCGGCCAGGGCATTGGCCAGCAGCAAGTCGTAATTGTCACTACGCAGCCGTGGCGACCGGGGTTGCGGCAGGCTCAGGCGCTGGCCGTCGCGTTCGGCCCACCAAAATTCGCGGCTGAGCAACGGATGGCGATACAACAGCCATTCGTGCTCATCCAGCGTTTGCGGCGTCACCGCCACGCCCTTGCGCGCCAGGTAGGCCGGGCTGCCGCACAGCGCCAGGCGATTGCTGCCGACCACCCGGGCGATCAGCCCCGGCAAGTCGTCATGACCCTCGCGCAACGCCAGGTCGTAGCCGCTTTCCAGCAGATTGACGAACTCATCGCACAGGTCCACTTGCAGGTTGATCTGCGGGTATTGCTCCAGAAAGCCGCCGCACACCTGATCCAGAAACGCCTGCCCATACGCCAGCGGCGCGGTGATTTTCAGGCTGCCGCGCAGGCCATGTTGCATCTGCTCGATTTCCTCGCCGGCCTCCTCCAGCCGCTGCAACACCTGACGCGCGGTTTCCAGATAGAGCCGCCCGACTTCCGTCAACAGAATCCGCCGGGTGCTGCGTTCGAACAACCGGGCGCCAAGCTCGGCTTCAAGGTGATTGACCGCTTTGGTCAGGGCCGACGGGGTCTTGCCCAATTGCTCGGCGGCGCGGCTAAAACTACCGAGCTGCGCGGTGGCCACGAACATTTTCAATGCACCCAACTTGTCCATGCTTTTTCCATTCTGGCAAAAACGTTTTTCGTGAGGCAGGCGTTCTGCTGAGCGCGAGCAGCCACTAATCTGGCCATCAGACGCAATAACAAGGAAACATTCAATGAAAAGATTCATCCCGAATCTGTTGATGGCCGCTGTTAGTTTTGCCTCGATGGAAGCCATGGCCGCCACCGATCTGGTGCTGCTCAATGGCAAGATTTTCACCGCCGACCGCGCTCAACCCAAGGTGCAGGCCCTGGCGGTAGAAAACGGCAAAGTGCTGAAAGTCGGTACGGATGCGCAGATCAAAGCCCTGATCGAGTCCGGCACCCAAGTCGTCGACCTCGGCGGCAAGACCCTGATGCCCGGCCTGATCGACAGCCATTCCCACGCGATTTTCGGCGGTCTGGAAATGGTCTCGGCCAATATGGAAGACGAGGTGGTCAGCCTCGATGAACTGGAAAAACGCCTGCGCGGCTGGCGTGACGACGGCAAGGCGAAACATGGCGATGTGCTGAGCGTGGCCGGCATGAGTTCGGCGTATTGGGCGCAGTCCGAAGCGTTCGGCAAGAAATTCAACAGTGGCGAATGGGCTCAGGTGCCCGTGGTGTTCACCGGCAGCGATCACCACACCGCGTGGGCCAACGACGTGATGCTGCAACGCGCCGGCATCGATGCCGCGCTGCTGAAAAACCTGCCCGACGCCGAGAAAGACACAATCGGCAAACTCGCCGATGGCAGCCCAAACGGTTTTCTGGTGGACGCCGGTTGGGACCGGGTCGCTTCGAAAATGCCGGTGCCGAGCGCCGCCGACATGCTCAAAGCCGCGCAATCCGCGGTGCGCTACAACAACAGCCTTGGCATCACCGCGTGGATGGACCCCGCCGCCAACGCCGCGCCCGGCGAGCCCGTGTTCGCCCTCAAACCCACGGAGAAAACCGTCGGCGTACTGCCCGCCTATAAAGCGCTGTCCGAAACCGGCGGCATGACGGTGCACGTCGCTGCACTGTTGGTGGCCAACCCGAAAAGCGTGCCGGCCGATCTCGATGTGCTGGACAAGGTCCGCCAGCAATTCCAGGGCATTCCCAACCTGACCCTGCCGGGGATCAAGATCTTCGCCGACGGCGTGATCGAATACCCGGCCCAGAGTGCGGCGATGATCGATCCGTACAGCAACTCGCACAAACAGGGTGAGTTGCTGATTGATCCCAAGCATTTCGGCGAACTGGTCAGCGCCATCGATCAGCGCGGCTGGCTGGTGCACATCCACGCCATCGGCGACCGCGCGGTGCGCGAATCCCTGAACGGCATCGAGCAGGCGCGCAAGGATCGCCAAAGCGGCATCACTCACTCGATCACGCACCTGCAAATGGTCAACCCGAAGGAGTTTGCGCGGTTCAAACCACTGAACGTCATCGCCTCGATGCAACTGCTGTGGGCCACCGCCGACGATTACACGTTGGACATGATCAAGCCCTACGTCAGCGCCCTGGCCTTCCGTTATCAATACCCGGCGCACTCGTTGCTCAAACAGGGCGCGACCATTGCCGGTGCCAGCGACTGGCCGGTGTCTTCGCCGAACCCCTTCAATGCCATGGCCCAGGCCATCACCCGTGTCGGCCCGCTGGGCGTGCTCAATGGCGATGAACGTCTGGACCGGGAAACGATGTTCTACGCCTACACCCTCAACGCTGCCCGGACCATCGGCCTGGAAAAACAGATCGGTTCGTTGAGCGCTGGCAAGCAGGCAGATTTCATCGTGCTGGATCGCGATGTGTTCAAGGTCGACAACAAAGCCCTGCATGACACCCAAGTGTTGCAAACCTGGTTCGCTGGCCGCGAAGTCTACGCACCCACTTTATAAGAAAACCTATTGCTGCCCGCCCCTGCGCCTGTCGCCGGGGTATGGCGCAGCCTTGTCCGTTATCTGCCCAAAACAATCAAAACAAAGGCACTGACCCATGAAAGCTTTCACCCTGTTCGCCCTTGGTTCTCTAAGTGTGCTGCCCTTGTGCAGCCAGGCCTTACCCCTGAATGATGACTTCAGTGTGCAAGTGGACCTGACCCTGGCCAGCGATTACCGCACTCGCGGCATCTCGCAAACCCAGAACGACCCCGCTGTTCAGGCCGGTGCCACGCTGGCCCACAGCAGCGGTTTGTACGCGGGGGTCTGGAGCTCGAATGTCGATTTCGGCGGCGGCTTGAAAACCCGGCAGGAACTCGATTACTACGCCGGCTGGCTATGGCAGGCGACCGATGCTGTCAGCCTGGATGTCGGTTATCTGCGCTACGCCTACCCCAAAGAGAGCCAGTTCAACCAGAGCGAGGTCTACGGCATTCTCAGTGCCTACGGGGTGAAACTCGGGGCTTATTATTCGGCGGACGCACCGGGCATCGACAGCAAGCAGAGCACGCTGTACAGCTACATCGGTTACGAAACCGAGTTGCCCTATGGGTTGGGTTTGAAACTGCGCTACGGCGAAATGGACTTCAAGGACCCGCACCTGTACTCGTCGAACGGCCACGCCGAAGACGCGTACCACGAATGGGAAGTGAAGCTGACCCACGAACTGGCCGGGGTGATGTTGGGGTTGAGCTACATCGACACGGATTTGTCCCAGAGCCAGTGCATCAGCAATTGGGGTTATGGCGATGTGTGCACCGCGACGGTCGTAGCCAGCATCAGCAAATCCTTCTGACCAACACAAATCCTCTGTGGGAGCGAGCTTGCTCGCGATGGCGGACTTACATTCAGCATCGATGTTGAATGTGTCGGCCTCATCGCGAGCAAGCTC
>NZ_JBSPCZ010000014.1:99207-204512 GCF_056161485.1 Pseudomonas sp. 5Vm1k
TTGCCCGCGAAGGCGGTGTGTCAGGTACGCCGCCTTCGCGGGCAAGCCTCGCTCCTACAGGGTTTCGGCAGTTTTCTGTGAGATAGGGTCGTCCGTAGATCCCGCGTTCCGGTGACAGGGATCAGGTCAATTCTGCGAGGTAGGGCCACGGATAAATGCCGCGTTCATGGCCATCGCTGAAGACCAGTTGCAGGCCGTAGCCTTGGGCATTCAACTCAACTACCCGAATCCTCGAATCAACCTTCACCGTCAGCCCTTGCAGCCGAAACGCCCGGCATTGCGAGCACGGGCATTGGCGACGCAATTCGGCGTGATCGAGCAACTGCTCCCGTCCATCCGGCCAGTTCAGCCGCAGTTGCTGCTTGCTCTGGGAATTACCTACCGCCAGCGGGTTCATTGCAGTTGACTCAGGGCAATGCGCACGGCTTTGCGCACTTCCGGGTCGCCGTCGTCTTGCGCGGCCTGCAACGCGGCGATGGCTTGGCGATCGTTCAATTCACCGAGGGCCAGGGCCGCTTCCTTGCGCAGGTTGCTGATACGGTGGCCGAGGGTTTCGATCAGTGCTTCCAGGGCCGGGGCATAGCGCAAGCGGCCGAGGCTGCGGGTGGCACGCAGGCGCACTTGCCAGTAATCGTCGCTCAGGGCTTCGACCAGTGCCGGGCCGGCATCGATGTGACCGACCTTGCCCAGCGTGGTGGCGGCTTCTTCGCGCACTTGCCAAGCCTGATCCTGTAACGCCTGACGCAGCGCCGGGAGCACTTGAATGTCGGACGCCAGGCCGAGTGCTCCAGTGGCGGCGCGACGGACTTCGGTGTCCGGATCGTCACTGGCCAATCGGGCTAACGCGGGCAACGCATCAAGTTGCTTGAGCCAGCCGAGTACGCCAACCGCTTCGCGGCGAACGCTGGCGTCTTCATCCTTCAGCGCGACCAACGCAGCGGCGGCGGCATCGGGGAAACGCAACTCGCGCAAGGCCCTGAACGCGGCAACCCGCACACTGATATCGGCATGCGCGGTCCACGGCAGAATCACCCGGCCCGCCGCCTCGCTTTTCAGCAGGCTGAGGCTTTGCGCGGCGGCAGCCTGCACGGCCAAGGATGGATCGGTCAGCGCCTGACACAACGCCTCGACCACCGGCTCATCCTCCCAGGCCTCCAGCAGTCGCGCGGCTTCGGCGCGGACTTCTTCAGTCGGGTCTTCAGCCAGACGATTGACCAGCCACAGCAAACCCTCCGGCTCTTCAAGGTCCGCCAGCTCGATCAGGGCGATACGGCGCACGCCCGGATCGTCATCGGTCAGGCGCGGTTGCAGGGCCAGAATGTCGTCGTTTTCGGTTGCATCAAATAGTGAGGTCATAGGGCAAATCGCGGCAGTTTGTTTTCCAGGGGAAGTCCGAGGGGGTTCAGGCGTGGTAATTGCCGACCGTCCTCGTGACGCAGCAACTCGAGGCAGTGACGCTTCAAGCGTGAAAATTCGTGGCTCGTCACCAATTCCGTGGTGCGCGGCCGAGGGAAATCCAGGCGCAGGTCTTCGATGATTCGACCGGGCCGCGAACTCATCACCAGCAGGCGATCGGCGAGGAACAGCGCTTCGTCGATGTCATGGGTGACGAACACCACGGTGGTGCGAATCCGCGTCCAGATATCCAGCAGCAGTTCCTGCATGTTCAATCGGGTCAGGGCGTCGAGGGCGCCGAAGGGTTCGTCCATCAGCAACAGGCGTGGGCGATTGATCAGCACCCGGGCGATTTCCACCCGTTGCTGCATGCCGCCGGAGAGCTGATCCGGCCAGCGCTCGGCGAAGCCTTCAAGGCCCACCAGGGCGAGGATTTCGTCGGCGGCCTTATGGCGTTCGGTTTTGCCGATGCCGCGCATTTTCAGGCCGAACGCCACGTTGTCCCGCACGGTTCGCCAGGGGAACAGCGTGTGATGCTGGAACACCATGCCGCGTTGCGGTGACGGGCCGGAGATCGGCGCGCCATCGACGTTCAAGGTGCCTGTACGCGGTTGCAGGTGACCGGCCAATGCGCCGAGCAAGGTGGATTTTCCGCAGCCGGACGGCCCGAGAATGCACACGAACTGCCCCGGTTCGATCTGGCAATCCAGGCCTTGAACCGCTTCGAATGCGGTGCTGCCCTCGCCCAGGCTAATCGACAAACCGCGAATATCGATGTGCCCTTCCGGGTGTTGAAAAACGCTCATCAGGCTTTTCCTCGTGGTCGATGCCAAGGCGTGAATAGCCCGCCCAGGCGTTTGATCAGCAGGCTGCTGCCCATCCCGAGGACACCGATCAGCAACATGCCGACGACGATGTCGGCGTAGTTCTGGATGGTGTAGGACTCCCAGGTGTAATAGCCGATGCCGTACTGGCCGGAGATCATTTCCGCAGTCACCAGGCAGAACCACGACGTGCCCATGCCGATGGCGAGGCCAGTGATGATGCTCGGCGCGGCGCCGGGCAGGATGACTTCCAGCAGAATCGCCCGGCGTCCTGCGCCGAGGCTTCGGGCGGAGGCGATCAGGCGTGGGTCGACGCCTTCGACACCGTGGATGGTGTTGAGCAGGATCGGGAACAGCGCGCCGGTGAAGGTGATGAAGACCATCGACAGTTCCGAGGACGGGAACATCAGGATGGCCAAAGGAATCCACGCCACCGCCGGGATGGGTCGCAGGACTTCCAGAGGCGGCAACAGCAAGTCTTCAGCCCATTTCGAACGGCCGATGGCCAGGCCCAAAGCGATGCCGACGATCAGCGCCGCGAGGTAACCGGCGAAGACCCGACTGAGACTGCTGCTCAGGTGCTGAGCGAGCTTGCCGGAGTCGCCGAGGCCCAGTGCGGCCTGGATCACCGCCAGTGGGGTCGGGACGTTGGCGAAGGTCACCAGGGCGAGGTTCCAGTGGTGGCTGGCGGCGAGTTGCCAGAACAGCAGGCAGAGCAGCAGTGAGGCGGCTCTTGCGGTCCAGCGCAAATATAATCCGTACACAATAATTCCTCTCAACCCGAAACCTGTGGGAGCGAGCCTGCTCGCGAAGGCGTCGGCATATCCAGCATGGATGTGACTGACCCGGCGCTTTCGCGAGCAGGCTCGCGAAGGCGTCGGCACATTCAACATTGATGTCGATTGACCCACCGCTTTCGCGAGCAAGCCCGCTCCCACAGGGGTTTAGCGAACAGCAACGGCCTGCGTGGTGGCGTCGGTAAAGTCGAACACCTTGCCGCCTTGCGCCGTAGCAAACTGCTGGGCCTGGCCCTTCAACAGGAACGCACTGAGCCGCCCTTTCGCATCACTGGCAAACCACGCCTGATCCGCCAGCAACTTGATGCCGCTGTCACTCGCCTGGGCATACACCGCACGGATGTTTTTGCCTTCCGCCTTCAACCCGGCCAACGCAGTAAACGCCGCTTCCGCCGAGGCGTACTGGCGGACTTTTGGCTCGCCGCGCACCCAGATTTCCGCCACATGGCTGACATCGGTGATGGCTTTGCCACTCACCGCATCCACAGCCTTGAGCGGTGTCTGCGCGTAGTCAGCCAGTTGCGCGGTGTAATCCAGGTTCGAGGCTTTGAACGCGGCGCGGATGTATTGGTCGTCGATGAAGGTGTTGAGGTCGAGGCCACGATCAGCCTTCTTCAACAACTTGAGGGTATCGATGGCGGTGCCGACAGCCTGGCGGTATTCCGGCTTCCAGCTCAGGTCGCGGGTTTGCACGCCCAACGGACCGTGGAACAGGTAATTGACCTCGGCATCAACGCCGGTGACTTTGGCGATCAACTCGCTGTATTTTTCCGGTTCTGCGGCCAACAGTTGATTGGCTTCGATGCTCGCCCGCAGGTAAGCCACGACGATTTCCGGGTACTTCTTCGCGTAAGCCTGATCCACCAACGCACCATGGAAGGTCGGTGCATTGGCTTGGGCGCCGTCGTAAATCTTGCGGGCGAAACCACGGCTCGGGAACAGCTCAGCGAACGGCACGAAGTCGGCATGCGCATCGATCTTCCCGGCCTGCAACGCCGAGCCGGCGACTTCCGGCGGTTGGGCGATGATGTTCACGTCTTTCAGCGGGTCCCAACCTTGAGCGGCCACGGCGCGTAGCAACATGCCGTGAGCGGTGGACGCGAACGGCACGGAAATGGTCTTGCCTTTGAGCTCCGCCAACGACTGCACGCCCGACGCGCTCGGCACCACGATGCCGTTGCCGCTGCCCTTGATACTGCCCGAGAGCACGCTGATGAACAGGCTGTGCTTGCCGGCGGTTTCGAACGCCACTCCGTTGAACGCTCCGGGGAAATCGGCCATGGCACCGAAGTCGAGTTTGCCGGCGACCATCTCGTTGGTCAGGGGCGCGCCGCTGGTGAAGTTTTTCCACTCCACGTCATATTTGGCGTCTTTGTATTGGCCGTCGTGGGGCAGGTATTTGTCCAGCAGGCCGAGTTCACGGATCAACAGACCGCCGGCGGCGCAGTTGATGGTGGTGTCCTGGGTGCCGATGGCAATGCGGATGGTTTCGGCCGAGGCCGACAAGGTGAATGAGGCCAGTACCAGACCGGCCAGTGTTGCGCGCAAGAACATGGTGAATCCCCTCGAATCATTTATTGGATGTTCGTCTCCGCCACGATCAGGGCGTGGTGGGAAACGAGGGGTGTTTTGGATCTGGCGTCCGGTGGTTGCCGGATGGCTTTTTTGTTGTCTGGGCCGGCCTCTTCTCGAGCAGGCTCGCTCCCACAGGTTGCCGGGTGTACACAAAATTTGCGGCTGGCCTCGATCCACTGTGGGAGCGGGCTTGCTCGCGAAGGCGTCCTATCTGTCAATAAAGATGCAAGCTGTGCCGGCCTCTTCGCGAGCAAGCCCGCTCCCACATTGGGACGGTGTTTCAGCGCAACAGATACGGGATTTCGACCTTTACAGCCCCGGTCGGGCAGTCCTTTTCACAGGGCATGCAGTACCAGCATTCATCAAACGCCATGTAGGCCTTTTGTGTGGCCGGGTTGATTGCCAGCAGGTCCATCGGGCAGACGTCGACACACACGGTGCAGCCTTTGTGGGCGATGCAAAGGTCCTCGTCGACCGTGACCGGTGCGTTGGAGCGGAAGAAGATTTCCTGGGGTTGATAGGCCATTTTTCGGTCTCTTTTTTTGGGATCAGGCTCAGGCTGCAAACGCGCCGACCCGCAGCCGGTCGTAGGCCTGCATTTCTTCGGCATCGAGCGGGATGATGTAAGGCTCGACGGCTTTCTTGAAACTGGTCATCTGGCCGTCGTCGCCCTTCTTCAGGTGGCAATGGCAGAACCAGTCGCTGTCGTTGCGTTGCGGGTGATCGACCCGGTAGTGATAAAGCCCCCAGCGACTTTCGGCGCGGAACAACGAAGCACGGGCGGCCATTTCGGCGCAGTCGCGGATCATGCTGACTTCCATCGCCCGCATCAGTTCATGGGGGTTGTAGGCCTTGATCTGATCGAGGTCGCGCTGGATATCGCTGAAGCGTTGCAGGCCGATTTGCATCTTCTTGGTTACTTTCGGCGGTTGCAGATAGTCGTTCACGAAGCGCCGCAGCTTGTATTCGACCTGGGCTGGCGGCAGACCGTGTTCGCGATCCAGTGGCGCGTAGACCCGAGCCTTTTCGGTTTCGATCTGCTGGGCATCCACCGTTGAAAACTCCCGCTCGGCGACAAAATCCGCTGCGTTGGTGCCGGCAAACCAGCCATACGTGAACGCGCCAAGCATGTAGTTGTGCGGTACTGCGGCCATGTCGCCCGCGGAGTACAAACCCTTCACTGAAGTCTCGGCCCGCTCGTTGACCCACACCCCCGACGCCGAATGCCCGCTGCAAAATCCAATCTCGGAAATGTGCATTTCGACCATCTGCGTGCGGTAATCCGTGCCGCGATTGGCGTGGAACTGGCCACGACTCGGGCGTTCGTTGCTGTGCAGGATCTCTTCGATGTTCTGGATGGTTTCTTCGGCCAGGTGATCGAGTTTGAGGAACACCGGGCCGTTGCCGCTTTCGAGCTCCTGGTGGAACTCCCACATCATCTGGCCGCTCCAGTAGTCGCACTCGATAAAGCGTTCGCCCTTGTTGTTGGCGGTGTAGCCACCCAGCGGGCCGGTCACATAGGCGCAGGCCGGGCCGTTGTAATCCTTGATCAACGGGTTGATCTGGAAGCATTCGAGGTTCGCCAGTTCGGCCCCTGCGTGATACGCCATCGCATAACCGTCGCCCGCGTTGGTCGGGTTTTCGTAGGTGCCCATCAGGTAACCCGAGGACGGCAGACCCAAGCGTCCGGCGGCGCCACAGGCGAGGATCACCGCTTTGGCCTTGATCACATGGAAGTCGGCGGTGCGGCAGTCGAAGCCCATCAGGCCGTTGACCGCGCCCTCTTCGTCCGTCAGCAAGCGTGTGCAAACCACGCGATTGGTGATGCTGACCCGCGCCCGCTTCAACTGGCGATACAGGACTTTCTTGATGTCGTGTCCTTCCGGCATCGGCAGCACGTAGGCGCCCATGTGGTGGACCTTTTTCACCGCGTAGTCGCCGGTTTCATCCTTCTCGAACTTCACACCCCAGCGGTCGAGTTGCTCGATGGTTTCAAAACTGTGGCTCGCGTAGGCGTACACCGCTGCCTGATTGACGATGCCGTCATTGGCGATGGTGATTTCCTTGGTGTACTGCTCCGGCGTTGAGTGGCCGGGAATGATCGCGTTGTTCAGGCCATCCATGCCCATGCTGATCGCGCCGCTGCGCTTGACGTTGGCCTTGTCGATCAACAACACGCGCAGATCGCGGTTGCGTTCCTTGGCCTTGATCGCCGCCATCGGCCCGGCAGTGCCGCCGCCGATCACGACGATGTCGTATTCCTGTTCAAGGGTATTTCTGCTCATGCCTGCGCCCCTTTTTGCCGGTCGATCCGCAAGCGGTACTGGAAGGCATCGCCGCGGTAGTAAAGGTGTTCGAAGTCCACGGGAGTGCCAGTGGCATCGTGGGTCAGGCGCTCGATGCGCATGATCGGCGAGCCGGGTTCAACGTTCAGCGCCTGGGTCAGGTCGCTGTCAGCCAGCACCGCGTCGATGGCCAGATCGGCGTGGCCGAGGGCCAGGCCACAGTCGTTTTCGAGGATCAGAAAGATGTCGCGAGTCACCAAATCAGCCTTCTCCAGCCGCTCGCCGATGGCTTTGGGCAGGTAGGTGATTTCCAGGGAGATTGGCTCACGGTTGATCAGTCGCACCCGTTTGATCTGCGCCACGGTTTCGCCTTCGGCGACCTGCAAACGCTCGGCAACCAGTTTGTCAGCGGCGATGAATTTGAAGCTGCGCAGGCGGTTGATCACCTCGTAGCCACGACCAGTCATGGACTCGGCCAGGCCTTGCAGGGTGCTGACGTTCTGGAAGGTTTTCGGCTTGGCGACGAAGGTGCCTTTGCCGTGGATCTTGAAGATCAGCCCTTCTTTTTGCAGATCCCCCAGGGCCTGGCGCACGGTGATGCGGCTGACTTTGAACAGCGCGCCGAGTTCGCTTTCGGAGGGCATCTGGCTGTCTTGTGGGTATTCACCATCGAGGATGCGGGCACGCAACACGTCACGGAGTTGGGTGTGCAGAGGAACGCTGCTGAGAGATAGAACGTTATCGGTCATCTGAGATCACTTGTTATAACGAGTTATGACGTGATCTTAGAGAGGTGATGCGGGGGTTGAGAAATATTGTTTAAGCATAAGGTTAGATTCGTCGCCAGATTGCCAACGACAAAATCAAAAGATCGCAGCCTTCGGCAGCTCCTGCAGGGGTATGCGATCCCCTGTAGGAGCTGCCGAAGGCTGCGATCTTTTGATCTTTCTTTGTCAGGTGCGCCTGAGGATCTGGTCCATCACCCAATCGGTCTTGACCGCTTCCACAGCCATCGCCGGATGCTGCGCTTCACCGCGGATATGCGCGTTCATCCCCAGTACATGGTGCCACTGGATATGCTCGTGATGGTCGATGCGCAGGCTGAGAGTTTCTTCGGCTTCCAGCACCACAGGATGCTCATCGAACACCGAAAAGCTGATCCGCCCTTTGCTGCCAATTACCTCGACCCGGTCCTCACGCCGGTCCGCCACGAAGTTCCAGCAGCCCATGCCCGTGGCGCCCGAAGCAAAGCGCCAACTGGCGGTGACGGCATCTTCGGCGGCGTACAACCCGGCTTGTCGTGCGGTGAAACCGGCCACTTCGACGACGTCACCCAGCAGGTATTGGAACAGATCAAAGCCATGGCTGGCCAGGTCGGCAAAATAACCGCCACCAGCAATCGCCGGGTCGGTGCGCCAGTTATCGGTGCCACCCAGGTCCGCCGGTGAAGGCGCCTTGGTAAGGGTCCAGGTCAGGTGCCGGACGTCGCCGATCCGCCCTTCCACCAACCATTGCCGCACTTGCTGGAAGCGCGGCAGCGAACGTCGGTAGTAAGAAACGAACAGGTGCAGCCCGGCATCGGCGAAAGCCTTTTGCATCTCACGGCTTTGCCCGGCATTCAGCGACATCGGTTTTTCGACGCAGCAATGTTTGCCGGCGGCGGCCACCAACAGGGCGTAAGCGTGGTGACTGTCGGGTGGCGTGGCGATGTACACCGCGTCCACTTCAGGGTCGTTGATCAGCGCTTCGGCATCGGTGTAGAACCGGGCGATGCCGTGGCGCGCGGCATAGTCGGTCACCGCCTCCAGTCGTCGCCCCATCACCGCCACCAGCGCCGAGCCCGGTGCCTTGTAGAAGGCCGGCCCGCTCTTGCGTTCGGTGACATCACCGCAACCGATCATGCCCCAGCGCACCACGTTCATACTCACTCCTTGATAGGTTTAGCCAATGCGCAATGCGCGCAGGTCCAGGTGACCGTCCTTCAGTGGCGGGCACCAGTAATAGCCGCCGGTAATCGGCCGGCTCATGCGATACAAACCGTCAGTGATACCGTCTTCCAGACCGCTCATGCGCCGCAACTGCGCTTCGAACGCGTCGAGGGAGAAGCCGAACGCGAGGAACATCAGGCCGGCGCGATCACCTTCGATCCACGGCATCGAGCGGCGTACCACGAAGGCTTCGGGGGCGAAGCTTTCCTGGGCGGTGCGCTTGACGTGGGCGGAGATCGGCGCGTCGTCGAGTTCTTCGTTGTCGCTCAAACGACGGCCCATGATGTTGTCTTTCTCATGGGACGGCATGGCGTTGAAGCCTTTCAGATCATGCTGCCATTGCTGGATCGCGGCGAAGCTGCCACCGACTGTGCCATCAGCGCCCTCGCCTACCAGCGCGGCGGCCACGGCGGCTTCGTCGTGAGGGTTCTCGGTGCCGTCTTCGTAGCCGGTCAGGTCGTGGCCGGTGAGGTGGCGGAAGGTTTCGTTCATCTGCACCAGGCGAAACGCCGGGGCCAGCGCGGCTTCGATGGCGGTGCTGCGGTTGAGCAGTTCACCGCGATCGACGCCATGCAACCAGCACCACAGCGCGTGTTGGGTCGATGGGTTATCGACGCCCACGCCAGTCATCGCCGGGAATGCGCGCAGGCCTTCGATCTGACCATGCAGGGCCTTCACCAGGGATTCACCGAAACCGACCACCGCCGACTGGCCATCCACCAGTTGCATCAATTTGTCGAGCGCAGCCGGCAGTGCAGCGGCGGATTCGAGGGCGAAGAACATATGACGGGCTTGAGGCGGAACGGGGGTGGCGAGAATGCCCGGCTGGTAGTAACTCATATGAACTCCTTAGGAAAGAAGCGCGGAGTTTAACCGTTGCGGGGGTTTGAGCGGTAACGAAAGGCCGAACACCCCCCCTGTGGGAGCGGGCTTGCTCGCGAAGGCGGTGTGTCAGTCGCAATTAATATTGGATGACACACCGCTTTCGCGAGCAAGCCCGCTCCCACAGAGGTTTTGGTGGTGTTTGATCTATGAGCTGATACGAAACGCCGTCGGGCTCATCCCGGTCCAGCGCTTGAATGCCCGGCGAAAGCTGCGCACATCGCTGTAGCCGACTTCTTCGGTGATCCGTTCGATCGACATTTCGGGGTTGGCCAGCAGGCTCAGGGTCCGCGCCTGGCGCACCTGTTCCAGCAAGGTTTCGAAGGTCAGGGCATGTTCGGTCAGGCGCCGGCGCAAAGTGCGGCTGCTCATGTTCAAGTCGCCGGCGATTTTTTCGATGTGGCTGCCACGGGTCAGGTCCCGGGCAATCGCCCGCTCCACGGCTTGAATCAGGTCGATTTTCTGGTGAACCTGCGCAGCTTCCAGCTCCAGCAGCTTCACCGCCTGACGCAACGCCAGCGAGTGGTGATTAGGCAAGCGCACATCCAGCCAATGCGCGGCGATCACCATGCGGTTTTGCAGGCAGCCGAAGCGCACGTCCGGCCCTAGCAAACGCGTGTATTCGGCAACGTAATCCGGCGCGGCGTGGACGAATTCCACCGCCATTGGCTTGAAATCGGCCCCGACCAACGCCCGGCCATACACCAACAGGCTGGCGAAAAACTCCTCCACCGCAAACAACTGCACATCCGCAAACGGTAGCCGGCATTCGATGTCGACAAACACCCGATCCCCCGCCTCTTCCACGCTCGACACCACGATACCGCCGGAGGTGTGCTGATGGCGGATGCCCAGTTCGAACGCATCACGCAATGTCTTGCACAGTGAGAGCACATGCCCAAGCAACCCCAGGGTGCCCAGCACGTTCTGCGCGCCGACCCACAAGCCGAGCCCGCGATTGGGCAAGACCTTGAGCGCGCGCTGGATCATCGCCACAGCCTGGCGGTAGGAAATGCGCTGCGCCGGGTCCTGGAGATCTTCCAGGGTAAAGCCCAGACCTCGACAAAGACTCTCGGGATTGACCCCTTTAAGCTCGGCGACCTCGGCCAGGGTTTGCAGCAGGAATGGCGAAACCAGCGCCAGTTCGTAGGTAGGATCGACGACTTTCATTTGCATGGGGCAGGACATCCCGGATCGAGCTGGATTCTTATTTTTGTTACCGGTTATGTCAAAAGAACTTAGCACAGGGTTCAACGGCTGTCCGCAGAAGTCCCCCTAAGTGGCCGCCAATACCCTGCCCGCCAACGTCTGGACAGCTTATTTCTATGCAACGGCCCTCGCGCGGCCGACGGTGCGTCCCTAACAATAATAATGAGTACACCCATGAACCCGACCCGCACGACATTCTGCATGCGACTGGCCGTCAGCCTGGCCGGCGTGTTCGCCATTCACTTGCCAGCGCTGGCCACAGAGGCCGGCGTGGACAACATCGGCACCGGCACCGATGGTTTCTTCATGCTGCCGCTGGAGGTCGACAGCCTCCCGGACAACATGGTGGCGTTCAACGTCTACTACAACCATTACAAAGCCACCAAATTCCATATCAGCTCCCTCGGTGGCAAAGTGCCGAATGTCGAAATTGAATCCACTGCCGTGATCCCGCGCCTGGATTATTTAAGTCCATTGCGCATTTTCGGCGGACGGCTGGCCGGCTACATCGCGCAACCCTGGCTCAAACAAGAAGTCTCGGTGTTCGGTTTACAGGACACCCGCGAAGGCATGGGCGACACCACCATTGCACCGATCATTCTCTGGGACATGGGCAAGAACCTGACCCTTGGCGCCGCCGTGGAAATCACCGTGCCCACGGGCGAATACAGCACCGATCGCCTGGCCAACACCAGCAACAATTTCTATACCTACAAGCCGTTGTTTTCCTTCACCTGGCTGCCGACGGAAAACACCGAAGTCTCGATGAAGACAACGTACAGCTTCAATGAGAAAAACAAGGACACTGACTACAAGTCGGGGCAGATTTTCCACTTCGATTATTCCGCCAGCTACAAAATTACCGACGATGTGATGCTCGGGATTAACGGCTACTACCTCAAGCAAACCACCGACGACAAACAATTCGGCCGCACCGTGCAGTTCAACGGCGAAGACGTCAACGACGGCGTGCGCGGCCAGGTGTTCGCCATCGGCCCGGCGCTGCACCTGACGTTCCTCAAATACGCCAGCGCCGAGATTCGCTGGGCCAAGGAGTTCGACGTCGAGAACCGCCCCGAAGGCGAGATGCTGTGGGCGAAGATCAGCATTCCGTATGCGTTTTGACTAAATACAAATCCCTTGTAGGAGCAAAGCTTGCTCGCGATAGCGGTAACTCAGGCAAAAACGATGCTGGCTGATACACCGCTTTCGCGGGCAAGCCTCGCTCCTACAGGGGAGTTGCGGTGGGCGCGGGAATCTGGGTGCAGCCGTGATTTCTGTAGGAGCTGAGCTTGCTCGCGATGGCGGTAGACCAGGCAATAACGATGCTGGCTGATACACCGCTTTCGCGGGCAAGCTCGCTCCCACAGGATTGAGTAAGCATCGAACAATCGCCACATTTCAGGCAAAAAAAAGGGGCAGTCAAAAGACTGCCCCAAAGGTTGGTACAACGAGAGTTCTATAGGGTCAGTTGGCCGCGTTCTTCCTCGGTCAACTGCTGTCGAGCCTTGTCGTCGAGTGCCCCGGCGCCCAGCACCTGGACTGGACTGTCAGGGTTGTACACCGGCGCAGGCGCCAGGCTCGCGCCATCGCGGGACGGAGCCAATTGTTCCGAGCCAAAGCTCAGCACTTGCACGGTAAATACCGACGCCTGATTCTGTCGCGCCGCGGCCTGCTGCTGGCGGGCCACGTCTTCCGCCGCCTGGGTGGCCGAAGACGCCGCCGAACTGGCCGAGGTGATCGCCCCGGTATTCACCGATGCGCTCACCGGAACCCCGGACGATTTACCCTGGGTCTGGATGTTCGCGGCGTTGACCACCGTCAGCGCCGCGATGTTGACGTTGCCCGACACCCGAATCCCCGCCTCGCCGGCATCAATGGTGCCCAGCGGCGCGATCAGGTCGATGTCACCCGGCGCCACTTCCGGAATCGGATTGAGGGTGGCGATGCCCGCCCCCGTGCTCGGCACCGACGGCGACAGGCTGACGTTGCCCCAAGTGTCATAGACGCGTTTGGGCGGGGTGTAGACCACGGTGGTTTTCGAGCCGCGACCGGCGTTGATGTCGCCCTGGGCCGACCAACCGAAAATCGAGCCGCCGAAGGTGGTCATGATCCGGCTCTGACCAAGCAGGATGCTGCCCTGGGAGTACAACTGAATGTCGCCGGAGCCTTGAGTGATGACCCCCGCCGTGGACGGTGGCGCCGCGCCTTCGATGCCGTAGATTTGCCGTCCGCCCGGCGTCAGCACCTGGATGTCGCCACCGAAATCGGTGTGAATCCCTGCACCGCCGTAGAGCGTGACGTCGCCGTCATAGTTGATCGTATTGCCGGCCACATCCTTGGCCGGGAACAACGCGGCAATCGCCTCGCGCCCTCGCAAATAACTGCCACTGCGGGTGGCGCCAACAGTGTTGTATTCGCGACCGCCGGCCTTCAATTCGGCGAAGTAAATCTTGCGGGCGAACACTCGTTGCTGCTCGTCCGGCAATGCAGCGAAATAGTCTGCTGCCTGACGTTCATCACCGATGAAACCAAAGCGTTCGCGCAGCCACTGGTTCAGGTCGGCGCTGTAGTTCTTGATCGCGCCCTGCCCCAAGTAACGGCTCAGCAAACCTTGGTAATTGGGCCCCTGGGCACCGCCACCGACGATCAGCGAAATCGATGCGCCACCCTCATTGACGGCGGAACGGGCATCGACGTTGCCGATGCTGTTAAAGCCACCCTCCTGATAGACCTGCTTCACACCCGGCCCGGCGCCGTACAGGTTGCGTCCGGCGGTGACTTCGAGCAAACCCGGCCCGGCGACGTTGAAGGTACTCAGGCGAATATCGCGCCCGGCAGACACGACGGAAATATCATCCGCCTGGCTATGCACGATCAGGTTGCCGGTCGACTGTCCCGTTATTGAGGAATCAAGCCCGGTGACGGTTGCAGGTACTGAGGCATAGGCACCCAAAGGTACGCCGGAGTTGACGATATCCCGACCCGCCATCACCCACAGCGGGCCGCTCCCCTCGTAACGGACTTCGTTACCCGCTCCCGGATAGCGCAGGATTTCACCGGTACGCAAGCCGACAATGTCACCGTTGATGGCGTAGAACCGCACCGGTTGGCGTTCCGGCCACGCCATCGTGGTGAACGTGTTGGCGCCGAAAGTGAACAACGAGAAGCTGTTGAACTCCTTGTTAACATCGGCGCTGAAATTGCTGTGGATCACGTTACCGTTCGCATTGGTCCCCGCGAAGACCGGGTTGAACGGTGTCGGCGTGCGTGAGGGATCAGCGCCGGACTGGGTGACGGCATAACCGCCAGCGTAGATCGAGTCGCCGGCAATCAGTTGCAGTTCAGCGTTGGCTGAGGGCGCCGTCATTAGTGAGTACGTCGACGAATCGTTACTAAGGCCAGTAGCTGAAGATCCGTAATACAAACTGCCGTTGGCCGCCACTGCCCGCAGAATCGACGGATAGAACATGCGTCCGCCAGCGGCCGGTGTGTTCAGGCTTGGAGTGTTTTCAGTCTTGAAGAACGGCGTCAGATTACCGCCAGCACTGAACAGATCAATGGCAGTGTTGGGCGTCCACAACGAGAATCCGCTGTAACCGCCGCCGTCATGATAAATGCCGGACGCATCGGTGAATCCCGTGGCGTTTTTCATCTCGAGGCGGCCGGGGTCACCCACACCGTCGAGCACCAGATCGCCGCGACTGTTCAATTGAACAGCGGCATCACCAGCTACCACGGTCATCCCTCCCTTGGCCTTGGCCAGGGTCGCGACATAGGCGTCATAGGCACGGGACTCTTTGCTGTCCTGTGAAGCCGCGTTGCTGCCATACGTCAAGTCCAGCGCACCGATGGCGCCGGCCTGCAATTGCAGAGCCCCGCGCAGGTTGACCAGTGTGCCTTTGAGATCGGCGACTCCGCTGCTGGCGTTGTCAAGGGCCAGGTCCGAGGCATTGAGCTTGCCGCCAATGCGCACCTGCATGTCGCCGCCACCGGTCAATACCAGGCTGCCATCGCTGGCCACCCGACCGGTGCTGCCAACCGCCAGGGTAATGCCTTGGCTACGTTGAACTTGCGTACTCTGCGTGGTCCCGTTGTAGCCCACCAGCCCCGCATCCCCAACGGCACGGACATCGAGGTTACCGCCACCCAGCGTGCCGATACCGGTGAAGCCTGCCAGCCCAGGATCACCACCGGGCTGGGCGACAAAGGTACCGAAGTTGATCCACCAGGCAGTCGGGATATCCGAACTATTGCCCATGCCCTGACGCCATAACCAGTTACCGACCGCCGCTGACCCTATCTGCTGACGGATACCATCGGGGGCAGACTTGCGTCCGAGTGTGTCACCTTGGAGTTGTCCGCCAGCATTGAGCAGCACATTGCCGCCCTGCTCCGGATACCAGGCTTGATAGGCCGCGCCTTGGGTCAACGGCTCGTAAGCGGCGGCCGCGGCGCCCAAGACCGTGCCATCGGGGCCGTGTCCACGGGCTTGTTGGTAAGGATCACTGCCGCCAGTGACGAGCGAAGCGGACTGGGTGCCCGCCGTGTACACGCCAAACAGCGACTGCATGTTGAAATCACCGGCGCTGAGCAGATCGAGGTCGCCGGTACCGGTGCGCAGGACGCTGTAGAGCTGAGTGCTCGGCGTGACGACCGTGCGCGGCGGTTCCGAGGGCACTGGAATTTCCATGCACCAAGAGGGCAGATCAGCACAAAGCCCAAAGTCGATGGGGTCCACCGGTGTTCCCGGTTCCATGCCGATCCCGTTGTCAGGCCCCCAAACCAGCGTTGTCTTGGGCGGAACGGGTACACACCAACCCGGAAGGTCGATACAAAGCCCGACGTCTATTGGATCGACCGGCGTACCCGGCTCCATCCCGATCCCGTTATCAGGACCCCACACGTAACCCGTGCCCGGATCCTCACCGATCAAGTCGCGCTTGCCGATGAAATGCCCATCCGCCAATCGCAAATGCCCTTCGCTGCCATCGACCCGCGTAAGGCGAGTATCCGCCGCTTGGGTATCAGCCCCAGCCACCAGCCGCATCGACCACGACAACGAACCGTCCGGCAGCATCGTCGCCACCGCCCAATTGCGGCCCTGTTGCCCGTTGACGCTGGGGCGCAACTCGATCAGGTCGGTACCGTCGGCCAGTTTGATGTCGGTTTCTGCCGGGATCAGCCCGCCAATGGGTAAAGTATTGGCCCCCGATTGCACCAGCCCGGTCGCGGGCAGTGCCACGCCTTTGGGCCAGACGCCAGCCTGCACGGCCACCGCCACGTTAAATCGGCTGCCAGCGTCCAGGCGTGAGCCGGATTGCAAGGTCACCGCATCCTTCAGCAAAGTGCCGGCCGCGAACAGAACGTCGCCATTGGCATCACGCACGGCGGCGCTTAGCAAGGTGCCGGCCGGCAGGTTCAGCGGGGTATCGAGCACCAACGCGTTTGGCAACAGGGTGCCGGCGCTCAGGGTCATGGCCTTGAACGGCAGGTCATAGTTGAGCACGCTGCCCTCCGGATACTGGGTGCCGTCGGCCAGCTCGACGCCACCTCGGGGCACCACTACATCCGCGCCGAACGGTTGCTTGCCCGGGATCAGCAACCAGCCATTACCGTCAGTACGACCGACAGCATCCGAAGCGTCTGGCGGCATGAAACCATCGGTGACGCTGCCGTAGACATCCAGGTTGCCCCCGGCACGAATCACCAGGCTGCCTGGTTCACCGGAACCATAGACCGAAGTTTTCTGGCTGTGAGGGTTGAGGCTGGCGTAGCGGTAACCTGACAGGTCGACATCGCCGGAAATCACCATGTCGCCGTTCGCCGTGGCGCTGGCGATCTGTACGCCGGGACGCAGGTGGAACGCATCGGCGTAGGTGGCGTTGTTCAACCCGGCGAGCTTGCCATTGAGCAATGCTGTGTTGGCCAGCGCCGCATCGATAAACGCAGCGCTTTCGGTGTGTTTGCCATCAAGGTAGGCCTGATCGATCACTTGATACGGGCGACCCTCGGCATTGTTGCCGCTGCCCGTCGGGGCATCGGTGTAGCGCTGGACAGCGTTGAGGGTGATAGAGCGCGCACCCTGAATCGTCAATGGGCCTCGGGCATCAATGTCGATGTCATTGGCGCCGAGGCGACGAGCGTTGAGTTCGAGGGTGCCGCGCTGCCGGCCATCGTTCTGCCCGGCACCATTGCCTGAAGGCGCATCAATGCCGTGGCGCAAATCGATTCTTGAGCCTTGCGCCAATAACAGCGTGCCGTCCTGAGCCGTCAGCTCGACCGTCGCCCGGTTCGGCGAATCTATGATCTTGCCGTAGCTGTCCACCCGCAATTGCGTACCGTGAGCGTCCAGCACCGCCGTACTGGCCAGGGTCAACCCGGTTTTGCCGGCCAGGCGAATGCTGCCCACCTGGCGACCGCTGGCGTCCACCGTGCCGAGCACCGTCAGGCTGCCGTTGTCCACCGACACGTTGATGTCATTGGCCTTCAGCTCGTTGCCGATCACCAGGTCGCCGTGCTTGAGCTGGAAGCTGCGCGAACCGAACACTTGATCGCGGTTCAGACGCTGGTTGAGCGCGGCGAAATCGCCGACGTTTTGCGCACGAATGTCCACGCCGCCTGCCGCGTAAGGCACCCGCGTACCGCCAGCGTTGTAGTCACCGCTGGCGCTGCCGAGGATCTGCCCCTGCAAGTCCACCAGGCCCGCCGCGTCATTCATGGCGTAGGCACTCAACTGACCGGCGTAATTGTTACGCGCACTCAAATCAATGACCGAGCCGGCAGCCTGACGAATGTTGCCGTTGTCGCTCTTGAGGATCAGGTCACCGCCCCAGCTGTATTTGCGCACATCGTTGAGCAGCAGTTCGCGGCCGGCCAAGTCCAGTTGCGCGGCGTCGCCAAGGGTCAGGTCGCCGATGCTGGTCACCGTCAACTTGCCGCTGGGCAGGCGCACGGTGCTGTCGAGCAGCACGCGGCTGCCTTCAAGGGCCAGCTCCGCGCCGAGTGCTGAAGCGTCAACCACCCCGGCGCTCAGGCCGGCGATGCCGGACACCGTGATCGCGCCCCCGGCCTTGATCCGGTTGATCGAACCGGCCTCACCGGTCCACAACGGAGTGCTGACCCGCAGGTCACCACCGCTGTAGGTAAAACCGCTGCCCGCGACGTAATCGCCTTGCGACTGATAGACCTGCAAGCCACCGGTATGGTTGGCGGTGATGCGCTGGTTCGCCGTCAGGTTGACCTGGTTGAAACCCAGAGCCAGGCGTTGGCTGTCCTTGTTGTTCGGCTGACTGTTCGGCCCGTATCCGAATTCCAGGGTATCGACCCGAATATCCAGCACGCCGCTGCCCGTGCCCGCGCCGCTGGCAATCGGTGCGGCGGCCGGGGTGCTGGTGCCGTTCCATACGAGCGTGCCAGTGCGAATCGTCGCCCGGTCACTCGCCACGCCATAGCCGTAGATGGCCGGGGTGCCGAGCACCAGTCGTTGCAAGCGCGACTGGCCATTTGGATCGAGGGTGCTGAGCTCGGCGTTGCCATAGAAGTTCACCGAGTCCCGAGCGTTGAGCACCAGGTTTTCCAGCGCGGGGGCGCCACGGCTGGTATCACCGCGCAATAGCCGGTCGAGCACTTGCTGATTAAGCGTCAGCCCCTGAGGCAACGCGTTGCGTTGCTGGGCGGCGGCCAAGGCTTCGGCCGAACCGATGTTGACCCCGCCGACCGCCAGAATCAGGTTGCGTGTGCCGAAACGCACCGAGTCATCCAGGCTGAAGGTGTTGTCGGTGGCCACGGTGATCGAGCCGTCCGAATATAACTGCGTCGTGCCGGTACAGGCCCCCGTGGCGCATAAACCGACGCGCACCGCGCTGGCCCCCTCAAACCCCTCTGGCGTAGCGGTGGGCGGCAGCATATCGATCCAGCCGTTTGATACGGCCAACACACCGTTCGTGCCGGGATCATAGATAAAGCCACTGCGTGAATCGTAGGGCGCTTTACCCTGCCCGAGGGTATTGATGCTGGCGCCTTGTTCAATAACGATGCCGTCGCTGTTTTTTCCGTTTGCCACCAGGAACACTTCCCCGGCTCGAAGCGTTGCCCCCTGGCGCAAGTAAACATCGCGCACTTGAGCATTGAACGTCACCAGATTACCGCCCTGGCCATAAAGCACACCCGGTAACGCACCGAGGGACAGTCTCGGCGCGTTAAGCGCATTGAGTTCGCTGTCGTAGATCGACGGCCCGGTCAGCCCCGGTGTCGCGGTTTGTCCGGCCCTCAACACTTCCAGCGCGTTACCGCCCAGGACGCCGACGCTGCCGCCCAATCCCTCGCTGGCCGGCGTAAACGCAGCCCGGCCCTTGAAACTGAAGGTTTGCTCGGGGGTGCCGGTGCCGGTAAAACTCAACAACAGCGTCTTGCCATCCGCCTCGATCATTGGCCGTGGCACGCCCTTGAGCGCAGCGTCCGCCCTGGCAAACGCCGCATAACCGGTTTCGTTGTACTGCGAGTAACGGCGCAGTACATCGCCCGACGTGACAATCAATTGGCTGGACAGCGGGTCGGCAATCCCGGTGTTGGCAATGGATAAACGGCCCGAGGTAGCCCACGAACCGTTGCGCATGGCCAGGCTTTTGCTCAGGCTGCCGGCGCTGGCCAAGCCATTGAGTTCAACCCGGAACGCGCCCGGCAGCAAGGCGTAGCTGGCGGGCATCAAGGTGTACGTGCCGGCAGGCAACCCCGGCACACCGGCATCCAGCGTAATGCGCTGGCCAATCACCGGGTCCCTTACCCCACTCTCGCCCGCCAGCGGCGCGTAAGCCGACGCACTGCCCGGCACGATGGCATACACCGGGTTAGTCGAAAGCCCTGGCAAGGTGAAGCGGCCGTCCGTGCCGTTTTGCACCAACGGGTTGTATCGCGCATCCGTGGAGCCTCCACGCCCAGCAATAAACCCGGCGCCAGCCAGTTCGCCACCGCCGGACAGATCCAGTAAGGCGTCCGGCTGCACCTCGATGCGCGGGCTTTTCAATGAAATGCCCGCGGCCAGAATGCTGTTGGCTGCGCTGCCGCCGGCGCCGGTCAATTCGACCGTTTTGCCGTTGTACAGATAGGTCAGGCCGTCGAGGGTGCCGCCGTACGGCATCAGCAAACCGTCGCCACTGACCGACGTGACGCTGCCGGGCAGGAACGACAGATTTTGCAAAAGGTTTGGGGTGATGCCGAAGGACAGCAGGCCGAGCGGCGCTCGAATCACCCCGCCCTGGCGAATGGTTTCGCCATCCAGGCTCAACTGGCCAAACGCCGAGTACGGCACGGTTGGCAAGGTGTCGGTCGTGCGGCCGAGGGTCAGGGTGGAATGGGCCGTGGTTTGAATCCGCGCATTAGCCCCGGTGACGGGGTAGAGCTGCGCCGCCAGCAGGTTCAGGTCGGCGTTGCCTTGCAATTGCGTGACACCGCTGACGTTGAGCGCCGTGGCGCCGAGTAAACGCAGGTCACCGGCGCTGCGCAAAGTGGCTTGGGCAAAGCCGCGACGATCCACCAACACACCCGGCCCCTGATTCTGCTCCAGCACGCCATGGGCACCGAAGGTGACGTTATCGCGCACATCCATCAAGCCGGCGCTCAGCAGCAGTTGCGCGAGGCTGTCACGGGTGGATAAACCGCCTTGCACCGTCGGCCGCAATGCCGCATCCGAGCCAGTGGTAGACCCCGTCGCCGTCGCGCCCGCCAGGCGCAAATATGGCGCCTGCAACGACACGCGACTGTTGCTCGCGGCGTGTTCCGTCAGCGCCAGCGAACCGGCGTACAGGTTCAGGCTTTGCTTGAGGCTCAGGTCCACATCGCCGTCAAACGAGAGAATACCGTTGCTCAGCAGCGACACGTTGTCGAAGCCTCCATGGGTAATACGCGCCACGTCCAGACGTCCCTGACCATAAGCCAGCGGCGCCGATGGATCGACCACTGGGCCCGGCCCTTGAGAGAGGATCAGCTCGCGCGGAACACGCAGTGCGTTGTCGATGTTGCGTTTGAGATAAAAACCCGTCTCCAGCGCCACCGACAGGCTGCCGCCCGCCGCCCCCGTGCCCCCCGAAGCCGCACTGAGCTGGCCGTTGATGACCAGACCGTTGTTGGAGCTCAGGGCAATCTTGCCGCCAGCACTGGCAATCGATCGCGCGCCCTGATCGCGGATATCCAGTTCAGCCTGAGCACCATTGGCCAACAGCCGCGAGCCTTGCTCCAGCACCACGAACAGGTCCGGCGCCGGGGCTGTGCCCCGATCGGCGTTGATTTCGCTGCCAATGACAATGCTGCCGCCAGCGCCGACGCGACCGTAACGCCGACCCTGAGCATCGATGGCCGTCACGGCCCGTGCCGACACGTCGATCAACCCGCTGCTGCCCAGGCGAATCGAACGCTGATGCGCCGCTTCGTCGAGGCCGTTGGCAATCGTCACCGGGTTGATCTGGCTCAGCGTCACCGAGCCTCCCCAGGCATTGAGCTGACCGTTGACGGTCAACTGGCCGATACTCGCCAGGTTCAACGCACGCCCTGGATCGACGCTCAGTACCGCACCTTTTTCAAGGGTCAGGCTGACGTCCGGCCGGTCGGCCAAGGATGACAATAATGTACCGGCGCTCAAGCTCAGGTCCGCACCCGCGCGTTGAGTCAGGACACCCTTGATCGGGTCTTCCTGATACAGCTCAGGTGTCCAGACCTCCAGCAACTGCCCCGTCAGTGAGCTGTTGTTACCCTGCACGTCCGGGCGCAGGCGATACACCGGTCGGGTCACGTCGATTTGATTGTCAGCCAGCACCGTCAGCCCCCGGTTGCCGGCCACCTGGTACTGGGCGAAACCTTTGTTGAAGAAGTCGGCCGCCAATACCAACGTGCCGTCAGCAACTGCGTCAGTCGATTGGCCGATCTGCACGTTGCCGGCCTGAATATCCAGGGTGCCGGCGCCATCGACGCCGTAACCCAGCAGTTCGGCGCCGATCAGCAACTGGCCACTGGAGCCGCTGCTGTTGGCATTCGCCGCCAGGGTGATATCGCCACCGCTGCCACCCAGCAGTTTGTTGTTGCTGAGCAAAGTGGCACCCGACGACACGTCGATACGGCTGCCCTGCTGCAACAACACGTCCTCACTGCTGCGTAGCGACACGACGCCACCGGAGCGATACGCCACGCCGTCGCTTTGCACGTCACTCAACGATTGATTACGCCACACACCACTGGCATCCAGCACCACGCCCTTGGCCACTGACACCGCCGCATGAGTGCCGGTCGGCGCGTTCAACTGCGTGTCTTCGACCTTGTCCAGACTCAGTTGATTGAGCACGTTGCCAACCCGAATGCTGCCGCTGCGGGCGGTCAGGTTGGCGTTTACGTCAATGCGCGGGCCGTACAGCGTGATGTCGCCACCGGGAGCGACTTGCAGCGCGCCATCGACAGTGATCTGGTCCTTGGCGGCGATTTTGATCGCGCCCAGTTCGAAGTCATTCAGCAGCACGCTGTTCAAAGACAGTTTGCCTTTGCGCTCGGCGGCCACCGCATCGTCCAGACCGATGATTTCACCGACCGGTGTTTGTTCGTCGCGCAACTGCACCTTGTCCAGCACCGCACCCAGCTGATAGTTCAACGTGCCAGCACTTTGTAAATAGCGCGGCACGTAACTGCCGATGATCAACTGCGCGTCCCGGGCGGTGCTGCTCTGGGTTTGCTGGTAGCCGTCGAGCCCGTCCTGGGGCGCCTGGGTCTGGCGGTCGCCCTGGAAGGTCTTGCCCACCAACTCGCCTTCGAGCACCGCGTTATTAGTCGCCACCACCAGTTGCCCGGCATCGCGCCCCACGCTGTAGCCTTCTTCATAACGCTGACGCGGAGCAATCAGCGGATTGTAGAAATAGTCAGTCTGGCCCCAGCGCTCGCTGTGGCTTTCATACCCTTTGTAGACGCCGGTATAGAGCAAGTCACCGGGGGCTTTGGACACTTCATACAGTCGGCCATCGGCGCCCTTGAGCCAACTCTGCTGGACGTACCCACTCTGCACATCCAGGGTGCCGCCGGAGAGGTTGATCTGCGAACCCTGCTGGGTCACCAGGTCGTTACCGGTGACGGTCACGCTACCGCCCTGGGCCATCCATTCGCCGATGCTATGGTTGCGAGTGCCAAGATAACCGCCGACTTCCAGCAAGCCACCGGCGGTGTACCAACGGTCCGTAGCGTAGCCATTGACGCCCGCCGCCACGTGCACCAGATCCCGCACATCCACCCAAACGTCGGTGCTGTTGAGGCTGCCCTTTTCGCGGTTGCCCGAGGCATCGCGCTGTTCATTGCCCTGGATGTTGACCTTGATGCTGTTGGCTTCCATCGCCACTTTGACGCCCACCGCGCCGGACACGTCGATGATCGCCCCCTCCCGCACCAGGCTGCGTTTGCCAGCGCTGACCGCGACCTGGCCGCCGGTGGCCAACACGATCGAGCCGCCCTGGAAATCAACCGTGCCGCCGCTGACGATCTCGACCCGTGACTGATCGGTGCGGTCACTGACTTTGCTCAAGTTGTCGAAACGCCCGGTGGCGTTGTTCGGCAGCACGCCGTTGAGGTTGTTGATCGCCGCCTGCCGCTGACTGTCCAGGGCCGAGGTGCCTTGCTCCAGCAGGATGCTGCTGATGCTGCCCTGCCCCAGGGTCACGCTGCCAGTGGCATCGCTGGCACCGTTGAGCAAATGAATCGTGCCGCGAGTGTCCACCGACGTGCTCGCCAGCAGCACACCGTTTTGCTGAACCTGATGCCCGGTCAGCGTAATGTCGCCGGTCGCGGCCTGAATCATCCCGCTGTTGATGACCGTACCAGCCGTGCTGCCGACCTTGAGACTGGTGGCGACTTCGTTGCCACGGGTGGTCGATTGCTGGTTGCCCTCGGTGCCCGCGCCACGACGAATATAGAAACTGTCGCCGGCGGCCAGGGTTGCCTGCCCTTTGGGCGTGATGATCGTACCGTCGTTGTGCACCTCGCTGCCGAGCAGCAAGGCATAACCCCCGGATTGCGTCGATGAACCGGCCGACAGGGTTTCCAGCACCGCACCGCGCTGCACTTCAACCTTGCCGAACGCATCGCTGAAGGTCGGCAACGTGCCGTTCTGATCAACGTACACACCGTTTTTACTGAACTGGTCATCGCTGATGGTTGCCGCCGCGGCCACCAGGTTACGCACGTTAACCTGGCTGCTACCGCTGAACAGGATGCCGTTGCGGTTGACCAGCATCACCGTGCCGGGCGCATTGATCTGGCCGGCAATTACACTGGCGCGGGCGTTTGGGTCGTTGACCCGGTTGAGCACCGCCCAGTTCGCCTGTTGAGCGAATTCCACCGTGGTATCGCGCCCGACGTTGAAGGTTTCCCAGTTCAGGATCGCCTTGTCGGCCGTTTGCTGGATGCGCACGGTGGTCTTGCCGTCCGCCTGACTCTGTTGCGGCCCGTTGGCGTTGATCCAGCCTTTGGTCAACGCGTTGTCATCAACCTTCAGACCGCCCTCGCCCAACCCGTTGGGAATGCTCTGCGGCTGCCCCAAAGCAAACTGCCGCCCAGCCGCTTGCGCGGCCTGCTGCGCAGCAATCGCCGCCACGGTGTTGTTCAGGTTATCCAGCGAGCGCTGCAACTGCTGATTGACCCGTTGTTGCTGCGCCAACGGTGGCGGCGCGCCCGGCACCTGCGCACCCGGCCGGGCGGCACCACTGGCCTGGGCCGCGCCCTTGGCCGCGAACCAACCGGAACTGAACGCCGTGGCCGCTTCGGCGCTGCCGGCGATCATCAGCAACGCGATGGCCTGCGCCAGCGGTTTCAAGCGCAACAGCGGATGCTCCATCGAGCGCACAGGGACATTCAGGTCAGGCATGGTTTTACCGCGAGGCATCACGAGTCTTCCTTTTGCAATTCTCGAAAACGGGCTGCTGCAACGGCGGGCGCTGCTGATATGGGATAAGGCAGTTGGCGCGGCTCGGGACCGAACGCTTGTCATGCAAAGTTCATATAGGTGGGGTAAGGCCATGCCGCGCCCACGCAAAAATCGGCAGCGCCTTACAGGCCGCTGCCGATTGTTATTGCCTTCGCCGGTAACGCGCGAAGTATCTTCAAAGGCTTGTGTTATGGACGACCAACGCCGTTGCAGACGCTGACGTTGGCGATGTCCAGACCGTCGCTGTAGCCGTTGTCCAGGAAGGTTTTCTTCACTTCAGCAGCGAATGCGGCAGGCAGGCTGACGAACGAGTGCTGAGTGATGATGGTCGACTTGGCGCCGGTGTACAGGTCAGTGAAGAAGTTACGTACAGCGGTGGCATCGGCGGCGGTGGCGTAGCACTGACCGACGAGAAAGTTGGTGTAACCAACGATTGGGTAGGCGTTGGCAGCGGTTGGCACAGCGGTGTCGCCAGCGGCAGTGTTGCTACCGAATGTAGGCACCCATTTCAGTGGGTTGGCACGATCAGCAGCCGACGCTGGAGCAACAGCGGTGCCCAGAGCGGTACGGGCATTGCTGAAGGTTGGCAGCGGCGCAGTACCTGCGGCTACTGCGTTTTTGCTGACGCGAGCAACCACGGCATTGCTGTTGGCGTTGACGTAGTCAGGGCTGACGTAACCGATGGCGCCATCGGTTGCGTTTACAGCGGCCACAACGGCAGCGCTGGTGGCCACGGCTTGCCAGTTGGCAGGCTCGGCACCGACGTTAGCGGTAGTGAAAGTGCCGTTCACACCGAACTTGGCTGGGCACGAATCATTCAGGAAGCGCGACAACAGTTCGGTGGTACCACTGCTGCCGGAACGGTAGATCACTTTGATCGGGGTGGTGTCAGCAGTGCTCAACAACTGGCCCCAGGTGGTGGTGGTGCCGGAGAACACGTTGCACAGCTGAGCGCCGGTCAATTGCAGGGTAGTCACACCGGTGCGTTTGTACGGAATGGTCACCGAAGTACCGACAGCTGGCACCTGGATCAACTTGCCGAAAGTCGCGGCGTTGGCGCTGTTGTAGTTAGCCAGTTCAGTCGCTGTCAGCACCGAGTCGCTGCCGGCGAAATCAACCGGAGTACCGGCAGGCTGGTTGATCGAGGCCGGGGCGTTGGTCAGGAAAGCCGTCTTGCCGGCGCCGCTGCCGACACCGGTGTAGCTGAAGTCGGTTGGCAGCAAACGTGGCAGGGTCGAAGTACCGTTGTAGAGGTTTTCCGGCAGGGTTGCACCGCCACCAACAACAGCGGCCATGGATTGGGCCGAGGCCAGTGCGGCAACAGCCAACGAGGCTGCGATCATAGTGCGCTTAAACATGAAGAAGCTCCTTTCGTCGTGTTCGTACGTGGGGGTGATGTGCTCGTTAATGACGCCATGGCGCTCAAATCCTTGCCTTGCTCTGAAGGTCGTCCGGGGTGAGGCCATGGGTTAGAAGTTCGCAGCTTCCAGTGACAGATAAAGGAAAAAACCTCGGGAGCCGGAGGGTGATTTTTCGCGAAATTCTCGGGTGTTTGCCGCCTCTTTACAGACGTCTGGGTCGGGGGTTCTGGCGGGATCTGGCAGGGGTTGGCTGGAACGGTTGATCTGCCGTTTCACATGACAGAACGGAGAACCCGAGGAAGGCTCGGGTGGTGCGCAGATGAGGGGAAAAAAGTTTGAGGGTGATGGTTTTTTTTGAGGCCGCCTTCGCGAGCAAGCCCGCTCCCACATGGGATCGCGTACACCTGTAGGAGCTGCCGAAGGCTGCGATCTTTTGATCTTGATCTACTGCACCAACTGGTTGATCTCGATAATCGGCAACAACACCGCCATTACGATCACCAGCACCACGCCGCCCATGACCACGATCATCAACGGCTCAAGCAACGCCGTCATGCCCATGGCCCGGCGTTCGATGTCCCGGGACAAGGTTTGCGCGGCGCGTTCGAGCATCGGCGGCAGCGAGCCGGTTTTCTCGCCGCTGGCGATCAGGTGGATCAACACCGGCGGAAAGACCTTCTCGACGCGCAACGCAGCGGCGAGGTTGACCCCTTCGCGCACCTTGGCCGTGGCGTCGCTGACGCTCAGGCTCAAGCGGTCGTTGGACAAGGTCTGGCGCGCTGCCTCCAGGGCACGCAATAGCGGCACGCCGGCACCGCCGAGAATCGCCAGGGTCGAGGCGAAACGTGCGGTATTCAGGCCCAGCACAAAACGCCCGAACAATGGCAATCGCAGGATGCGACTGTGCCAGTTCAGCCGTGCCACCGGGTTACGCAAATACAGGCGCCAGCCCCAGAAACTCCCGGCCATGAGGCTGAAACACAACCAGCCCCAGCCACGAATAAAATCACTGGCATTGAGCATTGCCAGGGTCAGCCCCGGCAAATCCTGACGCGCCTGGGAAAACGCGCTGACCACCTGGGGCACCACGTAGCTGAGCAGGAAGATCACGATGGCAATCGACACCAGCCCCACCACGCCCGGGTAGATAAACGCCGTGAGGATCTTGCCCCGCAGGTTGTTGCGTTCTTCTATGTAGTCGGCCAGCCGCTCCATCACCTGAGCCAGGTCGCCGGACTCCTCCCCCGCGGCAATCAATGCGCGATAGATTTCCGGAAAGTCCCGTGGCCGCGCCGCCAGGGCTTCGGCCAGGCGCATGCCGCTGCGCACATCGGCGCGCACCGCGCTCAGGGTCTGGGCGATGTGTTTTTTTTCGGCCTGTTCCACCGTGGCGCTCAATGCCGCTTCCAGTGGCAGGCTCGCGCCGAGCAGGCTCGCCAGTTGCCGGGTGGCCCAGGCCAGGTCGTTGTCCGAAAGCTTGGCGCTGAACATTCCAGCGCCAGCCCCGGACGGCGTGTTGTTCTCGATCTGCACCAGCAATGCAGTCAAACCGCGACTGCGCAAGACACCGAACGCCGCGCTTTGGCTGTCGGCTTCCAGGTGCCCGGCCTCGATCTTGCCTTGGGCGTCGGCGGCTTCGAAACGGTAGCGATTCATCAGGCGTCCCGTGTTACGCGAAGGATTTCTTCCGGCGCCGTGGCACCGCTGCGTACCCAGCGCTCGCCGTCTTCACGCATGCTGAACATCCCGGCCTCGCGAGCCGCCGCCCTGAGCGCCTGCTCGCCTGCGCCTTGATGGATCAGCGTGCGAATGTCGTCGTCGATACAGAACAACTCATGAATACCGGTGCGGCCGCTGTAGCCGGTGTGGTTGCACGCCGTACAGCCGACCGGGCGCCAGGTGCCGGGGTTGGCCGGGTCTTCTTGTTTGCACTGGTTACACAGCCGCCGCACCAGCCGTTGCGCGAGCACCCCGAGCATTGAGGAGGCCAACAGAAACGGCTCGACCCCCATGTCGATCAGTCGGTTGACCGCCGATACGGCGTCGTTGGTGTGCAGGGTCGCCAGCACCAAGTGTCCGGTGAGCGATGCCTGCACGGCTATTTGTGCGGTTTCGAGGTCGCGGATCTCGCCGATCATGATGATGTCCGGGTCCTGGCGCAGGATCGCGCGCAGGGCCAAGGCAAAGGTCATGTCGATCTTGGCATTGACCTGGATCTGACTGATGCCCGGCAAGTCGTATTCCACCGGGTCTTCGACGGTGAGGATGTTGCTGGTGCTGGCGTCGAGCCGTGCCAACGCCGCGTAGAGGCTGGTGGTTTTGCCGCTGCCGGTGGGGCCGGTGACCAACACGATGCCGTGGGGCTGGCGGATCAGGTTGTCCAGTTTGGCCAGCACCTGCGCATCCATGCCGAGGGTTTCCAGTTGCAGGCGCCCGGCCTGTTTATCGAGCAGGCGCATCACTACTCGCTCGCCGTGGCCGGTGGGCACCGTGGACACCCGAATGTCGATCGGCCGCCCGGCCACGCGCAAGGCGATACGCCCGTCCTGAGGCAGGCGTTTTTCGGCGATGTCGAGCTGCGCCATGATCTTGATCCGCGACACCAGCGCGCCATGCAACGCTTTGCGCGGCGACACCACGTCGCGCAAGGTGCCATCGACCCGGTAGCGCACCACCGAATGGCTTTCGTAAGGCTCGATGTGAATGTCGCTGGCCTCATCCCGCGCCGCCTGGGTGAGCAAGGCGTTGATCATGCGGATCACCGGCGCACCGTCCTGGGTGTCGAGCAGGTCGGTGATTTCGGGGATGTCCTGCATCAACCGATCCAGATCAACCTCATTCTCCGCCGCCCCGACCACCGCCGCTGCGCTGCCGGTGTCGGCGTAGGCACTGGCGAGCAAGCCGTCGAGTTCTTCATCACGCACTCGCTCCAGCCGCGCCGGGCCGAACTGACGGCGGACTTCGCTGATTGACCAGCCGGGGGTGGACGGACAAACCGTCAACACCGCGCCCTCCTCGCCATCGCGCAGCAAGATCCGTTGAGCCTTGGCCCAGGCGTAGGGCAAAGCACTCATAATCTTACCCCCCAGCACACACCCCCTGTAGGAGCTGCCGAAGGCTGCGATCTGTTGATCTTGCTCTTAGGGGCCCTCCAAAAAATCAAAGTCAAAAGATCGCAGCCTTCGGCAGTTACTACGGGGATCGATGTGTTCATTGGATTGGTACCGCCCGGATGCTCGCTCGCGGTTGCGCATTCACCGCCGGCACGCCTTGCGCCGCTGCCGGCAATTGCGGCGCCTGCATGTCCGGCATGGCCCAGCTGCGTTCCGGTTGCAACCCGCCCTGGGCACGGCGCATGAAGTCGTAGCGGTTGAGGGTAATCGCGCGTCCGGCGCCGCTGTCGCGAATGATGTACGGCCGCAGGAACACCATCAGGTTGGTCTTGGTGATCGCCCGGCGCTCATTGCGAAACAACGCGCCAAGACCCGGAATGCTCGACAGCCATGGCACCGCATCGTTGCTCTGGCTGTAGCCGTCTTGCAGCAAGCCGCCGAGGACCATGATCTGCCCGTCGTCGAGCAGGATGCTGGTGTCGATCGCCCGTTTGTTGGTGACGATGCCGGCAGCCGTCACGCTGTTGGAGGCGCGCTCATCGATGCTGCTGACTTCCTGATAGATATCGAGCTTGACCGTGCCGCCCTCGGAAATCTGTGGCCGCACGTTGAGCTTCAAACCGACTTCTTCACGGGTTACGGTCTGGAACGGGTTATTGCTGGTGCCACCGCCACCGGTCACGTAACTGCCGCTGACAAACGGAATGGTCTGGCCGACAAAAATACTTGCCGCTTCGTTGTCCAGGGTCAGCAGGTTCGGCGTCGACAGCACGTTGGTGCCTCCCTTGCTCTTGAGCGCGTGGGCCAACACTTTAAGGTCCATGACTTTGCCGATGCCGGGGATGTCCACGGTGCCGTTGAGGAAGCCGACACTCAGGCCACCGGGCAATACGTCAACGCTGGTCTTGCCGCCAGCCTTGAAGCCACTGCCGCCCAGGTTCGCCCCGCCGATCACGCCATTGCCCGCCAGGTTGCCGGTCTGCCACTGCACGCCAAACTCATTGGCATCGTCTTCGCCGACTTCGACGATCAGGCTTTCGATCACCACTTGGGCGCGGCGCTGGTCGAGCATGTCGATGACTTCCCGCAGGTTGCGGTACAACGGGTCCGGCGCAGAAATCAGCAAGGTGTTGGTGGTCGCGTCGGCCTGGATCGTCACGCCGCCGGCGCTGAAGGCAACGCTCTGTTCAGTCTGCTGGCCGCCGTTCTGGCTGCTCGAACCGCTGGTGCCCTGCCCGTAAGTGCTGCTGCCGGTGGTGCCCGACGTGGAGCTTTGGGTGCCGGTGCTGCTCTGGCTGCCACTCTGGCCATTCTGCCCGCCACTCGCATTGCCGCCCATGGCGCTCAATACCGAGCGCGCATTGTCGCCGCTGCCGCTGTCGCTCTCCCCGGTGAGCAAACCGCGCAAGGCCTGGGCCAGTTTTGCCGCCTGGGCGTTGCGCAGGTACACCACGTGCAGGTTGCTCGGGTTGCTTTGGGCGTTGTCGAGTTTGTAGATCAGGTTGCGCGCCAGTTCCGTGCGCTCGGGGCTGCCGGCGCGAATGATGATCGAGTTGGAACGCGGATCGCCGATCACCGAGATTTTCTGCGTCGGGTCATTGCCCGGCTGTTCGAGCAGCTCCGAGACCATGCCGGCGATGTCCACCGCGATGCCGTTCTGGATCTGCACCACATCAGTGTCGATGGCGCTCGGTGTGTCGATGCCTTCGATGATCTGCGCCACCCGCGTCAGGTTCTCGGCGTAATCGGTGATGACGATGGTGTTGTTGCCAGGGTAGGCGTTGATCGGGTTGTTCGGCGAAACGATCGGACGCAGCACCGGAATCAGGTTCACCGCGTTTTCGTATTGCAGGCGAAACGTGCGGGTGAGCATGCCGTTGCCCGCCGGTTTGTCGGCACTGTAGATCGGTCCGCCGAGCAGTTTGGCGTCAGCCTCTGGCACCACTTGGGCGACGCCGCCGACATCGACCACGCTGAAACCCTGCATACGCAGCGCCGACAACAACATGTCATAGGCCTGGCGCGCCGGCACCTGGCCCTCGGACACCAGGGTCAGGTTGCCTTTGACTCGCGGGTCCACCAAAAACTGCTGCCCGGTGGAACGGGACAACGCCCGCACCACCGCCTGAATGTCGGCATCGACAAAATTCAATGTCACTGGCTGTTCGCCCAACGGATTGCCCGGCACCGTGCTGCCGCGACTGGAAGTGCCACTGCGCGCCGCGTTGGTGACTTTGTGCTGCGGCCGCGGTTGCTGTTCGATTTGCGTCTGTGCCCGCTGCCGATCCACCAGCGCATCGCCGCTGCGCTGGGTGTTGGCCAAGGGCCGACCGAGTTCACTGTCTACCAGCAACGGCTGGGGATTGGAGACGGTGTTGCTGCACGCTCCCAGCGCCAGCAACAGAAACGGCGCGGCGGTGCGTGCCGATTTGCGTACATAGTTGGAACCTGACCACTTCATGAAGCTTCCTTAGCGCCCAGCGCCTGATCCATGCGAACGGTTCCCGACAGAGTGCCTGCCGTGTCATCGGCCTTGGCCTCGCCTGCACGCTGCAAACGAGCCTCGACCACTTCCAGCGAAAATTGCCTCGGGTTGCCCAACAACCAACCGATCACCGCATCGGCCGGAGCGTCTTCGAACGTCAATTGCCACCCGGCGTCCAGGGACTGTAACTGGTAGTGCCCGGCCAGGCCGCTTATGTCGAGGGTCTGCTGCAAGGACTGTTCGAGATTCTGCCCGGCGGGCGGGGTTGCCACCTCGCGCAGCAACAACTCCAGCGCTTCGCTCTGGGAGCGCAGCTTTGGTGTTTCGACCTGCCAGTAATCGATTTTTTTCAGCGGCGGCTGAATCAACAGCAACCAGATCAACAGGCCGCCGAGTACCAGCGCCGTGCCCGCGACCATGCGTTTTTCCCGCAGCGCCAAGCCTTGCCAGATCAGCCGGGCACGAGCGCGCAAATGGATAAGGGATTGCTTATTCATCTTCAGCTCCGGTGCTCGTGTCGTCTTCGCTGGCGGTGGATTCGGCGGCCGGGCGTAGTGCCCAACCGGCATCGGTGGCGCTGACGGCGATGCCGGCCTGGGTCAGCGCGGCTTGCCACGCTTTGTCGGTGCCATTGCGTCGTGCATCGTCGAGTAAGGTCAGTTGCAGCTCATCGTTCTCAAACACCAGGCTCTGCACACTGCCAGCCATGAACGGCATGCCGCTGCCGGCTTGCAGCACCAGGCTGGCGAATCGCTGAGTGGTGTCGGTCGCGGCGCTGTTCTGGCGCGCAGTCAATTGCTGGCGAGCCTGTTGCAATGGGTTGAGAATCACCGGCAATTCAGGAAACGCCTGTTTCACCCGCTGAGTCATCTGCGCCTTGAGCTGTTGCCCTTGCGCGGCTTCGCGAGCGGCGTACATGTTCAGGCCCAAGGTCCAGACTGCCAGCGCCACTGCGCAACAGACGGCCGCGCGGCCCCAGCCCGGTTGGCTGGCGTTGCGTTGCTGCACCCCGGCGTGCAGCCCCCAACCGGGCAAAGGGCCGCTCCAGCGTTGTGCTTCAGGCAAGCGGTTGAGGATTGGCTCCGGTGCGGCGGCGCCAATCCATTGCAGCCCGCTGCCGGCCTCCAGCAACAGATCGCTCAGCGCTTCGTCAAAGTGCGGATGCACCACCGCGTGTTCCAGGCCATGGCGCACCAGCAAGTGACCTTCGTACAGGCACGCCGTATTAATCGGCAAACCATAAGCGGCCGGGTACACCCCGCGCAGGGTCAATCGAGCCAGCCGCAACAACTGGCCGAACTCGGTCAGCCATTGCCGGGACAGCCAGGCGATATGCACCCTTCCCTGCGCATCCCGAGGGCTGTGGGCAATGTGCATCTGCTCGCAAGCGCCAAGAATCAACGACTGCGCGGCACATTGCACCGCAGCGAAGGTTTTCGCCGAGGGCAGCACGGGTAAATCGATACTCGCCAGCAAGCTGTCCTGTGGGTGCAGGAAGAAAGCAATCGCCGGAGTTTTAGCGTTTTGGCCCAATTGCAGCAACGTGCTCTGCCCCTCGCGAGTCACCTGGCCCTGGCGGTCCAGCCAGGCGAAGGTCACGAGGCTTTCGAGGCTCAGTTGCGCCAGTGGTGGCAAGGCAACACGCAACTGGCTCATACGCCCACCCGCGACCAGATCACTTGAGGTAAACGGTCCTGGCTACGTTGCAGCAACGCGTCGAGGCTGACCCGCTGTTGTTCGCTACGGGCCTGGCCACGCAGGCGAAACCAGTCGCTGGTGATGCCGATCTTGATGGTGGTTAACTCCAGCTCGGGCATGCGCAATCGGTTGACGAAATCGCCGCGATTGATGAACCACTGGCCGCCGTCGCGCTCGGCGATCAACGCCTGGGCACGCTCGATCGACAGGCCCGGCACATACGCCGCCAACACCGGGGCGCTGGCGGTGTTGCCGTTGAGCCAGGTGTTGGCTGGCAGAATGGTGATAAACGGGCTGATCTTCGCCAGCAACGTCTCGGTAACGCCCTCGACACCGCGCAAATCTTCGACGCTGCGCAACATCGGGCGTGTGGCCGATTGGGGTTTGCGCACGGCATTCGGTGAAGTGGCGCGGCCGCTGTTGAGGCCACTGTTGACCGGGGCCTTGTCCGCCAGGCCCGGATTGAGCAACCGAGGATACGCCGCGATCACCCGCTGGCTGATGCGCTGGCTCAACGTCGTGTTGACCCCGATCAGCTCGCACAGGCGCTGAAAGTTGCGCAACTGTTCGTCATCGATCCGCTCGTTGGCGATCAGATTGCGCAGATTGAACTTGCCTTGCTCGTCTTCCAGACGCCCGTCAAACGTTCGCGCGCCGGCGCCCAGCGGCCTCACCACAATGGGTTGCGCCCATGGCTGATTCAGCCGGGTCAAGGGATCACGCTGACGTGCATCCCAGAGCAACTGCCGGCTGACTTCGATCCCGCCGTGCAGCACCCAGGCGCCTTGCACTCGCGACTGTTCGGCTTCAAGGCTGCGGGTGAACACGGTCTGGCGGGTCAGCATGCCCCCGGCAATCACTGCCACCACAGCCGCGATCAGCAAGGCGCTGATGATCGCCATGCCGCGTTGCTTCGAATGAGTTTTCATGACCGGCCTTACAGCTGCCAGGAGCCGATATCGGCATTCACACCGTCGCCATCAGGCTGGCCGTCGGCGCCGAGGGAGAAGATGTCGACTTCACCGTTCGCGCCCGGGTTCAGGTAACTGTAAGGACGGCCCCATGGGTCGTTGGGCAAGCGCTCAAGGTACGAACGCCAAGTGCTGTTTTTCGCGTCGGCGGGCCGTTCCACCAACACCTTCAACCCTTGAGTCATGCTCGGATAAGTGCCGTGATCGAGGCGATACAGCTTCAGCGCCTGCATCAAACCGCCAATGTCCTGTTTGGCGGCCGTGGCCCGAGCCTGGTCCGGACGGTCCAGCACCTTGGGCACCACCATGGCAGCGAGAATCCCGAGGATCACCACCACGACCATGATTTCGATCAGGGTGAAACCGCCCTGTCCATGTGGCCGGTGCGGGCGGTGCTTGAGTGCGTTGCGGTGCGCGATATCCATCTCGTCATTCCCTGGCTTGATTCGATTCGACGCGCAGTGTTGCAAGAAGATATGTCAGTGACGTTGAAAATCCTCGGGAGCTTTGGTCGTCAAGCGGTCAAGCCCGGGCGCTTAAGCTGAAGGCTGTTCGAACTGCGCGAGTGCCTGATGCGACACCCTCCCCGACAAGCCGGTTTTACCCTGATAGAAGTGCTGGTGGCTTTGGCGATCATTGCCGTGGCGATGTCTGCAGCCGTGCGTGTGGCCGGGTTGATGACCCAGAGCAACGGCCTGTTGCGCGACCGCTCGATTGCGCTGCTGGCGGCGCAGAGCCGACTGGCCGAGTTACGCCTTGAGGGACGCTTGCCGGCGGGGATGAAAGCAGTCGAGTGTGATCAGGGGCGGCTGTTGTTGCGCTGCGAGCAGGTCATCGGCAACGCGCAAAATGGCCGGCTGTTGCAGGTCGGTTTGCAGGTGTTTGATCGCAGCAGCGAGGCGCCGCCGTTGGCGCGGCTCGATACCTTATTGAGCCGGCCGGCGGTGAAATGATTTAGCGTTTCGTCAAATCCGGCAAAAACGGCGAATCCGGCAATTTGCTGAGGGCTATACGGGTTTTCTCCTCGCCACGTTCGATAACGATGGCATCCCCGTCGATGGCCACCACTTTTACCCCATGACTCACGCTTTCCCCGACCAGAAAACTACGCGGCGCGCCGCCATTGAGGCTAAGAATCGCCACCGCCCCGCGACTGCCGGCCATGACCCCGCTGACCTTGATCTCCACCGCCGCCGGTTGGTTGGAAAACCATTGCAACGCCGGGTTGTCGCTACGGACCGCCATCTGTTGCGGGGCAATGTCCGGGGTGCGCGACTCGGCGGACGTCAGCAACAACGACGACCAGGTGGCGATGCCCGCGATTGCCGCGAGCAAGGCAATCGATTGAACCAGTTGCGGCGCGGAAAACCGCTCGGTGAAAGACATGGGCTGAATCTCCTTTTAGTCCCTGCCCCGAGCCTACAGCGCAATGTTCACGTTTTTATTTCACACACTCATCATCTTCACCGTGCACGATGAAAATCGACGCAAAGGAGCGCGCAGCGGATGAATGGCTTCAGACAACATGGCTTTACCCTGATCGAGCTGATGGTGGTGCTGGTGATCATCGGCATTGCCAGCGCGGCGATCAGCTTGAGCATCAAGCCGGACCCGCTGCACCTGTTGCGCAAGGATGCCGCGCGCGTGGCGCAGCTGCTTCAAGTGGCTCAGGCTGAAGCACGCGCCGATGGTCGGCCGATCACCTGGCGGGCGGATGCCAAGGGTTTTCGTTTCAGTCGTCGCAGTGACAGCGGCAAGGGATTTGACCACTTCAACAACGACCCGCAGCTACGGCCTCGGCCCTGGGAGACGCCGGGCGTGGAGGTGCGTGTCGAGCCCAGACGAAAACTGGTGTTGAATGCGGAATGGATCAACCCGCCGCTGCAACTGACGCTCTCCGACGGCCTCAACAGCATCGCCGTGCAACGCAACGCCGCCGGCCAGGTGAGCGTGCAATGAAGACCCAGCAAGGTTTTACCCTGATCGAAGTGATGGTCGCGATCATGCTGATGGCGGTGGTCAGCCTGATTGCCTGGCGCGGGCTGGACAGCGTCACCCGCGCCGATGCGCATTTGCAGGCCAGCACCGAACAGACCGAAGTCTTGCTGCGAGCGCTGAACCAGATGGAGCGCGATGTCGCGTTGCGCGCCAGTATCGAGTTGGCGGAACCGGTGCGACCAGGCACCGAGGATGAGCCGGTCAACGCGCCACCCGCACTGACCGTGCGCAGCACCGAAGGCAAGGGTTTTCGCCTGGACGTGATCCGTGCCTCGGCCGAGGGCAACGGTGAACTGCAACGGGTGCGCTGGTGGCTCAAGGGCGACGTGCTTTACCGGGCGATTGCGCCAGCGCGCAGCCAATACCCGCTGCCTGCCCCGACTGACGGTGTCGCCGTGTTGAACGACGTCAGCGACGCGAGGTTACGGGTCTGGGAGGCGGACAAGGGCTGGCGCAAGTTGAGCGGCAACCGCAAGGAAAACCCCTTGGGCATCGAGATCAGCCTGGCCCGCAAGACACCGCAAGGGATTGAGAAATATCGGCAGGTGATGGGGCCGCTGGATGAACTGAACCCCCCGTAGGAGCTGCCGAAGGCTGCGATCTTTAGATTTTCAAGATCAAAAGATCGCAGCCTTCGGCAGCTCCTACCGGGAGGCGGCGTTCAATTCAGGACTCAAACCACTCCCGCCGTTCGGCGAAGGTGTTGCGGATCAGTTGCGCAATCATTTGCACCTCGGCCACTTCACCGGAGTCGGCATTCACCGCCAGCCACACCTGATGCTGCATCGGCTCGCGGAACAGCCCCGGCAAAGCAACGAGGCTGCGGTCGTAGCGACTCATGTAACCGGGCAGCAGGCCGATGCAGGCGCTGCAACGGATCATGTCCAGCATCAGTTCATAGGACTGCAACTTCACCACGCCCGCCAGGCGCTGTTCCACCAGGTTGTTCCAGGGCCGGAAGCTTTCGATTTGCCGATCGTGTTGCCGTTGCACCAGCATAAAATCGGCCAGGTCATCAACGCTGTCTGGCCTGGCGGTGACCCGGGAATACCGTTTGGCGATGTGCGGCAGGTAGTTCAGCTGGGCGAGGTGCTGCGGCTCAGTGGTTGCAAACGTCGGGCCCGGCAGCGGCGCCTCGCCCTCCGACAGCCACAGCACCACATCGGCACTGATGGTTTGCAGGGCCAGTTCGCTGTCCAGCGAGATGATCTCCAGACGGATGCTCGCGTTGCGGCGCAGTAGAGAGATAAGGTCCCGGCCGAGAATGTCATGCAGCAGCGACTCGGCCACGGCCAGGCGGATGGAGCGCTGTTCGAGCACCGGCAACTTGCGCTCGTGAATCAGGACGCTGAGCTGCGCGTGCAATTGCTGGCCTTCGCGGCTGAGGGTCAAGGCGCTGCCCTGGAAGTTGAACAGTGAACGCTGCAGGCGTTCCTCCAGTTGCGCCAGTTGCTTGCGCAGCAAGGTCGCCCGGACATTGAGGCTGCGCGCCGCCTGCATGAAACACCCGCACCGGGCGCTGACCATAAAGTACTGCGCCACCTCATCTTCGATCCCGGCAGCCAGCGCCAGCCAGGCATCAGGTGTTTGCGGTGGCGCGCGGTAATCGGTAGTGCCGTGGCGTCCTGTGGACTCTATGAATGACATCGATGACTCCCTGTCGATCTTTGTTTGGATTGCAGTACTTCAACTGACTCAGTGCTATCCCCTGTGGGAGCGAGCCTGCTCGCGAAAGCGCCAGGTCAGCCGACATCATTGTTAAATGTCATGGCCTCTTCGCGGGCAAGCCTCGTTCCTACAGGGGTGCTGTGTTGTTCACACATTCTCTGCCAATCACATTCCCCCGTAGGAGCGAGGCTTGCCCGCGAAAGCGTCCTGATCAGCGCTGCGAATCTAAAGTTTTTCCTCCAGCACTTTGTTCAGCTCAGCCCCATCAATGCTCAGTGTCGCGGTGTTGAGCATGCCTTCCAGGTAGGCCTTGGCGATTTGTTCCTGACGTTGGGCACGCAGGGCCAGGGTCAAACGTTCGCGCAGTTCGTCGAGGGTGGCCACGCGGGCCGGTTGTTGCTCGGTGAGTTTGATGACATGGAAACCCGCCGCGCTCTGCACCGGGTCCGATACCGCGCCGACTTTCAGTCGCGACACCGCGCCGCGTACCTCAGGCACCAATTGCTGCAAGGGTTGCAGCCCGGTGTCACTGACGCCGCCCTGTGAATACTGGCTCGCCAACGCGGCAAATTCCGTCGGTGCGGCCTGGGCTTTCTTGCTCAGTTCCAGCGCCTGCTTGCGCACGTTTTCAAGGTTCTGCGGATCGCGCACCGCCAGGAAAATCTGACTGACCCGATACGCCGGCGGCATCTCCCAGCCGGATTTCCCCGCCTCATACGCCTGCTGCAACTGCTCAGCGTTGGGGTAATCCGCCGGCACTTGACTGACCGACTGCAAATAATCGCGAAAGACAATTTGCTCGGTGGCCGCGCGGGTTTGCTGCTCCACCTCAGGGCGTTGCCGCCAGCCCTGCGCATCCGCCTGTTCAAGCACAGCCTTTTCAGCCAGGCGCGAGCGAATCCAGCTTTCCAGCGCCCCACGATTGCCTCGCAGTTGCTCGCGAACTTCAGGCGCAGCGGTGGCGAGCAACCCCATCAGTTCATCAGGCGTGACCTGTTGATTGCCCAGTCGCGCCACCGCTGGCCCATTCACACTCATTGCCGAGGGTACCGGCTGCTGAGCCGCCACCGGGTCGTTACCCGGTCGCAGGCCCAATGCAACGGCCACCACCAGCAAGGTCAGCGCACCGGCGCTGACCACTGCCGTTCGTTTTTTCACAGCGCTGGAACCTCGTCTGTCGCTTCGGCGGTTTGCACTTGTGCTTGAGTCTGCAAATTCGCAGCGTTCTGGCTGTATTCACGCAGGTACACGATGAACTCCTGCAGCAGGCGATCCCACAGTTCCAGATTGCCCTTCAGGTGATCGGCGCTGACGCCGGCGGCCACTACCACGTCCATTTCCATCACCAGGAACTCGCCCTGCACCGACAACCGGGCAAAGCGCCGCGACGCGTTCCACAGTTCCGCCAGCCCGGCCGGCAACTCGCCCTGCACGCGCAAGGCGCAGCTGAAGGTAAAGTCGACGTAACTGCCCTGCTCCACCGCCGGGTTGCCAAAACGCACGGCGTAGCCGATGCCCTGGCTGGCGCTGAGCAATTGCACGATGCCGTTCTGTTCAGTCTGGTTGACCCGGTAACCGGCGGCTTGCAGCACGTCGGTCAGGGATTGCGGCGATACGTGGCTGATCAATTGAGTCATGGGGTTCATCCTTGGATTAGTGAGCGACCGCCGCCTGGGGCGCGTCGAACTGAGTCTTGTAGAGTTCGTCGCCAAAACCCTGGGCCAGCTCTTCGAACTTGACCCGGGCGCTGCCGGCGAACGGTTGGCGAATTTTCATCACCTCGGCGACGTCAATTTTTTCGTAGGCCGTGAGAATCTCCTTGGCCACGCCATACATCTGCTGATTCTTGACTGAACATTGCTGCACTTGTGTGTCACGTTCAGCCAATTGCGTCTGGAGCTTAGCCCGTTCTGCCTCTTTGGCACGGGTCATGACCAATAGCTCCTCATACGCCTTTTTGAACTTGCCGATCTGCTCGCTACTGGCCACCGCTTGGGCCTGGGCTTGGCTTTGCAGGCTGCTTTGCTGACCGGACAGTTGTTCGGCCACACCTTTGACCTTCGCGAGTTCTGCCGTCAGTTGCTTGATCTGCGCCTGGGCAGCCTTGGCCTCACTCTGCGCCGCCAGTTGTGCGGCGCTGGCCTGGGCCTGCTGACTTTGCAGCGCTTGCAGCTGTTGGGTGGTGCTACGCAACTGGGTGCGCAGGCGTTCTTCCATGCCTTCGGCGCTGGCGCCTTGAGCGAACAGCAGCCCCAGCGTCAGCAGCACACATAGTGATTTCATGAAGCTCTCCCTGCGCCCTAGAAGCGCGTGTTGATTTCAAGCTGCAAGACATCGATGTCGAACGGCGCGCCATACACCGCCTCGGAACTCAACCAGCGGCCGGTGGCGTAGACGTTCTTGGCCAGGCCATAGTTGCCGCCGAGGAAGTAGCCCTTGGCGTTGGTCCCGCCCAAGTGGAACGACGAGTCGTTGAAGCCATCAGGCAAGGCATCGGGCTGGATGTATTTGTAGCCGGCGAAGAAATTCCAGTCGCCCTGCTTCTTCAACTCCAGCTCACTGCCGAGGGTGAATTGCACCATCCACGCATTGGCGCCGCTTTCGATGTTGCCGCTGCTGTCGAGGTTGTTGACGAGCTGCCCGGCCGAGCGTTTGCGCATGTCGCCTTCGTCGTAGCCGAGGTTGTGGATGTAGTTGCCCTGGCTGCGCAATTTGAAGTCGTGCGGCAGGTCGGCATCCCACACCAGGTTCAGGTCCAGCAGGTTGATTTCCGAGGCCAGGCCGACGAATTGCGGCTGCGGCGTGGCGGCCGGGTTGAGCGGGTTGGGCGTGATGTCGCGCAGCAGGAACACGCTGTTGCCCTTTTGCATGAACGCCGAGCGACTGCCGTCGGTGTCGCACCCCGGCGCGCCGGCCCAGGGTTCGCAAGGGCTGGAGCGTTGGCCTTCGATGTCGTCGAAGCGGTAATACGCCAGCGCACCCTTGAGCCGGTTGTTGCTGTTGATCGCCCATTTGGCGCCGATCTGCGCGCCGTACAGCCATTTGTTGTCGCTGTCTTCCTTGTCCAGGCCGTTGCTGGAGCTGGTGTCGTTGGTGTACTCCACCGGGAACGCACCGACGGTGCCGAACACGCCCCAATCGCGGCTGAGTTTGTGGTCGAAAATCGCCGCGATGCCGTCGAAGTTCAGCTCGTTGGAATACAGCATATCGGTGGAGAAAAACGGGTTGGCGATCCGTCCGCCGGTCAGTGTCACGTCATCCGTCGCCTTCCAGGTCAGGTAACCCTGATCGAGCCAGATGTCTTTCTTGCCGAAGCCGCCGCCCAAGGTTTGCGTAGTCGAAACCGGGTTGTTGTCGGAACCGGTGCCGAGGCGAATCCCGGCGGTCCAGTCCGGCGCGAGCACCGCTTTCATGCCCAGGCGCGCGCGCAGGCGGAACAGGTTGGAGCGGTCTTCCCGAGTGTTGAGCAACGGCGGCAGGCTCGTGCTGCTGTTGGGGTTCACGTCGTACGGGCCATTGTTGTTGAGCTTGGCGAAGTCGACGATCTCGTTGCTGTTGGTGTCGGAGTAGTACCGTGATTCGTCGCGCAGACGAATGTCGCCGTCGAAGCTGATGCGCGACACCCAATCCGGGAACGTATTGGGCTGGGCCCAGTTCTCTTGCTTGGCGGTGGCCATGACCTCGGCTTTCACCTGATCACGGATCTGATCACGCACGGCCGCCGGCACATACTGCACCCGCACATCCCCGGGCGCCGCCACCGGACCTGCCGCAACGACCGCCGGCGCACTCGCGGCCTGACGAGCCTGGGCCGCTTCGTTCTGGGCCTGGGCGATCAATGCGTCGGCCTTGTCCTGCTTCAAAATGCCCTGCTCGACCAGCAAGCGGATCAGATTGATCGTGGCGTTTTCCGAGGGCGCAGGGGCTGCCGCTGCGTGCCCGACCAGGGTCGCAATGACCATGCCGACCGCCAGGGACAATCGATTCACGTTGGAAATCATCTGCACACAACTCCTTTTGGCAAACTTCATAAAATTCGGTTAACCCGGACGCCGCCCTTGCAGGGACAGGCGCACGGGCAAGGTCATGGAGGCCGGTGGCCGTTCGCTCAGGTGCGGCGCGCTGCGTAAGGCGGCGAGCACCTGAGTGTCGATCTCGGGTTTACCGCTGGACTTGACCAACTCGACCCTTGTGATTTCGCCGACGCCGCTTAGCCAGACGTCGGCTTGCAGCGAAAAGGCCAGGTTGCGCAGGTCCGGGTTCTCCCGCAGCAAGCGCTGAAAGGTGAACGCCAAAAACTGGCTGTAAGTGCCATTGCCCACTCGCCCGCCGCCAGCCCCGGCCATGCCGCCGCCCTTGCCCGCGCCGATGTTGAAGGCGTCGTTGCCGGACTGCGCATCGCCGTCCATTTGCATCGGGTTGGCCAGGTCATCCGCCGGGGATGGCGGCGCTTCCTCTTGCGGCTTGACCTCTTCGGGCTCCGGGGTCGGTTGCGGCTCGACCATTTTTTCTTCCACGGGCGGCTCGGGTTCGGGTGGTTTTTCCGGCGGCGGTGGTGGCGGTGGCGGCAGCGGAATAATCGTCGGCACCTTCGGCGCTTCCCGGCGAATACCACTCATATCGTTGGCCCACTGCCAGAGAAACCACGCCGCGACGGCGCCAAGCAGCAACCCGACGCCCCACTTGAGAAAGCGCACGGGTGACGTCTTCACCGGTAACGGATTGAAAGGCTGTTGTGCGGTCATGATCAGCCCTGGCTCGGTTTGCCGGTGACGAGACCGACCTGGGACAGTTCGAGACGGCGCAGCAGGTCCAGCACCTCGATGACCTTCTGGTACTGCACCTGGGCATCGCCGCGCACGATCACCGGAAAATCCGGGCTCTGGGCTTTCTCGATGCGCAACCGGTCTTCCAACTCAGCCAACGTCACCGGGTAGGCATCAAGGAAAACCTGGCCGCCGTCGTTGACTGAAATCGCCTTGGTCTTGGCCTCGGACAACGACACTGAGGCGCTGGCCTTGGGCAAGTTGATCTGGATGCCCGATACCTGGGCGGTGGCGGTGAGGATGAACATCACCAGCACCACCATCAGCACGTCCACCAACGGCGTGATGTTGATCGTGTCCACCGCTGCATCGTCTTCGTCGTCGTGGGAGGCATTTACGGAAGCCATGTGCTTTTTGCTCCTCAGGCCGGTACGGACGCATTGGTGTGATTGCCACGGCGGTGCGCCGCCTCACTGAACTGGCCCTCGCCATGCATCTCCGCCAAGCGAGTGATGAACTCGTCGACGAAAACACGCATGTCGGCGCTGACCTCCTTGTTGCGGGTGATCAGGCGGTTGTAGCCAAACAGTGCCGGGATCGCGACGAACAGGCCCATGGCCGTGGCCAACAACGCGGCGGCCATGCCCGGGGCGATGGCGTTGATGTTGACGTCGCCGGCCATCGCCGTGCCGAGGAACACCACCATGATCCCCAGCACCGTGCCGAGCAGGCCGATGTAAGGCCCGCCGGCAATGGCGTTGGACAGGGTCGAGAGTTTCGAGCTGAGGGCCTGGTTTTCGCGGGTGCGCACGCCGTCCATGGAGCAGCGGATCGCTTCGATGGTCGCCGCCGACACCGACGAGGTATCGGCGCCCTGCTCCCGCCGAGTGCGGATTTCCTTCACCGCCACCAGGTACAAACGCCACAGCGACGAATGCTGCAAACGCTGGGCGAGTTCCTGATCGTCGGCGAACATTTCCAGGCGCGTGCCGACCTTGGCGAACTGTTCGCGAAAGCCTTCGTTGGCGGCGCTGACGCGGCTGACCATGCGGTTCTTGCGGATCATGATCACCCACGACTGGAACATCATCAGCACCAGCACGGCGATGATTACCCAGGCGTCCAGCGGCACGGCGTTGAGCAGGAAACCGAGGCTGCCGAAGCCGTAGCCCGACTGTTCTTCATCGACGCCGTAAGCCACCAGTTTCGACTCGGCGCCTTGGGCGTTGGCGTCGGCCAGCAACAGTGCGGCCGGGCGCGCAACCTTAGACAGGCGCAACTCATCCATCGCGCCAGCGAATGGTAAATAGGCGCTGGCGGACAGGTCGGCGCCGATCGCCATGACCGAATTGAACGCGGGCATGGGCACGGCGAGGCTCGCGGTTTCACGGCCATTGAGGTACAGCGACACCTTGCTGCCTTCGGCGCTCAACGCCAGGTGTTGCCATTGACCGGGGTTCAGCGGTTGCGTCGACACGGCACGCTGACCGTCGATTTCCACAAACGGCATGCCTTGGTTCAGGCCGAGCAGCAGGCTATTCGCGCCTTCACGTCTTGCGAGTACAAGCTGCTCGCCATTGGCCTGATCCAGGCGCAACCAGGCACTGAAGGTGAACGCGCTGCCTGCGTTGTGTTGCAGCGAAGGACTGGCCGGCAGCAACAACGGCTGACCGCTGAACTGCAAGGCACGGCCGATCACGCCATCGATGCTGGCGCCGGTCGCACTTTGCGCGGTGTTGCCGTAAGCGGTGGTGTCTTTGGCCGGGGTGCCGTTGGCGCCGTCGAAGTGGTAGAGCGCGGTGTAATTCGGGTCGAAGGTCAACTGACCGTTGCCCGTGGCCGGGGCTTTCTGGTTGCCGTAGTACATCCAGATGTCCTGGCGTTGACCGCCCTCGACTTTCGGCACATCGACCCAGATCAGCGCCATGCCCATCAGCGGGTCGAAGCTTTCGATCTGATGGTTGAGCACGGTTTTGTCATCGGCAGCGACGAAGCGCAGGTCCGAGCCGTCCTCCTTGACCCCGTCAAAGGTGAAGTTGCCGGTGTGCAGGCGCACCAGCAATGCCGTGCGACCGAGGGCTTCGTTGATGGCCGCGCCTTGAGGCGTGGTGTCCACGGCAATCTGCTTGCGGTAATGCCAGTCGTCCTGCCACCAGGCCTGGGCGGTGGCCGGGAGCGCGAAGCCCAGGCAGATCAGGAAAGCGATGAATAAGCGCTGCATGAAAATGCTCCTTTTAGAATGTGGCCTGAAGGTTGAAATGCAGGCGCGAATCGTGTTTTTGCGTGTTCGGCCCTTCGAGCAGCGGATAGCCCCAATCCAGGCTGCCGGACAGCCATTTGCTCAGGCTCGCGCGGGTGCCCAGGCCAACACTGGCCAGGGCGTAATCGGCGTCCTGATCGGGGAGCTCGTCACGCAGATACAACTGGGCACCTTCGGCGAAGGCATAGAAACGCCAGTCCTGAACGTAAGTGCCCAGGTACTTGGCCAGAGACGGTGTGCGCAGTTCCTGACTCAGCAGAACGCCGTCGTCACCGGTGCGCTCGGCAGCCAGATAACCGCGCACCGACGTCGCGCCGCCGGCAGAGAATTGCTCGTTGGAAACCAACGGCCCGGACGCCAACTGGAACGCGGCTTTGCTCGCGGTCTGCCAGTCGCTGGCGAAGGTGTAGGTGAAATTGGTGTCGCCCTTGAGCACGGCGAAACTAGGGCTGGCGCGATAGCGTTTGTAGTCGAAGTCTTCGTCCGAGCTGCCGTAGCCAAACAGACTGCGAGTGCCGGCCACCAGGCTCAGGCCGAGGCCCAACTGGGTGTTTTCGGTGTAGCGAAAGCCGTTGTAGGCGAAGGTGAATGGCGCGTATTTCAGCGGCACCTTGTCACTTTCGCCACCGAGGGTCAGTTGTTCGTCGAAGTCCTTGAAGTCGATACCGGCGGACAACGAATTGGACCAGTTGCCGCTGGACGGCAGCGTGTAAATCGCCGAGACACCATAGGAGTGGCCCTTGCCCAGTACGTTGCTGCCGCCGATGGTGGCGACGTTACTGTCGGACTGATAACCGGAGAACTGCACGCTCCAGCGCTCGTTCAACGGCGCGGTGTAAGAACCGGACCAGACCTTGGCGTTGTCGGTGTCTTGCGGTGCGGTGAAGAAGGTCAGCGAAATGCTGTGACCGAGCTGCCAGAGGTTGTTGTAGCCCAGGCTGGTGACGGTGCGCAGCTTCTCGGTGTCGGCGCTGTAGTCGTTATTCAGGCCGATGCTGGCCTGCCACGGTTTTTGGTCCTCGACCTGCAAGTCCACGTCCATGGTGCCGGGGCGCTGGCCTTCACGTACCAGCGGCATCACTTGGCGGCTCGGGGTCTTGTTCAGTTGCGCCAGCTCGCCCTGGACCTTGCTGAAGTCCGGCACTTCGCCTTCCTTCAGCGCCGGGACGTCTTCGCGGATGTCCAGCGGCGAATAGTGCTTGGCGCCGACCACACGCACCCGGCCGACCTTGGTTTCGCTGACTTGCAGGTAGACGATGCCGTCCTCGACTTTTTGCTCCGGCAACTCGACGAACACCGACTGATAACCGCGAGCCTGATAGGCCTTCTGCAACGCCTCGCGAGCGCCTTCGATATCGGTCAGGGCCTTTTGCGGACCGAGAAACGGGTACACCGCCTCTTCGATGGCCCGGGCATCGAGCACGGTGTTGCCGCGCACGAAGTACTCGTTCACATCGACCAATTTGGCCGGCGCGGTTTCTTCGGCCCATGCCGGTTGCACGCCCGCCGTCACCAGCAACCAGCCCCACAGCGCCAGCCGCGTCTTGAAAAGATGCTCCACACCACCCCCTGAATTCGAAATGACCGTCGCCGTTTGCCCGGCGTTTGGCCCACTCAATTGCTTGCTGTCGATGTCGCGGCGTGTTTGCCCAGCCAGGTGTGCAGCAACGCAAAGTTCAACGAGAACTCGGGCATTTGCAGCAAGGCACCGCAGAACACTTCGCCAATGATTTTCTGGATCAGTTGCACCGCCCGCGGGTTGTTCAGCAGGGTGGCGATGTCGCGACTGAGGACGTTGAAGCTCCAGACCTTTTGATTCAGGTCCAGGCCGACGAACCAGCGGAACAGCAGGTTGTAATTGAGCTGCTCATAGAGTTGCTGCTCGCTGGGCACCGAATAGAGCAGTTGCAGCAGCAGGATGTGCATGACCGTTTGCGGGGCGATCAGCATCCCGGGTTCGGCGTTGAGGCCATGCAGGACGTCGCGATGATCTTCGAGCAGGTCATCGATTTGTGGGCGCAGCAGCACCAGCGAATGGCCCGGCGGAATGTAGCTGGACACCTCTTTCAGAGCGCCCTGCCAGTCATCCTGCGACACGATCCAGACCCACGGCGCGCCGTAGCGATACACCGAAACCGGCTTCTTGCGCGCGGCTTCGACGATCTTCGACAAGCGTTGATCGAGCTCTTGCATGCCCACTTTCGAGTAGCGTTCCATAGTCCCCATTGCCTCACTCCCGGCGTCCCGCCTCGGCTCAGAAAAGTGGCCTCTCGGCCCCCTCAAGCGCGTCACATAGGCATGACCTTCCTTGCGAAGTGCTACCGAACTTTTGTCATGAAAGCTTCATATCGGGCATCACCGCCCACGCACAGATCCCCGTAGGAGCGAGGCTTGCCCGCGAAGGTGGCGTGTCAGACAACATCGATGTCGACTGAAAGACCGCTTTCGCGAGCAGGCTCGCTCCCACAGGGAATCGACGGTGGGCGCGAATTTTGTGTACGACCGTGATCCACTGTAGGAGCGAGGCTTGCCCGCGAAGGCGGCGTGTCAGGCAACAACAATGTCGACGGCAAGACCGCTTTCGCGAGCAAGCTTCGCTCCTACACGGGGTCTGCTGTGTGCGCAAATTTTGTGTACGACGGTAATCAACTGTAGGAGCGAGGCTTGCCCGCGAAGGCGGCGTGTCAGATAACATCAATGCTCAATGAACGACCGCTTTCGCGAGCAAGCTCAGCTCCTACAGTTTTGGCGTCTGCCAGCTCACCACTCGTCGCTACTGTCAGATCTGACAGTAGCCAGCCCCCCGCTCTTTCCCGTGTGATACCTCCATCCCGCAGGCCCCTCCCGGCCAGCCCCGTTTTACGGTGAAGGAGCGTTCCCATGACCCAGTTCCCTGCGATTGAATCCGAAGCGTCCAACGAACTCCCCCCGTCGTTGCGCCCGCCGTACTTCCCGTCCAGCACCACGCTGGTCGACCCGCGGCACTACGCCGGCGGTATTCCGATTCGGGCGCTCGAAGGGAACCTGCAATGCATCATCCCGCCCTGGGCCGTCATGGGCGTTGGCGATCAGGTTGATGTGTTTTGGCAAAGCCTCACCTCGCCGGCCGCCAGCAAAACCATCGAGTTTGATCACGAACTGGATCAGCAAGTGGTGCGCTGGATCCCTCGCGGCCACGTCCTGGACGGCGATGCGATGCCGGTGTTTTACCAGATCACGCGACGCAACCAGGCCCCGGAGCGTTCGGTGCCGCTGGAGACCTACCTGGTCAAGACCACCCGCCCCGGCGGCTATGACGACAGTCCTGAAGAGGGGCATTCCGGGTTCCAGTACTCCTTCCTCACGAACATCTCCGGTGGCGTCGATTCAGCCATGGCGGACGCCGGCATCGAGATGCGCATCGAGCCCTACCAGCACATGACCGCGTTCGACCGTATCGTCTGCCGCTGGGGCAGTCAGGAAGTCATGCATTACCCGGTGACCCAGGCGCAAGTCGACGACCCGGTGAACCATCCGATCATCATCACCTTCACCCGCGCCAGGATCGAAGCCGCCGGGGATGGCGACCGCGTGGTGGTGACCTTTCAGGTGATCGACTGCGTCGATAACCGCCCGGATGAACGCGCGCCGTGGGCGAAATACACCTATGTGCTGGTGGATTTGGGCGGCAATCGACTGAGTGCGCCGCTGGTTCTGGTGGCGGGCCGACCGACCAATAGCATCGACCTCGATCAGTTGGGCGATGACGAGGTCAGCGTCCGTCTCTACACCCCGGGCAGCAATTTCGCCTTGAACGACAAGGTGCAGATGACCTGGACCGGCACCCCCGCCCAAGGCTCGCCGATCATCGTCGGACCGCTGGAGCAAACCGTCGATTTCGTGGACTTTCAACTCGACTTCACCATCCCAAACGCCGCCGTCAAAGCCATCGCCCAGGGCTACGCCACGGTCTCCTACGTGCGCATCCGCAGTGGCGAAGCCAATCGTCCATCGAAAAACGCCAGCGTCAGCGTGCGCGGCGACATCAACCGTTTGCCCGCGCCGAGCGTGGCGCAAGCCCCGGGCGGCACCCTGCCGGCGGATGCACCTTACGCGACCATTTCCGTGGCCTACTTTGAAGGTCGAAAAACCGGCGACCTGATCACGATCCATTGCCAGGGCCAACGTCCGGGCGGCAGCGATACCTATTACCCGATCCGCATCATCGTCGCCGACAGTGACGGCCGATCAGCCATCACCCGCGACCTGCCCGGCAGCGAAATCGCGCCGTTGGGCGGCGGCACCCTGAAGCTCTACTACGTGGTGGCCAACGATGACCTGTCGGTGCGCAGCGAACGCGAATCTCTGCCGCTGGAACTCCGGGTCGGCGTGGCCCTGCCCGACTTCAACCAACCGGAGATCACCGAAGCCGACGGCGATGTGCTGCTGCCGGAAAACACTCCGAACGGTGCCAACGTGATCGCGCCGTTCAACGTGCCGGGGGATACTCTGGCGGGCGACATCGTCGGCCTGCGCTGGACCGGTTCGGTCACCGGTGCACACCCGCGGTATGAAATTCCGCTGACCACCCAGACCGCCGGCAAACCGGTGCCGTTTCTGGTCAGAGCGGAGCATATTCATCCCAACCTGACTGGCACGGTGGAAGTAGATTACTACCGCAAGCGCGGGATTGAGGCGACACGGTTTTCCCGCAAACGGGTGTTGAGTGTGGGTAGCGCGAGGCTGGATTTGACGCCGCCGATCCTACTGCCACCCGCCACCAATCCGATTGATGTACTTGATTACCCCACCGGGGTGACCGTACGTGTCCTGTTCACAGACGAGCCTGGTGACAAAGCATTACTGAAAGAAATCAATCCGGCGCCGGGATCTGTGCCGTTTCCGGTACAGGAGTTCAGTGTGGGCGTTGCTGACTTCATCCTCACCCCGGCGTCTTTGTCGATGCGACATGACAAGTCTTTCGAGTTGAACTGGATATTGATTCGTGAAAATCAGCAGATAGACCATTCTGAACCGCTGCTCCTCAGAGTGATGAAAGTCATTGATGGAGATTCGCGATTACCAATGCCCAATGTGGTAGAAACCAACGGCACGAACGTGCTGGATCTTAGTACATTTATCGGGGATTCAAATATCAAAGTTACTCCTTGGTTGATCATTGAGGAGAATCAGAAATACAGCCTATATGTGGAAGGGGTAAAAGGGGATGACACTGAGTACACAATAGATGTTGCTAGAAATTATCGCGTGACAGAGAGCGAAAAAAATCATGGATTAAATAAAACCATATCGCGCAGTGAATTGGAAAATTTCAAACACGAGAGTGCCATCCGAATAAAACTTGAGGTGGTGTTTGACCCAGAAAATAATGCACCGAGAGCGGTGCTATTCCCCGTGAGCGATCTCTATTTTCTGGCTCGACCTGAAAATCAGCTCGACTGTACCGACTTCGAGCGTGGGATGAATGACTGGGAGAAATATCAGCCAAGCGGGACGGTTCAGATTCTTAATGAAGGGGGAAATAACTACCTTCGTCTAAACGGTGACTCTCCAGGCATAAAAAAACACTTCCAGTTCGAGCCCGGAATATATGAAGTGAGTGGAAGGGCTTGTAATTACGAACTCACACAAAGAAATTTTGTTATTAATTACAATGGTACAGAGCACTACATTCCACTTACGTCCCAATGGGGAGCTTTCGCACAGCGTATTACTGTCCCAGGGCCTACCTCCTTGACTCTTTATACTCGGGACCGGATAACCTTGGGCTTCGGACTCGACGACATCTGCATTACAAAAATCCCAGGAACTCTCAATTAGCTCACCATTGCAAGCCAAGGTGTTCGCGAAAACGAAGGGCCTTTCAGCATTGATGTTGGCTGACACCCCACCTTCGCGAGCAAGCTCTCACCCACAAAGGAAATGGGTTGTTCCTGGCATTTGGTCAGGGCCAGAACATGCCTACAGGCACAGTCGATATTTCGGACCTTCCGCCGGTTGACTGCCCTGCCCTCACTCCCTATCCTCGCGCCTGTCACGACTCATTCGTGATCGGGTTTGACGGCTCGGCGGTTTTAAGGTGCGCATTGTTCTCCAACTTTGCTCGTGCATTCGTATGCTCGACACAAAGCTTTATGGTGACTGTGCGCGGGGCACTTTCGAGTGCGCCGGGTACCTTAGACCGGTCCGTCAACCTGCGCACAGTTGCCACCCCATCGTTTGACGGCGACCAAGTGGCAGCTCTTGATTACTAAGGAGCTACACCTATGACAAACGCAACCACAAAATCCACCCCCTTCGCCCCCTGCGATCACGTTGACCATCACCTCTTCGCCGTACAACCCGGCATTCCCCTGCTCGACGCCCTGGAACACGCCTCGGTCTACCTCAGCTGCGCCGAAGCCCTCGCCCATCAAGCCCCAAACGCCACCCGCCCGGAACACATTGCGACGTTACGTTGGGCGAGCAAGCAAATGCTCGGCACCGCGCGTTCACTGGTTCAAGCCTCCATCGACGGCATGCACGTGGCGCAAGCGGGAGGTGAGGCATGAATGCGCATATGCCGATGACCAACAATGATGCCGAGATTCCGGTGGTGATGATTGCCACGCAGGCGCCGCTGGATGTGTTGCACAGCAGTGCCGCGACGCGTTTTTTGGCGGTGACGCAGATGATGGAGAGTTTGGCCAGCCTCGACATTACTCAGGCCAAAGGAGCGGATGTGCAGCAGCTAGCGCATGCAGCAGCGATGTTGTTGCGCGATGGCTGCGATGTGATGGATGTATTGGGGCGGCAGATTCGGGCGCGGGTTTAATCGCCGAGTTTGATGGTGGCTGTGAGGGCCTCATCGCGAGCAAGCTCGCTCCCACAGGGGATCTGCGGTGGGCACTGCATCTGTGTTCGACGGCGACTCCTGTGGGAGCGAGCCTGCTCGCGAAGGCAAATTAACTTCCAACATATTCGTTAGCTGACACACCGCTTTCGCGAGCAGGCTCGCTCCCACAAGGAGATCTGCGGTGTGCACGAAATGTGTGGAAGACACCAACCCACTGTGGGAGCAAGCCTGCTCGCGAAGGCGGTTGCACATTCAACATTGATGGTGGCTGGCACGGCCTTCGCGAGCAGGCTCGCTCCCACAAGGGGATCTGCGGTGTACGCGAAATGTGTGGAAGACGCCAATCTACTGTGGGAGCGGGCTTGCTCGCGAAGGGGCCGGTGCAGGCAACCTGGATCTCAGCTAAGCACCACCACCCCGCCGGGCAACTCGGTACATGTCGCTCCGTACGCATCGCGAATCAGCAATGCCACACCTGCCAATTGGTCCAGGCTGAATCGTGCCTGAACCTTGCGTTTGCCCAACTCGGCGTTGAGCAGCAGCAACATGCCTGGCCGGTAGCGGTTGATCTCGTCGATCACCTGGCTCAGGGTCGCGTCGTTGAACACCAGCACTTGCTGGCGCCAGGCGATCACCGCCGAGGTGTCGACGGTTTTCGGCGCGCTGACTTGTTGAGCGCTGTACGTCAGTTGCTGGCCGGACTCCAAACGAATCCGCTGGCCTTGCACATCGACCTGCAAAGCGCCGTCGAGGCACGTGACGCAGACGCTCTGATTGGTGTTGCGCAGGTTGAAACGCGCCTGGCTGGCACTCAACCACCCTGCCCCGGCCTGCACTTTCAATGGCGTGGTTTGCCGCGCCAGCACTTCGACTTCGCCGCTCAGCAACTCGATACTTTGCACCCCGTCGGCCAACTCACGGCGACTGATGCGCGTCTGGGTGTTGAGTTCCAGGCTGACGCCATCGCCGAGGTCGAATCGGCGCTGTTCGCCCACTTCCGTGATGTAGTCCGCGCCAATACCAGAGAAACCGCCCGGCACCGTGTATCGGACCAGAAACAACGCCGCCGATGCGGCCACCGCGCCACCGAGAAACGCCCGCCGGCCAAAATGCCGTGGCGCCTGCAACGCTTCGGCTGCCGGTTTCAATCCGTGCCATAACGCCTTGCTGCGCTCGAAGGCTTGGGCGTGCTCGGCGCTTTGCGCGCACCACTGGCGCAAGGCTCGGGCGTCGGCGGCGGTGGCTCGGCCGGAGGTCAGCAGGATCAGCCAGTCCCGGGCTTCGCTGTGCAAGCGATCCTCGGGCGAAGGCTCAGGCGATGGGAAACGAAAGATGTTCAAGCGCAGGAATACTCACGGTTTAGTTCGTTCTCTTCTTTCAAGACGGTTTTCCTGCCCCGGGACCGAACCGCTGAATCACTTTTCTTTCCAAACGGGCGGCACAGTGCCCCAGCGCGGCTTTGATTTCCTTCTCGACCATGCGCGTGGAAATGCCGAAACGCTGGGAGATTTCCAGGTGCGGCGCCTCCTCCAGGCGTGCAGCAATGAAGATTTTGCGCCGCCGCGCGGGCAGCTCGTAAAGGGCCTTGAGCAGGGTCTGGATTTCCTTCTGCCCGCCCACCACTCGCGCGGGGTCGAGGACTTCGTCGGACATCTGCAACAGTTCTTCCACCTCCGTGCCGGTGAGCAAACGCGCATCAGACTGACGACGGTCGGCGGCGATGTTCAGCGCCATGCGATAGAGGTAAGCGTTGGGCTGTGTGAGGTTGGGCGGTTCGACCATGCGGTCCACGCGCAGGTAGGTTTCGTGCAGCACGTCGTTGGCCAGGTCCTCAGAGCCGAGACGGCGGCGCAGGCGCACCTTGAAATCGTCGTAGGACGTCAGGAACAGCCTGACCATCGAACTCTGTCCGCTGTCTTTCATGCCCCGAAGGCTCCTTCCTGCTGTGTGCATTCCATGCGTTTTCCTGATGAGTCCGGTACGAGTAGCAAGGTCACCGGCTGGCGCAACGAGCTGGGCGGCGACCGTTCGATCCTGAGGTGTTGCACGCTGTCCACCAGCGCTGCATCGCGTTGTGTATCGCCGCTGGAGGTGACCAGGCGACTGTGTTGCACCGCGCCATCGCGGCCGATCCACACTTGCAGCAAGGCCCGATAATCACCGGGTCGGGTCAGGGGCGACGCGCATAAGCGTCGCTCGATGGCCGATTGAATCGCCAGCGCATAACTGCTGCCGAGCTGACTGCCGGTGTTCGTCGCTCCCGGGGGCAACGTCACGGGCGCGACTTGCGCGACCTGCAAGGTGAACGCATCCGCACGGGCGTAACGCGCCATCAATCCCGTGCCGACGAGCAATGTATTCAGTGCTTGAGTCGCGGTTAAGCGACCTTGGACGCCGATCGACCGCCGACCGCGAGTCAGTTGGCGATCCACCAGCACCGCCATGCCGCTGCTGCGGCCGAAAGCGTCGAGGGCGCTGCTCAGTTCTTGCGCTGCAATGTCGTAGGTGTTCCAGGCCTGGGGCTGCTCGCCTTGAGATCGCGCCGGCATCAGCCACAGCAACAGCCACAGGCACACAACGCCGCGCAACACGCCTCGAGCCCTCATCTCTGAACCCCGATGCCCGTCCCTGGCTCTGCCTCGCTGCACGGCTGACGTACCCTGAAAACCGTCATCCTGAGGGCTGTATATGACTCTGGTGTGACGGCCGGTGCAAAAAAACCATCACGGGATGGTCAGCGGCTTTGCACTAGACTCGAACCCAGAGCGGTCCAGCCGGGCCGGCCAGGAGGCCATTGATGAAACCGATATTGGGTGTGGCGGCAGGCGTGCTGCTGATGATGGGCATAAGCGCGGTGCAGGCTGAAGAGCCGCTGGGGTGCGTCGAAGTCAGTGTCGGTGGCTACAAGGCGCCGGACTATGGCTGCTTGAGCCAGCAGATGGGCAATAACCCCGAAGGCGCAGCGGCGGCGCAGAAAAATCAGGAAGCGATGAACGATCCGGTCAACCAGCGCGCGCCAAATCAGATGGGCTTGGCCACCCCGGCCGCTACCAGTACGCGCATGGGCAATACGTTTGGCACCTCGGTGAAACCGCAGCGGCCTGCGCCGACTACCGGGACTTCGCCGCTGTTGATGGGCAAGTGATCAAACACCGCAACATTTCTGAATCTGACACCGTCACCTGTGGGAGCGAGCTTGCTCGCGATAGCGGTAGTTCATTCAACATCTCTATTGACTGACACACCGCTATCGCGAGCAAGCTCGCTCCCACAGGGGTTATCGGTGGTTTAAAGATCTTTAGTCACTCGGGGTTTGCCGAAAACTCACCGCCAGCCGATTCCAGCTGTTGATGGTGGTCACCGCGATGGTCAAATCCACCAATTCACTTTCACTGAACTGCGCCCGCGCCAGCCCATAGACTTCATCCGGCACATGACTTTCCGAGAGCAACGTCACTGCTTCAGTCCAGGCCAGCGCCGCCCGTTCCCGAGGGTTGAAGAAGCCACTGTCACGCCAGACCACGATCGAATACAAACGCCGATCTGTCTCGCCAAGGCGCCGGGCATCCACCGAGTGCATGTCGGTGCAGAACGCGCAGCCGTTGAGTTGCGAAGCGCGGATTTTAATCAGGTGCAGCAAGGCCGGCTCGATGCTCAGGTTGCTGGTCAGCGCTTCCATGGCAATCATGGCTTTCATCGCTTTGGGCGACGCGCTGTAGTAGTCCAGACGCGGATTCATGGAGGGACCTCGTAGCGCGGATGTGTGATTCCACGGTAGGCGCTGATGCAGCGGCGTTACAGATCCAATTCCACGAAAAACCCATGGACCACCCGGCAGCAGACCAATCCAGCGCATTTTGCCCACGCAACTTCTATGCAATGGCGCAATGGGGGTAATCTGGCGCGACCCACAGTCGCGTCACAGCCCCAGGAGCCCCGCTGGTATGGAACTTCACGTTGTCATCAACGGCCGCAAAGACCTGGCAGGCCAGTTGTACCAACAACTGCGCAGTGCCATCGAAACCGGTCGCCTGGCAGCCGGCACACAGTTGCCGCCCAGCCGTTTGTTGGCCGAACAACTGGGGATTTCGCGCAAGACCATTTCCGACACGTACTCGCAACTGACCTACGAAAACTTCCTCACCGGAGTGACGGGCAAAGGCACCTACGTCAACGCACGACCGGCAAAAATCCAGCGCAAGCAAAGCCATTCGGAACTGGCCAGCAGTGAGGTGATCGAGTCCTGGCGCAACCTGCCGGTGTTCCTGCGCCACCCGACGCTTGAGGGTTCGCTGCGTTACGACTTTATCGGCGGCGCCACCAGCAAGGGCCAATTCCCCCAGGACGACTGGCGGCGCTGTACCTCCCACGCGCTGCGGCAGATTGCCGGTTCCAAGGGTTTCTATAGCCTGCCCGAAGGCTTGCCGGCGCTGCGCAATGCGATTGCCCGGCATATCGCGTTTTCCCGTGGGGTCAATTGCCAGGACGAAGACGTGGTGGTGTGCAACGGCGCCCAGCAAGCACTGGATCTGATTGCCCGGGTGCTGATCCAGGCTGGCAGCATTGTGGCGATGGAAGACCCGGGTTATCCGCCGGCGCGCCTGTTGTTCGGCAGCCACGGCGCCACGGTGGTCGGGGTGCCGGTGGACGCCGAAGGCATTCAGGTCGCGCTGATTCCCGATGGCACGCGGCTGATTTATGTCACGCCGTCCCACCAGTTCCCGCTGGGCATGCCGATGAGCCAGGCGCGTCGCGAAGCCCTGCTGGCGCGGGCCCATGAGCTAGGCGCGATCATTATCGAGGACGATTACGACAGCGAATTCCGCTACGAAGGCCGGCCTACCGACTCACTGCAAAGCATGGATGAGCGCGGCATCGTCGCCTACGTCGGCACCTTCTCGAAAACGCTGCTGCCGGAGCTGCGGCTGGGCTATGCGATTCTGCCGCCGGCGATCCTCGAAGCGGTGATACGCGCCAAGCAACTCACCGACCTGCATACCTCGACCCTGCCGCAATGGGCGCTGGCCAAGTTCATTGCCGAAGGCTGCCTGCTCAAGCATATCCGCCGTTGCCACACGATTTACGCCGGGCGCCGTGAGCGAATCCTGGCGCGCATGGCCGGTGACCTTTCACCGTGGCTGGAAGCGGTGCCGACCACCGCAGGGTTCCATATGGTGGTGCTGTGCAAGGTGCCGTTCGACATCCCGCTGGTGATAGAACTCGCAAAAAAGGTCGAAGTCGGGCTCTACGCCATCGACAGCTTTTTCTATCAGCAAGCGCCGAGGGCCGGGCTTTTCCTGGGGTTCGGCGCGATTGAAACCCTGGACATCGACACGGCGCTGGACCGCGTGCGCGACATTTTGCAGCAAGTAGCCTGACGATTGGTCTGCGGGTTTATCCGGCGATTGGCTATTGGCGGTGCCCCGGTGCAGGCCTATTCTGCAGGAGCGTTATCCCTCAATGAGCAGGATTCGTCCGGCCTGATTCAGGAGTGTGAGTAATGTCCAACGAAGTGATCAATACCGTCAGGGTGCAGGCCGCCGCCGGCCGCTCGGAAGAACTGGGCAAGCAACTGCAAAAGATTGTCGACACCCTGCGCGAACTTCCTGGCTGCGATTCCTATATGGTCGACCGCTGCCCCGAGGACACCAACCGCTGGAACGTCAGCGCCCGCTGGCAATCGGAAGCGGCCATGCAATCGCATTTCAACTGCCCGCAAGTCCAGGGTTTTATTGGTTTGATTGATAGCCGGTTGGCTAATGCAGTGGACTTCAATAGCTTTCCTATCGTCTAAAAACAACAAGATCAAGATCAAAAGATCGCAGCCTTCGGCAGCTCCTACATTGGAATGCGTTGATCGTTCCCACGCTCCGCGTGGGAATGCAGCCCGGGACGCTCCGCGTCCCAAAAAGCGGACACAGAGCGTCCATTGAGGCATTCCCACGCAGAGCATGGGAACGATCGGCACGAGGGAATTGGTCCCCTCACCTTCCCGAAAATTGGCCGTTTTTTTGCGCCGCCCCCAGGCTTACTGTGGTCCCTGACGACTAACCACCCCAGGTGATCAACCATGAAAGCTTTGAGTTTACTGGCCGCTCTTGCCCTGACCGTTTCCGCCTCGGCCTTCGCCCATGACCCGTCGGAAAAAGTCACGGTGTTACAGGACGAACTGCTGCAAAACGTGCCCGGCAAAAAAGCCATGATGATCGAGGTCGACTACAAACCCGGCCAATCCTCCATCGCCCACAAACATGACGGCACGGCCATGGCCTATGTGCTGCAAGGCCAGGTCATCTCCCAGGTCAAGGGTCAGAAAGCGATCACCTACAAGGCCGGCGAATTCTGGTACGAGCCGGCCGGTTCCGAGCATTTGGTGTCGAAAAATGCCAGCGCCACCAAACCCGCCAAGTTACTGGTGTTCATGGTGTTGTCGCCGGACGAGAAAGTATTGATCCCCTTGAAAAACTGATCGCTAGTGCATCAGCCATAAATAAACAGGCTCGAATCGATGATTCGGGCCTTTTTATTACCCGGCGCACTTAGATGAAAACTTTTACATCAAACAAAACTATGGATCAGTCTATAAGTGTATTTATGGACGATTTCATTCAGCCCATAGAGGTTTAGTCTGGAGCCACTGCCGGACACTTACCGGCAACTATCAACTTTTCGACTCAAGTTGTTTCACTGGAGAAACACCATGAAACTTGCGCTTGTCAGTTCGTTGACGATTGCCGCGCTGCTCGCCGGTTGCTCAGTCCCCACCGCCCCCAAAGCCGTTTCCTCCCTGGACACGATGTTCAGCGCACCGGTCGGCCGCTCTAGCGCCACCCGCGTTGCCAATGGCGGCAATGTTTCCTTGGGTATCGTCTTCAGCCCTTCCACCCAGGCTAACCGCGAATACCTGCGCCACTACCAAGCCAATGCCGGCACCGGTTTCGGCCAAAGCCTGCTGGTGCAGCCGATCCACGATGCCTACGTGGCGACCTCCAACCCGGACTTTGCCGTAGAGGGCGTCAAAGCCTCGTTGCAACGCCAATTCGGTTCGGTGACGGTGTATCCGGACCTGCAAAGTCTGCGAGCTGCGCGGCCGGATGTTGTGGCCATTGTCGACACCCACAGCCAGCTGATGACGTCGCGCAGTTCCGATATCAAGGCGGATGTCAGTGCCGATTTTTATGATGCGAAGTTCAACTACATCGGTACTGCTCAGGGGCACGACGCCAAGTCTCTGAGCCCTGTGTGGGCCGACTTTAAACGCAGTGAAGAGATCGTTGCGGATATTAACCAGCAACAGGATGTGCAAGTTAGGGCATTGCAGAAGTTTGACCAGTCGCTCAGTAATTTATTGACCATACCGACAAGTAATGTGTCGATGATCAGTATTAATAAGGATCAAAAGTTGTAGTGAGGCGGATGGCCTCTTCGCGGGCAAGCCTCGCTCCTACAGGGTGTCGTGTTGTTCGCCAATAATGTGAACACCTCAAACCTGTAGGAGCGAGGCTTGCCCGCGAAGAGGCCCGCCCAGCCACCACAAAACCCAAAGGCATAAAAAAACCCCCGCATCTCTCGATACAGGGGTTTTTTCATTCAGCGCCTAAAATCAGGCCGCCGGTTCCAGCTCAAGTGCAGCGGTAGCAGGCACAACCGCCTGACCGCTCAACGCCAGGTCCAGCAGTTCACGGTTGGCCACTGCGTACATGGCGTAGTCCGTACCGCTGGCGGCACGGATTTCCACCAGCATGGCGCGCCAGCGTTCGATCATGCCTTCGTGCTCTTCCATCCACAGCGCCAGGCGTGTTTCCACGTCCTGGGTGCCGTCGCCCTGTTGCAGGACCGAGATGGTGATCGCACGTTGCTGCCAGTCCACATCATCGCGGAACGCTTCACGGGCCAGGGCCTGCCAGTTGTTTTCAACCGGCAGAGCGCTGATCTGTTGCAGGTACCAGGTGATGTCCAGCGCGCTGCCCACGGCGAAGTACGCCTTGGCCACGTCTGCCGGGTTTTGACCGGTGACGTCGGCGGCTTCGATGATCGGCAGCAAGGTGTACAGGTGAGTGGTGCCTGCAACCATGCGCGCCAACAACTCAGGCACGCCAGCAGCGACGTAAGCCTGATAACGGGTCTGCCAGCCTTCGCGGGTCGGGCCTTCCAGCAGTTCGTCGAGCTTGAGGCCCAGCGCTGCCAGATGTGGACCGAAGTGCGCGACGTCACGGGCAGCGTTCTGCTCGTTACGACGGCTGCGCAGGAACCAGCGGGTAGCCCGGCGGCCCAGACGCATCAGCTCGTCCATCAGCTCCAGTTGCACGTCGGCGGAGACCTGGTAATCCAGGGCTTCGATCTGACGGAACCAGTGCGGGAGGTGGAAAATGTCACGCACGATCACATACGCGCCAGCCACGTTCGCCGGGCTCATGCCGGTCGACTCTTTGAGTCGTTGAACGAAGGTGATACCCATGTGGTTCACCAGATCGTTGGCGATCTGGGTGCTGACGATTTCGCGCTTCAGACGGTGACGGCGCATGGCTTCGGAGAACTTGCTCACCAGACTCGGCGGGAAAGCGGTTTCCATGTCGCGGGTCAGGTAATCGTCGTCCGGCACCAGGGAGTTGAGCAGCGCTTCCTTGAGGTCGATCTTGCTGTACGAGATCAGTACCGACAGTTCGGCACGAGTCAGGCCATGGCCTGACGCGACGCGTTCAGCCAGCACTTCTTCGTTTGGCAGGAACTCGATGGCGCGATCCAGCTTGCCGCGGCCTTCCAGATCGTTCATCAGGCGTTTGTATTCGGCAATCCGCACGAAAGCGCGGCGTGCCGCCAGGGACAATGCCTGAGTCTGCTTGTAGTTGTTGCCCAGGACCAGGTTGCCGACTTCGTCGGTCATGCTCGCCAGCAACTGGTTGCGTTGCTTGTCGGTCATGTCACCGGCCTGAACCACTTCGTTCAGCAGGATCTTGATGTTTACTTCGTGGTCGGAGCAGTCCACGCCACCGGCGTTGTCGATGAAGTCGGTGTTGGAACCGCCGCCATTGAGGCCGAATTCGACACGACCCAGTTGGGTCATCCCGAGGTTACCGCCCTCGCCCACAACCTTGCAGCGCAGTTCGTTGCCGTTCACGCGCAGCGCATCGTTGGCCTTGTCGCCGACATCGGCGTGGCTTTCGGAGCTGGCTTTGACGTAAGTGCCGATACCGCCGTTCCACAACAGGTCTACCGGTGCCTTGAGCAAGGCATTCAGCAGTTCGGTCGGGGTCAGCTTGTCAGCCTGAATGTCGAAACGCTCTTTCATCTGCGGGGAAATCGCGATGCTTTTCGCGCTGCGGGAGAAGATCCCGCCGCCTTCGGACATGATGCTGGTGTCGTAATCGGTCCAGGCCGAGCGCGGCAGGTCGAACAGGCGCTGACGCTCGACGAAGCTGTTGGCCGGCTGAGGATTCGGGTCGATGAAGATGTGCAGGTGGTTGAAGGCTGCGACCAGTTGCAGCTTGTCGGACATCAACAAACCGTTACCGAACACGTCACCGGCCATGTCGCCGACGCCCACTACCGTGATGCTGTCTTCCTGGACATTGATGCCGCGCTCGCGGAAGTGACGTTGTACGCCCACCCACGCGCCTTTGGCGGTGATGCCCATTTTCTTGTGGTCGTAGCCGGCAGAACCACCGGAAGCGAACGCGTCACCCAGCCAGAAGCCGTAGTCGATAGCGATGCCGTTGGCGATGTCGGAGAAGGTCGCAGTGCCCTTGTCCGCTGCTACTACCAGGTACGGGTCATCGTCGTCATGACGCACGACGTTGGCCGGCGGCACCAGGGCGCCGTCTTTCAGGTTGTCGGTGATGTCCAACAGGCCCGAGATGAAGATGCGGTAGCAGGCGATGCCTTCTGCCGCGATCTCGTCGCGACCGCCACCCAGTGGCAAACGACGCGGCAGGAAGCCGCCCTTCGCGCCAACCGGTACGATCACCGAGTTCTTCACTTGCTGGGCTTTTACCAGGCCCAGCACTTCGGTGCGGTAGTCTTCTTCACGGTCGGACCAGCGCAGGCCGCCACGCGCTACGTTGCCGAAGCGCAGGTGCACGCCTTCGACGCGAGGCGAGTAAACGAAGATTTCGAACTTCGGTACTGGCTTCGGCAGCTCTGGAATCTGGTGCGGGTTGAACTTGAAGCTGAAGTAGGACTTGTTCTGACCACGGGCATCGGTCTGGTAGAAGTTAGTCCGCAGGGTCGCCTTGATCAGGTCAAGGTAACGACGCAGGATGCGGTCTTCGTTCAGTACCTGAACGTCGTCCAGAGCAGCCAGAATCGCGTGTTCCAGGCGTTGTTGCTTGTCTTCCAGATCGTCAGTACCGAGCTTGCGCGCCAGGTAGAAACGGGTCTTGAACAACCGGGTCAACTCGCGAGCGATGTCGGTGTGGTTGGTCAGGGTGGTCGCGATATAGCCCAGGTCGAAGCCCAGACGAATCTGCTTCATGTAGCGAGCATAGGCACGCAGCAGAGCAACGTCGCGCCATGGCAGGCCTGCGGTCAGCACCAGACGGTTGAACGCATCGTTCTCGGCATCGCCACGCACGATGTGGACGAAAGCGTCCTGCAGCGTGTCGTTGAGCTGCTGGATGTCGAGTTCCAGGCCTTCGGCGGCGGTGAACGCAAAGTCATGAATCCAGAACTCGCGGCCATTGTTGTGACGCAAGCGATACGGGAACTCACCCAGCACGCGCAGGCCGAGGTTTTCCAGGATCGGCAACACGTCGGACAACGCCAACGGGGTATCGGCGTGGTACAGCTTGCAATGCAGCTCGCGCTGACCGGACACCTGGCCCAGCGGCTGATAGAAGCTCATCACCAGCGGATTTTTTTCGGTCAGGCTCAGCAGGTGCTGCATGTCGACCACGGCCGAATGCGCTGCGAAACGCTCGCGATAACCGGCCGGGAAGCCTTTCGGGAAGTCCGCCAGCACGTTGGTGCCGTGGGCTTCGCCGAAGCTTTCGACGACCAGGCTGGCGTAGTCGTCCTGCCAGCTGCGGCAGGCCTGGACCACTTCTTTTTCCAGCAGGACAGGGTCGATGTCCAGGCGGTTCTTCGGATCAACCCGCAGAATCAGCTGGACACGGGCCAGTACGGACTCAGAGAAGAAGGTCCAGAACTCGCAATCCGAGGCTTTCAGGCGATCCATCAGCACTTGCTGGATCTTCTGGCGCACTTCGGTGGAGTAGATGTCACGCGGCACGTAGGCCAGGCAGTAGCAGAAACGGCCGTACGGGTCTTTGCGCAGGAACACGCGGATCTTGTTGCGTTCCTGGATCTGTACGATCGACATCACGGTGCTGAACAGCTCGTCCACCGGGGTCTGGAACAGATCGTCGCGGGGCAGTACTTCAACCACCTGCGCCAGTTCCTTGCCCAAGTGAGCCTTGGCCTGGAAGCCGGAGCGGCGTTCGATTTCTTCGACCTTGCGGCGGATGTACGGGATGACCCGCACGCTCTCGCCATACACCGAGGAGGTGTACAGGCCCATGAAGCGGCATTCCTTGATGACCTTGCCGTCGGCGTCGATTTCACGGATCGACACGTAGTCAGGGTAAGCCGGACGGTGTACACGGCTTGGGTGCGCAGCCTTGGCGAACGACAGCAGAGTCGGTTCGCGCAGGTAGTTCACGGCGTAGTCTTCGATGCGCAGGTCATCGTAGGTCAGGCCGGTGCGCAGCAGTTTGGTCAAGCCGAGGAAGGAGCTCTGGTCGTACTCGATGTGGCCGCCATCGGCCTGGTCGCTGACCACGAATTCTTCGTAGCCCAGGAACGTGAAGTGGTTGCCCACCAGCCATTCCAGGAAGCTTTTGATTTCGGCTTTTTCTTGCGGGTCAACCTTGAACTGGCTGTTGTCCAGACCGATCAGGATTTCCTGGACCTTGTCTTTCATCGGCTCGAAATCGGCGACCGCGACGCGGACTTCACCGAGAACCTGTTCCAGTTCCTTGCTCAGTACATTCAATTCGGCCGCGTTGGCGCAACGGTCGATTTCCAGGTACATCAGCGATTCTTGCAGGATGCCTTCGCCCTGGGTGCCCTTCGGCAGGATTTCCAGCAGCTCGCCCTTGCTGCCGCGACGCACGCTCAGCACAGTGGTTTGCAAGGTGTGGATGCTGTAGCCGCGACGGTTCAGCTCGGTACGCACCGAGTCCACGAGGAATGGCAAGTCGTGGTGCAGCACTTCGACCGCCGTGTGGGTCGACTGCCAGCCATGGCGCTCGTAATCAGGGTTGTAGACGCGCACTTGCGGTTGCGCGTGATCGAAGCGCTCAAGCAGGCGCCACGCAGAAAGGGTACAGCCAGCGAGGTCGGACAGCCGACGCTGGGTCAGCTCGTCGAGGGAAATGATGCCGAAAAATTGTTCAGCAAACAGCGCCACTTGTGGCAGTGCCTGTTCACTGATGTGCTGCGCCAGTGCCGCTTGCAGTTGGTGCTGGAAGTCGGCTTTGCTGGCTGCGGTGAAGAACGCCATCTGTGGTACTCCGCTTGGGCTTGTTATTGATGGAAGCGTCGCGTGCAAAACCCCTTTCGGGGCGATCCGTCACCCTGTTCCTGATTCTCGGGCAGAGGAAACAGGGTGACAGGTGGGTGAAGCTGGACGAGACACTCAGGTCACATTCACCTTCCAAGAATGGGTATCGGCAAAAGCGACTGTACGATGAATTGCACAATGCCTTTACGGGTATCCATTCGATGCGCAGCTTAACGAGTGCGACAACGTGCCTGCTTGCGGTGCTGCGACATATTCGGTCATCGGCACGCAGCTTGCGCCTTGTGCATCGAACAACACTAGCAGCCGCACGGCAAAACGGCAGGTTTAAGCCTGGTTTTGCGGCACATCCGTACCAGAAATGACCAACGACACCCCAGATGTTCACGACACATCCTCTGACACTCAGGCGAGCAGAAATTCCCGTCTGCTGGCAGAATCGCCCTTTGTCTGTCTTCACCATGCTCGTCGAGCCAGGAATTACCCATGCAAATCACCACCGAACTGTTGATCGTCAACCCTTGCGATGACGAAGAAGACAACCTGGCCATGCTCTGCTGCACCAGTGACGATGGCGAAATGTTCCTGATGAGCCGCTTTCCGGACGAGGACGAGTTGGAGATCATCTTCCAGGACAAGCCGTCGGCACTGGACGGCGTGAAAGTCACGCTCAGCCCTACCCGCCTGCTGATCGAAATCGCGGCGACCGATGCCGATGCGCTGAATGGCGAAGATTCCCTGGAAATCATTCACAGCACCGATGCCAGTGACCTGCCGGAAGTGGAAGAAACCTTGCAGAACATTCTTGCGGGGATTGGCACCTATATCAGCGAGCTCTGATTTTCGGTGCTTGTGCCGGCCTCTTCGCGGGCAAGCCTCGCTCCTACAGTGACCGTATGTACCTGACAGGACGCGGTCACCTGTACATGCACCTGACCGGACGCGGTCACCTGTAGGAGCGAGGCTTGCCCGCGAAGGCGCCCGGAAGAACACCACCGCTCCGATCGTTCCTACGCTCTGCGTGGGAATGCATCACCGGACGCTCCGCGTCCCGCTTTAAAGTCGCGACGCAGAGCGTCACAGGCTGCATTCCCACGCAGAGCGCAGGAACGATCGGTCATAAGGCGCGTTAACGAGCGTTGATCCGCACATTTCTACAAAATGCCGTTAGTCGCCACCCCCCGCGATGCATTAAAGTAACGCCCCCAGCCCTGGCGTTATTCGAACGTCTTCGGTCACCCTTTCCAGGAACAGTCATCGATGGAACATCGTGAAGCGCTGCTCGCGCTGCGAACCTTTCTTTCAACGCAGATTCTCGGCCAGGAAAAACTCATCGAGCGCTTGCTCATCGCCTTGCTCGCCGACGGCCACATGCTGGTCGAGGGCGCCCCGGGGCTGGCCAAGACCAAGGCCATCAAAGAGCTCGCCGAAGGCATCGAAGCGCAGTTCCATCGCATCCAGTTCACCCCTGACCTGCTGCCCGCCGACATCACCGGCACCGAGATCTATCGCCCGGAAACCGGCAGTTTCGTGTTCCAGCAAGGCCCGATCTTCCACAACCTGGTGCTGGCGGACGAAATCAACCGTGCCCCGGCCAAGGTCCAGTCGGCGTTGCTCGAAGCCATGGCCGAGCGTCAGGTCAGTGTCGGACGTAGCACTTACGAGTTGTCGCCGCTGTTCCTGGTAATGGCCACGCAAAACCCGATTGAGCAGGAAGGCACCTACCCGCTGCCCGAAGCCCAGCTCGACCGCTTCCTGATGCACGTGAAAATCGGTTTCCCGGACGCCGCCGTCGAACGACGCATCCTGCAACAGGCCCGCGGCGAAGCGCTCAACGGCGAAACCAAGCCTGAGCGCCGGGTCAGCCAGCAGGCGATCTTCGCCGCGCGCAAGGAAATCCTCGGGTTGTACATGGCCGACGCCGTGGAGGAATACCTGGTGCAACTGGTCATAGCCACCCGCACGCCGGCCAAGTTCGACCCGGAAATGGCCGAGTGGATCGCCTACGGCGCCAGCCCGCGCGGTTCGATTGCCCTCGACCGCTGCGCCCGGGCCCACGCCTGGCTCGCCGGTCGCGACTTCGTCAGCCCGGAAGACATCCAGGCGGTGCTGTTCGACGTGTTGCGTCACCGCATCATTCTGTCCTTTGAAGCCGAAGCTGCTGGCATCGACCAGGACCGGGTGGTCCAGCGGATTCTCGACGTCGTAGCCGTCGCTTGACCCCGATGAACGCCATCCTGCCGCCCGAGCCGGGCATCCGTGTCAGCCTCGCCGAGCTGATCGAGATGCGCCATCGGGTGCGCGAAGTGCAATTGTTCTCCACGCCGAGCCAGCGCAGCCCGCTGATCGGCCTGCACCACTCCAAGCTGCGTGGCCGTGGCGTCGATTTCGATCAGGTGCGGGTCTATCAGGCCGGCGACGACGTGCGCACCATCGACTGGCGCGTCACCGCCCGCACCCAGGAGCCGCACACCAAACTGTTCCATGAAGAACGCGAACGGCCGATTTTCATCATGGTCGAGCAAAGCCGTCGGCTGTTTTTCGGTTCGGGCCTGATGTTCAAATCGGTGCTGGCCGCGCAAGCCGCGAGTCTGATCGGTTGGGCGGCACTCGGGCATAACGACCGGGTTGGCGGTCTGGTGTTCGGTGATAACGAGCACTACGAAATCAAACCTCGGCGCAGTAAGCAAAGCCTGCTGCAATTGCTCAACCGGCTGGTGCGGGTCAACCAGTCGCTGCACACCGAAAGCGAGCAGAACCGCGATTCGCTGAACCTGGCCCTGCGCCGTGCCCGGGAGGTGCTGCGCCCCGGCAGCCTGGTGATCGTGATCTGCGACGAGCGCGCACTGACCGAAGGCTCCGAGCAACAGCTGAGCCTGCTGTCGCGCCATTGCGACCTGTTGCTGCTGCCGCTGTCCGATCCGCTGGACCACGCCCTGCCCGCCGCCGGGCTTTTACGTTTCGCCGAACGTGGCGCGCAACTGGAACTCGACACGCTGAATTTCGACCTGCGCCAGACCTACCGCGCCCAGGCCGAAGAACGCATCGCTCGCTGGGAATTGCTCGCGCAGAAGCTGCGGGTGTTGTTGATGCCCCTGAGCACCCAGAGCGAGATGGTCGAGCAACTGCGTGAATACCTGAACCCACAGAAACCGGGGAAAGGTCGATGAGCAGCCTCGAACAACTGCAACCGCTGATGACCCCGCCACCGATCGGCTTCTGGCCACCGGCGCCGGGCTGGTGGCTATTGCTGCTGTTGCTGCCACTGATCGGTTTCGGCCTGTGGAAGGTCCGACACCTGATCCCCCACAAGAAGCGCCCCGTCATCCGCGCCGAACAACCGCTGGACCCGGTACGCCTCGCGGCCCTGGCCGAACTGGCGCAGATGCCCAAACCCTACGATGGCGCGCCGGCCGGTGCCTGGCTGCAGCAACTCAATGGTTTGCTCAAACGCCTGTGCCGCAACCATTACCCCTACAGCCAGAGCCATACGCTCAATGGCCGCAAATGGCTGGCGTTCCTCGACAACCGCTGCCCGGCTGCTGGTTTGACGCGCTGGATGGTGCTGGTGGAAGGCGCCTACAAACCCGAATGCAAACTCGACGACAAGGCCATCGCCGGCCTGACCCAAGCCGTCGACACCTGGATTCGCAAACATGTTTGAGTTCGCCTGGCCGTGGATTTTCGTCCTGTTGCCGCTGCCGTGGCTGATGCGCATCATGCTGCCAGTGGCCGACAGCGGCGAGCCGGCGCTCAAAGTCAGTTTTCTCAGCGACCTCGAAGGCCTGACCCGCCGCCGTGCTCGCGCCAATCTGCCGGCCTGGCGCCAGCAAGCGCCGTTCATTCTGCTGTGGTTGTTGTTGCTGATGGCCGCCGCGCGCCCGCAATGGCTCGGCGAGCCGCTGCCGATTGCCGCCAGTGGCCGCGACTTGCTGGTGGCGGTGGACGTGTCCGGCTCGATGGATTTCCCCGACATGCAGTGGCAAGACGAAGACGTCAGCCGCCTGTCGCTGGTCCAGCATTTGCTCGGGGACTTTCTGGAAAGCCGCGAAGGCGACCGGGTCGGCCTGATCCTGTTCGGCAGCCAAGCGTATCTGCAAGCGCCGCTGACCTTCGACCGGCGCACCGTGCGCGTGTGGCTCGATGAAGCGCGGATCGGCATCGCTGGCAAGAACACTGCCATAGGTGATGCCATCGGCCTGGCCCTCAAGCGCTTGCGCCTGCGCCCGGCACAAAGTCGCGTGCTGATCCTGGTCACCGACGGCGCCAATAACGGTGGGGAGATCGACCCACTGACCGCTGCGCGCCTGGCCGCCAGCGAAGGCGTGAAAATCTACCCGATCGGCATTGGTGCCGATCCGGAGCAAAGCGGCACTTTGGGTTTCCTCGGCGTCAACCCGAGCCTGGACCTCGACGAACCGGCGCTGAAAGCCATCGCCCAAGCCACCGGCGGCCAGTACTTCCGCGCCCGCGACGGCAAAGAACTGCAAGCGATCAAGGACACCCTCGACAAACTCGAACCGGTGACCCAGCAACCAACCCAGGCCCGCCCGGCCCAGGCGTTGTATCACTGGCCGCTGGCACTGGCGCTGCTGTTAAGCATGTTGTTGGTGGCACGCGAGCGCTGGCCGGACAATCCGCTGCAACGCTTCCTGAGCAAGGACCTGTTTTTGCAAAGCCAACTGCCGGACTGGCGCCAACGGCTCAAACGCCTGCGCCTGCGGAGACGCCGATGAGTGCGCTCTGGCCGTACTGGTTCCGCCCTTGGTGGCTTTTGCTGTTGCCGTTGCTGGGCTGGTTGCTCTGGCAACTCTGGCACCGGCAAAAACGCGCCGGGCGCTGGCAAATGATTCTGCCACCGGCCTTTCACGCCGCGTTGCTCAGCGGCGGCAAAGGTCACGACAGCAAACTGCCGTGGGTGGTCCTGGGCCTGGCCTGGGTGCTGACCATTGGCGCGCTGCTCGGGCCGAGTTGGCAGCGGGTCGAACAAACCAGCCAGAAACCCGCCGACCCGCTGGTGGTGTTGCTGGAGCTGACCCCGGAAATGCTCGCCACCGACAGCCCGCCAACCCGGCTCGAACAGGCGCGGCGCAAGCTGTTTGATCTGCTGCAAAGCCGCAGCGATGCCCAGACCGCGATCGTCGTCTACGCCGGCAGCGCCCACACGCTGGTGCCGCTGTCGGACGACCTGTCTACCAGCCGCAATCTACTGGACGCGCTCAAGCCTTCGTTGATGCCCGAGGCAGGCCATCGCGCCGATCTGGCAGTGATCAAGGCCTTGACCCTGCTGGATCAGGGAGCCCTTGGCCAAGGTCGGATCCTGTTGATCGGTTCGTCCCTGAGCGAACAGGAACGCTATGGCATCGAGCGGGCGCTAAACGGCAAGTCCACGGAGTTTCTGATGCTCGGTGTCGGCACCCCTGAAGGGGCGCCGGTGGCCCAGGAGGACGGCAGTTTCCTCAAGGATGCCCAAGGCGCGATTCTGGTGCCGCACCTGGACAATCCGGGGCTGAAAGCCTTTGCCAGTGACTTGGGCGGCCGCTATCACGCATCACGGCTGGACGATGCAGACCTGGGCGCCCTCGGCCTGCTCGATGGCCCGCGCAACCTGCGTAACGACGGCCAGACCCTGCGCCTCGACACTTGGGCCGATCAGGGTTACTGGCTGTTGCTGCCACTCCTGTTGCTGGCCTCCTTTGCCGGGCGCCGGGGCTGGTTGTTCTGCCTGCCGCTGTTGTTCCTGCTGCCGCAACCGAGTTACGCCTTCGACTTTGAAGACTTGTGGCTGCGTCCCGATCAACGGGGCCTGCATTTGCTCAATCAGGAGCATCCCGCCGAAGCCGCGCAACATTTCGAAGACCCGCAATGGCAGGGCGTCGCGTTGTATGAGGCCGGCGACTACAGCGGCGCCGCCCAGCGCTTCGCCCAAGGCAACGACGCGCGGGCGCACTACAATCGGGGTAACGCCCTGGCCAAGAGCGGTGAATTGGAAGCCGCGCTGGACGCCTACGATCAAGCCCTGGAGCGCCAACCGGATTTGCGTCCTGCGTTGACCAACAAGGCGCTGGTGGAAAGCCTGATCAAACAGAAAGCCACGCCACCGGCGGTTGAGCCGGACAAGTCCGAAGGCGACGAGCCGGGGACGGCCAGTGACAGCCCGGCACCCGGCGCGGCCACCCAGCCTTCGAGCAGCGGCGAAGCGAAAACCGATGCTCAACCGAACGTATCGGACACCGAACAATCGTCCACCACTCCGCCGAAACCGGGGGCCAACGAAGTGCCGGGCAGCGAACTGGGGGATGAGCAAAGCACCACGCCACCTCGGCGCCCGGCGAACGACAGCCTTGAAGGCGAACAGGCCCAGGCGCTGGAACAATGGCTGCGCAAGATCCCGGATGACCCGGGCGAATTGCTGCGACGCAAATTCTGGTACGAACAGCAACAACATCAGGATCAGGGAAAAACTCGATGACCCGCTTCACCGCTTTTTTGCTCGCTCTGTTTTTCTGGACCTTTCAGGTTCAGGCTGCGGACCTGGTCGCCTCGGTCGATCGCAGTCGCCTGAGTTCCGGCGAAACGGTCGAACTGACCCTGGAATCCAACGACGTGACGCTGTTCGGCAAACCCGACCTCACGCCGCTTGAGCCTGCATTCGAAGTGCGTGGCACGCGTCAGGTCAACCAGTTGACCACAATCAACGGCGACAACCGTGCCACCACGCGCTGGATCATCACCCTGCTACCCAAGCAAAACGGCAGCGTGGAGATCCCGTCGCTGCAACTGGGTGAAGTGCGCAGTCAGCCGATCACTATCCAGGTGGTCGAGAGCGAAACCCAGGACACCCAAAACACCCTGGCGCCGGTGTTTATCGAAGCCAGCCTCGATCAGAGCAGCGTGTACGTGCAGGCCCAGGCGATCCTGACCTTGCGCATCTACCATTCGGTGTCACTGTACGACGACAGCAGCCTGACGCCGTTACAGATTCCCGATGCGCGCATCGAGCAACTCGGCGATTCACGCACCTATGAAAAGGTCATCAATGGCCTGCGCCATGGCGTGATCGAAATGCGCTACGCGATCTTTCCCCAGCACAGCGGCGTGCTGACCATTCCCACGCAGATGTTCAGTGCAACCCTGGTCCAACCGTCCCCGGACGCTACATCCCAAGGGCCGAAACCGGGCAAATTGATGCGCGTCAGCTCCGCCGAGATCCCGCTGACCGTCAAAGCCAAACCCGAGACTTACCCGGCCGACGCGCCGTGGCTGCCGGCGCGCAGCCTGAGCCTGAGCGAAAGCTGGAGCCCGGAACCGGATCACGCCCAGGTCGGCGATTCCCTGACCCGCAGCCTGACGCTGAAAGCCGAAGGCCTGGCCAGTTCGCAGTTGCCGCCCTTGCCCGCGACCGATATCAACGGTTTGCGGCGCTACCCGGACCAACCGGTGCTGGGCAATCAGAACAGCGAACGCGGGCTGATCGGCAGTCGCGAAGACCGTGAAGCCCTGGTGCCCGCCCACAGTGGCGCCATCGAGTTGCCGACGGTGGACGTGGTCTGGTGGAACACCTTCGAAGATCACCTGGAACACAGCAGCCTGCCGGCCCGCACCCTGCAAGTGACAAACAATCCGAGCCTGGTGGTCGACACGCCGGCGGGCAGCCCGCAGGTGGTTTACGGCGCCGACAGCGAAGCCCTGTGGTGGTGGAAACTCAGCACCATTATCCTGGCCTGCACCACCCTGCTCGGCTTTGGCCTGTGGTGGCGCGCCCGCTGGCAACCGGCGATCTTGCGGGCCGCGCAAACCGGCCCGAGCCCGCGCACCGTGCTCGACGAGCTCAAGCGCGCCTGCCAGGCCAACGACCCCCACGCCACCCGCCAGGCCCTTGATGCCTGGGCGCGGCAACAACCGGAAACCCTGGCCGACATGGCGGCACGGTTTGTGCCGTTGTCGGATGCCCTCGACGGCTTGAACGGCGCGCTGTACAGCGAAACCGGCCAGCATTGGCAAGGCGAAGACCTGTGGCGCGCGACCCGGGCGATCCCGATCGCCGAGCGGGTTCAGGATCCGGTGGGTGACAGCGGGTTGCCTCCGCTTTATCCGAAGTAACTGCCAGAAAGATCGTTGTATAAGCTGCAACCCTGCTTCGCGGACAAATCCTACAGCAGATATAGAATCGACTGACTTCGCCAACGTGTAGATTCACGCAAAGTCCCGTGCCTTAAAAAGACACAGGGATGCGCGGATGCTCAGTACGGCCAACGAAGTTGTTTTCAGACTCGACATTGCGGGTTTTTCCTACGACCTTCAGGTGCTTGAGTTTCGGGCCAAGGAAGCGCTGAACAGGCCCTACGAGGTCAAGCTCGAACTGGTCAGCGAACGCCCCGACCTGGACCTCGAATCGCTGCTGCATCGCCCGGCGTTTCTGACGTTCGGCCAGGATAACAGCGGCCTTCACGGCCAGGTCTATCGAGTCGCGCAAGGCGATTCGGGCAAACGCCTGACCCGCTATCAAATCACCCTGACGCCCCGCCTCGCCTATCTCGCGCACTGCCACAACCAGCGTATTTTTCAACACCTGAGCGTGCCGCAAATCATCGGAAAAGTACTGACCGATCACGGGATACAGGCCGACACCTGGCGCTTCCAACTCAGCGCCGATTACCGGCCACGACGCTACTGCGTGCAATACAACGAATCAGACCTGCACTTCATCCAGCGACTGTGCGAGGAAGAAGGTCTGCACTTTCATTTCCAGCACAGCGCCACCGGACACGTGTTGGTGTTTGGTGACGATCAAACGGTATTCCCGAAACCCGCTCGCCCGACGGCCTATGTTCAGGGCAGCGGCATGGTCGCCGAAGCGTCGGTGATTGATCGTTTCCAGGTCAGCCTGGAAACCCGCACTACCCACGTCAGCCGCCGGGATTACAACTTCGAAAAGCCGCGCCTGCCGCTCAGTAGCGAAAGCACAAGCGCCCAGTTACCCCACTTGGAGGATTACGCCTTCCCGGGACAATTTACCGAGCGTGAACGCGGCAATCATCTGGCCAGGCGGACGCTGGAGCGTCATCGCGCCAATTACCGGCAAGCCCGGGGGCGCAGCGATCAAAGCGCCCTGCATAGCGGACACTTCGTTGACATAACCGAACACCCACGCGATGACTGGAATGGATTGTGGCTGCTGACCGAGGTTGAGCACGTCGGAAAACAACCCCAAGTTCTGGAAGAGTCAATGACTGACGGTAATTCTGACGACGGCTTCAGTCAGGGTTACCGCAATCGGTTCATCGCGACACCCTGGGACGTGATATTCCGGCCAGCCCTTGAACATCCCAAGCCCCGAGTGACCGGCAACCAGCACGCAGTGGTCACCGGGCCTCCCGGTGAAGAAATCCATTGCGATGAGTACGGCCGCGTGAAGGTCCACCTGGCGTGGGACCGTGACGGTGAGCACAACGAACATTCAAGCTGCTGGCTGCGCGTCGCCACCGGTTGGGCTGCTGATCGCTATGGCAGCGTGTTGATCCCGCGAGTCGGCATGGAAGTGCTGGTGGGTTTCAGCGAAGGTGATCCCGACAAACCCTTCGTACTGGGTTGCTTGCCTAACGCGACGACACCCGTTGCGCTGGACCTGCCCGCCGAACACACACAAAGCATTTTTCGCAGCCAGAGCAGCCCCGGTGGTGGCGGTTACAACGAGTTGCGCATTGAGGACAAAACAGGCGCCGAGGAAATTGCTCTGCGTGCCCAGCGCGATTGGGTTCAGTGGGTGCTCAACGACGAACGTATTGAAGTCGACCACCAGCGTACGGTCGTGGTCGGCGGCATCGCCAGCCATGACCTACGCGGCGAAGAACACCACCTCACCCACGGCAACCGCCTCACTGAGCTCAAGCAGGACGATCATCTGTTGGTCCAGGGTGACCAACACGTTCGCGTCACCAGTCAGCGACTCAGCGCCACCCGGCAGATCCACCTCGGTGCCGGGCAACAAGCCGTTATCGATGGCGGCGCGCACCTGACGGTCAAGGCTGGCGGCCACTGGCTGACGCTGGGGCCGGACGGCATTTTCAGCAGCGTAGCGATTGTGCAGGGTGGCGCCCCGGCTGTGGGCATGTCGGCAGCGCCGTTAATGCCGGGCGCGTTGCCCTTGCTGAAGGTGACCTTTGACGCAGCACAACAGCGCCAGGCGCTGGTTTCAAACCGCAGCTCACGTTGCCTGATTTGTGAGGCCGCCCGAGCATGATGCACTCGATCTCACTGCCGACAAATCTGCCCTGGAATGATCAAACGGCCTTTGTGTTGCTGGACGGCGCGACCTTTCGCCAGTTGCCGGAACGCTTGAAACAGCTGAGTCCCGGAGTCAGCACTGTTGCGCTATACGACTGTGCGCCCTTCACCGGGCTGCGGGATATCTCACCGCTGTTAGTGGTGATCGAACACCCGGACGCGCCGGTTTTTCAGTTCTATCTGGAGCATGCGCACGAGGAATGGGGTGTGCTGTTGTTCAGCTCCGCGTCTGTGAATGACGTCGCTCAGCATTTGCGAAAACTGCTGATGGTTGAAATGCCAGAGGGTCTGCCGGTGATTCTGCGACTGGCCGACGCCGCGGTGGCGCGTGCCCTGTTTAGCAGCAGTGATCAACGTTTGTTTGGCCCTGTGTCCTGTGTGGTGACGCCCGATAGCGTCGGCGCAAATTGGCATCGTCACCAACTTCGAGTGTCCGAGTGTCCTGAGCTGCCGACGCCCTATCGCCTGAGTCCTGAACAGAACTCAGCGCTGGACCACGCTGATCGTCGCCGCGTACTGCTCGAACTCGATGCTCATCTGCTCCGCTACTTCCCCAAATGTCACGGCGGCGGAAACGTGGCCCAACGCTGGCCGACACTTGAGCAGCTATTCGAGGAGGCCAAGGTCCTGAGGTTAAGCAGCCAATCTGAATTGTTCTACTACGCCAACGTCATGGCCTGGCTGAACGGATCGCCGCTCGACCAGCATCCGCACATTGATCGGTTACTCCATACGCCATCGCTGCAATCACCCGGCGAGCGCGTTGCGCTGGCCGCTGACCTCGCCCACCAGTGGGCCATCCAACGGGGCCGCCCATGAACGCACCAGCCAACCTTGCCGCAGCTGCGGCACCCAAGACAGCCATCGGCTCTCCCGGCGCCTGCCCGTTGCAGCAAGCCCAAGTGCAGCTTTTGCCGTTGCGCTACGGTCTGGTAGAAAAGCCTCTCGATCCGAGCGCAGAGCTAAAACTGCCCTACACCCTTGAAACCCGTCCATTGGGCATTCGCCTGATGCGTGATGGCTGGTTGTATGTGATCGATAGTGTGACCGGCCATTTGCATGAATACCGCGTTCTCGATGGTCTGGTCAGCGCCCTGCTGCACAAGGGAGCCAAGGTCGATGGCGATCAGCGCACAGCTGTCGAGGAGCGTCCGGCATTGGTATTTTCACGGCGCAGCCGCTTGCACGTGTGCTTCGCCGAAGTGCAGTGGACCGCCGCCAAATGCGCTCAGGTGCTCGACAGTCTTGAGGAGCGCGAACACTTCATGCAAGCCGTTGACCTCGGCCCAGTGGATTGCAAAAGCGGTGGCGAGCATCTGTTGACGGTCGAGCAAGCCAAGCAGTGGTTAGCGGAGGTTGCCACGGTTGCGCCTCAGCGGGCACCCGCCGCACAGGACGGCGTCGAGCCGGGCACCGTTCTTTTGCCGACGGTACAAGTCAGCGATGCCCCCGAACACGAGCGCGAACCGTATCTATGGGAACAGCCACAGCGCTTTCGCGAAGCACATATCGGCGAGTTTCTGGGCCAAGTGCGCGCGCCCTATCAGGACGACACTTTGTTTCTCGTGGTGCCGGATGACCTCGGCGTGTTGCGCGACCTGGCCGACTATCAAGACATTGTGGTCGGCTGGGTCGACGATTGGACCAATGCCGGTCACAACGAGCGCAATTATTTGCTAGCCTGCTACATCGAGTCGCTGAGCCAGCTTAGCCCGGCGGATATCGAAAAGCTGTCCGAGGCCAGTAACGACCCGCGACACAAGGCGTTATTCGCTGATCTGGAACAGTTGGCCGAGCCGGACCGGGAAGACACCCGCAAAGCCCTGCTCGATTACCTGAACAAGGGCGGCAAAGTCGAGCCACTGGACGCTCCGGTGACGCCGGAGTTGGAGCAATTGCGCAAGCAGGCCCACACCGAAGCGTTCGAAATGGCCAAGCACCAGGGCGCCGATCCGGATTTCACCACGCACAGCCGCGCCAGTGACGATACAGATCGCCGATATTACGCTCGCCAACATTTTTCAGTGGCCCCTGACGACTTCGTCGAACGTCACCTCGACACCCTGATCAATCTCGGCAGGGAGCAAAACAAGCGCATTAAAGACGCGCTCGACGGCCCGATTTTCAGCGGCAAGCGCGGGATCAACGACTTCATCGACCGCCCGGCTATGGACACTGAGTTACTTCAGTACCGCGCCGACATCGGCCGCTGGAACCGCCTGCTCGAGCGCATCACTTCTGACCGCACGATGCTGGTGTGTGGCGGGCGCTATCACCGTTCGGCCTGGTACTACGACGCGCGTGAACCGTCGCAATTGGGTCAGGCCTTCAGCGCTGAATACGCGTGCATCAAAGACATTTGCCGCAGCGATCACGCGAGCGAAGAAATGCTGGGATATCTGGAAAAACACCCGGAACTGACTCGGCCATTGTTCTACACCCTGCCCCTGCGCCTTCAACAGGAACAAGCCGCGCAGTACAGCATGTTGTTCAACGCCGGAATGGCCCTTTTCAACAACCTACCGAGCTGGCTGGCTGAGCTGAAAACAATCGAACAACCGCACCTGCCGGCCCTCGACGAGTTGCCCGAACATACCCGTGCCGTCGCCGATGCTGCCCAACATAGCCTCAGCCCGGCGCTGAACCTGGGCCTGAGCCGGGTGCTGGAAGGGTTTGATCTGGCGGCAGAGAAAATCCCCGATCTCGACGAGCTGTTCCGGCGCCTGCCCAAAGCCCTGTCGGTGCGAATCCTCGATGCTGCCAAAACCACTGGTGTGACGTTCACCGTCGCCAGCCCGGCGGAACACGCCGCGCTGCAAACCAACCTCAAGGAACTGCTGAGGGAACGCGACTACCTGAAAACCTTGACCCGTGAACGCAACCAAATCACCCACAACAAAAACCGCCAGGGGCACAAGACGCCACGGGCGGTGGAGTTGCAGGGTGAGATCGCTCGGGTGCGCGAGCAGTTGGCGCAGCTTGAGGGGCGGTTGGCCGCAGCGTTGAGTCCGATTGCGGAGTTGCCGGATCAGTCGGCGCGCCTGTACGGCGCGACCCAGGCCCGAGCGGGAGTGACGCTGGTGTTTCCGCCGGCACAGCAGCAGGAGGTGCGGGGGTTGTTGAAAAATATTCGGATGGGGGTGGGGTCGGTGCCGAATGCGGGGTTGATTCGTAGCGAGGGGATGGGTTTGTTGGTGTTTTTGGTGCAGGGGGTGAATTTGGTCGCGGTCGCGAGGCAGACGTTAGGCGAGTCTCGGGATAAGCGTAAGTTGGCACCATTGATCAACTCGGTTTTGTCTACGGGTGCAGCGGGGTTCACGGCAGCCCAAAGTCTTACCGATACGGCGTTAAAGGCTCGAAGTGCTGAACTCGTCGTAGGACTCCAACGTCATGCCTTGCAGAGTGTGCATGTGCAAATGGGGAAGATGCATTTCGGTTTGGGCATTTTCACGTATGGCTTTGGCCTTGCTGCTTCAGTTATGAGTCTAGATACCCAACATCAAAACTGGCAACAGGCGACGCGTAGCGGTAATCGCCCGGCACAGAATAGTGCGGCGCTTGCCATATTGGGTGCTGGCGGTATGACAGTCGTAAATACTTATGGTTTGGGGCAAACCGTACACGCGGGCTACACCGTATTGCTTGCCAAAAACACTGCCGCAAGAACAGCGGCATGGGCCGCTGCGGGTACGCGTCTATCGACCATATTTTTCCGGTTCAATTTGGCTGGGGCGTTGTTCACCATACTGGAGTTGGGCGGCACCTGGCTCTTCAACCGTTACAACATCAGCACCCACGATAAATGGCTGAAAACCACGCCATGGAGCCTCGACACCGAAGTTCGCCGCGACCATAACTTGGATGAATATAAAAATTATCTGGCCTATTTGCTTCATGCTCCTTATGTCCAATTGGGTCCAAACAATCATGACTCGTGGTTGAAAAATCTGCTGTTAAAAGCAAACCCCAAAGACATTCATCTGGCGCTGCCAGGGCTCAAGTTCAATGATTTTCAACCGTCTCTGAACGGTCAACCAGTCCGTCGCCTGGGAATCGGCGCACACCGCATTTCCATTCCTCTCCACAGTCGCGGCGCGCCGCGAGAGCGCAAGGACGTCATCAGCGATGAAGTGGCAAACAGTCTGCGTATCGTAGAAACAGGGCCAGAACTATTAGTGTTATGCCTGCAATATCCTCTAGATCCTGACGCCGAATTTACGCCCGCGTCCGAAACACTGGAATTGACGATCTGCATACAAACTTTGGCCAACGACGGTGCATGGGTTTCTCGCAATCGCGTCATTCACCTCAACCCCCGTGGCGACGGTCGTTTTCCGGCGCTGCCTGGTCAATCCATCACAGAATGTCCACCGATGCTACTTGTTGAAACCCATCTGCTGGAGCTAGCAGATCATGCCCAACAAGATTGATAGCGTTACGTTTGCTCCTCAGCTCGAACAACAGAAAAAAACTGGTGATGTGGAGCCGTTTCCAAGCGGAAGAATCACCTATCTCGCGCCCTTGCCATTGCCGACCCTCATGTCGCCGCATGGTCCTCACATCGGGGAGCTAAATGATGTTTTCATGGACTTCGGATTGGGGTTACCTCAAGTATTTATGTGGCAAATGACCTTGGGCGGCCCATTCAGTGTGGCCTTCACCATTGCGTTCATGCTTGCGCCACTCATCGGTTGTCTCGGGCTCATATTTGGATATGACTTTGCGTACTCTTGGGAATTTACAATTGATTTTTTCAACGCGATCTACGGATATGCCGTAACAACAGGTTTGCTTATGCTGGGCATCTGCCTAGCTGTATGGCACCACAACCACAAAAAACGCCTCCAAATCATCCCCACCCGCTTCAACCGTCAACGCCGCGAAGTCTGCTTCATGCCCGAAGGCGCCACCGAACCGGTCTTCGTCCCCTGGGAATCCCTCTCGGCCTGGGTCATCGAAGCTCAAGGCGCGACCCAATACGGCATCCAGCGCCAATACGGCATGGGCATCGGTTTCCAGCATGGCGAAACCCTGACCAGTGTTGAATTCCCCTGCTTCGGCCTGCCCCTCGCCATCAGCCATTGGGAAGCCATCCGCGGTTACATGGAATACGAAGTCAACGACCTCAAATCCATCCAGGACCTCGAAGACCTGCAACTCCCCGGCGACCCGCCCCACGAAGGCCTCCACACCTTCCGCAACGCCCGAGCACGCATGCATCAAGAAATACGCGACGGCTCACGCGACCGGCTCTCAGGCTTTTTCTGGTACCTGTACCACGTCATGACGTTGTGGACGATTCCCAACTACCTCACCGAATGGGAAGTCCGCCGCCTACAAAAACTGGGCCCGCAGGCCATGCCCGAAGTGATGCAGCAATGGTCCGAGCCATTGCCGAAAGAGCGATGGGCGAAGCCGAGTGAAGAACTGGTGCGGATGAGCGAGCAGGTCCGGCAACTGCACAAACGCCAGCCTCGGCGGCCGATTACGGAGATTTTCGCTGAAGTGCGGCGGTTGAACGCTGGTTGCAAAGCAAAAGGATAAAAGAGCTTTTTGTGGCGAGGGAGTTTACTCCCGCTCGGCTGCGCAGCAGTCGCCCAACCAGACAACGGGTTTTGTCAGACGGATCGCAGGGGCCGCTTCGCGCCCCAGCGGGAGCAAGCTCCCTCGCCACAGGTAAGCCTCCTGGCCACAAGTCCGCCGTTCGACCAGATCCATCGCGCCATCCATCCTGTTTGCCAGTAAACTCCCTCCCCTTTAGCCGCGCTCATTTCCCACGCGGCCATCACCTTATTTCCTACGGAGTACGCCTTGCGTCTGTTCCACACCTCCGACTGGCACCTTGGGCAGAACCTGCACGGCCAGGACCGCGATTTCGAGCACGGTTGTTTCCTTGAGTGGCTGTTGCGCCAGCTGAAGCTGGACCAGCCCGATGTGCTGCTGATCGCGGGCGATATCTTCGATACGGTCAACCCGCCGGTCAAAGCCCAGGAACGCCTCTACGATTTCATCGTCAGCGCCCACGAGCAGCAGCCGTTGCTGACCATCGTGATGATTGCCGGCAACCACGACTCCGGCTCGCGGATCGAACTGCCGGCGCCGTTGATGCGGCGTTTGCGCACTCACGCATTGGGTCGGGTGCTGTGGCTCGATGACGGGCAATTGGACGCCGAACGCCTCTTGCTGCCGCTGCCCGACGCCAGCGGCGAGATTGCCGGTTGGTGCCTGGCGCTGCCGTTCCTGCGCCCTGCAGAGGTGACCGGCGCGCAATTGGGCGACAACTATTTGCGCGGTATCGGCCAGGTCCACGAATGGCTGATCGAGGCTGCGAACGCCAAGCGCAAGCCGGGTCAGGCCTTGATCGCGATCAGCCACGCGCACATGGCCGGCGGTTCGGTGTCGGAAGATTCCGAGCGCAGCCTGATCATCGGCAACGCCGAAGCCCTGCCCGCCAGCCTGTTCGGGCCGAGCATCAGCTACGTGGCCCTCGGTCATTTGCACAAGCCACAGAAGGTCAATGGTGAAGAACGCATCCGCTACAGCGGCTCGCCGATTCCGTTGTCGTTCTCCGAGATCAACTATCAGCATCAGATTCTCGACGTCACCCTCGATGGCGAAACCCTGGTCAGCGTCGAACCGAAACTGATCCCGCGCGCGGTCAACCTGCAACGCATCGGCCCTGCCCCGCTGGCCGAGATTCTGCTGCAACTGGCGGATCTGCCGAACACCGATTTGCTGGAAGATCTCCAGCGCCAGCCGTGGCTGGAAGTCCGGGTGCGCCTCGACGAACCGCAACCCGATCTGCGTTATCAAGTGGAAACCGCGCTGCAAGGCAAAGCCGTGCGGTTGGTGCGAATCGCCGCAGAATACGCTGGTAACGGCAGCAAGGACGGGACCGACGACGGCGCGACCTTGATCGAACTGGATCAGCTTTCGCCTCAGGAATTGTTCAGCCGCGCCTGGCAGGACAACTATGGCAGCGAGGTCGATGAGCAAACCCTCAAGGACTTTGCCGAGCTGTTGCAAGACGTGCAAATGGAGAGCGAACAGCCATGAAGATCCTCGCGATCCGCTTGAAAAACCTCGCCTCCCTGGCCGGGCCGTTTGAAATCGACTTCACCGCCGAGCCGCTGGCCAGCGCTGGTTTGTTCGCCATCACCGGGCCGACCGGCGCCGGTAAAAGCACCTTGCTCGATGCCTTGTGCCTGGCCCTGTTCGGCGCCGTGCCGCGTTTGAACAACACTGGCCGCGACGCGAAAGTCCCGGACGCCGATGGCGAAATCGGCACCGGCGACCCGCGCACCCTGTTGCGTCGCGGCACCGGCGAAGGTTATGCCGAAGTGGATTTCGTCGGTATCGATGGCCGCCGCTACCGTGCGCGCTGGGAAGCCAATCGCGCCCGGGAAAAGGCTGGTGGCAAGTTGCAAGCCAGTCGCCAGAGCCTGCGCGATATCGATCAGGATCAACTGCTGGCCAGTCAGAAAGGCGAGTACAAGACTCAGCTCGAAGCCGCGCTGGGCCTGAACTTCGAACAGTTCACCCGCGCGGTGTTGCTGGCCCAGAGTGAGTTCAGCGCGTTCCTCAAGGCGGATGACAACGACCGCAGCGAATTGCTGGAAAAACTCACCGATACTGCGCTCTATACGCGCCTCGGTCGTCGCGCGTACGACAAGACCAGAGAGGCCCGCGAAGCCCACAAGTTGCTGCAGGATCAGGCCACCGGCGTCACGCCGTTGTCCCCCGAAGCCCGCGCGGAGCTGGATGAACGCTTCAACGAAGCCCAGCAGCAACTCAAGCTCCAGCAAGCGCAGCTCAAGCAGCTTGAAGAGCAACACTCCTGGCTCAAACAACTGCGCCAATTGCAGGACGAGCAACAGAGCGCCACCGAGCAACTGCAATCCGCTCAGCAACACTGGGAAAGCCTGGCCGGTGAACGGCTGAAGCTGACGCGCCTGGAGCAATTGGCGCCGCAGCGGCACCAATTTGCGCGCAAGACTGAACTCACCACGCAGCTCACGCCGCTGGCCGCGCAGATTCAGCAGCACACGCAACAGCAACTGGAACTGACCGAACGCCAGACGCAACTCGAACAGAGCCTGAGCAGCGCGCATGCCGCGTTGACCGAGGCGCAAAACCAGCACAGCGCCGGTGCACCGTTGCTGCGCCAGGCGTTTGAAGAGCAAAGCACCCTCGCCCGTTTGGCTAAGGATGCCAGCCTCAGTGCCGACACCCAGCAGCAAGCGGAACTGGCCAGCACCCAAGGCCAAAGCACAATTCAAGGCTTGCTCGACCAGCAAAAACTGGTCGCCGAACGTTTGCAGCGCATCGCCGGGGAACTTGAACAAAGCGCTCATCTGGCGCCGCTGAGCGATGCCTGGAATGCCTACCGCGATCGCTTGCAACAGCTGATGCTGATCGGCAATCGGTTGAACAAAGGCCAGGATGAACTGGCCGATCTGGAACAACGCGCCACCCGCGCCGCCGAAGAACTGGCCGCGCAAAAGCAGAACCTGGAAGTGCTGTACAAAGAGGCCGGCGCCGAGCCTGAGGCCGTGGCCGAGCAGATCCAGTTGCTGAGCACGTTGTTGCAGGACAACCGCAAGCAACTGCGAGCCTTTGAAGAACTGACGCGCCTGTGGGCCAGTCAGCAAGAGCTGGACAAACGCGGTGCCGAGCTTCAACAACGTCAATCGTCGGCCCAGCAAGAACGTGAGCGCCTGACTCAGGACGGCGTGAAAACCAAGGCTGAACTGACCGTCGCCGAACAGACCCTGACCGTCACCCGGGAATTGTTGGAACGCCAACGCCTGGCACGCAGTGAAAGTGTCGAAGAACTGCGCGGGCAGTTGCAGGACGACCAACCGTGCCCGGTCTGTGGCAGTCCGGATCATCCTTATCATCAGCCCGAAGCGCTGCTGCAAAGCCTCGGTCGGCACGATGAAAGTGAACTGACCAACGCGCAGAAAGCCGTCGATCTGCTGAAGGAAAAACTCACCGATCTGCGCGCCGAAGTCGGCGGTTTGATCGCGCAGCAAAAGGAACTGCTGCAACAGCAAGAACACCTCGCCACGCAACAACAAAGCCTGACGCCGAGCCTCGAAGCGCATCCGCTGTCCGCTCAGTTGCTGAACCAGGACGCCGCCAAACGCAATGCCTGGCTGGCGCAGCAAAACAGTCAGCTAAACCAGAGCATCACCCAGGACGAACAACGCCAGACCGCCCTGCTCACTCTGCAACAGGATGCCGCGCGACTGGCCCAGCAACTGCGCAGCGCCGAAACCGCGAGCCAGCAAGCGACCCAGCACCTGAGCACACAGCAGCAAGCCTTGAGCAGCGATCGCCAGCGTCTGGACGAAGAACTCGCGGCGTTCAGTTCGCTGCTTCCGGCCGACACGCTTGAAGCCTTGCGCACCGAGCCGGCCGCGACGTTCATGCAGCTCGACCGGCAGATCGCCCAGCGTCTGGAACAACTCGACCAGCAGCGCGACGAACTCAGCGAGCAGCAACAACGCCAGCAGACGCTGGAGAAAGAACAGGATCGCCAACTGACCCGCGCCCAACAACTGGAAACCGCGCAACAGCAGTTCACGGTGCTGGCCGAGCAGCAACAGGCTTGCCAACAGAAACTTGCGCAGTTGCTTGGCGAACACAACAGCGCCGAGCAGTGGCAGCAGCAGCTCGATCAAGCGGTCGAACAGGCGCGCCATGCCGAAGCGGCGGCCAATCAGGAGTTGCAAACCGTACGCACGGGGCTGGTGCAATTGGCTGCTGAACTCAAGGCCCAGCAACAACGTTCACAGGCACTGGAGCATGAAGATCGCGAGTTGAGCGGCAAGATTGCCGACTGGCGCGCGCGGCATCCGGAACTGGATGACGGTGGGCTCGAGGATTTGCTGAGTGTCGACGACCAGCAAGTCAGCGACCTGCGCCAGCAATTGCAGCACAGCGAAAAAGCCATCGAACAGGCTAAGGTGTTGTTGCAGGAACGCGATCAGCGCTTGGTCAATCATCAGGCGCAGCACAACGGCAATCTCGATGCCGAACAACTGGCCAATGCGCTGACAGATTTGCAAAACCTGTTTGCCGCCAGCGAACACCGCTGCGCCGAACTGCGTGCCGAACAGGCCGAGGATCAACGCCGGCAGAACGCCAATCAGGCCTTGGCCCAGCAAATCGCCGACGCCTACACCGAGTACCAACGCTGGGCACGTTTGAATGCGTTGATCGGTTCGGCCACCGGCGACACCTTCCGCAAGATCGCCCAGGCCTACAATCTCGACTTGCTGGTGCATCACGCCAACGTGCAGTTGCGCCAATTGGTGCGTCGTTATCGCCTGAAACGCGGCGGCAGCATGCTCGGCTTGCTGGTGATGGACACGGAGATGGGCGACGAATTGCGCTCGGTGCATTCGTTGTCCGGCGGCGAGACGTTCCTCGTGTCGCTGGCACTGGCCCTCGGTTTGGCGTCGATGGCGTCGAGCACGCTGAAGATCGAGTCGCTGTTTATCGACGAAGGCTTCGGCAGCCTCGATCCGGAATCCCTGCAACTGGCCATGGACGCTCTCGACGGCTTGCAGGCCCAGGGCCGCAAGGTCGCGGTGATCTCACACGTGCAGGAAATGCATGAACGGATTCCGGTGCAGATTCAAGTCCGTCGCCAAGGCAATGGCTTGAGCACGCTGGAGGTGAAATGACTACGCTCTACTCCTTCCGCCGCTGCCCTTACGCCATGCGTGCGCGCATGGCGCTGCGTTATTCAGGGGTTGAAGTGCAGATTGTCGAAGTCAGCCTCAAGGCCAAGCCAGCCGAAATGCTCGCGCTGTCGAGCAAGGGCACGGTGCCGGTGCTGGAGGTTGAGGGTCGGGTGATTGATGAAAGCCTGTCGATCATGCGCTGGGCCCTGGCGCAGAACGATCCTGATGATTGGTTGCTCAAGGACGATCCTGCCGGGCAGCAACGTATTGCTGAACTGATCGAAGAAAACGATCAGGTGTTCAAGGTGCATTTGAATCGCTACAAGTACGCCGAGCGCTACCCCGAGCAGCCGATGGAACACTATCGGGCCGAGGGTGAGGTGTTTTTGCGCAAGCTCGATGAGTTGCTGCAGGGGCGGGATTATTTGCTGGCCGCGCATCTGAGCTTGGCGGACGTGGCATTGATGCCGTTCGTGCGCCAGTTTGCGCATGTGGATCGGGAGTGGTTCGAGCAGACGTCGTATGCGCGGTTGCAGGTGTGGCTTCAGCGGTTGCTGGAGTCCGAGCTTTTTACCGGCGTCATGCAAAAGTAAGGACATGCACTACTGTGGCGAGGGAGCTTGCTCCCGTTGGACTGCGCAGCAGTCCCATCTTTTGGGGCCGCTTCGCAGCCCAGCGGGAGCAAGCTCCCTCGCCACGGTGACCGCGTTTTCAGGCCAACACCGAGCACATCCCCAGCGCCGAGCAATCTACCTGGAACGGTCCGAGGAACTCGCCCCGGACCTTCGATGGTGGATTACCCGCCAACAACCCCAACGCCTTGGCCGTCTGAATGTTATGGGCGATGTTGTGGTTGCATTCGATGGCGCGGGCCACCGAGCCCGCCGAGCCCTGCCCGATCCCCAACAGTGAAGCGCCATTGGTCATGAACGCCAAAAAGGCAATGACCCAGAGTCTGTGTCCTTTCATGCTCCGACAGCTCCCAACACATCAGCGTGATCCACCACGACGTTTTGCGCGCGGTGTTCAAACTGGATGGCGGGATAAGCAACCTGAATCGGCGCTTGAAGGTCGTGTTGCGATTGAGCCGAAAGGCTCACCACGAGCACCATGGTCACGTAGATTCCGATGGCCAGGTAGGCGCCGTGTTTGGCAGAAGTGAGGATTGCGCTGGCCATGGTGTTCTCCGTGGGCATGTTTCAGTGCCCACAGGATCGATCAAAAAAACCGAAGCAACCACTCAGCGTTTTCCATAGTGACCATCAACCTGGTTGATCATTAAACCAGTCTATGCCCGCGCCGAATAAAACCTATGACCCTTAGAAACGCGCAAGTAGGAGCTGCCGAAGGCTGCGATCGTTTGACTTTTCAAGAGCAAAAGATCGCATCCTTCGGCAGCTCCTACAGGGAGCGACAATGTTCGCAGATTTCAGGCTTGGGTTTTGTGATCCAGCGCGGCGTAGAAGTTGGCGCTTTGTTGCAAGTATTTCTGGGTGTAGCTCTGGGTGTGGGATTTTTTGCTGTTGATTTCAACGTTGGCGCTGGCTGGCAGGGCAACGGTGGCAGAGATGGCGGATGCGGCGATGATGGAGAAGATATTGAAGTTCATGGCGGTGTTCCTCGGAGTCAGTTGGCTTGCTTGCCCGGTTGGGCCGTGGAGCAAACTTAACGTCCGAGGTCCGCGCCTTGAAATGCTTTGTAGCATTAGCGGATATCAGTCTGATTAATAGAAGGTCGCAGGCCTTATCAACCGGGGCCTGCGGCCTATTGCCGCACCTATTGACGCACTAGAAACTTGAGGTCACTCGGGGCATCCATCGGCAATTTCTGCACGGTTTTGCCCAACAGGCCGGTCTTGGCGTCGCGTTCGACGACGACAATCTCGTTGCTTTTCTGGTTGGCGATCAGCAGAAACTTGCCACTCGGGTCGAGGCTGAATTCGCGCGGGTGATCACCCTCGACGGAACGTCGCTGGAGTTCCTTGAGCTGAGCAGTGGCCGGGTCGATGGCGAATACCAGCAGTTGATTGGCGGTGCCACGATTGCTGACGTAGAGGAACTTGCCGTCAGCCGAGGCGTGAAGCGCTGCGCCTGCCTTGTCGGAGGTGGGTTGCCCCGCCGCCAGATCGACCATTTGCGTTTGCTTGAGCGTGCCGTCCTGGTAGTCGAACACTGCCACTTGGGCGCTCATTTCCATGGTCAACCAGGCGTGTTTGCCATCGGCGCTGAACAGCAAATGACGCGGCCCACTGCCGGCTGGCAGTTGCACTGAGGCCGGCGTCGCAGGCGTCAGCGGCAACAGCGGGTTGGCCTTAGGGTTGAAGCGGTAGACAAAGATCTTGTCCGCCCCCAAATCATTGGAAAACACGTACTTGCCATCCGGCGAGGAAATCGTCGAATGCACGTGCGCCGAGGCCTGCCGCTCCGGGTTGACCCGGCTCGACGGGTGGCTGCTCATCTGCACCACCGACTTGAGCTTGCCGTCCGCGCCCACCGGCAACACCGCGAGGGTGCCGCCCGGGTCTTCGACCACCGAGTAATTGCTGACGAACAAGTGGCTGCCGTCGCCGCTAAGGCTCGAATGGGTCGGTTCGTTGCCCAGGCTCTGGACCTGACTGACCAAGCTCAGTTCATGGGTCTTGGGGTTGATCGCGTAACTGCTGACCTTGCCCACCGGATCGGCCTGGCCCGGGCCGTTTTCATTGACCACGAACAGGTGTTGCTGATCCTTGGAAATCGTCAGCCAGGACGGATTTTCGCTCTTGACCACTTGCAGTGGCTTGGCGGCAATCTGCCCGGTGGCGCTGTCGAAGTTCAGGCGATAAATCCCCTGGCTCTGACCTGCGGTGTAGGAACCGACCAACAGTTGATAATCGTCGACGGTCGCCGCCTGAACGCCCATGGCGCCGACACTGCCGGCCATCAACAGTGGCCAGAAATTACGCATCTTCATGCTCTTCTTCCTCGTCGTCATGCCCGCCAATCGCGGCCATGCACACCAGCCGGTGCTCACCGGAATCACCGGTGATGAGCCAGCTTTGCAGGGTTGGATCGAAGGTGGCTGCCTGGATCTGGGCCTTGCTGAATTCCCAATGCTTGAGCGCCCGACCGTCCATGCATTCGATGTTCAGACTGTCGTCCTCTTCACCGAGGTAGAAATCGGAGGCGTGCAAGCCGTCGATTTCCAGCATGTCGCAATTTTCGAGGGCGTTGAGCAAAGTGTCGGTAACGGCAGTCATGGCAATCAATCATTCAAGTGGAAAGGGGCAATGATAGCTCAATGTGGGAGTTGCCCCGAGCCAGACACTCAACTCAACGCAGCGCTGAACAAATGTGGGAGCGAGCCTGCTCGCGAAGACGGCGGCACATTCAACATCAATACAAGCTGACACACCGCTTTCGCGAGCAGGCTCGCTCGCGAATGCGGTGGGTCAGTCGAAATCAATAGTGCCTGACACTCCGCATTCGCGAGCAAGCCCGCTCCCACAGGGATTGTGTTTAAGCTTTAGAGCGCATCACGGGACGGTTTGCCGTCCACCAATCGCTGAATCCGCAGCGGGTTGCCGTTTTTCAGCGGCTCCGGCAGCAGGCTGTCGGGGTAGTTCTGGAAGCACACCGGGCGCAGGAAACGGTCGATGGCCAGCGTGCCTACCGACGTGCCGCGCGCATCGGAGGTCGCCGGGTACGGCCCGCCATGGACCATCGAATCACAGACTTCCACGCCCGTCGGATAACCATTGAGCAAGATTCGCCCGACCTTCTGTTCCAGCAACGCGGTCAGCTCGCCGAACTGATCGAAGTCCACTGGCTCGCCAATGATCGTCGCCGTCAGTTGCCCGTGCAGGCCATTCAACGCCGCACTGAGTTGCGCCTGATCCGCGACTTCAACAAATACCGTGGTCGGGCCGAAGACTTCTTCCTGCAAGACTTCATCGCCATCGATCAGCAGGCTGACATCGGCCTTGAACAGTTGCGGCTGCGCCTGATTACCCTGTTGCGGGCTGCCGGCCAGATGCTCGATGCCAGGATGAGCGAGAAGTTTTTGCAGACCTTTGCCATAACTGCTCAACGTCCCGGCATTGAGCATGGTTTGCGCCGGCTGATCAGCGATCAACGCCGATACCTGCTGCACGAACCCGCTGAACTGCGGCGAACGAATCCCAATCACCAGCCCCGGATTGGTACAGAACTGACCACCCCCCTGCACCACCGACGCCGTCAGGTCGCGGGCAACGGTTTCAGCCCGAGTCGCCAACGCCTGCGGCAAGACGATCACCGGATTGATACTCGACATCTCGGCGAACACCGGAATCGGCTGCGGACGCGCCGCCGCCATGTCACACAAGGCACGACCGCCCTTGAGCGAACCGGTAAAACCCACGGCCTGGATCGCCGGATGCTTGACCAGCGCTTCGCCGACCCCGCCGCCATAGATCATGTTGAACACACCGGCTGGCATGGTGGTTTTTTCTGCGGCGCGGAGGATCGCGTCGGCGACCAGTTCAGCGGTGGCCATGTGGCCGCTGTGGGCCTTGAACACCACCGGGCAACCGGCGGCCAGTGCCGAAGCGGTATCGCCGCCGGCCGTGGAAAACGCCAACGGAAAGTTGCTTGCGCCAAACACCGCAACAGGACCGAGGCCGATGCGGTACTGGCGCAAATCGGGACGCAGCATCGGTTGGCGTTCGGGCAACGCCAGATCAATCCGCGCACCGTAGAAATCACCGCGACGCAGGACCTTGGCGAACAACCGCATCTGACCGCTGGTGCGACCGCGCTCGCCTTGAATGCGCCCGGCGGGCAATGCGGTTTCGCGGCAGACCATGGCAACGAAGTCGTCGCCTAGCGCGTCCAGTTCGTCAGCAATGGTGTCGAGAAACTGCGCCCGACGTTCGGCACTCAGGCTGCGATAAGCCGGGTAAGCGCTGGCGGCAGCCTTGGCGGCGGCGTCGACCTCTTCCGGGGTGGCTTGATAAAAATCATGGGGCAAGGCCTCGCCGGTGCTGGCGTCGACGCTTTGCAATTTAAGGTTGCCGGCCGCGCTGCGTTGGCCGCCGATGTAGTTGTGACCAAGAATCTGGGTCATGCAAATCTCCTTAAAGGATGCCGACGGTGCCGGGTTCGAACGCCGCGTCTACCGGCGCAATACCGTTGATCAACGGCGCGCCGAATTCGGCCTGGCTGATTTCAAACACGTCACCCGGTTGGGTGCGGATACCATCGGCGAAGGACAGGGTCGCGGTGCCGAAGAAGTGAATGTGCACGTCCCCCGGACGCAGGAACTGGCTGTACTTGAAATGGTGATACTCGAGGTTCGCCAGGCTGTGGCACATATTGGCCTCGCCGCTGAGGAACTCGTGTTGCCACAACACCTCGCCGTCACGCAGGATGCGACTGGTGCCTGCCAAGTGTTGGGGTAGTTCACCGACGCGAAGTTCCGGGCCATAACTGCAACTGCGCAATTTAGAGTGGGCCAGGTAGAGGTAATTCTTGCGTTCCATGACGTGGTCGGAGAACTCGTTGCCAACCGCATAACCGAGGCGATACGGCTTGCCGTCGTGGCCGATGACGTAGAGGCCGCTGAGCTCCGGCTCTTCCCCGGCGTCTTCGGCAAACGGTGGCAGCGGGAACGGCTGGCCCGGACGCACGACGATACTGCCGTCGCCCTTGTAGAACCATTCCGGTTGCACACCGGCCTGCCCCGCCGCCGGTTTGCCGCCCTCGACGCCCCACTTGAAGATGCGCATGGTGTCGGTCATGGCGGCTTCGTCGCCAACTTGCTGGTGCATTTTGTCCCGGGCTGAGGCGCTGCCCAAATGAGTCAGGCCGGTGCCGCTGACCAACATATGGGCTGGGTCCGGGTGATCCAGCGGCGGCAGGATGCGCAGGTGGGTCAGCAGCTCCGCGTAATCGTGGCTGATGCCCAGGCCGAGGTTTTGCACGTATTGCTCAAGATTGACCCCCGCCTCGATGGCGGCCAGGGCCAGATCCCGAACGGAGCGCGCGTCCTGCACTTCGCGCACCAGGACTTCCTCGACCACGCCCACCCGGCGCTCGCCGTTAATCAATTCGAACTGAACTAAACGCATGATTTTCTCCTGTAACCATCTTGAAGTCGGCATTGCCCCCCTGTGGGAGCGGGCTTGCTCGCGAATGCGGTTTCTCATCCAACATCTGTGCTGACTGACACTCCGCTTTCGCGAGCAAGCCCGCTCCCACAGGGGATTTTTGTGATGTCTCAGGTACGGGTTGCACCTCGGGCACTGGCGGCAAATTGATCGGCCGGCAACACGTGCTTGCGCTCCAGTAACCGATACACCACACCCGTCAGCACCAGCCCAAACACCATCACCCCGGACAGGAAGTACAACCCCGATGCCAGGTTGCCGGTGTATTCCTTCAGCGCGCCGATCACGAACGGCCCGATATAGCCGCCGAGGTTGCCCACCGAGTTGATCAAAGCAATCCCAGCCGCCGCGCTGGCGCCTGCAAAGAAGCGCCCCGGCAAGGTCCAGAACACTGCCGTGCAGGAAAACAGCGCAAACGCCACCAGGCACAACGCCGCCAGTTGCAGCACCGGCAACGTCAGCCAGGCGCTGAGGAACAGGCCGATGGCGCCCAGCACGTAGAGCACCGCCAAATGGCCGTAGCGATCATTCAAGCGGTCGGAACTGCGCGGCACGATCAGCAAACCGATGATCCCGAAGACGTAAGGCACCGAGGACACAAAACCGGTCACCAGGTCGGTGCCACCGAACTGTTTGATCAAGGTCGGTAACCACAGGCCCAAGCCGTAAATGCTCAATGTCACCGGCAGATAGAACAGCGCCAGCAGCAAAACCCGTTTGTCCTTCAGCGCGTGCAACGGATTGCCGTGACGGGTCTGGCCATATTCCTCAAGGTCTTTTTTCAGCTCGCCGGTCAGCCAGTCCTTCTCGGCCTGGTCCATCCATTTCACTTGTTGCGGGCCATCCGGCAGGTAACGCAGCACTGGCCAGGTCAGCAGGATCGCCGGGGTGCCGATGACGATGAACAGCCACTGCCAGCCGTGCAGGCCGAGGGTGCCGTCCATGCCGAGCAAACCGCCGGACACCGGGCCGGTGATCATCATCGCGATGGGTTGGGAAAGGATGAACAGCCCGAGGATTTTGCCGCGATGGCGCACCGGGAACCATTGGGTGATGTAGTACAGAACGCCCGGGAAGAATCCGGCTTCAGCGGCACCGAGCAGGAAGCGCATCACATAGAAACTGTGCGGGCCCTGGACGAAGGCCATGCCGATGGTGATCGCGCCCCAGGTGACCATGATCCGCGCAAACCAGCGGCGGGCGCCGAAGCGTTCGAGCATCAGGTTGCTGGGGATTTCCAGCAGGAAGTAACCAATGAAAAACAGCCCGGCACCGAGCCCGTAGGCCGCATCACCGATGCCGATGTCCGCGCCCATGTGCAGCTTGGCGAAGCCGACGGCGGAGCGATCCACATAGGCGATCAGGTACAGCAGGATCAGGAAGGGAATCAGTTTCAGCGTGATGCGACGAATAAGCCGCAGTTCCTCGCTCATGAGATCGGTCTCCGATTGTTGTTGTTATAGAACCTCGGGGGACGCCTCTCGCGGAAAACCGCCAGGGCCAATCCCTCCGTTGAAACCGACTATATAGTATTACTAATTAAGCAACAACGCTTCCAAACAGCCGAATTTACGCTTATGTTATCCGTCAGATTGAACAATATAGTCATACAATAAGAGAATCGATCATGTCTGATAAGAAGCCCACCCTGCGCTCCGCCCAATGGTTTGGCACCGCCGACAAGAACGGCTTCATGTACCGCAGTTGGATGAAGAATCAGGGCATCGCCGACCACCAGTTCCACGGCAAACCAATCATCGGCATCTGCAACACCTGGTCGGAACTGACCCCGTGCAACGCGCATTTCCGCCAGATTGCCGAGCACGTCAAACGCGGGGTGATCGAGGCCGGCGGCTTTCCAGTGGAATTCCCGGTGTTCTCCAACGGCGAATCGAACCTGCGCCCCACCGCCATGCTCACCCGTAACCTGGCGAGCATGGACGTTGAAGAAGCCATTCGCGGCAACCCGATCGATGGCGTGGTGCTGCTGACCGGTTGCGATAAAACCACTCCGGCATTATTGATGGGCGCCGCCAGTTGCGACGTGCCGGCCATCGTCGTCACTGGCGGGCCGATGCTCAATGGCAAGCACAAGGGCCAGGACATTGGTTCGGGCACCGTGGTTTGGCAGCTCAGCGAGCAAGTGAAAGCAGGCACGATCACCATCGACGATTTCCTCGCGGCCGAGGGCGGCATGTCCCGCTCAGCCGGCACCTGCAACACCATGGGCACCGCGTCGACCATGGCCTGCATGGCCGAAGCCCTCGGCACCTCCCTACCCCACAACGCGGCGATTCCGGCGGTAGACGCGCGGCGTTATGTGTTGGCGCACATGTCCGGCATGCGCGCGGTGGAGATGGTGCGCGAAGACTTGCGGCTGTCGAAGATCCTGACCAAGGAAGCGTTTGAAAACGCCATTCGGGTGAACGCGGCGATTGGCGGTTCGACCAACGCGGTGATCCATTTGAAAGCCATTGCCGGGCGCATTGGTGTCGAACTGGATCTGGACGACTGGACCCGCATCGGTCGCGGCATGCCGACCATCGTCGACTTGCAACCGTCCGGGCGCTTCCTGATGGAAGAGTTCTACTACGCCGGTGGTTTGCCGGCAGTGTTGCGTCGCCTCGGCGAAGCCAATCTGATTCCGCATCCGAACGCCTTGACCGTCAACGGCAAAAGCCTCGGCGAGAACACCAAGGACGCTCCGATCTACGGCCAGGACGAAGTGATCCGCACCCTCGATAACCCGATCCGCGCTGATGGCGGGATCTGCGTGCTGCGCGGCAACCTCGCGCCACTCGGCGCGGTGCTGAAACCCTCCGCCGCCAGCGCCGAACTGATGCAGCATCGTGGCCGCGCCGTAGTGTTCGAGAACTTCGACATGTACAAGGCACGGATCAACGACCCGGAACTGGACGTGGACGCGAACTCGATTCTGGTGATGAAAAACTGCGGGCCGAAGGGTTATCCAGGCATGGCCGAAGTCGGCAACATGGGTTTGCCGGCCAAGCTGCTGGCCCAGGGCGTGACGGACATGGTACGGATTTCCGATGCGCGCATGAGTGGCACCGCGTATGGCACGGTGGTGTTGCACGTGGCGCCGGAAGCCGCAGCCGGCGGGCCGTTGGCGGTGGTGCAGGAAGGTGACTTCATTGAGCTTGATTGCGCCAGCGGGCGTCTGCACCTGGACATCCCCGACGCCGAACTGGCGGCGCGGATGGCTGATCTGGTACCGCCCAAGCAATTGATCGTCGGCGGTTATCGTCAGCTGTACATCGATCATGTGCTGCAAGCGGATCAGGGTTGCGACTTTGACTTCCTGGTCGGTTGCCGCGGTTCGGAAGTGCCGCGCCATTCCCACTGACCCCACCATTCCCCCCTGTGGGAGCGGGATTGTGTGGCGAAGGGGCTTGCCCCCGTTCGATTGCGCAGCAATCGTAAACCAGTCACTGCGGACTCATTTAGAATCGCGGCGACTGGGTACAGGGGAGCTTCGCTCCCCAACGGGGGCAAGCCCCCTCGCCACAACAAGCCCGCTCCCACATTGGCTCTCCATCTGATTCAGGACCGTGTCCCCGCCTGCTATCATGCGCCACACTCCCATCGCCCAGGATCGCGCCGTTCCCCATGGATTACCGCAAACCCTCCGACCGCAAAAGCATGCACTCGCGCATCGTCCAGGAACTGGGCATGCAGATCGTCTCCGGACGCTTCAAGCCCGACGACAAACTGCCCGCCGAAGCCTTGTTGTGCGAAGAGTACGCGGTCAGTCGGCCGGTGCTGCGCGAAGCCACGCGCGTACTGGTTGCCAAGGGCCTGGTGTATTCCCGTCCGCGGGTTGGCACCGTAGTGAAGGCGCGCAAGGAATGGCACATGCTCGACCCGGACGTGCTGCATTGGTTGATGCAAAGCAGCCCGCAAAATGAGTTCTTCAGCCTGCTCACCAGCGTGCGCAGCATCATCGAACCGGCCGCCGCCGCCCTCGCCGCGCAGTACGCCACCGACGCGGACATCGCCTCCATCGGCGAAGCCTACCAACGGATGGAAGCCGCACCGACCCCGGAAGCGCTGCTGCAACCGGACCTCGACTTCCACAGCCGCATCGCCGACGCGACCCACAACGACTTGCTGGCCAACTTGTGCAACATGCTCTCGGTGGCGATTGCCGAGGCGTTGAAGCACTCCAACCAGCGACCGAACCTGCATGAACTGGCGCTGCCACGGCACAAGGCGATCCTCACTGCCATCGAGAATCGCGATGCGCTGGGTGCACGGCATGCGACGCTGGTGCAACTGGATGATGCGCGCAGTGCGCTGAATGTAGTGCTCGGCGCCGATCCCACAAACAACCACTAAACCCCCTGTGGGAGCGGGCTTGCTCGCGAAGGCGGTATGTCAGTCGGCAAAGATGTTGGCTGATAGTCCGCCTTCGCGAGCAAGCCCGCTCCCACATTTGATCTGTGTGAACCACAAGAAAGCCGCAACCCTCAGGTCGCGGCTTTTTTGTTTCTGCGCGCGCGCCATACCCCATTCAATCGACGCCTGTGCGGTAACCGGATACCGCACACCTCACTCGCCGACACTTTATGTTCAGGGCCTCAACCATGCAAAGGATTGCATCATGCCCACCGTTTCATCATCGACTGTCACAGCCGATTCCACCGGCATCATTGCCCGAACAATCAGTGCCCGGTTCAGCACTCGCCCGACCCTGCGTTCGGTAACCGCCAGCCTGCTCAAGGAAGACCTGCTGGAAAAATACCCGCCACTGGATTTCGACCCCTACCGAACCCGCCTCGCACAACCACTCCCCGAGGGTGGCTGGCGGCTCATCCTGCTGTTGGATGTCGTGCTCGCATACATGGCAAACGGCAAGCCACCGGTGCTCAGCGAACAATATGGCCGCGCCTGTTTCCTGACCAACAGGGCACCGACCCACTTGACCCTCGACAGCACCAGCCAACGCGAACCGGACATGCAAGTAATCGCCGGCGTCATTCGTGAATTGCCGGCCATTGTGGGCGTCGCTTTTCAGGAAGCATTGAGTGATTACTGGAATGAGCCCTTCGAGGCCGGGGCCAGCCGCTGGCAGTGGTTGGGAGATCTGCTGAACGGGGTGCTGAAAACGGCGGCGGTCCTTCATTCGCCGACCAACACGCTGCAAGCCGAGATCCTTAATGAACTGACCCGCCATCCCGACAAACAGGAGCGCCTCCAGGCACCTTGGGCAAAAGGCGTTATCCATGCCTACATCCTTGAAACGACCCTGGACATCGATCAGCAATCGGTCAGCCTGCAGAGCCCCGACCTACTGGTGGGCTGCGGTGAAATCCTGTTGCTGTGCAGCGTGACCGGCAGCATCGAAGCGTTTCCAACCATGGACGCTTTCGGTAAAGCCTGGGGCGCACGGTTTCAACAGGCATTCATGGTCGATTCCATCACCTGGAAACGCTTTGAGCCGGACGGCAATATCTTCGACACCCAGGCCGCCCTGATCCTGAACCAGCAACTGGACGATCTGGCCGCGTTCAAGCTGCCCGCCGGGCTACCGGTCGACGAGCTGGAAAAACGCTTCGCCGCGATCACCGATGTAGCGGCGCTATTTGTCACTCCGTCGCCCACCCAGACCGCGAGCCCGATGCTCTTCCAGCACATCGAGTCAAACCTGCCCCAGTGGCTGCAAAGCGCCGGCGCCATCGATCGCATGGCTTACCGCAAACATGTGCTGGAACACGCCAGCATCAAGCAACAAAACCTTGGCAGCACATTCCACGCCGGCATCGATAACCTTCACAGCTTTGCCAAGAAATCCTTGCACCGACAGATGCTGCTGGACCAGCCGCAAGCCCCCGGGTACAACCCTGACGAACTGGAACTGACCGTCCATGTGCCGGTCGGCGACCTCGGCAGTGGCTACATCGCCCCCCTGACAATGTCGCTGACCGAGCTGGCCATTAAGAACCTGGCAGGCAAACCCAAAGGCCGGATGACCATACGCCACACCGCAGGCCAACTGATCCAGGACTGGACCACCGAGGCCTATCTGCTGGAACTGGTGACCCGGGTCGACGTCGGCAAACACTACCCCGAATACATTCGCGCCGAGTTGCTGGCCGACACGCCCGAAGCGCGGGAACGCCAGCGACTGTTCAGTCTGGAACTGGCCATTAGCTTGCCAATGCTTGCGCTCGAACAGTCGATCAAGGCCGAACAAGGCTTCACCCGCCAGGGTTACCGCTACGTCGCGGCGCTGATGCACAAGACCACCGCCGAACGCTTCGTCGATGACCAGGAGGTTGTCCTGCGCCCATTGGCGTTCCAGAGAAAAACCAACGCCGAGTGGGACGTGGCCAGCAACCTGTTCATCATCGAGCCACGGGACTTGAAGGCCGATGGCCCGCACATTCTCTATCGGCCGATGTACATGCCGGCGCTGCAGCAATACCCGAGCCGGCAAGCGCTACTGAGCGCCATCGCACAACCGGGCCCACTGCAGACCAGCGTACTGACCTGGTTGCCCGATCGCGCACGCCCGATCTACGACAACAACGGCTTCAACGAACCGCACATTGTGCATTTTCATCCCGGCGATGAGTTCGCGCTCCCGGAAAAGCCGGGACCGGCGATGCTGGTGGGTGACGAAGCCGGCGCCGAATGGCTCACTGCGTTGCAAAAGGGTCACCTGCTGGCCCAGCTATTTGAAAGCAATGCGAATGCGCTGGTGGAACAGGCTGATCGACAGTCGGTGTCCAACGCCGAGAGTCGCTGGGTGATCATTCTCGAAGGCGGCTGGCTGGTGTTCAACAACTTGATTCTGCCAATGCTGCGCGGCCCGGCCATGCTGGTGGGCTGGATGCTGCAAATCACCCACAGTCTGATTCAGGACCTTCCCGCCCTGGACAGTGATGACGTCACGGCCCGGGAGCAGGCCTGGGTCGACGTACTCCTGAACCTGGGGTTGGTGCTGTTGCATGTGGCGCAGAACAGAGGCGCAGTCGATGACCCGATTGCCTCCCTGCAAACACCCGTTGCCCTCGATTCACTGCGACGGCCCCTGCCCCACATTGCAGATGAACGCGTGGTGACCCAGGCAACACCGGGACTACCGTCAGAGCCACCGGGCAGCGGCCACACCCTGCTGGATTTCAACTTGTCGTCGGCACGTGACTCGGCCACCGCTCGATTGTTCGAACAACTGAAAGCGGTGCGGGTGCCATGGCCGGACTCACTACCGGAACCGGTTTCCATCGGCGCCTTCCAGGGCCTGTACCGAATCGACAATAAATGGCACGCCACCCTCGCCGGCCTGCTGTTTCGCGTGCGGATCGTGCCGGGCTTCGGCGAGGTTTTCCTGGTGACGCCGGATCACCCTGACCACCCAGGAATCAAGCTCAGAACCAATGGCCGTGGCAAATGGATGCTGGATCAGGGCCTGCAACTGGTCGGTGGCGGCCCGAAAATACGCATAGCCGACGCACGCAGAGCCAGACGTGAGCGCATTAAAGAGCTGGCCCTATGGCGTCAGGAGTTCTTCGCACAGCAGGATCGGACGCAAAAGCGTGTCGATATTGCGGAGAACCTGATGGACCTCAAAGACAACGCCCCCACCAGCACCGACCAAGAGCGTACGACGTTCGCGCAGCGTTATGTCGTCGAACTCGACAAGCAGACTGACGGCTATACCACATTGCTTGACGGACTGCGGGAGACCAGCGAGCTGACGGACTTTCCCCTGGACCACTCGCTGGTTTGCGATGTACTGGGCAACATCATCAAGAATATTCGCAAACGGATTGTGAAGGCCGATGACGCGCGAACCGCCGCCAATGCCAGGTACAACGAGTTCGCCAGCAATGTGCAGCAACTCTATGAAGCCTTGTCTATCGAAGGCGAAGCCGTGGTGAAGCGATACTTCGACTTCATCCGCACAACCGGTGAAATAAATGAAACCATGATCCGGTCTTACGAAGAGATCGACAGTCGGATCGAAGAGCTTGAACAGATCCCGCTGCTGGGTGCCAAGACCTTGAAGGAATTGAACAAGGACCGACCGGAAAATGAACTTACGGCCCTGCGAGTCAAGTCCTATCAATTGGTTATCTTGCGGATCCTCAGCGTCAAGACCCTGGGAACCGAGACCAATGACGCTCTGGAAATGGCCGTCAAACCGCTGCTGATGCTGGCCCGGTCCCATGCCGAGCTGCAGACCGACCACGTGTATGAACGCAGTGATCGCATTGCCGTGCTGGACAGTCTGGTCCATCACTACAGCACAGCGCAGGATGCCCTGGGCAGTATCGAAATCTTCAGGGTCGATGAGTTGGTCATGTCGGCGTTCCACCGCCTGCGAACGTTGATTCACCAACTGCGCCTCGATGCCGAACAGCGCCTGGCTGACGAGGTTCAACAGATCGCCTCGCAACAGCAACAATCGTCTGCGGCATCCGGCCAGGCAGCGGCCGGCACCTCCAAAGGTGCGGGTGCGGAGCGGAAAAAAACCAACACCACGTCTCCTTCGATCAGCCGAAAAAAAGTCATTAAAACCGCCAAAGGCATGTTGATTGGGGATCTGCGCCCACGCATAGCCGATCAGGGTGGTGACATCGTCGATATCAACGGCCCACTGGACGACAAGCCCCTGATCTCGTTCCATCAACATGATGATGACTGGGTGGAGATGGTCGTAGCCAAAGAGCCATCCCTCAAAGCCTCATCGATTGCCTACCCGCTGCTCAAGGGCGATGCCCGAAAAACCCTCGCCAAGGTTGATGATCAGGTGCTCAAGATAGAGGGTTATGCTCAACGCGCGAGTTCGCCCAAGGAAATCGAAGAGCAACTGCAACGCGAGGCGAAAAAGCTCACCGGGTTTGCCGATAAGCTGGAAAACCACGAGAACGCCCCGTCGGGCAATGAAAAAGATACGGCTCTGGTCGCCGAGCTACGGGGCAAGGCACAGGTCCTCGAAAGGAAGGCAACGGAGCTGCGCGCCCGCATGACGCTGGATCAAGCGCCGAGCAGCGAGGGTGTGGAATATCTGTTGCAACACGATGTGATTCACGTCGAGGCCATCGGCAGCCGTGTGCAGCTAAAGACCGGACGCCGGGATTTCATGCAGGAATACGCCCTGCGGGACACTGATGATGCCCCTGTCTGGTACGCACACTTTCACTATGCCGGCTTGCTGGACGACAAAGCCACTTACACGACAGCTCATTTGAAAACCGTGGAGCAACGCTTCGAAACCTACGAATCGATTCTAGCCAGCGCAAAAGATCCGAAACAGAAAATCGAGATCTATCACGGCGCTATCAGCGAAACGCTAGCCCGGGAGCGTTTCCTGCCATTGGAGCCAAACTGAAACCGTGGTGATCACCCATGAAAAAGCCGCAACCTGAGGTTGCGGCTTTTTAAGCCCCGTTGAAGATCCCTTGTGGGAGCGAGCCTGCTCGCGAAAGCGGTGTGTCAGTCGACATCAACGGTGAATGTCAGTCCGCATTCGCGAGCAGGCTCGCTCCCAAAGGAGTGTTCGCTGCATGTTTAGTGAGCGAACAGCGAATTGCCTTTCTGCCCCGCCAGTTTCTCCGGTTTGATCAGGAACCGCGCCAGCGCTGGCAGCAGCCACAGTGCGCCGAACATATTCCACAGCAGCATGAAGGTCAGCATCAGGCCCATGTCGGCCTGGAACTTGATCGCCGAGAAGATCCAAGTGCACACGCCGATGGCCAGGCACAGACCGGTGAACAGCACGGCTTTACCGGTGGATTTCAGCGTCTGATAGTACGCCTCTTGCAACGGCAGGCCGGCACGCAGAAAGCTTTCGAGGCGGCTGTAGATGTAGATGCCGTAGTCCACGCCAATCCCCACGCCCAGCGCCACCACCGGCAAGGTCGCGACTTTCACGCCGATGCCCATGAAGGCCATCAGTGCATTGCCGAGTACCGAGGTCAGCACCAGCGGCAGCACGATGCATAAGGTCGCCGCCCAGGAACGGAAGGTGATCATGCACATGGTCGCGACGCAGATGTACACCAGGATCAGGATCGTCAGCTCCGATTCCTTGATGACCTCGTTGGTCGCCGCTTCGATCCCGGCGTTACCGGCGGCGAGGATGAATTCCAGACCGTCCTTGTTGTTTTCCTTCGCGAAGTCTTGCACCGCATGCACTGCACGGTCGAGGGTCGCGGCCTTGTGGTCGTTGAGGAACACCAGCACCGGCGCCAGGGAACAGCTGTTGTTGTACAGGCCATCAGCCCGGGCGATGGAGTTGTTCAGTACGTCCGGGTTGCGCGACAGGGTTTCCCATTTCAGGTTGCCCTCGTTCATGCCCTTGATCATCTGCTTGGACACGGTCACAAGCGAAATCGCCGACTGCACGCCCTCGGTGTTCTGCATCTTCCACATCAGCTCGTCGATTGGCGCCATGGCTTCATAGCGCGAGCAGCCTTCGGGCTTGGTCTTGACCATCACCACCAACACATCGGAACTGGTGGAGTAGTTGCTGATGATGAAGTTGTTGTCCTTGTTGTAGCGCGAGTCCGGGCGCAGCTCTGGAGCACCTTGATCGAGGTCGCCGATTTTCAGGTTCTGGCTGTACCAGAGGCCGCCGCCGAAGGCGATCAGGGCAAGTGCAATCGACACCGGCGCAACTTTCGGGCTGGCGAAGTTCGACAGCATGCGCCAGAACGGGTGCTCGCGGTGCGCATCTTTCTTGCTGCGCTCGACCGCACGCTTGCTGATGCCGACGTAGGAAATCGCGACCGGCAGCAGAATCAGGTTGGTGAACACAATCACCGCCACGCCGATGGACGCGCCGATGGCCAGTTCGCGAATCACGCCGATGTCGATGATCAACAGCGTGATGAAACCCACTGCGTCCGCGAGAATCGCGATCATCCCCGGCAGGAACAACTGGCGGAAGGTCCGCCGTGCGGCGGTCAAGGCGTTGTCGGCCTCGCTGGACTGCAAGGCGATGCCGTTGATTTTCTGTACGCCGTGAGAAATACCGATGGCGAAGATCAGGAACGGCACCAGCATCGAATACGGATCAAGCCCGAAACCGAAGGCGTGCATCAAGCCGAGTTGCCAGACCACCGCCACCAGCGTCGTACTCAACACCGCCACGGTGCTGCGCATGCAGTTAGTAAACCAGTACAGCAGGATCAGGGTGATGACGAAGGCGACGCCGAAGAACATCACCACCATCACCAGACCATCGATCAGGTCGCCGACTTTCTTGGCGAAACCAACGATGTGGATCTGGACGTTAGGGTTCTGTTTTTCAAACTTGTCGCGGATCTTTTCTTCCAGCTCGTGGGAGAACTTGCGGTAATCCAGGGCCAGCAACTTGCCTTGGTCTTGCGGGTCCGGGTAGGACTCCAGCAGCGGGATGTCGACGATGCTCGACTTGAAGTCGTTGGACACCAGGCGCCCGACCTGGCCGGACTTGAGTACGTTATTGCGCAGCAGGTCGAGGCTTTGCTGGGAGCCGTTATAGCTTTGCGGGATCACTTCACCACCGGCGAAGCCCTCCTCCGTCACTTCGGTCCAGCGCACGCTCGGGCTCCACAACGACTTGAGACCGGAACGGTCGACGCCGGAGATGTAGAACACTTCGTCGTTGATCTGGCGCAGGGTCTCCATGTATTCCTTGGAGAAGATGTCGCCGTCAGTGGCTTCCACCGAGATCCGCACGGTATTGCCGAGGTTCGCCAGATCGTTGCGGTGCTCCATCATCTTTTGAATGAACGGATGCTCGAGCGGGATCATTTTTTCGAAACTGGTGGACGGCCGGATCAGCGTCGCCTGCCAGAACAGGAAGATACTCACCAGCAGGCAGATGACGATCACTGCCGGGCGGTTGTTGAAAATCAGGCGTTCTAGAAACGTCGCCTTGTCTTGGTGATGACTTGTCATGGATGTCATAGCTCCGCCCTTCTTATTATGTGGCCCGGCTTATTTGCTGAGCTCGGCGCCGGTTGGCGAAGTGGCGCGAACGCCGCCCTGTCCTGCCAGAATCAGATTGCCGTTACCTGCCGAGGTGACCGCCGACACGGAAATCCGGTCCGGGCGATTGAACACCGTAAAGGTTTCGCCGTTGTCGCTGCTGCTGATCACCGAGCCACCGTTGCCGACGATCACGATGGAGCCATCGTCGAGCAACGTGGCGCCGGACAGGCCGAACTCCAGCGTGCCGCGCGCAGCCTGGAGTTGAACTTGTTCCCAGGTGCTACCGAAATCCGTGGAGCGGTAGAGATTGCCGCGCAGCCCGTAGGCCAGCAGGGTGTTTGGTTGTGCGGTGCCGATCACGCCGAACAGCGAACCTTCGTACGGGCCCTCGAGTTTTTCCCAGGTCTGGCCCCAATCAGCAGAGCGGAACATGCTGCCCTGCTCACCGACGATAAACAGCCCGGCGTCCTTGACGGCGGTGATGGCGTTAAGGTGGAACTGGTCTTCGTTGTCCAGGCGATCACTGGCGTCTTCCCAGTTTTTGCCACCGTCGGTGGTTTCTAGCAACGCACCATAAGCACCCACGGCAAAGCCGCTGTTGACGTCTTTGAACCAGACATCGAGCAGCGGTGCTTCGCGTTTCAGGTCTTCGAATTGTTTGGTCCAGGTGACGCCGCCGTCTTCGCTGGCGAGAATTTGCGCGTCATGGCCGACAGCCCAGCCGTGTTTGTCGTCGACAAAAAACACCGCCGTCAGCAGTTGTCGGGTTGGAACTTTGGCTTGGGTCCAGGTTGAGCCCTGGTCATCGGAATACAGAATGTGCCCACGATCCCCGACCGCCACCAGGCGCTTGCCGGCGTGGACGACATCGAGCATCAGGCTTTTGGCAGCCTTGGCGGATTCAACGGAATACACAACATCGGCGGCCGGCGCGTCAGCGGCGATCACCGGTGCCGATAACATGGCACAGCCCAACAGCGAGAGCGCTGTAGCCAGCAACGCGAATTTGCGTAATGCCGGCGGGCGGCAGATACCCACACCCATGACAGGCTCACTCATAGACCTTCCCCCATTATTATTGTTAGGTCGTTCAACCTTTCAGGGCGCCGTAAGGGTGCTCTTGGTGATTGAGTGGTTTGGAGCATAGTCCTGAAACCTGCAATCTAGAGCCCCTTCGGAAGCTGGCTTATCCTATCGGGGTTTGGAAAGGTCTGACAATCGACGCCACGTTATGTTTTGTTAACCTGGGGGTTTGGGGGTTGGGGTGAATGATGGGGTATTAGGTGGGGTGATTTGGGTTTGGGGGGGTTGGGTGAATATCTGTTGCTGCGGTGATGGCTGATTTGGGGGTTGGGGATTTGGGTGAATATCCGTTGCTGCGGTGATGGCTGATTTGGGGGTTGGGGATTTGGGTGAATATCCGTTGCTGCCGTGATGGCTGATTTGGGGGTTGGGGATTTGGGTGAATATCCGTTGCTGCGGTGATGGCTGATTTGGGGGTTGGGGGTTGGGGGTTTGGGTGAATATCCGTTGCTGCGGTGATGGCTGATTATGGTTTCGCTCTTACAGCGACTCACTTTTCCAGACGCCGAAAAGTAAGCAAAAGGCTTCGCCCCGGCGTACGGCATCTCGCTTCGCTCAATGTACCCTCGCTACGGTGTCCATCAGGGGGCATC